>JAPUEI010000085.1 GCA_027492675.1 Propionibacteriaceae bacterium | reverse complement strand
GAGCCACGAGCCAGGCGACGAGGAAGCCGATCGAGTACAGCAGGCCGTCGTAGCCGTAGAACGCGACGGCTCCGGCGATACCCAGGAACGAGGCAGCCGAGAGATAGTCGCCGGCGATGGCGATGCCGTTCTGGCGCCCGCTGAACGATCCGCCGCCGGTGTAGAAGTCCTTACCCTTGCGGCCGCCCGAGGAGACCCGGATGACGACCGTCAGGGTGATGATGACGAAGACCGCGAAGATCGCGATGTTGAGCCACGGTGTGCCCAGAGTCTCGAGAAGAGTCACTTCGCGCTCCCTTCGAACTTGTTCCGCAGCGAGGTCGCGATCGGGTCGAGGTTCTTGTTGGCGTGGCGGATGTAGAGCCACGTGATGAGGAAGGTCGTGACGAACTGGAGCAAGCCGAGCAGGATGCCGAGGCTCACGTTCCCGAAGACACGAATGTTCATGAAGCTCTCCGCGTAGGTGGAGAGCAGGACGTAGGCGAAGTACCAGATCAGGAACGCCGCGGTCATGGGGAACGCGAACCGGCGGAACCGGCTACGCAGCTCGATGAACTCCGCCGAGCTCTGGACCTCCTCGAACGCCGAGGCGCTCAGGGCTGCGGGCTGGTCTGCGTCCAGGGCGGGCAGGGGGTTGTGATCGGCCGGGAGGTGCCGTTCAGGATCTCCGGTCGAGACCGGATCTTGGGTCGCCATGGGGACTCCTTCCACGTGGTGCTCTCCGTCGAGCGACCAGGTGGCGCAGACTGTAACCGCAAGTACCCGATACTCGGGGTACTTCTGCGAAAAAAGCACGACGTCAGACACCGGCGATTGCTGGGCGCGGGCCGATACCCCCAGGGGGATGCGCTTTCCGTGTCGTCGAGGTTCTGTCGCCCGTTGACCCCTAGCCTGCGACCGCCTGACGGAAGTGGTCTGCGAGCCCTGGCCAGGCAGCAGCGCGGCAGTAGACCGGGATGACGTCCAGTCCAACGACGCGCGTGTGTGCCGTCCCGCCGGGCAGTGTCTCGCCGCTCCACGCGTCGACCCAGTCGCCGTCAGGTAGCCAGGTCGTCCAGTCCCCGGCGCCGGGCTCGGTCACGGGATGGACGAGCAGATCGTCTCCGCACAGGAACTCATGGGGGAAGGCCCACGCGTTCTGGTCGCCCGGCCAGTCGAAGAAGAGGCCGCGGAGGAGCGGTCGGTCGGTCGTCACCGCTGTCCTCGCGCTCTGGGCGAGGTACGGCGCGAGGCTCTGGCGAAGAAGGGTGAACCGGCGGAACAGCGGGACCACCTCGGGGGAGCCCGTCTGCTCGGCGACATTCCAGGGCGTCCGGTCGCGAGACGGGAAGCGGTGGTGGTTGAACTCGGAGTGGTACTGCATGACGGGCAGGAACGCCGATGCCGCGGTCGCCCTGAGGTACAGCTCCGCGTCTGGGACGGGCCCCGAGAAGCCGGCAATGTCCCAGCCTCAGTACACGACGCCACAGGCGGATGCCGTGATGCCGGCGTTCAGGGAATGGCGGAACGCCTCCCAGGTCGAGTTCTCGTCGCCCGGCCAGATGAGCCCGTGGGCCTGCGACCCGGTGTAGCCGGCGCGGGAGAACGTCACCGGCGCTCGCCCCTCGGAGCGGAGCAGGTCGCCGAAGGCCTCGGCGTAGTGGACCGGGTAGCGGTTGTTGCCCTCGTCACCACGGGACCCGTCCGCGTAGCGCAGATTCGCGCCCCAGGCGTGCTCACCGCCGTCGGTCTTGAAGCCGTCGATGCCGAGGTCGCGGACCAGCCATCGGCGCTTGTCCAACCACCATTGGCGAGCGTCCGGGTCGGTGAAGTCAGGCATCAAGGCCTGGGGGAACCACCAGCCACGGTTCCGGTAGGGGCTTCCGTCGTCCTCGCGCACGGCGAAGCCGCGCTCCGCCATGAGGCGCGCGTCCGCGTGCGGTTCGGGGCCGAACTCCGGCTCGTCGGCCTGCAGCGGGATCGTCCACAGCACCACATGGATACCGGCCTCGTGCAGGCGGCGAACCATTCCGGCCGGGTCTGGCCAGTGGGCATCCGGCGGATAGGTGAAGTCGGACGCCTGGTGCGGGGCGCCATCCAGGTGAGGCACGAACTGGGCGTCGTTGAAGGTCGAGAAGCCCTGTTCGTCCGACCAGGCCTCGATGACGACCGCTCCGATGGGGATGTCGTCGGCCCGATGCCGGGCCACGATCGCCTCGACCGCACCGGATCCCGCTCTCGTCGATGATCATGCACGCCACGGGCCTGCCGGTCTTCGTCGAGAACGACGTGAACGCCCTGGCCATCGCAGCCCGCCTGTACGACGACGGGCTGACCGCCGACGACCGGCTCCTCGTGACCATCGGCTACGGCATCGGCTGCGCCCTCACCCTCGACGGGCACGTCTATCGAGGCGCGCACGGCGGCGCGGGCGAGCTCGGGCACATCCTCGTCGAGCCAGGCGGCGAGGCGTGCGCCTGCGGACTGCGTGGCTGCCTGGAGACGCTGATCGGCGACAACGCTCTCGCTCGCCGTGCGGTGGCGCTGGGGGTCCTCCCCGAGGGCGGCACCAAGGACGACCTGAACGCCGTCGCGAGGGCCGGCCATGTCGTCGCCCTGGAACTGTTCGACTGGGCAGGGCAACAACTCGGGAACGCGCTCGCCTCCCTCATCCATGTCTTCGATCCCGAGGACGTGGTCGTCTCCGGGGAGGGCGTGGACGTGTGGGAGTTCTGGGAGCCGGGCGTCACCCGCAGCCTGAGGGCGCACCTGCCCAGCGACCGGACGGTCCCCGTGACCGTGCGCAACTGGGGCGAGGACACGTGGGCGCGCGGCGCGGCCTCGCTGGTGTTCGCCTCGCCCTTCGACCGAGTCGGAGTCTCGTCATCGGGACGCCGTGTGCGGCAGATGCTGCGCGAGGGGCTCTAGGGCTCCGGCCGCCTCAGTCGCTCACTGTCCGGGAGTCACCTCGGGTGAGCCCGGCAGCGTGCGATGGCGCACCCAGACCGGCCGTACGACACCGCCGCTGCGCACCAGCCGCCACCCCAGGTACGCGGCGACGATGAGCCAGACACCCACCGCGACCGCGCTCGCCTCGATGCCGAACTCGCCTCCGCTGATGATCTCGGGGCCCGCGGGGTGCGAGACCAGGAAGCCCATCCCGACGTCGGACGAGCCGCTCACGACGATGCCGAGCCCGAGACCCTGCATGAGGTTCCAGCCGGCGTGGACGCCGACGACCACCCACAGGGACCGTGTCAGCGCGTACAGCACGGCGAACATCAGACCGGCCTCCAACGCGATGGCGACGGCGCCGACGACCGTGGCGTGCGGGTTGGACAGATGCAGCGCGCCGAAGATCACGGCGCTGATCGCGACCGACGCCCAGGTGCCCAGCAGCGACTCGACGTAGCGAAACAGGACGCCGCGCAAGGCGATCTCCTCGGCGATGCCGGCCACGACGCCGAGGCTCACAAACTGGCTCAGCCACGGCGGGTTGGGGTTGGTGCCCGTGAACACGATCCCGCCCATCGCCCAGACGATGCCTGCGGCGACGAGGCACACGACGGCCCCGCCGAGGAGGCCGAACGGCAGGCCGAGCCAGCGGGCGGGCGCGTACTCGATGCCAGGCCGTCGAGCCTCGAGGAGCGTGACCACGAGCCCGTACGCCACGGCGATCGGCACGAGCTCGACGAGGATCGGCGTCCACCACGGGTAGCCGTGGGCACCGAGCCCCATCCGTACCACCTGGGCCAGCACCACCAACAGCGTGGCGAGCACGGAGAACGCGGGGATGCGGACCCCGACGTGCCGGTACCAGGGCACGCCTTGCCAACCCATGGGGGAGTCGGCGGCGAGCCCGTCGCTCGCCCGTACAGGCGGGGCTGTCAGGGGCGCACGCCACGCGGACACCTGCTGGTCGAGCAGCGCGATCAGGTCTCGGCGGGAGGAGGGCATGCGTCGTCCGTTCCGCAGCCCGGCAGGCTGGGGGCCGCTCAGTCGAAGATGATCGTACGGGAGCCGTCGAGCAGCACTCGGTGCTGGGCGAACAGCTTGACCGCGCTGACGAGCGTGCGGGACTCGATGTCCTGGCCGATCTCGACGAGCTCGCTCACCGACCGCGAGTGGCTCACCCGCGTCACGTTCTGCTCGATGATCGGGCCCTCGTCGAGCTCGGTGGTGACGAAGTGGGCCGTGGCGCCGATGAGCTTCACGCCGCGCGCGTGCGCCTGCCGGTACGGGTTCGCGCCCTTGAACCCGGGCAGGAACGAGTGGTGGATGTTGATCGCTCGACCCGTCAGGTACTCGCACAGGCCGGGCGACAGAATCTGCATGTACCGCGCCAGGACGACCAGCTCGATGTCGTACTCCTCGCACGCCTGCCGTACGCGCTCCTCGAAGGCCGCCTTCGTCTCGCGGGTGACCTCGTGATGCTCGAAGTCGATGCCGTAGAAGTCGGCCAAGGGGCGCAGGGCGTCGTGGTTGCCCAGGATCAGGGGGATGTCCACCGGCAGCGCCCCGCTGCGGTGGCGGAACAGCAGGTCGTTGAGGACGTGACCGGCCTTGGAGACGAGCACCAGGGTGCGCAGCGGGCGGCCCACCTCGTCGATCTCGATCTGTGCGTCGAGAAGGGTACGTACGGTGTCGAGCTCGGCGTCGAGGTCCGCGCGGTCGGCCAGGGCCACCTGGATCCGCATGAAGAACGTCTCGGTTTCCTCGGAGTAGAACTGCATCGACTCCGTGATGTTGCCGCCGGCGGCCACAATGGCACCGCTCACGGCGTGCACGATGCCCGGTCGGTCGGCGCAGCGGAGCGTGATCACCCAGTGCGGGTCGGTCGCAGTCACCGGGGTAGGGTAGCGCCGCGCCGCCGGGGGTATCGGCCATCCAGGCCGTAGTGAGAGGGGATCGATGCGCGTCGTCACCGACCTCGACTCCGCGCTGGACGCGCTGCTCCACTTCTCCGGACGCCGCAGCCGCGGTCACGTCGCCATCGAGACGATGCGGGCGCTGCTCGATCACCTCGGCAACCCGGAACGTACGTACTCACTCGTTCACGTCGCGGGCACGTCGGGGAAGACGTCGACCGCGTACCTGATCCGCGCGCTGCTGGAGTCGGCCGGGTTCCGCACCGGGCTCACGGTGTCGCCGCACGTCGTGGCGGTGAACGAGCGCGTGCAGATCGGCGGGCTGCCACTCGCTGAGGAGAAGTTCGTCGCGTACGTCCGCGAGTTCCTCCCGCTCGCCGAGTCGCTGGGCCGCGAGCTGACGTACTTCGAGCTGGGCGTCGGGCTGGCCCTGTGGGTGTTCGCGCGGGAGAAGGTCCAGTACGGGGTCGTCGAGGTCGGCATCGGCGGCACGCGCGACGCGACGAACGCCCTCCAGCACCCCGACAAGCTGTGCGTGGTGTCGGCGGTCGGGCTTGACCACACTGACCTGCTCGGCGACTCCGTCGACGCCATCGCCACCCACAAGGCGGGCATCGTCGGCGAGGGCAACACCGTGGTGGTCGTGGACCAGGACGAGGTCGTGCTGGACGTCGTACGCGACCGGGCCCGCGAGGTCGGCGGTCGGGTCGTGGTCGCGACGCCGCCCGAGGGGGCTCGGTATCAGGAGCGCAACCTCGCGCTGGCTCGGTGCGCGGTGACGGAGCTGGGTCGACGGTCCGGGTTCGAGGTGCCGGTGATCGACGCCGAGGCGTACACCCCGCCCGGGCGGTACGAGCAGTTCGTGATCGACGGTCGCCGGGTGATCCTCGACGGCGCGCACAACCCCCAGAAGATGGGCGGGCTGGTCGAGTCGCTGCGCGCCGACGGGCTGGGCCCGGTCGCCGTGCTGGGCACGCTGTTGCAGGCGCCGGACACGAAGCTACCCGCGACGCTGTCCGTGCTCGCGCCGATGGTCAGCCATCTGGTCGTGCCCGAGTACCTGCTCGGCGACGGTGACAAGGTTAAACAGTCGTACCCGGCCGAGCTGGTCGTCGAGCAAGCGCGTGCGCTGGGGATCGACGCCGAGCCCGTACGGTCCGTGGCCGAGGCCCTCGAGGTGCTTCTGCAGCGCCCCGAGAGAGTCCTCGTCGTGACCGGCTCGCTGTACCTGGCCTCCCTCGTACGCCCCCTGCTCCTCGCCCGCTGACCCCTCGCCGGCTACCCCTCCCCCTGGATAGTGCACGACACGCGCGGTCGTGGCGGCGTGTCGCGGCACGAAGCGCACTATTCGACGCCCCACTCACCGAGACCGGGTTGGTTCCGCGGCTCCGGCGTCGATAATGGCGGCATGTCAGTGGACCCGATCGAAGAGATCCGCCTGCTCATCGCTGAGCGTGTGCCGTCCGGTCGGCCGGCGTTCGTCGGCGTTGACGGACTGAGCTGCGCGGGCAAGACGACGTTCGCCAACACGCTGGCGGCGGCGTTGGGTGGCGATGTGGTGCATGGCGACGACATGTCGCGTCCGGGGCAGCCGCTGTGGGAACACGAGAGGTTCGTGACGGAGGTGTACGAGCGGGTGCTGGCGACCGGCGACGCCTCGTACCGGCGCTGGCACTGGACGAGTCAGGAGCCCGGCGAGGTGCTCACCGTGACGCGCACGCCAGTGGTCGTCGAGGGCGTGCACGTCACCGACAACGCCGTGGACGTGCCCTGGGATGTCCGCGTCTGGGTGACCGTCGACGAGGAC
This sequence comes from Propionibacteriaceae bacterium, assembly GCA_027492675.1. GTDB lineage: Bacteria > Actinomycetota > Actinomycetes > Propionibacteriales > Propionibacteriaceae > Fen-668. Next base: position 32,746 of record JAPUEI010000085.1, on the reverse strand, counting down.
GTACGGATCGAGCGGGCCAAGGAGCGCGAGGGCGGCGCCCGCTGGGAGTGCTGGTCGACCAACTGGATGCCGCAGGAGGCCGCCTACGTGGCGACGCAGAACCCCGAGGCGCGCGCCGATGTAGTCGTGAACGGCGCCGACTGAGCCATGTCGATCCTCGACCTGGCCACCGGGTACGCGGTCATCTCCGTACCCTGACGGCGCCCAGCCACGTGCTCCGAAGTGGTCGCCTTTCCGCCCGGGTATCCCCGAATGGCGACAACTTCAGAGGTCAGAACAGCCGCAGGCCCCTGCGCAGCTCGGTGACGAAGTGCTCGGCGCCGGTCTTGAAGACGACTCCCAACAGCAGGGCGAGGCCGGAGCCGTCGTCGAAGACCATGACCGTACGTCCCGCATGTCCCAGGCCGCTCGTCACCCGGGCGCCGACCACCGCGTCGCGGGGGCATTCCCAGATCACCCGGGCGCCCTTCATGAGGTGGTCCAGCACGAGGAGCCGCTGGTCGGTGACCACGAGCTCCCCGTCGGCACCGCCGTGGTGCTCCTCGTCGATCGCGAGCCGCAGCGACATGGCCAGCGACCCCTCGTACCCCACGAGAGCGGTTCCTGAGGCGAGCTGGTCGAGCAGGTCACGGAGCTCGTCGAGGCCTGGAACCGTCGCCGGGGCTGGGATGTGCTCGAGCGCACCGACGAGGTAGGAGGCGTCGGGGATCCACAGTGCGGACTCGCCCGCGGCCAGTACAGGCCCGAGCGCGACGGTGTACTGCTCCACCCTGAACGTCACAGGAGGCATTCTGCACCCGAGAAGGTAGGCGAAGGACGTGCGAGGACCGGGCACCGTAAGGTAGTTTGACGTCAAGACCTTTTGTGCAACGGCGCGAGGAGATGTCAATGGGCAAGATCAAGGTGCAGGGAACCGTCGTAGAGCTCGACGGCGACGAGATGACGCGGATCATCTGGCAGTTCATCAAGGACCGCCTGATCCACCCGTACCTGGACGTCAACATCGACTACTACGACCTGGGCATCGAGAATCGCGACGCCACGAACGACCAGGTGACGATCGACTCCGCGAACGCCATCGCCAAGCACGGCGTCGGCGTGAAGTGCGCGACCATCACCCCCGACGAGGCCCGTGTCGAGGAGTTCGGCCTCAAGGAGATGTGGAAGTCGCCGAACGGCACTGTCCGCAACATCCTCGGCGGCGTGATCTTCCGCGAGCCGATCATCATCTCCAACATCCCGCGCCTGGTTCCCGGCTGGACGAAGCCCATCGTCATCGGCCGCCACGCCCACGGCGATCAGTACAAGGCGACCAACTTCAAGGTCCCCGGTGCCGGCACGGTCACCATCACGTACACCCCTGAGGACGGCTCCGCGCCCATGGAGTTCGAGGTCGCGAAGTACGGCCCCGACGGTGGCGTCGCGATGGGCATGTTCAACTTCAACAAGTCCATCGAGGACTTCGCCCGCGCCTCGCTGAACTACGGCCTGCTGCGCAACTACCCCGTCTACCTGTCGACGAAGAACACGATCCTCAAGGCGTACGACGGCGCGTTCAAGGACATCTTCCAGAGCATCTACGAGGCCGAGTTCAAGGCGGAGTACGAGAGCCGCGGCCTGACGTACGAGCACCGCCTGATCGACGACATGGTCGCGTCGGCCATGAAGTGGGAGGGCGGCTACGTCTGGGCGTGCAAGAACTACGACGGCGACGTGCAGTCCGACACGGTCGCGCAGGGCTTCGGCTCGCTAGGCCTGATGACCAGCGTGCTGATGACCCCGGACGGCAAGACGGTCGAGGCGGAGGCTGCGCACGGCACGGTGACGCGGCACTACCGGCAGCACCAGCAGGGCAAGCCGACGTCGACGAACCCGATCGCGTCGATCTACGCATGGACCGGCGGTCTCAAGCACCGCGGCGCCCTCGACGGAACCCCCGAGGTCACGGCCTTCGCCGAGACCCTCGAGCGGGTCTGTGTCGAGACCGTCGAGTCGGGCAAGATGACCAAGGACCTCGCGCTGCTCGTCGGCCCGGACCAGGCGTGGCTGACCACCGAAGAGTTCCTCGCCGCCATCGACGAGAACCTCAAGGCCGCGCTCGCCTGAGCCTGATCTTCGCTGCACGGGCGGCCTCACCTGGAAACAGGGGGCCGCCCGTTCCACACCCATGCCGTGCGATAGCGTCCGCGTCAGGTTCTTCCACCCTCACAGGAGATGTCATGAAGATCGCTGTACGCGTTGTCGCATCCGCGCTGGTCGCCGTGACCGTGATCGGACTGTCGGGTTGCAGCCTGATCCCAGGTGGCCTGTCCGGCTCTGGGCCGGCTGCAGGCGCGTCGTCGACACAGGCGATCCCCGGCGCAGAGGAGCTCTGGACGGCGGCTCAGGCATCGATGAAGGCCGCGACCTCGGTCGAGATCAAGGGCACAGCCACGAACAACGGAACGACCATCCCGGTCGATATGGCCGGTGCCCGCGACGGTTCGAACGCCAAGGTGACCGTGAGTCAGAACGGTTGGACGGCGGAGATCATCATGGTGTCCGGCGTCGCGTACGTGAAGGGGAACGAGGCGTACTGGACAATGGCCGGCGTTCCGCAGGAGCGGGCGCAGGCCATCGGCACCAAGTACGTGAAGACGACGTCGATGGACGTCTCGAAGATGACCGTCGGCGCGATGCTGGACGGGCTCGCGACGATCAACTTCAACCTCGTCGACAAGGTGAACATCAAGGTCGATCAAGGCGATCTGGCGGGCGTTCCGGCGTACGTGCTGTCGCAGCGTCTGTCGACGAACCAGGGCGATCTCAAGGCGTGGGTGAGCGCGGACGGCAAGGCCAACCTGTTGAAGCTCACGGTCGTCGGCGGCGCCAACCCGACGGATCTCGACTTCTCTGACTGGAACTCGGTGAAGCCCTTCTCCGCGCCCCCGGCAGACCAGATCTTCGGTAAGTGACCGGAGAGACCTCCGAGCTCTGAGAGTTTTCTCAGTCCGGGCTACGGATCTGGGGGCGTTGGCTACGGTGACGTTGCCCGGTCTCGTCTGAGGAGCCCCACCGATGCGCGTACGACTCTCCGCACTGTCCGCACTGGCGATCGTCCTGATGCTGGCGCTCGGCGGCTGCGGGCAAGCCACGACGGCGATGCTGCACCAGGTGCACGACTTCTCGGCGTACGGCGGGCAGGCGCCCGGCACGCCCAAGGCCACCAGCACCGGACCTGATGCCCAGGCGCTGTGGGACAAGCACCTGACGGCCTATGACTCCTGCAAGAGCACGCACATGGTCGGCACCGTCACCGCGAACAACGAGGTCTCCCAGATCAACGTCGCGGGCACGTGCGACGGCAGCAACGGCAAGCTCCAGCTGACCACCGGACTCCAGGTCTTGGAGATCATCGTGGTCGCCGGCACGTTCTACGCCAAGGCCAACGCCGCGTTCTGGAAGGCCTCCGGCCAGCCGCAGGCCACCATCGAGGCGATCGGCTCCAGATACATGAGCACCGCCGACCCGAAGCTCGCCGCGCTGACCACCAAGGGGATCCTTGGCGCCCTCAAGTCCGACATCGCGGCCAGCGGGAAGGATGTCACGGTCGAGGAGACGACGATGGGGGGCCAGGCGGCGTACAAGCTCGTTCACGGAGCCCGTACCAGCGCGACCCCTGTCAGCGTCTGGGTCACCGTGAAGGCGACGACCATCCTGCGGATCAGCTTCGAGGGCGGCGGCTCCGGCGCGGATCTGACCTTCTCCGAGTGGGACGCGGTGGCACCCTTCGTCGCCCCGCCCGCATCGCAGGTGATCAAGGGCTGAACCCGCCCCGTACCCGCGAATGCCCGGCCACCCTTCCGCCGGGCATTCGCTCTGTACGGTGCCGGTCAGGGCAGAGGTTTGCTCGATCAAATTGGGTGGGCTCAAAGGGTTTACAGCCCGCGCGCGGGCGCGTTAGGTTCGATCCGGCCGGAGTCTCACCCCCCTCACATGCCCCCACCCGGCCTCACATGACCACGCTGTGTGGCCCACCCCGGCAATGACGCCCCCACGGAGGTACCACTGTGATTCCTCGCTCCGACTCCACCCGCAGACCGCAGTTCAGGAACCGGTGGCTCACCGCCGGTCTCGCCGTCGCGGTGGTGATGGCAGGACTCTCGGCGTCCCCGGCGTACGCCGCCGACCAGACCGTGACGCTCGTCGGCGACCTGCAGTCCGAGCTCGGCTGCGCGGCCGACTGGGACCCGGCCTGCGTGGCGACCCACCTGACGGCGTCCGGGGGCGGCTGGACGAAGACGTTCACCGTCCCGGCCGGCTCGTACCAGTTCAAGGTCGCGGTCAACGACTCCTGGGCCGAGAACTACGGGGCGGGCGGTGCCAAGGACGGTTCCAACATGCCGCTCGTGCTCTCGGGAACCTCGAAGCTGACGTTCTCGTTCGACGGCACCAGCCACATCGTCACGGTGGCGGCTCCCGTCAGCACCACGACGACCCGCGACGACGAGCGCCTGGCCGGTGAGTCGCTGCGCAACGCGCTGACCAAGGAGCGGTTCTACTTCGTCATGGCCGATCGGTTCGCCAACGGCTCGACGGCCAACGACACCGGCGGCCTCACCGGCTCGCGCATGGAGACCGGCTTCGACCCCACGGACAAGGGCTTCTACCACGGCGGTGACCTCAAGGGGATCACGAGCAAGCTCGACTACATCAAGGGCCTCGGCACGACGGCGATCTGGATGACCCCGTCGTTCAAGAACCGTCCCGTACAAGGCACGGGTACGGACGCGAGCGCCGGCTATCACGGCTACTGGATCACCGACTTCACGCAGATCGACCCGCACTTGGGCACGAACGATGACATGAAGGCGCTGATCGCGGCCGCTCACGCCAAGGGCATGAAGGTGTTCTTCGACATCATCACCAACCACACGGCCGACGTCATCGACTACGCGCAGAAGCAGTACGGCTACGTCTCCACGGCCACCACGCCGTACACCGACGCCAACGGCACGGTCTTCGACCCGAAGACGGTCGTCAACTCGCCGAACTTCCCGACGCTGAGCGCCACCACGTCCTTCCCGTACACCCCTGTCTTCCGCACCCCCGCCGACGCGACGGTGAAGGTGCCGGCGTGGCTGAACGACGTGACGCTCTACCACAACCGCGGTGACTCGACGTACGCCGGTGAGTCCGCCGAGTACGGCGACTTCTCCGGCCTCGACGACCTGTTCACCGAGAACCCGAAGGTCCTCAACGGGTTCATCGACGTCTATAACAAGTGGGTCGACTACGGCGTCGACGGCTTCCGGATCGACACCGTGAAGCACGTGGACATCCAGTTCTGGCAGAAGTTCTCCCCGGCCGTCATCGCGCACGCGAAGGCCATCGGCAACAAGGACTTCTTCATGTTCGGCGAGGTGTACGACTCCAATCCCGCCTTCATGAGCACGTACACCACCATGGGTGCCCTGCAGGCGACCGTCGACTTCGGCTTCCAGAGCAACGCCCAGTCGTACGCGCAGGGCAAGAGCGCCAAGAACCTCGCGGACTTCTACGCCGCCGACGACTACTACACCGACGCCAACTCGAACGCGTACGAGCTCCCGACATTCACCGGAAACCACGACATGGGCCGGATCGCCATGCTGCTCAAGGGATCCAGCACGTCGAACGCCGACCTGCTCGCGCGGGTGAAGCTGACGAACTCGCTGATGTACCTCACGCGTGGCCAGCCGATCGTCTACTACGGCGACGAGCAGGGCTTCATCGGCGCCGGTGGCGACAAGGACGCCCGCGAGGACATGTTCGCGACGCAGACCGCCCAGTACGCCAACGAGCCTGTGCTGGTCGGCGCGGCGGGGTCGAAGGACCGGTACGACACGAACAGCGTGCTGTACCAGCAGATCTCGGCGCTTGCGCGGCTTCGGGCGCAGAACCCGGCGCTGGCCGACGGGGCGCAGCTCACGAGGTACGCGGCCGATGGCGCGGGGATCTTCGCCTTCTCGCGCATCGACTCGGGGCGTGAGAAGGACCGCGAGTACGTGGTGGCCGTGAACAACGCGACCACGACGCAGACGGTGACGTTCGCCGTGGGCACCTCGAATGCGACGCTGCAGCCGCTGCTCGGGGCGTACCGCCCGATCCGTACGACCCGTGACGGCAAGGTCACGATCACCGTGCCGGCGATGTCCGCCGTGGTCTACAAGGCCAACGAGCCGATGGACCGCAGCCGTACGGCCACGACGGTCGCGCTCACGCCCGGATCCAGCGGGGTCGTCGGCGGACGCGCGGCGATCACCGCGTCGCTGACCGGCGGCACGCCGAACGGGCTCAACGAGGTGACCATCGCGTTCCGGCCGGTCGGCACGAAGGGGTGGACGATCCTCGGCACGGACGACAACGCCCCGTACCGCGTCTTCCACGACGTGTCGGGCATGGCCAAGGGCACGCTGCTCGAGTACCGGGTGGTCGTCAAGGACGGGTCCGGTCGGATCACGGCCACCTCCACGACCGCGGTCGTCGGCGATCCGCCGCCGCCGCCGGGAACCGGTGGGGGACCCGTGACCCAGCCGACCGCGGTCGCGGTCGCCGGCACGTTCAACTCCGAGATGGGCTGCGCGGCGGACTGGGCTCCGGACTGCGCCCAGGCGCAACTGACGCTCGACCCGGTCTCGCAGCTGTGGAAGGGCACGTACACGCTGCCCGCGGGCGACTACGGCTACAAGGTCGCCATCGACAAGGCATGGACGGAGAACTACGGCGACGGGGCAGTGCCCAACGGGCCGAACATCTCGATGACCGCGCCCGCGACACCGGTGACGTTCTACTACGACCACGGCACGCACTACGTGACGTCCGACGCGCAAGGGCCGATCATCACGATCCCGGGCGACTTCCAGTCCGAGCTCGGATGCGCGGCCGACTGGGCGGCGGACTGCATGCGACCGTGGCTACAGGACCCGGACGGCGACGGCACGTACACCTGGGTGACCACGCAGATCCCGGCCGGTACGTACCAGTACAAGGTGGCGTACGGGCTGTCGTTCACCGAGAACTACGGCGCGGGCGGTGCGCCCAACGGGGCCAACCTGTCGGTGGTCGTGCCCGCCAACTCGCGGGTGACCTTCTCGTACGTGAAGAGCACCCACATCATCCAGACGGTGGTGACCCCGGCGTAGGGGTTTCGCGAGAGAACTTGTGCGGTTCGCGAGAGAACTTGTGCCCGGGATGCGGGTCACAGGTTGTCTCGCGAGTCGTGCAGGTTGTCTCGCGAACCCGGGTCTGTACGAGCGGCGGCGGGCCCGCTCGTGCAGGCGCCGATAGACTCGGGCCCGTGACAGACCCAGACAGTACGGGCCGGGGAGCCGCATGACGGCGACACTGCAGGACATCGCGCTGATCGGCGTGTTCATCCTCATCGGTGGAGTCTTCGCGGCTGCCGAGATGTCGCTCGTGAGCCTGCGTGAAGCCCAGCTGAAGCAGCTGGCCCAGCGCGGCAAGCGCGGCGCGAAGCTCGCCCAGCTGGCCGAGTCCCCGAACCGGTTCCTGTCCGCCGTACAGATCGGCGTGACGTTGTCGGGCTTCTTATCCGCGGCATTCGGCGGCGCCACGCTCTCGGAACGGCTGGCGCCCGTGTTCGTGGGCTGGGGCGTTCCTGAGGGCGTCGCCGGCACGCTGGCGCTGATCGTCATCACCATCGTGATCTCGTACTTCTCGATCGTTCTCGGCGAGCTCGCCGCGAAACGCCTCGCGATGCAGCGTGCCGAGGCGTTCGCGATGGCGCTGGCGCCACTCGTCGACATCATCGCCAAGGGCGCCCGGCCGCTGATCTGGTTCTTGGGTGTGTCGACCGACGCGGTCGTACGGCTGTTCGGCGGCGATCCCAAGGCCGGACGCGAGGAGGTCAGCGAGGAGGAGATCCGCGCGCTCGTCACGGGCTCGCAGTCCCTGGGCGCCGAGGAGCGGAAGATCGTCGACGAGCTGTTCGACGCCGGCGAGCGGTCGCTGCGCGAGGTCATGGTGCCCCGGACCGAGGTCGACTTCCTGCCCGGTTCGATGCCGGCCGCCGCCGCGACGAAGGCCGTCCAAGGCGCGCCGCACAGCCGCTATCCGGTGACCGGTCAGACCGTCGACGACGTGCTCGGCTTCCTTCACATCCGCGACCTCATGGACCTCGACCCGGCGACCCGCGGCACGCCGGTATCTCGCCTGGTGAGGCCGGTGATCGCCCTCCCCGAGACCGTGAAGATCCTGCACGCGCTCACCGAGATGCGTCGTACGAACTCGCACCTGGCGATCGTGCGCGACGAGTACGGCGGCACGGCCGGCATCGTCACCATCGAGGACCTCGTCGAGGAGCTGGTGGGAGAGATCCAGGACGAGTACGACGTGGACCACGTCTCGATCGTCCGCCTGTCAGGGGCTGTCGACGTCGACGGGCTGCTCACGCTTGAGGAGTTCGCCGACAGGACGGGGTACGAGCTGCCCGAAGGGCCGTACGACACGGTCGCCGGCTACTGGGTCGCCCAGCGCGGCGAGCTGCCGGACGTCGGCGACAGCGTGCAGGTCACGGTCGAGCAGGTGGCCGGTGGGGTGAGCGGCACGTTCGACATGACGGTCACCGAGCTCGACGGGCGGCGCGCTGCCCGCATCACCGTACGGCCTGCGGAGTCGGAGGACACGGCCAACGCGACGACCCAAGGTACCGCCGACGAAACGGCCGCCCGATAGGCTCATCGCCGATCGGAACCGGCGAAGTCGTGTGCGTTGAGGAGGTGACGTGCGGGATCCGGACGGGTCGAAGCTCCTGACGAGCGACGAGGTCGGCGGCTTGCTGCGCGCTGCCGTACAGCACGCCGGTGGAGTGCTCCAGTCGTGGGCGCTCGACCACATCGACGCGAACCCGCAGCGGTCGACCACGGCGACGTACGTGGCGTCGGTCGAGTGGCCCCACGGTGTACGCAAGGAGCTGCTGGGCGTGTCGGCGCGCGCCGGAGGCCTGGCCCGTACGGACGAGCGGGCCGCGATCTTCGCCGACGGGGACCGCGAGGTCGCCGTCTGGATCTACCCCAAGGACCCCGACCTGCCGGGTCTCGAGCGCGCCGCGTACCCCACGGAGATGGCGGCCGTGCTCAACGAGTACCGCGTCTTCCCGACACCCGTGGGCGTCGACCAGATCCGCCTCGACATGATCGGCTATCGGCCGCGGCGCCGTGCGGTGCTGCGATGCACCGTGAGCGCGCCGCCCAAGGTGCTGTACGTGAAGGTGCTGCGCGAGCGGCTGTTCGACTCCGTGAAGACCCGCCACGAGCTGCTCATCGAGGCCGGGGTGCCGGCGCCGGTGATCCTCGCTGCCACGTCCGACCACCTGCTCGTGCTCGACGAGCTCGCGGGCCGACCGCTGGCCCGCGCCATCTTCGACGACGAGGCGCCCACGACCGCCGAGCGCCTCATCCGCGTGCTCGACGCCATGCCCACGACGGTCTCCGCGCTGGAACGGCGTCCCCCCTGGTCGGACGCGGTGAAGCACTACGCCCGGATGGTCTCGCAGGCGATGCCGCCGCTGCAGCCTCGGCTGGACTGGATGGCCGATCAGATCATGCAGGGCCTGGCCGACTGCCCCGAGGGCGACGAGCCGACGCACGGTGACTTCCACGAGGGCCAGATCTTCGTACGCAACGGGCACATCTCCGGGATCCTCGACATCGACACCGTCGGCCCGGGCCGCCGCGCCGACGACCTGGCGTGCCTGATCGCGCACCTCTCCACGGTGCAGCGGATGAATGCGCGCCAGTCCGAGCGCGTACACGCCCTTCTTCGTACCTGGGTGCCCGTCTTCGACGAGCGCGTCGACCCGACCGAGCTCCGCCTGCGCGCCGCGGCCGTGATCATCTCGCTCGCCACCGGCCCGTACCGCAGCCAGGAACCCAACTGGGAGCGCGAAACCCACCAGATCGTCGACGCCGCGGAAGCGCTCGTACGACAGGTGGTGTAGGCAGAACTCTCTCGCCAGCGGTGCGAAACTCTCTCGCCAGCGGTGGGGAAGTCTCTCGCCAGCGGTGGGAAAGTCTCTCCGCAGCGGTGGGAAAGTCTCTCGGTAACGGGTGAAGGCCCGCCCGACTTTTTGCCGAGAGAGTTTCACCCCGTTACCGAGAGACTTCTGCACAGTTGTCGGAGAACTCAGCAGCGTTGAGGAGAGAACTTCAGGTCGCTACCGAGAGAACTCGGGGCTGTTGGCGAGAGACTTCAGGCCGTCACGTAGTGGGCGACCCAGTCGATCTGGATGTCGCTGATCGCCGGGGTGAGCGGGCCGGGGACACCGTTGTCGACGGTCTCGTACTGCTTCGCCGAGCCGTTGGGGTCCATCGCGCCGCACTGGAAGCCGATCCAGAACTTCTTCGTGCTCACCGAGGGGTTCGTGACGGTGGCCCACGTCTTGCCGTCGATGGTGTACGTGATCGTGGTGGCGCCGACGATGACGCCGTACGTGTGCCAGTCGCTCATCGTCGCGTTGTTGGTGAAGACCTGGCTCTGCTTGTTGTCGCTGTCGTAGTGGTAGACACCCATGATCTGCGGCCCGTTGACGCGGCCTTCGGCGATGTCGATCTCGGGGGGCCAGGTGTCGTCGTCGGGGTACAGCAGGAAGGCGTACCCGATGCCCTTGGACACGGGGAACTTCGCGCGGAACTCCCAGCGTCCGCCGGAGACGGCGTAGAAGTCACCGCTGCTGACGCCGGCGCTGGACCACTCGCCGTTGGCGTACTGGGTGCGCAGGGTCATGATCCCATTGCTGGTGAACGTGTTGGACTGCAGGTAGCGGCCCATCGCGCCCTGCCCGGGCACCTGGTAGCCCCAGCCGTACCGACCCCACTTCGTCTGGTCGATCGGCACGTTGAAGTTGTCGACCCAGTCGGCGCGCCAGCCGGCGTACGACGGGGCGGTGGTGGGCGAGTTGCCCGGTGGGGCGGTCGGCGAACCGGAGGCCTGGGTCAGCGAGATGGCCTGGTGGACGACGCGGGCCGTGGCGGGTGGGGATGGCACGCCGGCCTTGGAGGAGGTGGCCACGGCCGCCTTGGACACCGCCACGGCCGATGGTGTCGCGCTGCTGGCGGAGGTCGGCGCCGGTTGCGCTGTGGTGGCCGGAGCGAGCGGGCTCGAGGCCGTACTCGTCGTGGGGGTGTTCACGCTCGCGGTGGCCGGGGACACGGGGACCGAGTCGGCGGTGGTGGTGGTCAGCGCGGACGCCGACACGGAGACGAGCAAGAACACCGCTCCCACCGCGGTGATGGAAGCAGTACGTACACGACCTCTCACACGCGACACCGTCATGAGGACCCCCTCTGGGGCGGAACGTACAGGCGTCGTCAGCGACGTGTAGTCCACATGAGGGGACCCTCAGATCAGGCAGGTACGTAGTGGGCGACCCAGTCGATTTGGATGTCGCTGATGGCCGGCGTGAGAGGGCCCGGGACGCCGTTGTCGACGGTCTCGTACTGCTTGGCCGAGCCGTTCGGGTCCATCGCTCCGCACTGGAAGCCGACCCAGAGAGGCTTGGTGGTGACGCGCGGGTTGGTCGTCACGGCCCACGGTTTGCCGTCGAGGGTGTACGTGATCGTGGTCGCGCCGATGATGACGCCGTACGTGTGCCAGCTGCTCATCGACGAGTTCGAGAGCAACACCTGACTCTGCTTGTTGTCGCTGTCGTAGTGATAGGTGCCCATCACCTGTGGTCCGTTGACGCGTCCTTCGGCGAAGTCGATCTCCGGCGGCCAGGATTCGTCGGCGGGCCACAGCAGGAAGACGTACCCGATGCCCTTGGAGACCGGGAACTTCGCCCGTACTTCCCAACGGCCGCCCGACACGGCGTAGAAGTCGCCGCTGCTGACGCCGGCGCTGGACCACTCGCCGTTCGCGTACTGGGTGCGCAGGATGAGTTTGCCGCCGGAGGTGAACGTGTTCGGCTGCAGGTAGCGGCCCATGGCGCCCTGCCCCGGAACCTGGAGACCGTAGCCGTAGCGGCCCCACCGAGTGCTCTCGATCGGCACGTCGAAGGTGTCGCTCCAGTCCGCGCGCCAGCCCGCGATGGGTGGTGGGGAGGTGTACGAGCCGAGGTTCGCGCTGGCGGCGGCCACGGTCGTCGGCTTGGCCGCGGTCGCCCGCGTGGCTGGTGCGGTCGACGACAGGCTGGCCGAGGGGGTCGACGCCGAGGGTGATGCGCTGGTCGCATCGGGCGTCGCCGAGAGCGAGGAGGTTGGGCTCACGGTTGAGGTGGCCGTCGACGCGGCGGGCGTCGCAATGCTCGGCGCCCCGTCCCGGGTGTTTCGGATGTCACCGGCCAGGCTCAGCAGAAGGGCGGCGCAGGTGACGGCCACAGCGGCGGCGATGAGGCGCGAATGCTGTGGGACAGTCATGCCTTCTTAATCCCCTCTTAGGTTTCGTGACCTCATGGACGCTACAGTCTGAGCACCGGCCACCCCACTCTGCCGGGGGACCAGGAAGGGATGAGCATGGCGCCGGAGGTGTCGGTCTGCATCCCAGCCTATCGAGCAGTCGAGTTCATCCCGGCCACGCTGCGTTCGGTCCTCGCCTCCGACCACCCCGACTTCGAGGTCGTCGTCATCGACAACGCGTCGCCCGATGGCACCGCCCGAGCCGTGCAGAGCTTCACGCATGACCCGCGCGTACGGTTCGTCGCCAGCACCGAGCACCTCGGCCTGGCTGACAACTGGCGCCGCGCGATGGACCACTGCCACGGCTCGTACATCAAGCTCGTCTGCGCCGACGACCTCATCCATCCGCAGTCGCTCAGCGCTCAGGCCGCCGTCCTGCGCGCGGAACCCGGCGTCAGCCTGGTGGCGAGCAGACGCCACGTCATCGACGGCAACGGCTACGTCCTGGCCAAGGCCAGCGGGCTCCACGGCCTCGTCGGCCGGCACACCGTGCGCGACGTCGCGAGGCAGAGCGTCCGGTACGGCATCAACCCCATCGGCGAGCCTGGCAGCGCGATGTTCCGGCGCGAGGACTACGAGGCGGTCGGCGGCTGGGACGGCACCCGCGTCTTCAACATGGACATCGACCTGTTCCTCCGCCTGCTCTCGCGCGGCGACCTCGTGGGCCTCCGTGACTCGCTGGCCGCGTTCCGCGTGTGGCCGCAGTCAGTCTCCGGCAGCCACAGCGACGCCCAGTTCCAGGAGAACGTACGGTTCCTGCGAGAGGTCCGCACCGAGTACGGCATCGTGGCCGACGACCGTCTCCTCGAGGCTGCTGCGGCCGCCTCCTGGAAGGCCTGGGAGCTCCGCCGCCGCGCCTGGGCCAAGATGCCCCGCCTCTGGTCCCGCCCGCTGGCGGTGTGAGGCGCGACTCCCTTTGTCTGGGCTGTGCCTGGGAGAGGCAAACGCTGTGTGGAATGGCGGGGTGGTACCGGCAAGCACTTGAGTTCTTGAAGTCCGGACTTTAGCTGCGCGGTGAACGCGGGACGGACATCCATGGCGGTCGGGTGGAGGACTTGCAGATCGGTGGATGAGTAGCCGTGGACGATCCGGTTGCGAAGTTGGCTGCGGCGGGCCCAGTCTCCCTCAGGCTGGTCGGCAGTGTACTGCGCGGACAACTGCGACGCGGCCTATCGAGCCTCGTAAAGTTCCACGTGAGGGCGACACAATGTCGATGGTCGGCCTAGATGACCTCGACCTCGTGGCATGTAGGGAGAGTCTGAACCTCTTCGGCGGCCTCGATCATCTCGTCGAGAAGAATGGCCTTACGTCACGGCATGGAAGGCTGCGCCTCGGCGTGGACGTGGTCGCAGATCCGAACGTTCCAGGCGCAGTGCGAAACATCTGCGCCGACCTTCCCCAAAACCCATCGACATCACCGCCAGGAATCCGCGCCCCTATGCCCCCCTGAGGAGTAGCATCCGCCCATGAGCTCCGCCGATGACATACTGGATGAGGTCGATCGGCTACTGGCAGCGGTCAAGCCAGAGGATGCAGAGGGGGTCCTCGCAGCCCTGATGGGACAGCTTGGACCCGATGAACTTCGTGTCTGGGACGCCGATTTGCGCAGAGCGATCGACGGCTTTCTTCCGAAGCGCAAGCGACGGCTCACTGACATGTTGGAAGCCGCACTATCCTCTTCACCTACCACCGGTCCAGCGCCCAGTAGTCCTGCGAGTGCAATCACGGCCAAGATGCGCGGAGTGCTTGATGCATTCAAGGCAGGGCTTGCGGAACTACGCGACTATCATATCTTCCAATGGAGTACATGGTACCGCGACGCCTTCGCTGACTTCGCGGACAACTTTCTCGAGGCGACGCATCACGGCCTGTCTTCAAACCCGGTTCCGAGCGAACTCGTTCGCGGTTTGCTCGATGAGCACTGCTTGGACATCTTCACCAAGGGGTACGACCACACGATTCAGCGCGGAGATCAGGCCTTAGCCTTAGTAAAGGCCTGCGGAGGTCTGCAGAGGTTTCTGGACATACCTATCGAGTACTATTCCGCCGCGCTCTCGCGAGGGCCCATCGCGTCTGAAGCCCTTACTCTCAGGAAGTTAGTTTCAGGCATTTTGGCCGGCATTCTAGTTGGCTTTGGGCGCTGCGATTTCGGTCGTCAGTCGGGTGGCGACGTACTTGGAGAAAGGCCCGAGCAATGGGTGCATGCTCTCGCCTTTCTAACTGAGCCCGACATTATTGCAGTTGGGGAAGCCATTGGCACTTCGAGGAGTGTAGTTGGTTTATCCGACTGCGCGGTGTTTGCACTTGGCGTGGACCGATTCGTCAGGGCGTCCCGCAGCCTGGCCCCCCTTCCGTCGCTCGCGGAGTACCGCTCGCACAATGGGCTACTTGAGGTGACGTTCGGCGCGGGCGGTGCATCTTCGCTAGAGCCGGTCTTCGTGGTTGTTTCATTGGGAGGAGGCTCTCTGACGCAGCAGCTCCTTGAGGAAGCTTTGGGCAAGGGGGCCAAGGCAGTCATCGGTACGACTTCGGAAGTCGCGCGCGCGCTTCTCGCGAGCGACCCAAGGTTCGATGGGATAGTGGTCGACTCTTCCAGGCCGCAACCGGAACAAGTGTTCGAAAACATCCTGCAACGGGCGGCATTCAAGTCCGACGGCGGGACGCGGGCGACGCAACTGCTTCGTTACAATTTCGCACACGACTTCCCGATCGGTAATCCTTTCCTTACTCGCTACTATCGCGTCGACCGTCCAAGCGTGCGCGACCTACTAAGGACCGTTGAGCGGCGAAATGGGGTGCGCCTCTGGTGTAGCGTTCGACGAAGTGGCAAGACGACGGCTGGGCTCGACTTGGGCTCAGACTCTACTGACGTCGACGTGATTGCTCAGACCTGCGATGACACTGGCCAGATTCCGGAAGAACAGGTCCTCTACAAGAGGGTGGTTGGCGCCCTAGAGGGCGGCGGGCACCTTCGATCATCGTTCCTTACTGAAACGCTCATGGAATGCGGCTCTCCGGACTCGAAGGGTCGAGAACGGAAGCGTGTGCTGGTACTGGATGAGTACGAGACGCTCTTCGGGACGTTGGCCTTCGAGGCGCAGGCTAACCAGCGACTGCGGTACTCAGTGGTTCAGCCCCTCCTCAATCAGTTCGTGACATTTTCTCGAGACAATCTCGTGATATTCCTTGGTCAACAGCCCACCGCGCATCATATTCTGATGGATCAGAATCAATTGAGCCCATACGTGATTCAGGATCACTTCCCCCTATTCCGCGCATCCTTGAGCCATGACGAGTTCACTGACCTTGTCTCGAAGATCCTTACCTCTAGAGTAAGTGTTGATCAAGACTTCACGAAGATGGTCTTCGCCGAAACGGCAGGCCATCCATTCATCACGGTGAATCTTCTCGTCGAGTTGGTGGACTGGCTAATTGAAAGCAGGCGGACCGTGGGAAGCCTGAACTTGGGGCGAGAAGATTTCGTGAGTTTTGCCGCCTCTCGGTTAACGAAGTCCTCCATTCGTGAATCTCTCGCTTACCAGTTCTTCCGTGACGGTGTGATCGGGGAGGCTCTTGGGACGACCGGTCGGCAATCCACTCCGTGGTTGCACGCCGTTTACGGCATGCTTCGAACGATCTGCCTCGAGAGCCCGTCGACCTTCTCTGTCAGCCGGTCGGACTTTTCCGACTTATTCCGGCGTGCAGACTACGACAGCCTCGGGGTCACACCCGACTACGTTCTCACCACGGCGACCTCGGCGAACTTTCTGCACTATGACGGTCAGCAGGTCTCACCTAAGATTCGACTGCTGGGTCGGCTCGCGACCGTCGCGCCGATCCGACTCGGGAGGGTGTGATGAGCCTCTTTGTGGCCTCGGACGTCGCCAGGCGTGTTCGAGAGCAGCATATCGATCAAGGGATCGGCGTTCTCTGGCTGGCGATCGAGGGGGAGCGGGAACCATTCAAGCGCGAACTAGAAGACCTACTGTCAGACCTGCCCGTGCTTGTCTTGGTGGTCCGCTCTCGCGGCTTCGATGAGCCGAACGCGCTGCTCGCGGATCTGGTTTCCATTTTGAATGACTCCAGGAGTCATTGTGAGTCTCGGCTGGCGTCATTCCAGGCGTCCGACTCGCTCCACATAGTCCTCCTGGCAAAGAAGCAGTTGGGGATTGCGCAGGCATCCTCGCCGGTCATGCTTCCCAGCTGGTTCCCGATTCTCTCGGACCGGACCGTTCATGCAGTGGTGAAGGACGAAACCTGGCGCCTTGACGCTGCCGTTAATGACGCCCGTACTGGAATCTCCGACCTGAATTCAGCGGTTTACGATCTCGAGGCCGCGCTTCTGCGTCGACTCCGTGTGCGCGTGGTGACCCACCCGAGCAGTGGAGACTCCTTGTGGGCCCTACTGGACAGGCCGCCCGCATCAAACATGAAGGAATGCGTGGAAGCCTTCTTGCAGGCGCATCGGGCAGTAGCCAATTCCCGGGCGTTCAGGCCCAGCCTGGGAGCTGGAGACTCACTAGTTGCGCAACTCTGGCGCCTCATTCAGAGCCGCGGAACAGAACAATTTGGGAAGGCCGGTGCGGCGCTCGCTAGTTCGCTCGGGGTCACCGACGATATGGTCGCGGGTTGGGCCGTACACTTCATGGGCCTTCTGTTCCGCCCGTCCAGTCGCCTGCCAGCATCCAAAGTCTTCGGGTCGGATGTGGTGCTAGCGACTGCCTTCGCCTGCCAGATGAGCACCGCAGCCGCACATGCGGATCAGTATCCCGGATATCCCGTCCCCCTACTCACGTCCTTCGGGCAGATGTTGCTCACCACCCTTTCGGAAGCGACTGTCCTGGTTGATTCCCTCGACTGAGGTCATGCATGCAGTGGTTGAGGTTGTGCGGCGCTGTCGTCGCCGTGTCCGCAGATCCGCAATGGACGACGCGGTCGGGAGACGGTCCTCAGAGCTGCGGGATGGGTGGCTCAATCGGGAACGAAACCATACGGCGGCTCACTGAGGCGTGCGCCGCCGGCACCCTCAGCGGCGCGCCTATCCTCTCTGCAGGCGGCGGAGAGCTAGGCCGAAGGGCATGAGGCAGGCGACGCCGCAGGCGAAGCGGACGATGTTCCAAGACCAGCTCTGGGGGAGCAGGGTCGAGAGCACGCTGCCGGCGACGACGAAGCCCAGGAAGAGCAGGACCTTCGGCTCGGACCGGGCGACGCCGTGGCGGCGGGAGATGGCGAGACGCAGGACGACGGCCTGGGCCAACAGCGCCAGGAACGTGCCGAGCGCGGCGCCGTTGATGCCGAACGGGCCGAGGAGGGCGAGGGTGGTGACGACCTTCACGACGACCGCGGTCGCGGCGCCCCAGGCCAACGGGGCCGACCAGCGGATCGTGATGAGCTGCTGACCGCTGGCCACGGCGGCCGCGACCGGGAGCGCGCCCAGACCGACCACCGCGACGACGAACAGCAACGAGTTGAGACCGTACGACTCCGGGGCGAACACCCGGAGCAGCGCCGGCGCGCCGATGGTGATGCCGAAGGCGGCCCAGCCAGCCAGCACGTACACCCCGTCGCGGGATGCGCCGATGACCCGCCACCGCTCGTCCGCGTCGACGATGCGTTTGAGCCTTGGCAGCCACGCCCTGTTGGTGAACGTCAGGAGCAGCGTGACGACGTTGCCGACCGTGAACGCCACCTGGTAGCGGGCGACCTCGACCGGCCCGAGCACGCGCTGGATGAGGAAGCGGTCGCCAGCCGTCAGCACGTACTCCGACAGGCTCGTCAGCACGAGCGGAACACCGAGTTGGAGCGCACGCCCCAGCGAGGCGAAGTCGAAGGCGCCGCGCAGCCGGGGTCGCACCCACCACCAACCGAGTACGAGCGCCGTGCACTGGCCGACGACGCCACCGATCGCGTACGTCTCGGCCGTGCGCCCGACCACGAACAGCAGCGTGATGCCGATGAGCTGGCTGCCGACCGTCGAGATCAGGCTGACGGCCGTGAACCGGCGCAGCTTGTCCTCGGCCTGGAGCAGCGACAGGATCAGCAGGACCGCGGCGCCGGGAGCGGTCCAGCCGAGCGTGAGCAGCAGCAACTGGTGGCTCGTGAACCCGAGCACCGGCCCCCACCAGGAACTCGTCACCGCCGCGATCACCGTGACCACCAGGGACGCGACGATTCCTGAGGCGACCAGGCCCCGCGCACGAGCGTCGTCGTCGCCGTCCTCGACGCGCTGCACGGCGAGCGCCTGGTCGAGCCCGAAGACGATGAGGATCAGGCTGAGCTGGTACAGCGCGATCGCCGCGGCGAGCGACCCGAACGACGCGACCGGCAGCACGTGGGCGAGCACGGGGGATACCACCGTCGCGACGACCATCTGCATCGACCAGACGACGACGTACACCATCCCTCGTCCGAAGAGGTCTCGCGTGCCGCGCTCGCTGCTCACGGGAGTCTCAGCTGTTCGTCGATGACGTCGAGCAGAGCGTCAGCGGACTCGTCGAACTTCCGCGCGAACAGCGCGCGCGGGGTGCGCGTGGTCGCGGCGACCAGCGCGTACAGATCGTCCGCGCCCAACCATCGCGGGCTGGCGGTGGGTGCCTTGCCCCAGTCGATGTGCCACGCGGGCGGCCCGGGCACGAGATCGGTGGCGAGGTCGAGACCCGTGACGGGCGAGCTCAACAGCGTCGGCACCAACGTCTCGTCGGGGATCCACACCTGCTGGAAGTACGAGACGAGCTCGGGCCGGTCGGCGAGCAGCCCCAGCACGCGTTCGACGTGGTCACGGGCGAGGATCTTCAGCTGCGACCCACCGGCCGGTCGCAGACCCGCCGGCCAGCGCCGCGGCACCGGCGACCACTCCCGACGACGGTCCACCACGCGGTTGCGGAACACGAACCGGTCGTACCCTCCCAGCGGTCCCCAGTCCTTGAGGGGCAGCGGCAGGACCTCGGCCCAGCTCTTTCCCCCGTACGCCGCGAGCGTCTCGACGATGACCTCCACGCTCGCCAGCGGGTAGTCCGAGCCCGTGCACAGCACGACGTGGCGCGCGTCCGTCTGCAGCGCGGCCCGATAGCCCGCGAGTTCCGCGTCCACCAGCCCGTACGTCGCCCAGCCCGTAGCGCGGCGCGGCAGCAGCCGTACGGTGTCGGGCAGGTCCTCGACCATGGCCGCCGCGGTGGCATCGGGCGTGCCGGCGTCGACGTGCAGGAAGATCGGCAGCGGGTGCAGCGCGGAGATCAGCCGGTGAAGGTGGCGCGGCTTGTCGTGGGCCAGCACGACGACGGCGGGCAGGCTCATGGGACGACCCCCAGGAACTCGTACACCCTCGCCCCCGGTCCGTCGTAGACGATCTTCCAACTCGCGGTGGTGGAGGCGAGCTGGGCCTCCAACCGCTGCTGATCGGATGCCAGTTGCTGACCGTATCGCTCGTCGAAGATCCGCATCGAGTCGGTCGCCAGCACGTACCGATGTGTTGCCGGCTGCGACGCCCAGGCGTTGGTGAGCACGGCCAGGTCGGCCCCGGGGTCGTACGCGGCTCCCGTCGTGGTGGGGTACGCCGGGATGTCGGTGTTCTTGAACAGCGTCTCGCGGGAGATGTACGGCAGCAGCCGCCCGGTCACGAAGACGGGCTCGGACAGATCGGTGCCCAGCATGAACACCATCGACCCCTGCGGCACGTTCGTCTCGATCCACCGGATGGCCGCGACGTTCGTCGGCCGGACGACGCGCGAATAGTCCATGCCGGTGCAGCCGATGACCTGGACCAGGCTGAGCGCGAGCACCGCCGCCGTACGAAGGGGGTACAGGCGCAGCGTCCAGAAGCGCCTTCCCTGCTCGGGCAGCAGGTACGCGGCGAGGATCGAGAGCCAGGGCAGCGCGAACAGCGCGACGCGGAAGATGCCCTCATTGCCATAGCTCGAGCCGAGGAACAGCGCCACCGGGCTCCCGGCTGCCAGCACCAGTGCGACGATCTGCCGGTTGCGGTTCCGGATCAGCACGATGAGCGCGGCCAGGCCGATCACCACGAGCGCCACGGCCGGGACGTAGAACGTGATGCGGTTCGCGAGCGAGGGGTCGAGCGCCGTGGACGCGGCATGGGTCGGTGGCCGCAGGTTCTCGAGGAACTGCCCGAGGTCGCGGTGCGAGATGAACGGCCCGAGCACCCCGCGATTGAGGAACGCGAACAGCAGCGCGGGCACGATGAGCAACAGCCCTGCGGTCCAGCTCTTGATGACCCGCGTCACCGTGAGCACGCAGACGGCGAGGAAGGCGAGGTACGGGCTCAGCTGGTGCGTGACCGCGACCGCGATCGAGACGACGACGATCCCGTCTCTCAGCAGGCGGTCGTTGCTGCCCTCCCGCCCGATTCGGAGCATCAGCACGATGGCGACCAGAGCCCCCACGAAGCCGAACATCTGCGGCGCGAAGAACGTCGTGTTGAGAGACGAGGCGAGCCCGAAGACCAGCGCCGCCGCCCACGCGCGCTCGTCGGTGTGGAAGTGCCCCGCCAGCGCCCGTACCGCGAGGATCATCATGCCCGCCGACACCGCGCCCCAGACCGTGGCGTACAGCAGGAGGTCGTCGAAGCCCGCGGCATCCCTGACGAAGGCCGCGGACGCGAACAATCCGGACCACGCCTGGTAGATATCGGTGGCAGGGGTCACGTGGCCGGTGTCGGCGATCAGCTCGGCGACGCCCACGTGGCGCGCCGCGACCTGCACGGTGGGGAGGCTGTAGCTCGCGGCCTGCACAGCCTGGACCACGGTGCCGAGCGCGAGCGCCGCCCAGCCCAGGCCGCCACCGCCGGCGAACGCCCACACCACGGCGACAACGATGAGGATCAGCCCGAGCCAGGCGATAGGGCCGGCTGACACGAAGGCGCCCCACTGCAGGGGCATGCCCCGGCGCGCGGCCGCCAGCACGAGGCTGAACCCGATCGTGGCGAGCCCTCCGGGGCCGAACGTCCAGTGGCGGATGCGGCTCGCGACCTCGGTCGGTGCCTGACGGTTGATGCCGCGGAGGTCGCTGGTGGCGAACACCGCGCCGAAGCTCGCGGTCGCGATGAGCAGGAGGGTGGCGACCGGTCGCACGTGCCACCACCCGAACCAAGCCATCGGCAGTGAGACCAGGACGAGGATGGCCGCGCTGCCGAACACGGTGGCGAGCGCCAACGAGGTGCCGCGCAGTCGGTAGTACAGACCGAGCACCGCGCCCGGCACGACGTGGAGCGCGAGCGTCACCCAGAGGCCGGCGAGTCCGCCGGTCGGCGACGTCCACGCGAGGATGGCGCCCACGCCGCCGATGACGAGCAGGATCAACCCCGCCACCGTACGGACGAGCGGCTCGTCCACGGGGCCCGTGGTGGGTACGGGTCGTAGCCAGCTCATCGTGTGCCACCAGCGCAGTGCCGTACGAGCGGGCGGACGCGCTCGGCTATCGTGGCGGCGTGCTGCGCCGACCGATGTTCTCCAGCGCCACGCCCGACTGGTCGGGTGCGGTCTGGATCGGCGAGGTCGATCGCGCAGATCTCGCGGGGGACGACCCGTTCGAGCTTGCCGACGCGGACGGCTACCACCGAGCGCGCCTGCTCGTCCGCGAGGGACGCGCGCTGCTCGGGTTCGTGATGGTGCCGGTCACACAGGGAAGTGTCTCCCGCGAGGCTGTGCGCGCGGCGGTTGACGCCCTGCCGGAGCCCGTTCACGAACCCGACCCGCCGCAGCCGTCGACCAGCGTCGTGATCTGCACCCGCGACCGGGCCGCCCTGCTCGCGCAGGCCATCGAGTCCGTGCTGGCGTGCGACTACCCCATGTTCGAGGTGGTGGTGGTCGACAACGCCGGAGCGACCGACGAGACCCGCGAACTCGTGATGAACCATCCCGACCCGCGCGTACGGTTCGTGGCCGAACCGCGGGCCGGCGTCTCCCGAGGCAGGAACCGCGGACTGCGCGCGGCGGCGTACGACATCGTGGCGTTCATTGACGACGACGTGATCGTGGACCGGCACTGGCTGACCGGCATGGCGCAGGGTTTCGCCCGAGACGCCGACGTCGCGCTGGTGTGTGCGCTGGTGGCCACGGGCGAGATCCGTACCCGTCCCCAGGCCTGGTTCGACCACCGTGTCACCTGGTCGGACGCGAGGACCCCCCGCCAGTACAGGCTGGCCGACCCGCCCGCCGACCTGCCGCTGTTCCCGTTCCAGGTCGGCTCGTACGGCACCGGCGCCAGCTTCGCGGTCAGACGCGCGGTGTACGAGCGGGTGGGTGCGCTGGACGTCGCCATGGGTCCCGGCACCGCGACGATGGGTGGTGAGGACATCGACCTGTTCGTCCGGGTGCTCGCCGCCGGGCACGCCGTCGCGGTCGAGCCCGCCGCGGTCGTCTGGCACCGACACCGCGACGATCTGCCCGCGCTCGAGAAGCAGGCCACCGGTTACGGCGTCGGCCTCGGCGCGTGGCTGACCAAGACCATGCTCAGCCCGCGGCTGGCGAGGATGGCCGTGCCCCTGGTGCCACGGGCGCTCGCCAGGCTCCGGACGATCGCCCAGGGCGGCTCCGATGACCCGGGCGCGACCGACCGGGAGTTCGACCTCCCCGAGGGCTACACGCGGCGACTCGGCATGCTGGAGCTGCGGTCCGCGCTCGGTGGGCCGGTCCGCTACGTCCGTGCGGCGCTCGCTGCCCTGCGTCCCTGACTCAGCCATCGGCGCCTCCTGAGTGGAGGCGTACGAGGCGACCGGTGAGCGCCGGATGGGCGGCCAGCACCTCGTCGTACAGATCGTCGAGCAGCAGGAGCACCTCATCGGGCTCGGCCGCCACGAGTTCCTCCGGCGAGATCACGCGGAGCCGGCTGACCGGCAGGCAGCGGCCCTGTTTCGCCGGCGCCGCGTCGGCCACGGCGACGATCGCGGAGGCGCTGTCGCCCACCGCGGCGAGCAGCGAGATCGCGCGTGACGGCGCGCCATACGCGTACAGACGGGTGCCCTTCGCGGCGTGGCTCTCGAGGTAGCCGCGTAGCGTGGCGATCCCCTCGGCCACGCCGGCGCGGAGGGCCTCGAAGCCGGCGGGGGAGGTGATGCGAGCCTCGGCCTCGACCTCGTACGCCCTTGTCAGCGCACTGTCGGCCACGCCATCTCGGGTGGCGACGACGACGACCGTGCCTCCGTACAGCGCGTACCTCGTCAGCCGCATCGGCGTGAACCCCACGCTGGCCAGCGCGTGCCGGAGGGCGGTGAGCGAGTAGTACGCGACGTGCCCGTGCCGCAGCGCGGTCCACTGGCGGCCCGTGACGATGTCGCCCACCGGCTGGACGGTGAGCACCAGCACCCCGCCCGGCGCGACGGCTGCCGCGCGCTCGGCGAACGCGGCCGCCTGGTCGGAGTCGTGCATGATGCCGAAGCTGTCGACCACGACATCCGCGGGGCCGTCGACGACCGTCAGGCCACGAGCGACGTACGCGTCGATGCCGGAGCCGCCGTGCGGCGACGGGAACGCCCGGACGGTGGTGCGGCCCACGAGCAGGTCGGCGAGGTCGTCGACCGACTGCCGCGCCTGTTCGGCGACGGCCGCCGACTCGGGCACGGCGACCTCGGGCCCGTCGGTGTCGTCGGCCACGAGCTGGGCGAGCCCGCACGACGGGCAGACCCACATGGCCAGGGGATACGTCGGGTCGGGACGCGGGTCAGACGGCGCGGGGTAGTGCCGGATCGATGGCTGGTCGCCGAGGTCCAAGGCCACGTCGGCGGGTCCTCCGACGGTCCGGCAGAGCGCACACGTGAACGTCATCGGCCGCACCTCGGCACAATGGGGGCATGGAAGTTCGACGTACGGCCCTGGCTGGTGTGCTCACGTTCCACCCGACGCCGCACCGCGACGAGCGCGGCCTGTTCACCCGTACCTTCGACGCTGCGATCGCCGCCGAGCACGGCGTCGTCTTCGGACCGCTGACCCAGGACTCCCAGTCGCGCTCCGAGCCGGGCGTGCTGCGAGGCCTCCATGGTCGTACGGGCGAGGGCGAGTCCAAGCTGGTACGGGTCGCGGCGGGTGCTGTGCTCGACGTGGTGGTCGACGCGCGAACCGGCTCTGCGACGTACGGGCAGCACGTCGCGGTCGTGCTCGACGACACCGACTTCACCGCCCTGTACATCCCGGCGGGCTGCCTCCATGGCTTCCAGGTGCTCGGCGACCGGGCCGCAGACGTCGCGTACCGCATCGACCGCCCGCACGACCCCAGCGAGGACGTCGGCGTGCGTTACGACGACCCCGATCTCGCCATCGCGTGGCGACAAGGCACGACGCTGCTCAGCCCCCGCGACGCTGCGGCAGGGAGCTGGGCTGACTTCGTGGCACGAGATCACGTGGCTCGCAGGTCCGCGTCGAGCGCTCCGGAGTCCTGAAGCTCGCGGATCCGCGCGAGCCTGACGAACCGGGACGCGAACGCTTCCTGGGTCAGATCGTGCTCGCGGTAGGCCGCGACCAGCTCGCGGGCGCCGTCGGCGATCGAGCGGTGCACCCGTACAGACGGCAGCGTCTCGCGGAGCAGGGAGAAGTCCACGCGGTACGAGCGGGGGTCGTTCCCGGCCTCGCCGGTGATCCGTACGGACGCGCCCGTCTCAGCGGCCACCGCCTCGGCGATCTCCGCCACGGTCACGTTGTTGCTCTCGTCGCCGACGTTCAGGGCCTTGCGCTGTACGGTCTCGGCCGGCGCCACCAGCGCCGCCGCGAACACGTCGGCGATGTCGCCCGCGTGCACCAGCGGCCGCCACGGAGTGCCATCGCTCATGACGAGCACCTCGCCGGTCAGCAGGGCGTAGCCGACGAGGTTGTTGAGCACGATGTCGGCGCGCAGCCGGGGGGAGTAGCCGAACGCCGTCGCGTTGCGCAGCGCGACGGTGGTGAACGTGTCGTCGGCGAGCTCGAGCAGGTCGGCCTCGACCCGGACCTTGCTCACGGCGTACGGCGTGAACGGCGCCAGCTCGGCGTCCTCGGCGACCAGCCCGGAGCCCGAAGCCCCGTACACCGAGCACGTCGACGAGTACAGGAAGCGCCCGACGCCGGCCTGCTTGGCCAGTCGCGCGAGGCGGGAGGACGCGTGATGGTTGATGTCGTATGTGATCTCCGGGGCGAGCGCGCCCAGCGGGTCGTTGCTCAGCGCCGCCAGGTGGATGACCGCGTCGAAGCCCTCGAGGTCGCCGACGGTCACGTCGCGCAGGTCGCGGGTGATGGTCGGCGGGTCGGCGGGCATCGGTCCGAGCACGTTGCCGGCGAACCACCCGGTGTCGAGGCCGACGACCTCGTGTCCAGCGGCGGCCAGCACGGGCGCCATCACCGTGCCCAGGTAGCCCTGGTGTCCGGTCAGCAGCACCTTCACGACATGTCTCCGATCACGATCACGGTCTTGGCCACGACGAATCCTTCGGCGTAGCGGGTGTTGCATTGGGCTCCCCGCACCCGCAGCAACGCGAGGAAGGCCTCCTCGTCGAACCAAGGATGGCCGTTCTGGCTCGGGTAGTGGGCTTCGATGAGAGCGCTCTTGGTGTGGGCGATCTCCGCGCTGACAGGCACGTACGTGTCCACGCGGGGCAGGTCGGACTCGTACTTGAGGATCTCGTACCCCCACAGCGGCTGGGCCCGGAACTCCGTGACGAGCAGCTCGGCGAGCAGTCTGTGGTCCTGGTGGGCGTCGTCGGCGTGCGGCCCGAGGACCAGGTCGGCGGGCATGGCCAGGGACTTCTTGAACGTCGCCAGCGACTCCTTGGCGGCGAGCCAGTAGGCAGGGGTACGGGCGTCGGGCAGGTCACCGACCGTCACCGCGGCGCCGGGCGCGAACGCCTCCACCGCCGCGCGCTCCTCGGCCTCGCGCGGTGTCCCGCCCCCGGTCAGGATGAAGGCCGACACGACCAGTTCGGGGTTGGCCGCGCGCAGGGCCAGCAGGGTGGCCCCGCAGCCGATCGCGATGTCGTCGCAATGGGCGCCGGCGACGACCACGTGGGAGATGCCCGACAGGGTCACGCTCATTCCGTACACCTCTTCCACGGCGCCTGGCCCGACTCCCACAGCTCGTGCATCGCGGCGCGCTCCTTGAAGGTGTCGGCCGGCATCCAGAAACCGTCGTGCTCGTGGCTGGCGAGGCGGCCGAGCGCGGCGAGCTCCGCGAACACGGTCGGGACCAGGTCCTTGCGGTCGCCAAGTCGATCGAGCACCGTGGGGCGCAGCAGGAGGTAGCCGCCGTTGGTGCGCAGCGAGAGGTCGCCGATCGAGTACAGATCGGTGACCCTGCCGTCAGGGCCGGCCTGTACGACGTGGAACGAGCCCTGAGGCCGTACCCCGAGCAGCATGGCGTCGATGTCCGGCTGGGCGCGCATCGAGGCGAGCATCTCGTCGAGGTCGACGTCGGAGAGTACGTCGGCGTAGTTGGCGAAGAACAGCTCCTCGCCCGCGACCCGGTCGGCCACGAGGTGGAGGCGCTCACCGATCGGGGTGTCCAAGCCGGTGTCGACGCAGTCGATGGTCCAGTCCCGGGCGAAGTCGTGCGTCGCCTGCGCCTCGGCCACGGCGTCGCGGATCTGGTCGGCCGCATAGCCCAGGCAGAGCACGAAGTCGGTGTGCCCGTACGAGGCGTAGTAGTTCATGATGTGCACGAGCAACGGGATCTCGCCGACGAGCTGCAGCGGCTTGGGCAGGCCCTCGCCGTCCCAGCCGCGCATGCGCATGCCGTAGCCACCGCAGAACAGGACGACCTTCACGACTCGTCTCCCACCGTGACCACGTCGAGCGCCGGGAGCGGGAAGATCAGCTTCGTGCCGGGCTTCAGCGTCTCCGACAGCTGGGCCGTGATCTCCGTACGCAGGTTCCACGGCAGCACGAGCACCTCGTCGGGAGCATCGGCCGTCAGGTGCTCGGGTGGCACGACCGGGATCCGTACGCCCGGGGTGAACCGACCGTGCTTGTACGGGTTGCGGTCGGCCAGGTAGGCGACGAGGTCGGGCCGGATGCCGCAGTAGTTGAGCAGCGTGTTGCCCTTGCCGGGGGCGCCGTAGCCGACGACCCGTCGACCCTCGCGGCGGGCCTCGATGAGATAGGCGACGAGGTCGTCGCGGATCCGCGAGGTGGCGCGGGCGAGGCTCATGTAGCCCGCGACCGTGTCCAGCCCGGCTTCGCGCTCAGTCTGTACGACGCTGGCGACCCTCGGGGAGACCTCCACGGTGGAGTCCTCGGGCACGGCCCACAGCCGGATCGACCCGCCGTGCGTGGGCAGCAGCTCGACGTCGACGAGCCGCAGCCCACCGAGCCCGAGCGCCTCGACGGCGGCCAGCACGGTCCAGTACTGGAAGTGCTCGTGGTAGATCGTGTCGAACTGCGCCTCGGTGACCAGCGAGAGGGCGTGGTGGACCTCGATGGAGACCCGGCCGGTGTCGGCGACCATCGCCCGCAGGCCGCGGGTGAACCCCAGGATGTCAGGGATGTGTGCCCAGACGTTGTTGGCGACGACGAGGTCGGCCTTGCCGTGCTCGGCCGCGACCTTCGCGCCGAGCTCCTCATCGAGGAACGCGGTCAGCGTGGGCACGCCGTTGGCGACCGCAGCCGCACCGACGTTGACGCTGGGCTCGATGCCGAGGCAGCGGATGCCGCGCTCGACGACGTGCTGGAGCAGGTAGCCGTCGTTGCTGGCGACCTCGACGACGAACGAGTCTTTCGTGAGGCCGAGGTCCGCGACCGCCGCGTCGACGAAGCGCCGCGCGTGGTCGACCCAGCTCGTCGAGTAGGACGAGTAGTAGGCGTAGTCGGTGAACGTCTCGTCGGGCTGGATCAGCGCCGGGATCTGCAGCATCAGGCAGTCCGGGCACAGACGCAGGTGCAGCGGGTACGTGGCTTCGGCGGTATCGAGCGCCTCGGCCGGCAGGAACGCCTCGCACGGCGGGCTCGCGCCCAGGTCCAGCACCGACACCAGCTCGGTGCCGCCACACAGTCGACAAGACGTGGTCATGTGTTGTCCCCCCTGCGACCCCCTCGGATCGCGATCCGCCCCACGGCGTACCCCACCATTGTGACTGCCAGGCCGGTCACGATCGCGCTGGCGCCGGCCAGCCCGGCCCGACCGCGCTGCGGCACGGACCGCAGTTCACGAACCAGCCCCTTGGGCAGGACGTGCGTGGTGTACGTGGTCTCGGTCGCCAAGGCCTTCCGCGGCGCGGTGCGCTCGGCGACGGCCGCCTTCGAGATGCCCTCGGCGTAGCAGCGGCGCCACAGGTACGACCAGGTGGTGCGCTGCGGCGTCACCCGGTGGAGCACCTGCGAGGTCGGCTCGAACACGATCCGTACGCCCGGGGTCTCGGCCGCACGGATGCACAGCTCGGTCTCCTCGCAGCCGTAGGGGACGGTGCCGACGCGGCCGAGATCCTCGCCGAACAGGCCTGCGGACTCGAACACCCGCGCGCGCATGGCCATCGAGCAGCCCATGACGTTGCGGACCTCGGAGCGCGTGCGCGGCTGGCCGGTGTACGTGCAGCCGATCACCCAGTCGAACTCGCCGCGGTCGTCGCCGGCGGGCAGCAGCGCGGGTCTGCCGGACTCGGGCCAGCGCGGCGTCGCGGCGCCACCGGTGATGATGACGGCGTCGTCGGAGAACGGGTCGAGTAGACCGTCCAGCCATCCCGGCTGCGGTACGGCGTCGTCGTCGAGGAACACGTACACATCCGCCTCGACCTCGGTGACGCCGGTGTTGCGCGCGCCCGAAAGGCCTTGCGTGCGGCTGTTCTCGAGGATGCGCAGGCCCGGATGCGCGAGCTCGGCCAGCGCCCGGGCGTACAGCTCGGCGTTGTGGTCCACCACCAGCACGACCTCGCCGTCACGCGAGGTCTGTACGAGCTGGTGCTCAGCCTCCGTCAGCCCCGAGACGATGTCGTCCCAGCGCAGCAGCGTGTAGGCACAGACGACGATCGCGGTTCGCATGACTCAGGCCCCCTGGTGGCGACGGACAGGTCCGCCGCACGTCCTCAGGCAGCGAACCCCGTGACGGCGGGCGTGGCCATACGCGCCCGCAGGATGCACCCGGCGAGCGAGTCGTGACGCGGCGTGGCCGTGGTGAGCGGCCCTCTCTGAGCCTTGCCGCCCGCGAGCGTCTCGACCGCGATCGTGCGCAGCACGCGCCGGCCGTCGGCGAAGGTCTGGAGGTTGCTGGAGCCGTAGATGCGGTCGAGCTCGAAGCTCGGCACCTCGGTGACGCGGTGGCCCTCCTGGACGACGCGGATGGTCACGAGCGTCTCGATCTCGAAGCCGTCGCCCCAGATCCGGGAGCCGTCGAGGGGGGACGGAAGCCGGGGGTCGGGGAGGTTGAGGCTCGGCACGATGTCGCGCCAGAAAGCGTTGTAGCCGTAGCAGAGGTCGGTGAACTTCGTGCCCAGACGCCAGTTGCTGACCATGTTGAGGCCCAGGTTGCCGGCGCGACGGAGCTTCGTCAGATCGTCGCTGCCACCGCCGGGCAGGTAGCGGGAGCCCTTGGCGAAGTCGGCGCCGTCGACGAGAGCCTCGACGAAGGCCGGGATCTCACACGGGTCGGCCGAGCCGTCCGCATCCAGGGTCACGACGATGTCGCCGGACGCCGCGAGCATGCCGCACACGAGAGCGTTGCCCTTGCCGCGGCGCGTTTGCTGCACGACCTTGACGTCAGGGAGCAGGTCCCGGGCGACCTCAACCGTGTCATCCGTGGAGCCGCCGTCGACGAGGACGACCTCGAAGCGCTCCGGAAGATCGGGCACCAGCACCTCGAGATTGCGCGCTTCGTTCAGCGTCGGAAGGATGATGGACACGCGTGGACGCGTGAGATTCCTGCCATTCGACATGGCCACTCCTGTTAAGACTTCCCCAAGTCACCGTCCCCCAACAGGCGGTGTGGGATGAAACCTACTCGAGATCAAGCGATTGTGAAAGTCTTCTCATGAGCGGGAATCTCGCGAGGGGCGCGCGCCAAGGGGCCCCGGGAGACGAAGTCAGCCCGGGGTCCGATGGTTAAGGGACGCTCAACGAAGGTGACGCAGGTTCTCGTAGAAGAGGGCCGCCACGAACCCGATGAGCAGGACCGCGGCGGGCAGAACCATGGCATCGCTGAGGGCCGCGGCCAGGCCTGTGCGGACGAACGGCGGCAGGGGCGCGCCCGTACCCTGCGACAGGGAGAACCCCTGGGAGCCGGGCAGGTGGGCGGCGATCCGCGACTCCATGAGCACGGCGATGGCCGCTGACCCGATGACCGCGCCGATCTGGCGGACGGTGTTGTAGACGCCCGATCCTGACCCTGCGGACTGCGGAGGAAGGTTGCGGTTCGCTCCCGTGGACAGCGTGCCCCAGACGAAGGAGCTCGCCATGCCCATGAGCAGGGCGGGCAGCAGGATCTGCCAGGTCTCCGAGGTCGTTGTCATGACCCGCGAGAGCCAGAAGATGCCGACGCTCATGCCCAGAAGTCCGGCGGCGGCCAGGTACCGCGGGTGCAGCCTGTCCACGAGCTTGCCGGCCACGGGCGCCAGCACCATGCCGGCAATCGCCTGCGGGGCCATGAGAAGCGCCGCGTGGGTCGGGTCCAGGCCACGGATCACCTGGGCGTAGATCATGAACGGGAACACCATGGCCGTGATCGCGAAGCCCACGGTCGCGATGGCGATGTTGGAGACCGAGAAGTTGCGGTCGGCGAAGAGGCTCAACGGCACCAGCGGCTCGCTCTTCTGGCGCGCCTGCCACCACACGAAGACGGCCAGCAGCACGGCGGCCACGATCAGCAGCAACGGCACGCTGATGATCCCGGTGATGGTGCCCCAGTCGTACGTCTCGCCCTCCTGGATGGCGAACACGCCGCAGAACAGGCCGACGGCGCTCAGGGCCACGCCGATCCAGTCGAAGGAGTGGCTGTGGGTCTGGAGCTTCGGGACCAGGCGCATCACGAGGACGAACGTGAGGATGCCGACGGGCAGGTTGATGAAGAAGATCCACTCCCAGCCGACGCTGTCGATGAGCAGGCCGCCGAGGACCGGGCCGACGAGCGAGGCGACGCCGGCGACGGCTCCCCAGATCGCCATCGCTCCGCCGCGCTTCTGAGGCGGGAAGATGCGCGCGATCACGGTCATCGTCTGGGGCGACATCATCGAGCCGCCGAGGCCCTGGAGCACGCGGGCGGCGACGAGCCAGCCGATGCCGAGGCCCAGCGTGCCGGTGAGGCCACACCACGCCGAGGACAGCGTGAACACGACCAGGCCGATGAGGTAGATGCGCTTGGGGCCGATCCGGTCGCCGAGGCGGCCGGTGATCAGCATGGGGACGGCGAAGGCGAGCAGGTACGCGCTGGTGACCCACACGACGGTGTCGATGCCCGCGTTGAAGGCGCGCATCAGCGATGGGGTCGCGACCGACACGATGGTCGAGTCGACGAGGATCATGAAGAAGCCGAGGACGAGGGCCCACAGGGCCTTCCATGCCTCCTTGGGGACGACGACGTCATCGACGGACTGGCGTCCGCCGCCCGTCGTCACTTCGATGTCGGCCATGAGAGGTCTCCTGTCTGGATGCGCTGGCGCAGTTCTGCGATCCACGCGCGTTCGGATTGGCGCTGGGTGACCAGGTACGCGGCGTACAGCAGGTACACCTCGTCCACCGCGCGGTCGCGGGCTTGGCTCAGCAGGGATTCGTACTCGGCGAGCTGGCTGTCCAACGTCCCCAGTCGGGCGTCGAGGGAGTGCAGCACGACGTCGGTCGCGAGGTTGTGCAGCTCGCCGAGCCCGCCGTGGTCGGCGGTGGAGGCGGACGACGGCTGGGAGAGGAGCTCGGCGATGCGGGCGCGCATGACGCTGTGGCCGCTGTCGGTGATCTCGTACGTGGTCCGCTCGGGGCGGTTGCCCACCTGTTCGGTGGTGGTGGGTCGGACGTGTCCGTGCTCGGCGAGCCGCGCGACCCCGTTGTAGAGAGAGCCGACGCTGACCGGCATGACGATGTCCTCGTGGCGCTCGCGAAGGGTCTGGTACATCTCATACGGATGCATCGGCCGCTCGGCCAGCAGAGCGAGGATCGACACCGCGACGGGGGGCAGTCCGCTCGACTTGTTCGATGGTGAATGTTCCACGTGGAATAGTCAACGCGGAAGATGTGGTTCTGTCAAGCGGGGGTGGTCGCGGGAGTTGGGTGGCGTCGGGTAGGACTTCGCGCATCGGGTGGATCCTCGCGCTGGGGGCGTCGAGTATCTGGCGATGGGCTTCCCGCGCCTGGATCGAGGCGCGGTCGCATCTGGGTCTGCTGCATGAGTAGGTGACATTCGATCTGTGGGGCCTGAGGGTCCTGCTG
>JAPUEI010000084.1 GCA_027492675.1 Propionibacteriaceae bacterium | reverse complement strand
AACTCCTGCTGGCCACCGACGGTGACCGCGAGGGCGAGGCCATCGCGTGGCACCTGCTGCAGGAACTCAAGCCCAAGGTCCCGACCAAGCGGATGGTCTTCCACGAGATCACCCCGAAGGCCATCGCGGACGCCGTCGCCAACCCGCGCGACCTCGACACCGACCTCGTCGACGCGCAGGAGACCCGGCGCATCCTGGACCGGCTGTACGGCTACGAGGTCAGCCCGGTCCTGTGGCGCAAGGTCATGCCGCGACTCTCCGCCGGTCGCGTCCAGTCCGTCGCGACGCGGCTCGTCGTCGATCGCGAGCGTGAGCGGATCAGCTTCGTCACCGCCTCGTACTGGGACGTCGACACCACGCTCGACGCCGGCCCTGAGGCCACCCCGAGCACGTTCACCGCGCGTCTGACCGCCGTCGGCGGCACCCGCGTCGCCCAGGGCCGCGACTTCTCCGCGGCGGGCGCGATCCGCAGCAACCTCGTCCACCTCGACCAGACCGCCGCCGAGACCGTGGCCGCCGCGCTGCGCACCTCGGCAGTCACCGTGACGAGCGTCGACGCGAAGCCGTACACGCGGCGTCCGTACGCGCCCTTCCGCACCACGACCCTCCAGCAGGAGGCCGGCCGCAAGCTCGGCTTCACCGCGCAGCGCACGATGTCGGTCGCCCAGGACCTGTACGAGGGTGGCTGGATCACCTATATGCGTACGGATTCGGTGACGCTCTCCGACACGGCCATCGCCGCCGCCCGCGCGCAGGTGCTCGCCCTCTACGGCCCGAGCTTCCTGCCGCCGAAGCCGCGCATCTACGCGTCCAAGGTCAAGAACGCGCAGGAGGCCCACGAAGCGATCCGGCCCGCGGGCGAGGTCTTCAAGACGCCCGCCGAGACGGGGCTGACGGGCGACCAGCGCCGCCTGTACGAGTTGGTCTGGATGCGCACCATCGCCTCCCAAATGAACGACGCCGTCGGCGAGTCGGTCAGCGTGTCTCTCGCGGCCCGCCACACTAGCGTCAACGTCCTCGGCACCCCGGTCGCCGAGTGCACGCTCACGGCCTCTGGCCGCACGATCACGTTCCCGGGCTTCCTCAAGGCGTACGTCGAGGCGCACGACGACCCCGACGAGGCCGGCGACGACTCGCAGGCCCGTCTGCCGCAGCTGACCGCTGGCAACGCACTCGACGTCGTCGAGGTCGTACCGGCCGGTCACGAGACGCGCCCCCCGGCCCGCTACACCGAGCCCAGCCTCGTGGCCAAGCTCGAAGAGCTCGAGATCGGCCGCCCGAGCACGTACGCCTCGATCATCCGCACCATCACGAGCCGTGACTACGTGTTCAAGAAGGGCTCGGCGCTCGTGCCGACGTGGCTCGCGTTCTCCGTGACGCGGCTGCTGGAGGAGCATTTCGGCCACCTCGTCGACTACGCGTTCACCGCCGACATGGAGCAGACCCTCGACGAGATCGCCAACGGCGGCGCCGATCGCAAGGCGGTGCTGAGCGACTTCTACTTCGGTACGGACGCAGCCGGCCCCGAGGGGCTTCGCGATGCTGTCACCGAGCTCAGCGACATCGACCCTCGCGCGATGTCGAGCTTCCCCGTCCCTGGCGCCGAGGACATCACGATCCGCGTGGGTCGCTACGGCACGTACATCGAGGACGGCGAGGGCAAGCGGGCCAACGTGCCCGACGAGCTGCCGCCCGACGAGCTCACCGCCGACTACGCGCGTCAGCTCCTCGACACCCCGGCGGTCACCGAGCGTGAGCTCGGCACCACGCCCGACACGAAGCTGCCGGTGGTGGCGAAGGACGGCCGCTACGGCCCGTACGTCACCGAGGTCCTCCCCGAGGGCGCCCCGAAGACGGCCAAGGCGCGTACGGGGTCGCTGTTCAAGTCCATGTCGGTCGACACGGTGACGCTCGAGGACGCCATGCGGCTGCTGAGCCTGCCGCGCGTGGTCGGCGCGGACGCGGACGGCGTCGAGATCACGGCGCAGAACGGCCGTTACGGTCCGTACCTCAAGAAGGGCACCGACTCCCGTTCGCTGACGACCGAGGACCAGATCTTCGACGTCACGTTGGAGGAGGCGCTGGCCATCTACGCGCAGCCGAAGCAGCGTGGCCGCGCGGCCGCCGCGGCGCCGCTCAAGGAACTCGGCAACGACCCCGCGACCGGCAAGCCGATGGTCGTGAAGAGCGGGCGGTTCGGCGCGTACGTCACCGACGGCGAGACCAACGCCACGCTCCGCAAGGACGACGCGGTCGAAGACCTCACCCCCGAGCGGGCGGCCGAGCTGCTCGCCGAGAAGCGCGCGAAGGGGCCGGCGCCGAAGAAGACGCCTGTACGGAAGCCTGCCGCGAAGAAGCCCGCGGCCAAGAAGCCGGCAGCGACCACGGCCCGTACGGTCGCGGCGAAGAGCAAGAAGTCGTAGCGGTGTCGGGTCTGTTCATCGTCCTCGAGGGCGGGGACGGGGCCGGCAAGACCACGCAGATCACCCGCCTGGCGGCCTGGCTGCAGGAAGCCGGGCACGAGGTCGTCGTGACGTACGAGCCGGGGGACACCCCGGTCGGCGCGGTCCTGCGCAACCTCGTGCTCGACCCGAAGTGGGGCGATGTCGCGCCGCGGGCCGAGGCCATGATGTACGCCGCTGACAAGGCACAACACGTGTACGAGGTGGTGCGACCGGCACTCGCGGCGGGCAAGGTCGTCGTCAGCGATCGGTACGTCGACTCGATGATCGCGTACCAGGGCGCGGGCCGCGTGCTGGCGCTGGATGAGGTGCGCTACCTCACGGACTGGGCCACGAACGAGCTGCGTCCAGACCTCACGATCGTGCTCGACGTGCCGGTCGACCAGGCAGTGGGCGAGAAGACCGAACTGGACCGGCTGGAGGCCGCGGGCGACGAGTTCCACGAGCGCGTACGCACCCACTACCTCGACCTCGCCGCCCGGGACCCCGGCCGCTACCTCGTCGTGCCGGGCCGCGACGACCGCGACGCCATCGAGGCGGCCATCCGTGCACGGGTAGAGGAGCTTCTGGCGGCTTCGTGAGCAGCAGGGCGATCCGAGTTTCTGCGGTCCAGATGACGGGTACGGGCCGTCTGAGGCTGATTCGCTGATCTCGACGGCCAAAACTGGGATCCCCTACGGCTGGTGCTTGTCGGCGCCGTGGAGGTCGGGGTCGGCGGCGCGGCGGGGGGTGCTGTGGGCGTGGCTGACGGGGGCGTTGGCAGCCCGCAGCGGCACGACCGAGATCGCGAACCGGTGGGCCAGGCGGTGTGCCCACTCCGGCGCCCACCAGTTGAGGTCGCCGAGGACCGTGAGGGTGGCCGGCACGAGCAGCATGCGGACGAGCGTGGCGTCGAGCACCACGACGATCGCGAGCGTGATGCCGATCT
Source organism: Propionibacteriaceae bacterium (assembly GCA_027492675.1). Lineage (GTDB taxonomy): Bacteria > Actinomycetota > Actinomycetes > Propionibacteriales > Propionibacteriaceae > Fen-668. Next base: position 36,680 of record JAPUEI010000084.1, on the reverse strand, counting down.
GCTGGATGGGGAGCATCGAGCCCGAGCCGAAGCCCAGGAACACGACGACGATGACCGACGCCGCCGAGGTGATGATGCGGCCCGAGCGCTGGAGCCCCAGCCGTACGGCGGTGTCGTTGCTCTGCCCCGCGTCGTACAGCTCCTTGACCCTGTCGAGCAGGAAGACCTCGTAGTCCATCGCCAACCCGAAGCCGAAGGCGACGGCGAGAGCGACGATGTACGACTCGAGGCCGGTCGTCGCGAACCCGTGGGCGCTGGTGAAGATCCAGGTCGCGATGCCCAGCGACGCGGCCAACGAGAGGCCGTTGGTGATGAAGGCCTTGACCGGCACCAGGAGTGATCCGGTCATGAGGAAGAGCAGGACGAACACGGCCGCCACCACGAGCGCCGCGGCGACCGGCAACCCCTTCTTGAGCGCGTCCGCGAAGTCGATCTGACCGGCCGCCTCGCCCGCGACGAGCAGGGACGCGTCGAGCGCGCGGATGTCTCGTACCGCCGTGGTCGCCTCCCGACCCCCGCCGTCGGCAAGGTCGAACCGCACCTGCAGCAGCACGTGGTCGGCGTCCACGCGGATCGGCGGGTCGACGGTCTTGACGTGAGCGACGCCCTTGATGCGCGTCATGAGGTTGGCGAGCTCGGCGTCGCCGGGGTCGCTGGAGGTGACGACGTACGCGTCGGGGGCCGCCAGATAGGGGTAGTCGTCGGCGAGGGCCTTGAAGTACGTGTCCTGCTCGCCGCCCTTCGGCAGCAGGCCGAGGCCGGTGTTGCGCAGCTGGAGACCGCCGAGCAGCGTGACCAGGGCCGCGAGCACCAGCAGCGACCCGATCATCACGATCCACGCGCGTCGCTGCACCCACCGGGCCAGCGTGTAGAACGCGCCGGAGTCCGTCGAGACGTCCCCGAGAACTCGCAGCACCGACCGGAGGCCGGGGACGCGGCTGAGCAGGCTGGGCCGTACGAACTGGCGACCGGTCACCGTCAGCACGGCCGGTAGCAGCGTCGTCGCCGACAGCAGCGCCAGCACCACCACGCTGGCGGCGGCGACCCCGATGCCGCGCAGGATGTTCGGACTCATGGCCAGCAGTCCGAGCACGGAGATCGCGATGGTCAGCGACGAGAACGCGACCGTACGACCTGCCGTGGCCACCGTCCGCTGGACGGCGCGCTGCACCAACGGGTCGCGGCGGCTGGGGCCTCCGGTCGGCTGGGCGCCGACGAGCGCGAGTTCCTCGCGGAAGCGCGACACCATGAGCAGCCCGTAGTCGATCGACAGGCCGAGCCCGATGACGGTCACGACGTTGGTGGTGACGGCGTCCAGCTTCATGACGTACGACAGGGCGAGCACCAACCCGAACCCGCCGAGGATCGAGGCGACCGCTCCGATGATCGGCATGCCGGCTGCGAGCAGGCCGCCGAACACGAAGACCATGACGATCAGCGAGATGGGCAGGGAGACGGCCTCGGCCCGTACGAGATCTGTCTCCATGATGTCGTTGATCTCTTGCGTGATCAGCCGGTCGCTGGACACCTTGACCGACGCCCCGGGCACGGCGGCGACGAGATCGGCGCCGAGCGTCCGCAGGCGGGTCGTGACGGACGAGCTGGCTGTACGTTCGTCGGCGTCGCTGAGCTTGTCGGCCAGCACGACGCTGAGGATGAAGCCGTTCCCATCCGTCGCGAGGTAGGGCAGGATCCGCGGGTCGGGCGGCTGGACCGCCCACGGGTCGAGCACTGACGCCACGTGCGCGATGGCCGAGAGGTCCGTACGGGCGGTGGTCACTGTCGGTGCAAGCTTCAGCAGCAGCGCGGGATCGCTCATCGTCACGCCGGTGACCAGGAGACGTACGGCCTTGCCGCCGCCCGAGTTCTCGAGGATCACCGATGCCTTCTCCGACCCGCTCCCCGGCACCCGGGGCTCTGACGTCTTCAGCCGGTCGAACAGGCCCTGTCCGCCCACCCCGCCGATCGCGAGCGCGCCCGCCGTCGCGGCGAGCAGCAGCCACAGGGCGATGACGACGAGCGGATGCCGCGTCGTCAGTCGGCCGAGGGTCGTGAACACGCGCTTACTGTGTCACCCCGAGGGCTGTTGTGCGATGGCAGCGGCGCAACCGTGCCGGTGTCGTGACCGTACGTCAGGCGAAGAGCTTGCTGTTCTTGCGCCGTACGTGGCCCACGTGGATCGCGCCGTCGACCGCCGCGCGACCGCCGCCGACGCTCGCGAGGAGCAGGCCGGCGCCCACGAGCAGAACGTCCACGATGCCGATGAAGTCGGTCGCGTTGGGCTGGAACGGGTTCACCGCGCCCCACTGAACGAACGCCAGCAGGAGGGCGGACAGCGCGACCAGGGCGAGCCCGGCGATGCGCGTGCCCAGGCCGATGACCAGCATCACGGCGATGGTGATCTCCGCGATGATCTGGACCCACGCCATGGTCTCCGGGCTGGGCATCACGGTCGCGGCCCACATCTGGCGCGTCGCCGTGAGGTGCGTGAGGTGCTGCCAGGCGCGGATGCCGACGACCGTCGCGATGACGAGGCGGAACACGAGGAATCCGAACGACGGAAGACCTTTGTACGTGCTCGGCGTGGTGAACGGCGTGACGAGGGGCTCGTCGTCGTCGTCGGAGGACGCGATCACCTTGCCCAGCTGACGGTCGCGCGCCGCGCGCTCCTCGCGGCGCAGGCGTGCGGCCTCCTGAGCGTCCAGGACCGCGGTCTTCTCGGTGGCGGCGACGCCGATGGCGCCCGCGCCCATGGCCATGGTGGGCGCCTCGTCGCGGAAGAACGACCGCTGGGCTGCGGGCTCGTCCTCAGGCTCGGACGGGGGCTCGGCGACGGCGCCGGAGTCGAACTCGACCGGCAGGCCGAGGGACTCGTCGATCGGGTGGATCCGGGTTGGCTCGTCGACTTCGCTGGACTCGATACCGACCACCTCGTGCTCGGGGGTTTCGATCGGCTCGGGTTCCGGCGCGACCTCGGCCACCGGCTCCGGCTCGGGGACGGTCGGCGTCGCCAACGAAGCGGCGTCCACGGCCGCGGGCACGGCGACAATGGGGTCAACGGCCCTCGGGGGCTCGGTGTAGGTCTCGGGCTGGGCGTCCGCCTCGGGCTCGGCGGCCGACTGGGGCGTCGCGGGCTTGGGGAAGCTCACGGGCGGCCAGGGCGACGTGAGGGCGACGGGGTCGCTGGGAGCGGGCGCCGGGCGAAGTACGGTCGCATCGGGGTCTTCCTCGTCGGTCAGCTCGGTGTCGGCGACGGGAGCCTCGTCAGCGGGCACGGGCTGGGCGTCGGGGAGCTGTTCGGTCTGGTCCGCGAGCACCTCGGCAGGAACCACCGCCCCGGCGGGGGCCTCGTCGGTCATCGGCGCGGTCTCCTCAGGGGAGGTCTCCTCGACAGGCTCATCGGTCCCGGTGAACCACGAGATGGCTTCGTCGACGCGGTCGCGCAGCGTATGCGTCTCGTCCGGATGGTTCGTCACGGCTGCTCCTCGGTCAAGCTTCCTCGGGTGGTCAGACCTTGCCATCGTCCCATTACCCGGCAGGCTGGGACCGTACCCGCGCGCGCGTGCCGCCGGAATCGCGGGGGGAGCGGGTCGACAGCGATCAGGTTCTGTGCTCGGACGCCTGTGGATCTGCGGAGCGAACCTCATGTGACGACGGGCGCTGCTAGTGTGCGAAAAAGTCAACCAGGAGTAGACAAATGGCGCTTGACGGGTTCGGGATCACCATCGGCATCGTTCTGACCGCCGCGGTCTACGCCGTGGGGATCTACATCGCGTACGTGATCATGAAAGCCGCCGTTCGCAACGGCACCATCGAGGCGTACATCAAGCTGCGGCGGGAGAAGCTCTACCCGCCGGAGCAGTAGCAGTCGCCCGGTCATCAGCGGCGTACGGCTTCGGTCGTCAGTGGTGTACGGCTTCTGTCATCTACTCGACCTGGCTTCCCCCCGACAGGCAATTGGGGCAGGAGTGACACGGATCGCCGGTTGAACCATTCAGAGCAAGGCCCTCTGCCTGTCGGCGACCTGGCTGTCGGCGTCTTCGGACAGGCAAAGGCTCGTTTCCGAGCGCGACACGCCGCAAGAGTCGCACCACCAGCACCAATTGCCTGTCGGGCAGTCGGGTCCGTGAGAGCGTCTGGCCGCAGGTGCCGGACTGGGGACACGGGCACTCTGGCGGGCGAGCCGCTAGAGCGACTCTGCGAGATCGATGAAGAGGGCTTCCATCGCGAGCAGCGGGGCGACGTTGGTCTCCAGGGCCGTACGGGCGGCGAGGATCGCGTCGAGTCGGCGCATGGTGGCCTCCGCGGTGGTGCGGCGCGCGATCGTACGTACCGCAGCTTCCTGCTCGACGTTCACCAGTCGCGCCTGTGACGCGAGCTGGACGGCGAGGACATCCCGGTAGTACGTGGTCAGCTCCGTCAGCACCCTGTCCAGCCCGTCGCGCTGCAGCCGCTTCACGCGCGCCTTCTGGGAATCCTCAAGCTCCTTGACCTGCGACTGGGCGTTGCGGGGCCGGGCGCCCTTGGTGCCGAACCCCAGCGCCTCGTTGAGCTCGGCCAGCTCGCGGCTGTCCCGGTCGGCGGTCGACGCTGACGCCTCCTCGGATGAGGCCGCGACGACGTTCGCGGCCGCCCGCAGGCACGCGCCGAGACTCGTGAGTTGGGGCGGCAGTTGCAGCACCTCGCGGCGGCGGATCCGCGAGGACTCGTCGCGGGCCAGCGCGCGGGCCCGACCCACATGGCCCTGCGCGGCCCGCGCGGCGAACGATGCCATGGCCGGGTCGATGCCGTCGCGGGCCACGAGGAGCGCGGCGACCGCCGACTCGGAGGGTGTCGCGAGGTGAAGATGGCGGCATCGCGACCTGATCGTGGCCACGACGTCGTCGAGAGTCGGCGCACAGAGCACCCACACGGTGCGCGGCGCCGGCTCCTCGATGGCCTTGAGGAGCGCGTCCGCACCGCGCTCGGTGATGCGGTCGGCGTCCTCGACCACGATGACCTGGTGATGTCCGAGGGTGGGCCTCATCGCCGACCGCCGCACCAGGTTGCGCACCTCGTCGACCCCGATGCTGAGCTGCTCAGTACGGACCACGGTGACGTCCGGATGTGCTCCTGACAAGGCCGTACGGCAGGCGGAGCACTCTCCGCAGCCACCCTTGTCGCACTGCAGCGCCGCCGCGAACGCCCGGGCTGCGTTGGAGCGCCCCGACCCCGGCGGCCCGGTGATCAGCCAGGCGTGGCTCATCGCGTGGCCCTCGCCGGACACGGCGCGGGACAGCACGGCCACCGCCGCCTCCTGGCCCACCAGCTCCTGCCACACCGTCACGGCCCCTAGCCTGCCGTACGGGACGGACACCCGCACGCCACGTACGTCAGCCGTCCGCCGTCAGCGCATCGCGAACGTCACCCGGACGGTGACCTGGGCCTCCGGAGTGATCCCTTCAGCCGCGCGGACCGCGCCCTTGAGGGGGATGAGGTAACGGCCCTCGCGAGGCATCAGCGAGGTCGTGAACTCCGTGGTGCCTAGGCGGCAGGTCACGGGGATGCAGCCCCAGCCGTACGTGAGCATGGGCTTCAGCTCGTCCACGATCGCCGAGTCGTCCTCGCTGAACGGCAGGAACCAGAACGGCGACGGCCCGCGCCACTCGACGAGGTGTCCCGTGACGACGATCTCCATCACGCAACTCCGACGCCTGCCGGGTTATGCGGAGCGTGCCGAGTCACGGCATCGAGAGTCCCGACGTTCCATGGGTTACCCGGCAGCCGGCCCACTCCACAACCCCGGCAACGTCGGACCTCGGACGCGAGCTCTCCCTGAACGGCCTCAGAACCCGGGGAACGTCGGAGTCCGCGTGCCGCGGCGACAGCAGCCACCGTCAGACCCGATACCGCTCGAGCAGCTGCGCGATCACGGCTTCGGTCTCCGCCTCCTTGGGCTGAGGGTCGGTGTGCTCGGTGTAGTACGCCGCGATCTCGCGGGCGCCGAGGGAGAACGGTGTCGTACAGGCGAAGTCCGGCACCAACCGCTTGATGAGGCTGTTGTCGAAGATGGTGCAGTTGGCCTTGTCGCCGAGCAGCCCGTCGCCCCAGTCGGGGTCGAGCGCCGCGATCGCGTCCGACGGGACGTGGACGATCGAGGCCTCCTTGCCGGCGGCGCGCGCCAGCACTCGCGCGATCTGGTCCCAGGTGAGCCACTCGTCGCTGGTGATGTGCACGGCCAGCCCGATCGCCGACGCGTTGCCCAAGAGGCCGACGAAGCCCTTCGCGAAGTCCGAGGTGTGGGTCAGCGTCCACAGCGACGAGCCGTCCCCGTGCACGATCACCTCGTCGCCGCTGAACAGCCGCCGCACCATCGCGTGCCGCCCGCCGAGAACGGTCATGGTCTTGTCGTACGTGTGCGACGGACGCACCACCGTCACCGGTAGCCGGTCGGTCTGCCAGCGGTCGAACAGGTACCGCTCGCACGCCGCCTTGTCCCGGCTGTACTGCCAGTACGGGTTGGACAGCGGCACCGCCTCGGTGATCGGCAGGATCGTGGGAGGGGTCTGGTACGCCGACGCAGTGCTGATGAACACGTACTGCTCGGTCGAATGCTCGACCTGGCCGAGCGTCGAGGTGAGCTGGTCAGTGGTGAAGGACAAGAAGTCGCACACCACGTCGAAGCGCCGCGAGCCGATGGCCGCCGCGATGGCGCCCGGCTGTCGGACGTCCGCGGAGATCAGCTCGACCCCGTCGGGCACGGGGCGCACCGTCGACTGGCCTCGGTTGAGCACCGTCACCTCCCAGCCGCGCTGCGCGGCGAGAGCCACGCTGCCCGCACTGATGACACCGGTGCCGCCGAGAAAGAGAACACGTCCGCTCATGGCTGCCATCCAACCGCGCGGGTACGACGTCGTGCCAGAGGGGGCGGCGGAATCGGTCAGTCAGCGCGTCCCGCCCGCGCGCCGAGCAGCGCGATCAGCCAGACGATCAGGCCGGCGAGCATGGAGTACGTGCCGGCGAGCGCGATGCTGCGTGGCTGTCCGCCGGTGAACTGGCCGACGATGACCTGGCCCATCACCAGCTCTCCCACCCAGGCCACCGCCAGCGCGGCCACAGATCGCCGCAGGTCGGCCCGCCGCGAGGCCACCACCATCACGCCGACGAGCATTCCCGCCGCGACAAGCCCGCACACGATCCGTACCCACTGCAGCTCGACGTACTGGTCGGACGCCACGATGCGCCACACCGGCCAGCCGAGGCAGCGTACGAACGAGCCCGTACCGGCGACCACGATCCCCAGCAGGTGCATGACGATGACGACCGCCTGGGTCGCCCACACCCAGCCGCTCAGGCGGGTGCCGCGACCGGGGGAGTCGAGGCGGACGGTGGCGTACGAGATCAGGCACAGCGCCGTGAGTGCCCCGCCGACGTCGATCAACCCGAGCCCCAGGGGCAGGTGGAACAGGATGATCATCATGCCGAAGACGCCGGACGCGATCGCCAGCACGAGAGCGGCCACCGGGAACCAGCGCAGGCGGGCATCGAGCAGCCGCCGCCCGTACATCGACGCCGCCAGGAGGAAGACCAGCGACAAGAACGCGACCACGCGGTGGGTGAACTCGATCCCGGACTGCAGGCCGTTGGGGGTGAGGGCCGTCTGGAAGCAGCCCGGCCACGTCGGACAGGCCGCGCCGGACTCGGTCGCGCACACCGCGGAGCCCAGCATGACGGCGCCCAGCGTGAAGCCGGTGGCGAGGCGGTAGAAGAGTCTCGTACGGGGCGGGGCGGGTGCGTCGGCGCTCACGCGGTCATCTCATCACCGCCCGCGCTCGCTCCTGACGGCGGGGGCACGTACGGTTCTGTCCATGACGAGGGTCATGGCCGTGTCGTTCTCGACCAACGGGCACCTGTACTACGTCGACCCCGGGTCGCTGGACCCCTCGGTCGGCGAGTTGGTGCTGGTCCCGACCGAGTCCGGCGCCGAGGTGGCGACCGTGGTCTGGGCCGGCCCTGGCGAGGTCGAAGCCGATCTCCCGGTGTGCGCCGGCGTGCCATCGGCGACCGACCTTGACCGCGACGCCGCCAACCGTCGGTTCAAGGCCGAGGCCGAGGCGGTGGCCGTCGCCCTGGTCAAGGAGCACGACCTGCCGATGCGGATCGTCGGCGTGGACGTCGACGACCGGTCCAACGAGTTCGGCAAGGTGGTCGCCGTCTACTACCTCGCCCCGCACCGCGTGGACTTCCGCGCGCTGCTGCGCGACCTCGCCGCCTCGTTGAAGGCCCGCATCGACCTGCGGCAGATCGGCTCACGCGACGCGGCCCGCATGATCGGCGGCATCGGCGGCTGCGGCCGCGAGCTGTGCTGCAGCACGTTCCTCCCCGCGCTGCCGGTCATCGGCATGCGGATGGTCAAGGACCAGGACCTCGCCGGGAACCTGCTCCAGGTTCAGGGGCAGTGTGGCCGCATCAAGTGCTGCCTGGCGTTCGAGCAGGACGCGTACGAGGACTTCGAGCGCCGTGCCCCGGCGCTCGGCTGCAGGGTCCAGACGCCCGACGGCCCGGGCAAGGTCGTGGCGAGGTCGGTGCCCTGCGACACCGTGACCGTACGGGGCGGTGACGGTCAGCGTCGTACCTGTCCGGTGGCGCTGGTCTCGCTCGCGGCGGGTTCATCGCCCGTGTCGGACGCCGAGACCCCCACCGATGGCCGGGCGGCCGACTAGCCTGGCCGCGTGAGCCAGCCGCCGTACCCGACCACGCCCCCGTGGGAACCCGCCCGCCACCAGGACCCGCAGCAGGGTCAGCCGGTCCCGCCGGAGGGTCAGCTGCCGCAGCAGCCGCCTGTACAGGCGAGCGCCCCCACCGAGCAGTTCCCGCAGCAGTCGGTCCAGCCGACGGCTCCGACCGAGGTCTTCGGGCAGCAGCCCACGGCCCCGACTGAGGTCTTCCCGCAGCAGCCCGCTCCGGCCCAGCAGCCGTACCAGGGCGCGCCCAGCCCGTACGGACAGCCCAACCCGTACGTCCCGCAGCCGCCCGCGGCGCCGAGCCATCTCGGGCCGAACGGTGCGCTGCAGTCGCACGGGGTGGTGCCCGGCTCGGGCCAGCAGAACCGGCCGGGCAGCGGCTACTACGCGCCGCAGGGACAGCCGGCGAACCCGTCGTGGGGCGCGCGGCCGCCGGCCTCTCCCGAGCCGCCCAAGAAGCCGAGGACCGGCCTGATCGTCGGCGTCTCGGCGCTGCTGGTGCTCGCGCTCGTGATCGTCGTCGTGTTCGCGGGCGGCTATGCGAACAAGCTGCTGGGCGCCGGCAGCACTCCGTCGGCATCGGCCACGGGCTCGAGCGCGCCGTCGGCCAGCGCGACGGTGACCGCGCAGCCCGGACAGGTGATCAGCAAGCCGCCGGTACCGCAGCCCACCGCGACGACAGCCCGCTCGTTCACCTCCCCGGACCGTCCGAAGTCGGCCATCCCGGCGGTGAAGCCTGCGGGGTTCGTGAATCCTCCAGCCGGCTCAGGACTGTCCCGCTACACCAGCCAGAAGCTCAACTGGTCGAGCTGCACGATCAGCAAGAAGTCGGCCGAGTGCGCGACGGTGACGGCCCCGCTGGACTACACAGCACCGGACGGCCAGGCGATCACGCTCAAGCTCGCGAAGGTCGCGGCGACGCAGACGCCGAGGCTCGGCACGATCTTCGTCAACCCCGGTGGCCCCGGTGAGCCGGGCACGACGCTCGCGGTCGGGTTCGAGACGAGTGGGCTCGAGCAGTACGACATCGTGGGCTGGGACCCGCGCGGCACCGGCGGCTCGACCCCGGTGGTGTGCGAGAACGGCGCGGCGATCGACCAGATCATGCAGCTCGACCAGTCGCCCGACAACGACGCCGAGAAGCAGGCCCTGATCAACGGCTGGAAGTCGTTCGGGGCGAGCTGCCTGGCCAAGTCGGGGGCGCTCCTGCAGCACATCTCCACCGTCGACACGGTTCAGGATCTCGACATGCTCCGCCAGCTCGTCGGCGACGCGAAGCTCAACTACCTCGGCTACTCGTACGGCACGTACATCGGCGCCGTCTACGCCGAGAAGTTCGCCGCGAACGTCGGCAAGCTGGTGCTCGACTCGGCCGTGAACATCACGATGGACGAGTCGGTGGTCCAGGCGTCGGGCTTCGACCTGGCGCTCGGCAACTACGCGACGTGGTGCGCCTCGCAGAAGTGCTCGCTGGGCTCCTCGAAGGACGCGGTGCTCGCGAAGATCACCGGCCTGCTCGAGAAGCTCGACGGCTCGCCGCTCCCCGGGGACTCGACGCGCAAGCTCACGCAGTCCGCCGCCATCGACGGGATCGCGATCTTCCTCTACATGGACCAGACGTACTGGAGCCAGCTGACCGAGGCCCTCGAGAAGGCGCTGGGCGGCGACGGGCGCTACCTGCTCTACTACGGAGACCAGCTGCGCGGCCGCGGCGCGGACGGCCAGTACGACACGTCCTTCTTCGCGTTCCCGGCGATCGGCTGTGCCGACTCGCAGGACGACGGCATCGACCGCGCGTTCTCCGACTGGGGGCTCGATCAGAAGAAGGCGCCGATCTTCGGCAAGTACTTCGGCCCGAACGTGTGGTGCACCGTCTGGCCCGTCCAGGGTCTGGCGCCGTTCGACATCACGGGCAAGGGTGCGGCGCCGATCGTCGTCGTCGGCGCGACGGGCGACTCCGCGACCCCCTACCAGTACGCGGCCTGGATGTCGGACCAGCTCGAGTCGGGAGTGCTCGTGACGTACGACGGGGCCGGCCACGCCACGTACGGCAACGGTCGCAGCACCTGCGTCGACGCCATGGTGGTCTCGTACTTCGCGAAGGGCGTCGTCCCGCCGGACGGGCTGTTCTGCAGCAAGTAGGGGCTCGGAGCGCGGGCTCGAGAGTGCACTTCGTGACGCGACACGCCGGGGCGACCGCGCGTGTCGTGCACTATCAAGCGGGGGTGGGGGAGCCGTACGTGTGCCGGTTTCGCGCCGTAGGGGCCGCATCGCTATAGTTTCCACTCGGTCGGACGTGTGCCGGCCAGGCCGCCTTAGCTCAGTCGGTAGAGCGTCTCACTCGTAATGAGAAGGTCTGGAGTTCGATTCTCCAAGGCGGCTCCACCACCCTCCTGCGCCGCTGTTCTGCGGTGCCGACGAGAACCAATCCTTCCAGGACGGAATACCTGCCGGCTGCAGATAGTTGCTGGCTGCAAGCACATGACTGAGATCCGTGACACCGCCATCGAGGGCCTCTCGACCGACCTGACGCGAACGTTCAGGCACATCGCCGCGTTCAAGCAGAGGTACGGCGTCCCGGATCCCGCGTCGGTGCCGCTGCTGTTCCGCTTGCTCGACGGCCCCAAGCGGGCCACCGAACTGGCTGAGCTGCTGCACGTCGACCTCTCGGTCGTGAGCCGCCAGATCAGCTCCCTGGCAGGCCGAGATCTCGTCGCCAAGACCAGGGAGAACACCGACAGGCGCGCCTCGCTGGTGGAGATCACCGACGCGGGCCGCGCGCTCACCGCAGACGTCGAACGCATCCGTACGGGCTTCATCAAGAGCCTCATGACGGACTGGGACGACGCTGACGTCACACGATTCGCCGACTACTTCCACCGACTCGCCGAGTCGCTGGAGCAGTCACATTCCGCAGCCCGCTGTGCGAGGCCGCATGTTCCAGGAGACCAATGACCGCCATAGATATCCCTCGCTCGTCGGACGAGCTCACACACCGCCAGATCGTCACCATCCTCATCGGCCTCATGTCCGGCATGTTCCTTGCCGCGCTCGACCAGAACGTCGTCGGTACGGCCATGAAGACCATCGCCGACGAGCTCCACGGGCTCGACCAGCAGGTCTGGGTGACGACGGCGTACATGATCACGTCGACGATCTCGACGCCGATCTACGGGAAGCTCAGCGACCTGTACGGGCGCAAGAAGTTCTTCCTCACCGCGATCACCATCTTCATCATCGGCTCGGCGCTCTGCTCCTTTGCGACGTCGATGCCCATGCTGTCCGCGTTCCGCGCCCTCCAGGGACTCGGCGCCGGCGGCCTGTTCTCGCTCGCCCTCGCGATCGTCGGCGACATCGTGCCGCCGCGTGAGCGCGCCAAGTACCAGGGCTACTTCCTCGCGGTGTTCGGCACCTCGAGCGTCCTCGGCCCGATCATCGGCGGCTTCTTCTCCGAGGCGCCCACCGTCGTCGGCATCACCGGCTGGCGCTGGGTGTTCCTCATCAACGTGCCGGTCGGCATCTTCGCCCTCATCGCCGTCACCGCGACGCTCCACCTCGCCCACCACAAGCGCCAGGCCGTCATCGACTGGCTCGGCGCGTTCACGCTCATCGTCGGCGTCGTACCGCTGCTCCTCGTCGCCGAGCAGGGCCGCACGTGGGGCTGGGGCTCGACGAACTCGATCGTCTCGTACGTCATCGGCGTCGTCGGCCTCGCCGCGTTCGTCTGGGCCGAGTGGCGGGCCGGCGACCACGCGCTCATCCCCCTGCGGATCTTCAAGAACAGGGCGATCGTCATCGCGCTGTCCGGCGGCTTCGTCATCGGCGCCGGCATGTTCGGCGGCATGCTGACGCTGCCGCAGTACCTGCAGATCGTCCACGGCTCCTCGCCGACGCAGTCGGGCGTCCAGCTGCTGCCGATGGTGCTCGGCATGATGATCGCCTCGGTGGTGTCCGGTCAGCTGATGAGCCGTACGGGGCACGTGCGGATCTTCCCGATCATCGGTGTCGGCCTCATGGCCCTGACCATGTTCCTGCTGTCGCGGATCGGCGCTGACACGCCCTGGTGGCAGCTCATCGTGCTGATGGCGATGTTCGGTCTGGGTCTGGGCAACACCATGCAGCCGCTGACCCTCGCTGTACAGGCGTCCGTCGCCCCTCGTGAGATCGGCATGGCGACCAGCTCGGCGACGTTCTTCCGCCAGATGGGCGGCACGCTGGGTGTCGCGGTGTTCCTGTCGCTGCTGTTCAACACCCTCGGCGACAACATCAAGAACGCGTTCCTGGACGCCTCGAAGACGCCCGAGTTCCTCGCGGCCGTCCGCGACCCGGCGGTGCTGGCGAACCCCGTCAACGCGTCGTTCGTCAAGGCACTGTCGAGCGGTGACACCTCGGTGCTCAGCAGCGTCTCCAGCGACTCGTCGATCATCAACCAGCTCGACCCGCGGCTGTCGCACCCCTTCAAGGTGGGCTTCTCGCAGTCGATGGACCTCGTGTTCCTCGTCGGCGGCATCGTCTGCCTCGTGGGCCTCGTCGTTCTGCTGTTCATGCCGAAGATCGTGCTGTCCGGCAAGTCCGCTGCGGCGCAGATGAAGGCCGATGCGCGCAAGCACACCGTGCGTGACGACCTCACCGGTGCCGCGGCGATGGAGGCCGGCGGTCACACGATGGACGAGATCACCGACGACGAGGACGAGACCGACTCCGTCGGAGGGTCGTCGTTGGCGGGCCTGCACTAACCAGGGGGTGCGCTTGGGTCCCTCGAGGGGGTCGTTTACGATTCAATCATGACTCAAGCGCACAGCACCCCCGGTGTGTACAGCACTCCTGGCGTCGAGTTCGTCCGGGACACCACGTACATCTCCACGCGGATCGTCGCCGACCCGGCTCCCGGGTCGGGCGACTACCCCGTCGAGGCGGGCCGCTACCGGCTGGTCGCTGCGAGGGCGTGCCCGTGGGCGAACCGTACGCTCATCGTCCGCCGACTCCTCGGGCTTGAGGACGCGATCTCGGTCGGGCTCCCCGGACCGGTTCACGACGAGGACTCGTGGACGTTCGACCTCGACCCCGGCGGCGTCGACCCGGTGCTCGGCATCCACCAGCTCAAGACGGCCTACCTGACCCGCGACCCTTCGTACAGCCGTGGCATCACCGTGCCGGCTGTCGTCGAGGTGGCGACGGGCAAGGTCATCACCAACGACTTCCCGCAGCTGACGCTGGACTTCGGGTCCGAGTGGGCGGCGTTCCACCGCGAAGGGGCGCCCGACCTGTCCCCCGAACCGCTCCGCGACGAGATGAACGCCGTCATGAAGCGGATCTACACCGAGGTCAACAACGGGGTGTACAGGTGCGGCTTCGCGGGAACGCAGGAGTCGTACGACGCCGCGTACGACCGCCTCTGGACCGCCCTCGACTGGCTGGAGGAGCGGCTCAGCGGGCAGCGGTACCTGGTGGGCGACACGATCACCGAGGCCGATGTCCGGCTGTTCACCACGCTCGTACGGTTCGACGCGGTCTACTACGGCCACTTCAAGTGCAACCGGAACCTGCTGGTGCAGCAGCCGGCGCTGTGGGCGTATGCGCGGGACCTGTTCCAGACCCCCGGGTTCGGGGACACGGTCTCGTTCACGCAGATCAAGGAGCACTACTACGTGGTGCAGAAGGACCTGAACCCCTTGGGCATCGTGCCCAAGGGGCCGGACACGTCCGCGTGGCTGACCCCGCACGGCCGAGAGCCACTGGGCGGCCGCCCCTTCGGCGACGGCACCCCGCCGGGTCCCGTACGCCCCTCGGAGTCGGTCACCGACTGACTCGGGAGAGGTCTGGTACCCGTAGGGGAGAGGCTTCATACCCGTCGGGGAGAGGTCTGGTACCGCTCCGGGAGAGGTTTCATACCCGTCGGGGAGAGGTTTCATACCCGTCGGGGAGAGGGCTTGTGTGCGAACCTGGTCACCACACCTCTCCCGAAGGTGCACGACACCTCTCCGCAAGGGTTACCAAACCTCTCCCCGAGGGGTACAGGACCTCTCCCGGAGGGGTACAGGGCCTCTCCCCGAACGCTACGTCGGGTTGCTGATCGTGAAGGTCGGGGAGACCCAGGTCTCGGTGCCGTTCCGGGTGCCCGGGGTGGCGAGGGCCTTGGTGACCGTGACGATGTACGCGTAGTCACCGTTCGCGATCGGGAACTGCGTGCCCTTCGGGCCGAGCGTCGTGTACGTACCGTCGAAGTAGTAGTACTGGTAGCTCGCGTCCTTGCCGATCGGCCCGGTCTTCACGAAACTGCGGTAGTTCGGGGCGATCGGCACGTACGAGCCGCGCCAGCCCACCTTGACGATGTCGATGCGCAGGTTCGAGACCGGGTAGTCCAGGTGCAGCAGGACGAATGGGTAGTCGAAGTTCTGCATCGTGTACACCGGCTTGCCGCCGACGGGGTTCAGAGCGAAGTTCGCATCGAGCTGGCCCAGGGTCGGCAGGCCGTCGCCCGTCAGCACCTTCACCGACTGGTAGTCGCCCACCACTCCCGCGAACGGGATGTGCAGCGTCGTCGCGCCAGCGCCCGTGAACGTCACCCAGCCGCCGTAGATGGCTGTCGCCGGCGACTTCGGAGGCGTGAGCCGCACCCGTACGGTCGTGCTGCCCTTGGCCGGTACGGTCACCGTCGCGGGAGCCGACATCGTGGCGTTCGCCGTCGTGAAGAACGACGCCGTGATCGCGCTGCCCACAGTGGCGACGCCGTCCGACTTGCTGATCTTGTACGTCACCGGCTTGGTCGACGTGTTGGTCAGCCGGACCTCGGTCGACTTCGTGCCGGACGAGCCCTCGCCGAGCGAGATCTTGCCGGGCGACACGGTCTGCTTCGTGGTCAGCGCCGTGACGATCTGGATGAGGCCACCGCCTTGGCGATGTACGGGCTCGAGCGAACCACTTGCCGGGTCCTCCGACCACGGCGCGATGGAAGCCGTGGTCTGCAGCAGCTCGCGCACCTTCGTCGTCTTGCCCTTGAGTTCGGGCTTGGCCTGCAGCAGCAACGCGACCGCGCCCGTCACATGCGGCGACGACATCGACGTGCCCGACTCGTTGGCGTACTTCCCCTTCTCCAGCGGCCAGGTCGACAAGATGTTGCCGCCCGGTGCGCCGAGGTCCGGCTTGAGGCTGAGATCGGCCGCGAGCCCGTACGAGGAGAAGTCGCTGACGAGCCCACCGACCGGGTTCGGCGTGGTGATCCAGCCGTCGGCCCAGGCGATGCTCACGGCTCCGGCCGCCAGCGAGGCTGCCAGCGCCAGCCCGTTGGACTGCGGGATGAAGACGACGGGGATCGTGATCGGTACGTCACCGGCCAGGCCCACGTTGATCAGACCGGGCGCGTTGTTGTACAGCACGACGGCCTTCGCGCCGGCGTTCTGCGCCGCGAGCGCCTTCGTGTAGAACGTGCAGCCACCACGCGAGATCAGCGCCGCCTTGCCCGACACGTCAGGAGAGATCTGCGTGCAGGCCGTGTTCGGCGTCGTCGCGGTGCCGTCCGGTCCGGCCGCAATCAGCGGCAGCGAGCCCGAGGTCGGCGGCTGCGGTGCGTCCTGCGACTGCAGGTACGGGACGTCGCCGCCCGGTGTCGCCGTGAAGCGATGGGCCGGGATGTTCGTGTTCTCGAACGAGGCGACCGAGATCGCGCCGTCGGAGACCGAGGGCGCGCCCACCGTGAAGGAGCCGTCCGTGCCGTCGTTGCCCGCGGACGCGACGAGGATCACGCCGGCCTTCTGCATTGTCAGCGCGGCGGTGGCGGTCGGGTACGACGGCCAGCTCTGGTACGAGTCGCCGAGGCTCATGTTGACCACATTCATGTGGTCCTTGATCGTCATGTCCATCGCGGCGAGGACGACGTCGGTGCTCGAGGAGCCGTCGCAGCCGAAGACGCGGTACGCGCCGAAGCTGACCTTCGGGGCCACGCCTCGTACGCCGCCCTTGGCGAAGTCGCCGTTCGCGCCGATGATGCCGGCGACGTGGGTGCCGTGGCCACCACAGTCATCGGGGTTCGGGTCGGGCGCCGGCGTGCTGCCGTCGACATCCGCGTTGTACGCATCACCCACGAAGTCGTACCCCCACTTCACCCGCGAGCTGGGGAACGGCGTGGTGCCGGGGGTGCCTGTGCCACCGAGGTCGGGGTGGTCGATGTCGATGCCGGAGTCGATGACGCCGACCCTGATGCCCTCACCGGTGTAGCCCAGTTCGCTGTACGCGACGTCGGCGCCGGTCATGGCCAGCGCGGAGGAGAGCTTGTTGTCGGCAGCGCTCGTCGTGGGCTTCGGGGCCGCGACGACGAGCACGGGCCACACGTCGAGCACGCCCGGGACGGACCGCAGCTGGTCGGCATCGTCGCTCGTCGCCGTCACGCTCATGCCGTTGTAGACGCCGGTGTACGACTTGGTACGCCCGATGCGCAGCCCTTGACTGCTCGCGTCCGAGAGCACCTTGTCCTGCACAGCCGTCGCGGCCGAGGCCGTACCGCCATCTGCAGTCGCTGCGCCGCTTACCTGGACGATCCATCGGTTCGCGACCGTCTTGGCGCCCTTGGGGAGTGTCGGCTTCTTCGTCGGGGCGGTCGGCGAACTCGGCAGCGGGGACGCCATGGCCTGCGGGGCGAAGGACGTCGTGAGAATGGCCGCGGCGGCAAAGGCAATGCTGCGGCGGATGGTGCGCGGGGTCATGTGGCTCCTCGTGGGGGGATCGGGCCTTGCCCGCGAATCTATGCGTAACCAGTGAGGTGGGGCAATGGATCGCGGGTATCTGGTGAACCTGAGCGTTTCAACTGGTGCGCGTGACCGGGTGCGTCTGTAGGCTGCGCGGCACCCGATCGCCCGATCCCTCAATGAAGAGGTGCGCATGATCCATTCGCCGTTGGAGGTGTCGCTGTCATCGGCGAACCTCACGGTTGTCGCTCTCGTGGCCGTGTTGGCCGCGATCGCCATCGGCATGTCCGTACGTTTCCGCGCCGAGGTCCTGCGCGCCGACGAGGGCACTGCCGCCATGCAAGACATCGCCCTGGCTGTCCAGGAAGGCGCGGCCGCGTTCCTCACCCGCCAGTTCCGCACCCTCAGCGTCTTCGCCGCGGTCGCCGTCGTGGCATTGCTGGCGCTGCCGGTGCACTCGGGCGGCACCTCGGAGGTGCTGCTGCGCGTCGCACGGTCGGTGGCCTTCGTGCTCGGCGCAGGATTCTCCGGGCTGATCGGCTACTTCGGGATGTGGCTGGCCGTCCGGGCGAACGTCCGCGTGGCGGCGGCCGCGCAGACGACCGGACGAGACCCCGCGATGCGGATCGCGTTCCGTACAGGCGGCGCCGTCGGCATGGCCACGGTGGGCTTCGGCCTGCTCGGCACGGCGGTGGTCGTGCTCATCTTCGGCGGCGACGCGCCCGTCGTCCTGGAGGGCTTCGGCTTCGGGGCCGCGCTGCTCGCGATGTTCATGCGGGTCGGCGGCGGCATCTTCACGAAGGCCGCGGACGTCGGCGCGGACCTCGTCGGCAAGGTCGAGCAGAACATCCCCGAGGACGACCCGCGCAATGCCGCCACCATCGCCGACAACGTGGGCGACAACGTCGGTGACTGCGCCGGGATGGCGGCCGACCTGTTCGAGTCGTACGCCGTCATGCTGGTCGCCTCGATCATCCTCGGCAGGGCCGCGTTCGGGTCAGCGGGCCTGGTGTTTCCCCTTGTCGTGCTGGGAGCCGGGGTCGTCACGTCGTTGATCGGCGTCTACCTCACCCGGCCGCGCCCGGGCGAGAACGGCCTGCGCACGATCAAGCGCGCGTTCATTCTGTCGGCCATCATCGCCGGCGTACTCTCCGTGGCCGCGGCCTACCTGTACCTGCCCCGGCACTTCGCAGACCTCGGCACCGGGCTGGCCGTCACCGCGCCGATCGACGACCCGCGCCTGGTCGCGGCCGGGTCCACGCTCCTGGGCATCGCCCTCGGCGTCGCCATCCTGCTGCTGACCGGCTTCTACACCGGCACCGAGGACCGGCCTGTACAAGACGTCGGCCGTACCTCGTTGACCGGCGCCGCGACCGTACTCCTCTCGGGCATCTCGCTCGGGCTCGAGTCCGCGGTGTTCACGGCCGTGACCATCGGGTTCGTGCTGTTCGGCGCATTCCTGCTGGGCGGCTCGGGCGTGGTCGGCCTGTTCGCCATCGCGCTCGCCGGCTGCGGCCTGCTCACCACGGTCGGCGTCATCGTCGCCATGGACACGTTCGGGCCGGTCTCCGACAACGCCCAGGGCATCGCCGAGATGTCCGGCGAGGTCGGGCCCGAGGGCTCGCAGATCCTCACCGAGCTGGACGCGGTCGGCAACACCACGAAGGCGATCACCAAGGGCATCGCGATCGCGACGGCGGTGCTGGCGGCCACGGCGCTGTTCGGCTCGTACACCGACGCGATCGCCGACGTGCTCAAGGGGGCGTACGGGCAGTTCGTCACCGACTCGGCGGTGTTCGCCCCGCCCACGCTGGTTGGCCTCATCGTCGGCGCAGCGGTGGTGTTCCTGTTCTCCGGCCTCGCGATCTCGGCCGTCGGCCGGGCCGCGGGCGCGGTGGTGTACGAGGTGCGCAGGCAGTTCGCTGAGATCCCCGGGATCATGGACGGGACGGGTCGGCCGGAGTACGGCAAGGTCGTCGATATCTGCACGCGGGACTCGCTGCGGGAGCTGGCCACGCCGGGCCTGCTGGCCGTGACGGCACCGATCGCGGTGGGCTTCGGCCTGGGCGCTCCGGCGCTGGCGGGCTACCTCGCGGGGGCGATCGCGTGCGGCACGCTGATGGCGATCTTCCTCGCCAACGCGGGCGGGTCGTGGGACAACGCGAAGAAGCTCGTCGAGGACGGACACCACGGCGGCAAGGGTTCCGAGGCGCACGCCGCCACGGTCATCGGCGACACCGTCGGCGACCCGTTCAAGGACACCGCCGGCCCGGCGATCAACCCGCTGATCAAGGTGATGAACCTCGTCGCGGTGCTGATCGCGCCGGCGATCGTGGGTCTGGCGACGACGCCGGAGATCAGCTGGGTGCGGTACGTGATCGGCGGTGTCGCTGCCCTCATCGGTGTCGTTGCGGTCGTCATCTCCACCAAGCGCGGGATGGCGCAACCGGGTCACGGCGAGGACCCCGTCCCTGGCCTCGGCATGCCGGGTCCGCAGGACTGGGACAAGATCCACGCCGCCCACCTGCGCTACGTCCGCGGCGAGGTCGCTGAGTCGCACAGGGACCTCTGACCCGGCGTCCTTCGTCACGAGCCAGTCGGATCGGAGTTGTGGTCGGTATGGAGGGCATCCGACGCGGTGCGCTCAGCTGGATCGGAGTTGTGGTCGTTCTCAGCCGCCAACCGGCTCGCATTCCGACCACAACTCCGATCGGAACCTGAACGCGGCCAGCCACCAGCCGCATCACGACAACAACTCCGATCGGGAGTCGCGAGGCTCAGGCCAGGGCAGCCTTGACCTTCGCGGCAATGAGGCTGCCGTCGGCGCGACCCTTGGCGCGGGCGTTGACGGCCTTGATGACCTGGCCCATCTGCTTCATGGAGACGGCCTCGCCCGCGGCGGCGACTTCCTCGGCCACGATCACGTCGAGCTCGGCCTCGGTGAGGCCGGCCGGCAGGTACACACTCAACAGCTCGACCTCAGCCAGCTCCTTGGAGGCGAGCTCCGGGCGGTTCCCCTGCGTGTACAGCTCGGCGGACTCCTTGCGCTTGCGCACCTCGCGGCCGATGACCGCGAGCTCCTCCTCGCCGGTGAGCTCGCGAGCGCTCGCGCCGGCCACCTCCTCGGTCTGGATCGCCGCGAGCATCATTCGTACGACCTGGGTACGGAACGTGTCGCGGGCCTTCATCGAGGTGGTGAGGTCGCTGCGGAGCTGGTCCTTCAAGGCTGCCATGGTGTCCTTTCGTCGCCGCCCATCCTCTCACTCGGCCGTGCGCACCCTCTCCTGGAATCTCTCGCCGCTACCGTTGACGCTATGAAGCGCATCGGTGTTGTGCTCGCGACCCTCGTCCTCTCGCTCTGGATCGTGGTCGCCGCGCCACCCAGCGCGTACGCCGCCGGCGCCCCGATCACCCGCATGGACGTCGTGGCCAGCGTCGCCACCGACGGCACGGTGAGCGTCACCCAGACCCTCGACATGGACTTCGCGACGGCCGGCCACGGGCCGTACCTCTACTTCACGACCCGGCAGGCGACGGGCACCGCGGATCAGTACCGCGTCTACACCTACCGCGTCATCAGCGTCACCAGCCCTACCGGCGCTCCGACGACGTTCATCGCCGAGTCCCCGTCGTACGGCACCCTGGCGCTGCGCATCGGCGACGCGAACAAGACCGTGACCGGCACCCAGACGTACGTCATCACCTACACCGTCGCGGGCGTCGCGAACCCGAACGTGTCGAGCAGCAACCTGGACGAGCTGTACTGGAACGTCATCGGTACGGGCTTCGCGGTGCCGATCAGCAACGTCACCGTGAAGCTGTCCTCGTCGGCGGCGATCTCCAAGACCACCTGCTACACCGGGTCGAACTACGACCAGCCCTGCACCTCGAACGGGTCGTCGGGATCGTCAGCCACCTTCACCCAGACCTCGTTGTCGACAGGCAAGGGCCTCGCGATCGTGGCCGGCTGGCCTGTCGGCACGCTCGTGGGCGCTGAGCCGACGTACGAAACGCATGCGGGCAGCTCCTCCGGCAGCGGGCCGACCCCGCCGTGGATGTGGGGTCTGAGCGGTGTCGCCGGCGTGGGCGCCATCGCCGGGCTCGTCGTGGCCAGGCGTCGCGGACGCGACGAGATGTACGCGGGGCTGACGCCCGGCACGATCCCGTCGAAGGGCGAGCCGTTCGCCACCGAGCGTGTCAGTACGATCCCGTTCGCCGTCCAGTTCACGCCACCGCAAGGCGTACCGGCGGGCATGATCGGCACCCTCTTCGACGAGAAGGCCGAGACGCGTGACGTCACCGCGACGATGGTCGACCTGGCGGCGCGCGGCTACTGGCGGATCGAGCAGCGCGAGGACGGGCCGAAGTTCCAGCTCGTACGACTGGCGCCGCCGGAGGGCCTCAACGAGTACGAGTCGATGCTGTACGACGCGTTCTTCGGCGACGGCTCGGAGGTCGTCACGAGCCACGATCTCGAGGCCAAGTCGTTCGGCGGCGATGTGCAGCAGATCCAGCGCGAGATGTACAACGCGGTGACCGAGGTGGGCTGGTTCAAGAGCAACCCGCAGAACGCCCGCAGCGCGCGGACCGCGATCGGCTGGATGCTGATCATGGCGGCCTTCGGGCTCGGCTTCTTCTTCGGCGTGGTCGTGCTGGCCATTCCGGTCGCTCTGGTCGGCCTTGGGGTCATGGTGACGTCGAGGTGGGCGCCCGTACGCACGGCGCTGGGCAGCGCGGTGACGGCCCAGGCGCTCGGCTTCAAGCAGTACCTGGAGACGGCCGAGGCCGACCAGATCAAGTGGGAGGAAGGCCAGGACATCTTCTCCCGCTACCTGCCGTACGCCATCGCGTTCGGCTGCGCCGACCGCTGGGCGAAGCTGTTCGCCGAGATGGCGGCGCGCGGCATGCCGGTGCAGCAGCCGACCTGGTACGTCGGGCCTGGCTGGGGGTACGGGTCGGGGTTCAGCGCCGGGGGCATCGACTCCATCATGGGCACTCTCGACGGCTTCAGCTCCTCGACCGCGACCGCCATGACGGCGGCGTCGGCTGGGTCGAGCGGTGGGTCCGGCTTCTCCGGGGGCGGCTTCGGCGGTGGCGGCGGCGGTGGTGGCGGCGGTAGCTGGTGACGGCTCCGGCTCGTTGCGTTTCAGGTTGTCGCGACGGTCACCGCTGACCGGAGCGCGGGCTAGACTCGGCGCCCATGACACCGTGTCCTCGCTGTGGCGTCGAGCCGCCCGATGGCGCGCTGTTCTGTCCGTCGTGCGGCACGAGGATCGGTGCCGAGCACGATGTGTCCGATCCGGGCATCGCCTGGGACAACACCCGACCGGCCCTGCCGGACGACCTGTTCCGCGCTCCCGACGCCGAGCCGACGCAGCCCACGGAGCATCTCAGCCCGCGCGTCGGCGACGATCCGTTCCGGCGTCCCGACCCGGGCGACGTTGCTGACCAGGACAAGACGGTCGTGCGGCCGACGCCGCAGATCGCCTATGTGCCGCCATCGCCCCCCGGCAGGCCGTACGCGCCGGGCACTCCGGAGGCCGATCTGCTGCCTGCCGAGCGCCCGTACACGGTCCCGCCTCCTGTCGGACCCGCACGCGCGAACTTCTCCGGAGCCCGCGGCGTGATGATCCTCCTCGGCCTGCTGGTGCTCGCGGCGATCGTGGGAGGTGCGCTGTGGTTCTCAGGCGGTGGCACGCCCAGCGCTCCCTCGGCCACGACCGCGGGCACGTCGCCCAGCGCTGGCACCTCCTCCAAGGGCGGCGGGTCGGCGTCCGCCTCCCCGACAGCCCCCAAGACTCCTTCCGGCACACCGATCGACGCGTTCCCGCCGGCAGACTCGACGCTGTGCGGCAGCTCGACGACCGTCGCGGTGAACTCGACCACCAGCTGCGAGTTCGCGCTCAACGTCGCTGGGGCGATTCCGGCTACTGCTTCTGGTACGTTCACCGTCACCGCGACGTCCCCGGTCACGCAGAAGGAGTACCAGATGAGCTGCGTGAAGGGCACATACATCGTCTGCACCGGCGGCGTGAACGCGATCGTGTACGTGAAGACAGGAGCCTGACATGCCCATCACCCGACGCACCGCCCTCGCACTCGCCGCCGGCTCGGGCCTCGCGGCTCTGGCCGCGTGCAGCAGCAAGCCCGCCGCCTCGTCCGACCCGGAGATCGTGGTCGAGGACCCCTGGGTCCGCACGACCGACGGCGCCACCGACACCTCGATGACCGCCGCGTTCATGGCGCTGGTGAACCCCGGCACGACGAACGTCTCGCTCGTCGGCGCCTCGACGTCGGTGGCTGGCATGTGCCAGATCCACGAGATGGTCAAGGGCTCGGACGGCAAGGCCGTGATGCAGGAGGCCAAGGGCGGGGTGGTCATCCCGGCCGGGTCGCACACCCACCTCACGCCTGGCGGCTACCACGTGATGATCATGGGCCTGAAGCAGAAGCTGCCCGTCGGCAGCGAGATCACCCTCGAGCTGAAGTTCTCCAACGGCACCACCCGCACGGTCACGGCACCGGTGAAGGTCTTCACGGAGGAGACCGATCACTACCACTCGCCCGCCCCGTCGTCGTCGATGTCAATGGGCCAGAATGGCTGAGTGACCGAGTTCAGCAGGCGGGGCCTCGTCGGGTACGGGGCGGCAGGCGGCGTCGCCGCGCTCGGGGTCGCGGGTCTGTTCGCGGCGTCCCACGAGTCGGCGGGCGCACCAGTCGTCAGCCCCCAGCGCCGCACGTACAGCCCTCACGAACTCCACCAGGCCGGCATCGACACGCCGGCGCCGGCGATCACGACGGTGGTGGCGTACGACCTCAGGTCGAGCACCGACGTCGTCGCGCTGGCGCGGCTGATGCGGTCGTGGTCAAGCGACATCGACGCCCTGATGGCGGGCCGCGGCGGTCTCGGCGATCCGACGCGCGAGATGTCGTCGGCCGGCATGTCGCTGTCGATCACGGTGGGGTTCGGGCCCCGGATCTTCACGCTGCCAGGCCTCGCGGCGAAGCGGCCAGAGGGCTTCCTCGACATCCCCACACTGCGCACCGACAAGCTGCTGGCCCGGTGGTCTGGCGGCGATCTCGTGGTGATGGTGGCCGCGGATGACGAGACCTCCGTGGCGCACGCCGAGCGCGTACTCACCCGTGATGCGGCCACGTTCGCCACGGTGCGCTGGCGCCAGACGGGGTTCTGGAGGGGGTACGACGCCACCGGCGCGCCCGCGACCGGACGCAACCTGTTCGGCCAGGTCGACGGCACCGGGAACCCGTCGGGGGAGACCCTCGACCGGGCGGTGTGGGTGGACGACGACACCTGGATGCGTGGCGGGACGACGATGATGCTGCGCCGCTTCCAACTCAACCTCGACGTCTGGGACACCCTCACCCGCGAGCGCCAGGAGAAGGTCGTCGGCCGGAACCTGGTGAACGGCGCTCCGCTGAACGGGTCCGCGGAGCGCGATCCGATCGACCTCACCGCGAAGGACTCCGACGGTCAGTACGTGATCGCCGCCAACGCCCACTCGCGCCTCGCTCACCCGGACAGCAACAGCGGCCGACGGATGCTGAGGCGGGGCCTGAACTACGTGCACGACGAGGACGGGGTACGTACGTCGGGGCTGATGTTCATCGCGTTCGTACGCTCCATCGCCGGACAGCTCACCCCCGTGCTGCAGAGGCTCGACCAGTCCGACGCCCTCAACGAGTGGACGACCCCCATCGGCTCCTCGGTCTGGGCGTTCCCCGGCGGATTCCCCGCCGACGGCTGGCTGGCCCAGCGCCTGTTCGAGAGCTGACGTCGGAGAGCTCTGGCGGCTCGGGGAGAGACTCTGGCGGGTCGGGGAGAGACGTCGGGACCTTTGCGGAGAGAGTTGCGGTGGCGAGGCCACGGGTCCCGGCAACTGCCAAGATGAGCACCATGATCATCGCGGCGGCGGACGGCTCGTCCTTGTCGAACCCTGGCCCGGCGGGCTGGGCCTGGTACGTGGACGACGACCGCTGGGCCGCCGGCGGCTGGGCGCACGGCACCAACAACATGGGCGAGCTGATGGCCGTGCTGGACCTGTTGCGCCAGACCCGCGGCGAGGAACTGAAGGTGCTGTGCGACTCGCAGTACGCGATCAACTGCTGCACGAAGTGGATCCCCGGCTGGAAGCGTCGCGGCTGGCGCAAGGCCGACGGGCAGCCGGTGCTCAACATCGACCTGCTCAAGGAGCTGGACCGTGAGCTCGCCGGCCGTACCGTCACGTTCGACTGGGTGAAGGGCCACGCCGGCGACCCGCTCAACGAGAAGGCCGACGACCTGGCCAGGGCGGCCGCGACCGCGTACCGCGACGGCCTGGTCGTCCCCCACGGTCCGGGGTTCGTCGCCGGCTCCGCCCCCGCGGTGTCCCTGGGCGTCGCCCCGACGAAGCGCGAGCCGGAGCCGGACCTGTTCAGCGTGCAGGAAGTGCCTGTACGAGCTCCTGCCGGGTCGGGTCGGTGGCCCGCGCCGGAGGAGGACACCGAGGCGGTCGTGGTGGCGCTCGAGAAGGCGCTGCTGACCGATGACGTGCTGCTGGACCGCGAGCGGCTGGCGGAGCTGTTGCACCCCGACTACGTGGCGTACGAGCCGGGGGGCGCGATCCGTACGAGGGGGTCCGTCCTGGCGCGCGCCGCCTCGCTTCCGGGTGCGGCCGAGCTGACGGTGCTGGGTGCCGACCGGCTGGCGGGCGACGTGCTGCTGCTGCGCTATCGCGTCAGGCGCGCCGGCGAGGACACGCTGTGCGCGTCGGTGTGGCTGTACGACGGGACGTGGCGTCGCCGCTTCCACCAAGGCACGGTCTGATCAGCGCGGCAGGTGCGTGCGGATCGTCCGCGTCAGCCGGGCGCCCGTGAGATCGGCCCACGGGCCCTCGAACTCCAGCCGGCAGCAGGTCGCCGTGGGGAAGTGTGTCGAGACCAGGGCCAGCGCCTCGGGGTCGGAATCCTCCTCGGCGAGGAGATGTACGAGCGTGGGGATGCCCGGCGAGTGACCGACGATCAGCGCGGTCGTGATGACCGGGTCGAGCTCCCGGGCGATGTCGAGAATGGTGCCCGACCCCGCCCCGTACAGCCGGTCGTTCGGTTCGACGTCCACCATCAGGCCTAGTGAGCTCACGGTCTGGCGTGTACGGGCGGCGGACGAGACCACCACGTACTCCACCCCCGACTCGGCGAGCTGCGTGCCGACCCAGGCGGCCTCGTCGCGGCCGGCGGGGGTGAGCGGCCGGTTGCGGTCGCCGAGGACCCCCCACGACTCCGCGGTCGCGTGGCGCATCAGGTACAGAACGCGGCTCTCGGTCATGCTCCCCATTGTGGCCTGTGGATAACTCGAGCGGCCGTCGCGCTCATCGGGGCAGGCTGGTCAGCAATGCGCACCCCCACGCCATGGACCCTGCCCACCCAACCCGTGACCCGCGCGCTCCTGCGAGGCGCCGGTGTCAGCGACGCCATGATCCGTACGCAGTTGGCCGCCGGTCGGCTGGTGCAGATCCGTCACGGAGTCTTCGTCAGCGCCGAAGGGTGGCCCGATGAGGAAGGGCCGCAGCATGTCGTACGTGCGCACGCCGAGCAGGTCGCCAATCCCGCGGCGGTGATGAGCCACGAGTCGGCTGCGGTGGCGTGGGGGCTCAGGACCCCGAGGTTCGCCGCCTGGCATGACCAGCCTGTCGCGCTCACCGTTCCCCTCGGTGCGCGTGCCACCCGGCGACGGACGGTCGCGTGGCACACGCGGGCTCTTCCGCCTGGACACGTGACACGGGACAAGGACGGGTACGCCCTCACGACGCTGGCGCGTACCGCCGTCGACCTTGCCGCCGGGTTGGAGCTCCCCGAGGCCCTGGTGATCGTGGATCATGCGGCGCGGTTGATCCTGGCCTCCTTCATGTCGGGGGAGCCGCGCAGGAAGGACTATGTCAACGCCCGTCTCGTCGGCGCGACGAGACACGAGCTCCGACAGGCCGTGGGTCGTTCTGATCGGGGGCTGACCAGGGCTATCGCTCTTGCCGAACCGTGTCGCGAATCGGCTGCCGAGTCCTTCATGACAGGTCACATCGTCTTGGCCGGGCTGCCGATGCCCCTGTTTCAGGCGGCGATTCCGACCCGGCTGGGCACGTTCTACCCCGACTTCTACTGGCCGAGCGCGCGACTCATCGGTGAGTGCGACGGGGCGGTCAAATACACCGACCCTCAGGAGATCCTCCGCGAGAAACAGCGAGAGGAGTGTCTGCGGGACGACGCGTACAGGTTCGTCCGGTGGCCCGCGCTCCATTCCTGGACGCGGCACGTCGAGATCATCACCAAGCTCGACCGGTACCTCAGCCTGTAGCACGTGAAGTGGTGGTTCTCAGGGGATCTCCCGGTCCCGAGCGGGGGCTCTGCACGCGAAGTCAGGGTTATGGCCTGTTGCTCAGGCCGCATAGCCACACGTTCACGTGAAGTGCTCGACAGGCCGCCATCGTCATGGCCTCATAAGTCCCACTTCACGTGAGTCAGCCCTCGCGGACCGCCACGATGACGTCGCGGTGCACTGACGAGTCGACCCGGTGGGCGAACCGCCGCCACGGGCCCTCGTCGCGCACCGTGAGTCCGGCGTCCTCGAGGATGCCCACGAGACGTTCGCGCGGGGTGCCGAGCGTGTTCCAGGACAGGCCGAGCGCGCCGCCGATGCGGAGCTGGCCTGCCCAGACGGGGACGGCGTCCGACAGCAGCCCCGTCGCCGATCGGTCCTTGCGCGTGCCTCCGCGGACGTCGCTGACCGAGCCGTGCACGATCCCGTACGGCGCGTCCGTCACGATCGCGTCGAACTTCCGCTTGCCCCAGAGCTTCGCCGACTGGCGGGTGTCGCCGGTGAAGATGCCCAGCGACAGCGACCGCCCCTCGACGGCCACCTCCGCGTCGAACCGCTTGCCCAGGGACTTGCCCTCGCGACGTACGGGCGTCATGTCCGCCGAGTGCTTCAGCCGGCGGCGACGCAGGTACGTCTTGAGGTACGCGGCGAACGCCTCCACAGCCTTCTCGTCGGCCTCCACCCCGGCGCCGTCGTGTCCGAGACGCCAGGCCTGGAGCAGCGTGGTCGCCCTCCCGCACAGCGGGTCGAGCACGGTGCGCGGGCCGGGGGGCAGCGCCACCTGTGACAGCGTGACGTTGAGCAGCAGGCGGGTCAGCTGCTCGTTGGTCTTGCCCGGGTACTTGGGGATCGTCACCAGGTCCTCGTCGAGCAGGTCAACCTTCGGCAGCTCCACGGGGCGCAACAGCCCGGCCGCCTCGTCGTACAGACCGAGTCGCGCGGACTGCTCCGCCACCGTACGGAGCAGCACCTCGTCGGCGTCCGCCTCGAACCGCAGGTAGTCCACGCCGGCAATGACGACGGGCTCGACCTCCAGCCCGGTGGTGACGGCGAGTTCGGCCGCGGCGAGGCGCGGGGCCTCACCCGCGTACACGCGGTTCAGCGACGGGGCGAGCAGCATCAACATCGGCACTCGGACATTCAACCGCACCGGACGTCACGTCCGAGCACCCGAAGTCTCTCGCGAGGGCTCCGGAAGTCTCTCGCCAACCTTCCGGAAGTCTCTCGCCAACCCTCCGGAAGTCTCTCGCCAACCCGAAGGTCAGGCCAGGTTCACGTGGTGGGCCTCGTAGTGGGTGCCCTTGGCCCGCTCGTACGACGCGAGGATCTCAGCCTCCGCGGAGGAGCGACCGGCCCAGGTGGCGCCCTCGACGGACTTGCCCGGCTCGAGGTCCTTGTAGACGGTGAAGAAGTGCTGGATCTCGAGAAGCTGGTACTCGGGGATGTCGCCGATGTCGCGCAGGAACGACTGGCGGCTGTCGGCGGTCGGGATGCAGATGACCTTGTCGTCGCCGCCCATCTCGTCGGTCATCCGGAACATCGCGATCGCGCGGCACTCGATGAGCGCGCCGGGGAACGTGGCCTCAGGCAGGAGTACGAGCGCGTCGAGCGGGTCGCCATCCTGGCCGAGGGTGCCCTCGATGAAGCCGTAGTCGCTGGGGTACTGCGTCGAGGTGAACAGCGTGCGGTCCAGTCGGATGCGGCCGGTCTTGTGGTCCAGTTCGTACTTGTTCTTCGAGCCCCGAGGGATCTCGACGGTCACGTCGAACACGAGGCCCGACGGGTTCTCGATGTGAAGCTGCCGCCGAAGGTC
The DNA here is from genome assembly GCA_027492675.1 of Propionibacteriaceae bacterium. Classification (GTDB taxonomy): domain Bacteria; phylum Actinomycetota; class Actinomycetes; order Propionibacteriales; family Propionibacteriaceae; genus Fen-668. The sequence goes on along the minus strand of JAPUEI010000084.1, from coordinate 7,097 downwards.
TTCGTTCACTGTGTCCAGCTTCTTTCTATGATGGGGTCGATTGCTTCGCAGGATAGCCGCCGGGAGGACCGAGTGCCACGACGCGTGCTGAGCGCCATCGGGCTGACACTCGCCATTCTTCTCGTCGTAGCCACGGCGGGATGGTTCGTCGGGCCCAAGGTGCTGTACGCGACGGGGCTGTGGAGTGACGGCGGCAGCCCCACCATCGACCCCGGCCTGTACGCCTCAGCCCCTATCCCATCGCCCACGTCCGTCGCGCCGACTCCCGTCGCTGCCGCGGCCACGACGCAGGGCAAGCTCCCCGACGGCGCCACGCTGCTGGCCAAACTGAACGCGGTCGACCGGTCCACGGTTCCCCGGCCCGGGATGGCGGTGATCGACCCCTTCACGGGCGCGGTGGTCACGGGCCAGGGCGCCGACTCCCTGTTCACCCCCGCGTCCACCCTCAAGCTGCTGACCAGCGCCGCCGCGCTGGCCACCTTCGGTCCCGAGCACAGGTTCACGACCAAGGTCGTCACGGGTACGGGATCGCAGATCGTGCTGGTGGGCGGCGGCGACCCGTACCTGCGGGGCTCGGCGACCACGAACTACCCCGCGCGGGCCTCGATCGGCGACCTGGCCGACGCGACAGCGGCGGCGCTCAAGGCAGCCGGCCGTACATCGGTGTCGCTCGCCTACGACGACTCGCTGTTCAGCGGCCCGGGCTGGAACCCGGCGTGGCCGGCGAACTACCACGGTGACGCCACGCCCACCTCGGCGCTGTGGGTCGACGAGGACGTCACCGGCGCGACCCACAACCTCGACCCCTCCGGCGACGCGGCGAAGTCCTTCACTGCCGAGCTCGCGGCGCGCGGCATCACCGTCACGGCAGTCGCCGCCGGTACCGCCCCGGCCGGGGCAACTCAGCTCGCGTCCGTACAGTCCCTGCCTGTCGACCTCATCGTCCAGCAGTTGCTCCTTCACTCGGACAACGACGCCACCGAGGTGCTGTTCCGCCACATCGCGCTCGCGGCGGGGAAGTCCGGGTCGATCGCCGCCGCCCAGGTCGCGGTCTCGGCGAAGCTCGCCGAGATCGGACTGTGGCGCGACGGCATGAAGATCGACGATGGATCGGGCCTGTCGCGCGGCAATCTCGCGACGCCCACCGTGCTCTCGCAGGCGATCGCGAAGGGCTTCACCGACGTGCGCTACAGGTCGCTCATCGACGGTCTGCCCACCGCGGCGGCCGACGGCACCCTGCACGCGCGCTACGACGACATCCCGACCGAGGGGGCCGGACGCGGTGCCGTGCGCGCGAAGACCGGCACCCTCACCGGCGTGCACTCGCTGGCGGGCTTCACCCGTACGGCCGACGGCGCGGTCGTGGTGTTCGCGTTCATCGCCAACGACGTACCAGCCGATGGGGCGCTGGCCGCCCGCGACTGGCTGGAACGCACGAGCAGCGTCGTCGCGGCGTGCGGCTGCTGATGGACGCGCTCGTGCGACGCCTCTGGCCACCCGCGGCGGTGGCCGTGGCAGGCGCAGCCTCCGTGGCCGCGCTCCTGCTCCGCGACCCGCACGTACACGGCAGCTGGGGTCAGTGCCCGATTCTCGCGACGACCGGCTACTACTGCCCCGGCTGCGGCGGTCTGAGGGCGGTCGCCGACCTCGCCCACGGGCGGGTCCTGACGGCGCTCGACGAGAACCTCATGGCGGTGGCGATCACGCTGGGCGCGCTGGGGGTCTGGGTCGCGTGGGCCGTGGCGCGAGGACGAGGCAGGCGTTTCGCGTACGAACGGTGGCTGTCGCCGGCGGTGCTGTACGGGCTGGCCGCGGTCACCCTCGTGTTCGCGGTAGCGCGCAACCTGCCCGTGGGTGCGTGGCTCGCGCCCTGATCAGCGCGAGGCGGCCTGGGCGATGTAGGCGATGATCGCCAGGACCGAGGCCAGGGCCGCCAGACTGCTGAGGATGATGCCGGTGATGGCCATCCCCTTACCGCCGGCCTGACCACGGTTGGCTTTCTGCAGCGCGACGATGCCGAGCACGAGACCGGTGAGCGGCAGCGGGATCAGCCAGCCGCACCAGCCGACGAAGAACGACACGATGCCGATCACCATGGAGGCGACGGCCAGGCCGGTCGGCAGCGGTCCCACCGCAGTCATCATCGGGAACGGCGACAGTCCGTACGCGGGTGCCTGCTGGTACGGATCGTGGTACTGCGAGTACGGCTCCTGGTACGGCGCGGGCTGGGCGTACGCACTCTGCGGGGCCTGTCCCGGCACGCCGACGTACGGCACCGGACCGGTCATCTGGGCGTACTGCTCCTGCGCGGGGTATCCCCCGTACGGAACCGGCTCGGCGGCGTGCGCCGGTTCGGGGTAGCCCGCGCCGGCGTAGGCGTCGTTGGTGGGGTAGCCGGCGTACGGAGCGGGTGCCGGGCTGGGCATCGGCATCGGGGCGACCGCGGGTGGTGCGGGCTGTGCGTAGCTCGGGGCCTCGTAGCCCGGCGGCATGAACGACAGCTCACCGGCCTGCGGCTGGAGGCCCAGACCGGAGGAGGGCGAGGCGGGGTCGGTGGACGGCGAACCCCAGGAGGGCGTCGGCACCTGCTCGGCTGGGAACTGCTGAGGGGGCGTCGGAATCGCGCCGCTGTTCTCGCCCCAGGTCGGGGTGGGCGTCGTCATGTCATCTCCGGAGGTCGGCTGCCCACAGCGTAACCGTCGGCCGGGTCCGCGCAGGCGCCAGATGGCAACCCCCTCAGGTATCGCGGGTCGGCGTTCGCCGCGGAGCCGGGGTGGCCGATGCCCGCTCGCTAGGCTCGGCGCATGAGCTCCGTGCCGCCCGTCGACTGGTCCCTCGCCGAGCGGGTCGGCGCCGCCCTCGTCGAGCCAGGACCGGATCTGTCCGAGGTGGCGATGGCCGACCTGGTGGGCGGGCTCCGTGAGGCGGCAGAGCGCGCCGAGGACCTCGTCGCCGAGACCACCGGGCTGACGGCCCCGCCGCCGGCGCCGCCGCTGGTCGTGGACCGTCCGACGTGGCTGCGCTGGAACGTACGTCTCGCCTCCTGGTTGTTCGCCCCGTACGTCGACGCGCAGCCTTCGATCCCCGACCGGGTCCTGGGCGAAGCCACCGCCGTCCAGGTGGGCACCGTCCTGTCCTGGGTGTCGAGCCGCGTGCTGGGCCAGTTCGACCCGTACGCCGAGGTGCCTCGCCTGTTGCTCGTCGCCCCGACCATCGCGGAGATCGAGAAGACGATCGGCGACCCGGTCGCGTTCCGGCTGTGGGTGTGCGTGCACGAGGTGACGCATCGCTATCAGTTCGGGCAGGCGCCGTGGCTCCCGGAGCACCTGCGCTCGCTGGTCGCGCACGTCGTCGAGGTCGAGACGCCTCCCCTCTGGGGGCTGCTCGGGCGCGATCGGCCGCGGAGCCTGGCGGAGCTGACGCTGGGCCCGGAGGGTCGCCGGGCGCTGGCCGACGTGAGCGCCGTGATGAGCCTGCTCGAGGGGTACGCGGACGTGATGATGGACCGTACGACGGCGGTGCCGGGCGTCGCGGCGATGCGCGAGCGGTTCACGGCGCGGCGCGACGCGCGTGGTCTGGACGCCGTGCTCCGAAGCCTCGTCGGGCTGGACGTGAAGCACGCGCAGTACAGCGAGGGCGCCGCGTTCTGCCGGGCGGTCATCGACCGCGTGGGCGTCGAGGGGCTGAACCGGGTGTACTCCGATGTGGACCTGCTACCCACCAGCGACGAGATCGCCGATCCGGGCGCGTGGGTGGACCGGGTGCACTGATGGCGCGCCAGGAGCTCGGGCCGGCAGGGCTGACGGTCGCCCACGCCGTACGCCGGGTGCTGCGCGAGGTGGTGGCTCAGGGACTGCCTGCCGGGCGCACCGCCGGTCCGCGACCGGTCCGTGGGGTGGTGGTCGGCGTCTCCGGGGGCGCCGACTCCCTGGCCCTGGCCGCCGGTACGGCGTGGTGCGCCAGGCGGGTGGAGGAGCTCTCGGGCCTGGCCGTACGGGCTGTGGTCGTGGACCACGGGCTGCAGGACGGGTCGTCGGCCGTGGCCGCGCGGGCCGCCGAGCAGGTGACGACGCTGGGGATCGAGGCCGAGGTCGTACGGGTCGCGGTGGTCGACCACGGTGACGGTCCGGAGGCGTCGGCGCGGGCGGCGCGCTACCGGGCGCTGCTCGCCGACCGCGACGCCGCCGTGCTCGTGGGGCACACGCTGGACGACCAGGCCGAGACCGTACTGCTCGGTCTGGCTCGTGGGTCGGGCACGCGGTCGCTGGCCGGAATGGCGGCGCGACAAGGGCGGTTGCTGCGCCCGCTGCTCGGGGTACGTCGAGCTGAGACCGAAGCTGCCTGCCGCGAGGCCGGGCTCGAGTGGTGGACGGATCCGCACAACGGGGACCCGGTGTACAGCCGGAGCCGGGTGCGCGCGGCGCTGGGGTCCCTGGACGCGGCGATCGGACCCGGGCTGGCGGAGGCCTTGGCGCGGACCGCGGAGCTGTGCCGCGCGGACGCCGATCTGCTCGACAGGCTGGCTGCCACGGTGCTGCTGGAGGCGGTCGACGAGGCCCGGCCCGGGGGTGGGCTCGCGGTCGCGCCGCTGGCCGTGGCGGACAGGGCGCTGCGTGACCGGGCGCTGATCACCTGGCTGCGCCGCGAGGGGGTCGACGACGTGTCGTTGCGGCATGTACGAGGGGTGGCGGAGCTCGTCACCGACTGGCGAGGTCAACAGGGCGTCGACGTGCCGGGGGCGCGGGTCGTCCGTCGAGCGGACCACCTTGAGGTGCGGCGGAGCTGACGTACGCGCTGGTGGCGCCGACTTCTGGGCGCCGTCGCGCATCGTGACCCGTGACCGGACGTAGAGGCGCGCTGGGCTAGGGTTCACCCCGTGGATCTGCGTGACGTAGCCGACGACCTGTCCCAAGTTCTCTACACGAAGAGCGAGCTCGACGCGCGCCTCGTGGAGATCGCCTCCCAGATCGACAAGGACTATCAGGGCAAGGAGATCCTCCTCGTCGGTGTCCTCAACGGCGCGGTGATGGTGATGGCCGACCTGTCGCGTGCGCTGAGCGTGCACTGCGAGATGGACTGGATGGCGATCTCGTCGTACGGCTCAGGCACCTCCAGCTCCGGCGTCGTCCGGATCCTCAAGGACCTGAACTCCAACCTCCTCGGACGCCACGTGCTCGTCGTCGAGGACATCGTCGACACGGGCCTCACGCTGGCGTACCTGCTGGAGAACCTCCGCTCCCGCAAGCCCGCGAGCCTCGAGGTGATGGCGATGTTCCGCAAGCCCGAGGCGGCGCGCAACGACATCGACGTGAAGTACATCGGCTTCGACATCCCCAACGAGTTCGTCGTGGGGTACGGGCTGGACTACGCGGGCCGCTACCGCAACCTCTCCGGCCTCGGCACCCTGGCCCCGCACGTCTACAGCTGAGCCAGAAGTCGCCTAGAACAGCGTCATCCCGCTGCCGACCTCGCTCAGCACGTAGATGACGATGAAGCCGACGAAGAACATCGCGGTGAGCAGCGGCGTCTCGGCGTTCTCGTGCGCTTCCAGCAACAGCTCCTCGACCGCGAGGTAGAGCAGCGCCGCCGCGCCGAACGCGAGCGCGAACGCCATGACGGCCTTGCTGGCGCCGCCCAGGAGGAGTACGCCGCCGAGGGCGCCGACCACCATCGACAGCGAGATCAGGAAGCACCACAGCACCGCACGGCCCGGTGTCTGACCGCCCTCGCGCAGCACGGCGACCAATGAGACCCCGAGGAACAGCACCTCGAGCGTCAGGGCCACCGTCAGGATGATCGCCTGCGTCATGCCGAGGCTCGCGCCCAGCCCGACGAGGACGCCGTCCATGAGCAGGTCGACGGCGACCGGGATGAGCATCCCCAGGGGCAGCGCCGCCTTCGCCGCCCGCGGGATCAGGCCCTTCAGAATCTTCTCCTCGTGCGCCTTCTCCCGCTCGGACACGTTCTCGAGCACGATCACGAGCCCGATCCCCGCGAGGAAGCCCAGCACGGCCCAGCCGAGGTGCCCTTCCTCCTTGAGCGACGGCAGCACCTCGCCGGCCACCGCGGCCAGCACGACACCGGCGGTGAAGTGCTGTACGCCGCTGAGCAGCTTCGGACCGGGCTGCTTGCGGACGGCGGCTGCCGCACCTATCACCGTCGCGACCACGGGGATGGCGATGAGGATGGCAACCTGGAGCAGATTGGACACTGGTTCCTTTCGATGGAGGCGGTGCTGATGCTAGCCAGGCAGCGCGGGCCCGGGTCGTACGCCTGGCTTCTCGGTCTTCTCACGCGAGGATCGGCGCCTAGGGCCCGCTGGTAAGGTCATGGTCTTGTCGGCATCGTCTGTCCTAGGCAGGGTATGAGTACCTTTCAGCGCATCATCCGTGGCCCATTCATCTGGATCTTCCTGGTCATGCTCGCAGGATGGTGGGTCATCCAGCTCACGGGGGAGCTCACCGGCTACAAGGCCGTGCCGACCAGCGAGGTCATCACGCTGATCAACTCGGACCAGAAGCTCAAGGAAGTCATCCTCACCGACACTGAGCAGACCATTCAGATCACCGAGGCTGACGACAAGGGAACCAAGATCAAGGCCACCTGGGTCGGCACCCAGAGCCAAGACATCATCAAGCGCCTCAACGACCGCGTCGCGGCGGGCACGCTCGAGTCCTGGAAGGGCGTCAACCCCGATCCCGGCTTCTGGGGCAGCCTCGTCGGCACCCTCGTGCCGTTCCTCATCATCGGCGTGATCTTCTACTTCCTCATCAACTCCCTGCAGGGCGGCGGCTCGCGGGTGATGCAGTTCGGCAAGTCCAAAGCCAAGGTCGCCACGAAGGACACGCCGAAGACGACGTTCGCTGACGTCGCCGGTGTCGACGAGGCGATCGAGGAACTGCAGGAGATCAAGGAGTTCCTCGCCGAGCCTGCGAAGTTCCGGGCCGTCGGCGCGAAGATCCCCAAGGGCGTCCTGCTGTACGGGCAGCCCGGCACGGGCAAGACGCTGCTCGCCCGCGCGGTCGCCGGTGAGGCCGGCGTCCCGTTCTTCTCGATCTCCGGCTCCGACTTCGTCGAGATGTTCGTCGGCGTCGGCG
>JAPUEI010000083.1 GCA_027492675.1 Propionibacteriaceae bacterium | reverse complement strand
TGAAGGCCATCGGCTACTGATCGGGAGGCGCCTCGCCCTCGACGCCACACCCCACCGTCGATTCCGGATCTCCTAGTTGCCAACCCCACCTGTCGATGCCACACCCCTAGTCCCACGTCACACCTCACCGGTGGGGTGTGGCGTCGCGCGTGGGGTGTGGGGTTGATGGGTGGGGTGTGGGGTCGCAGGGCGTGAGCGGGCCCTCGCGTACAAAGGCGACGTACGGGGGGCGTCCAGGGGCGACGTACGGGGGGCGTCCCGGGGCGACGAACAAGGACGACGTACGGGGCTGCGTCGGGCCGGGTCGGATGGACGCTGAACGTCGGCTACAGCAGCATGGCGATCGCGGCGACCCCCGTGGCCGCGATCGTGAGGCGCTCGAACCAGAGCTGGCTGACCTTCTTGATGAGGACCCGGCCGACCCACGTACCGAGCAGCACCGCCGGCAGCAGCATCAGCGTCAGCCACAGGGTGGAGGCGTGGAACAGGCCGAGGGCCGCCGAGAACGGCACCTTGGTGAGGTTGATGATCAGGTAGTAGTACGCGCCCGTGCCCAGGAAGCGCACCTTGTCGACGCGGGCAGCCAGCAGGTACAGGCTCATCACCGGCCCGGCCGCATTGGCGGTCATCGTTGTGAAGCCCGCAGCGACACCCGTGCTGATCGTCGCCGCGGGGTGCATCTGCTTCTCCTCGTCGGTGGCCACCGACGGCTTGCGCCGGGTCCACAACTGCAGGCCGAGCATCACGACGAGGATGACGCCGATGAACTTCTTCAGCCCGACGTCGGGGACGAAGTGGACGAACAGTGCGCCCAGCGCGATGCCCGGCAGTACGGCCGGCAGCAGCTTCTTCAGCAGGCCCCAGTCCGCGTGCTTGTGGTAGGTCCAGACGCCGACGACGTCGCCGATGATCAGCAGCAGCAACACCGCCGCCGTCGACTCCTTGGCCGGCATGAGCCCGCCGAAGATGCCGACCGCGAGCGCGGCCACTCCGCCGACCGAGGTCTTCGAGACACCGATGACGAACGCGGCGAACACCGCGAGGACAAGGGCAAGGACGGTCGGTTCGAAGGGGAGAGTCACACCGCTAACCACACCGCACAGTCTCGCCCGATGCCGCCCGACACGTCGGACGAGGCGATGATGAGCCGATTGTTGTCAGGAATCTGTACGACCTCGTCGCCGAAGTTGACGATGCACCGGAAGCCCGGCTCGCGGGTGAAGCTCAGCACGTCGGGACCGAGGTCGTCCCAGGCCAGCGTGCCGTCGCCCAGCGCCGCGTTCCGGTGACGCTCGGCGAGCGCCGCCCTGTACAGCTCGAGGTGGCTGCCCGAGACCCCCGTTTGGGCCGCGATCGTGAGGTCAGCCCAGTCCGCGGGCTGCGGCAGCCAGGGCTGCTCGTTGCCCGGGCCGAACCCGTACGGAGGCCTGTCTCCCGACCAGGGCAACGGCACGCGGCAGCCATCGCGTCCGCGGATCGTGTGGCCGGAGCGCTCCCACGTCGGATCCTGCAGCGACTCTGCGGGCAGGTCCTCGACCTCCGGGAGGCCGAGCTCCTCGCCCTGGTAGACGTACGCGACGCCCGGCAGCGCGAACTCCAGCAACGCCGCCGCGCGGGCGCGCTTGCGGCCCAGGGCCACGTCGGTTGGCAGCGGCGCAAAGTGCTCGGCGAACTTCAGCGCGTCGTCGGGGTGCACGCCGTTCTCCAGGAACCGCCACCCCGTCTCGGGCTTGCCGTAGCGGGTGACCACCCTCGTCGTGTCGTGGTTGCCGATGACCCACGTGGGAGGCGCGCCGACCTCGGCGTGGACCCGCAGAATGGTCTGGATCATCGCCTTCTGCGACGGCGCGGTCCATTCGCACCACAAGTGGTCGAAGTTGAACGTGGTGTGCAGGCGACCCGCCGCCACGTAGCTCACGAGCCGCTCGGCGGGGCTCATGTGAGCTTCCGATACGAAGACGCGCGGGCCGAGGTGGGAATCGGCGTACGAGTCGGCGATCGCCCGCCATCGCCGGTGGATCGTCTCGACGCCGGGCTGGTCCCAGTACGGATGGCCGGGGTACTTCGCCGTCGTGCCGTACCCCGTCTTCGGGTCGGTCGGCGTGTCGGGGAAGGTGAGGTTCTTGGCCATGGAGTCGGCGACGTCGATGCGGATGCCGTCGATGCCACGGTCGAGCCAGAACGTCACGATCGTGTCGAACATGTCCACGACCGCCGGGTTCTCCCAGTTCCAGTCGGGCTGCTCGGGGGCGAACATGTGGCAGTACCACTGCCCCGGTGTGCCGTCGGCCTCGACGACCCGCTCCCACGCGGAACCACCGAAGATCGCCCCCCAGTTGGTCGGCGGCTGGTCGAAGTTGTCTCCCTTGCCGTCGCGGAAGATGAACAGGTCACGCTCGGCCGACCCCGGTCCGGCGTTCAGCGCCGCCTGGAACAGGGGGTGGTCACTCGAGGCGTGGTTTGGTACGAGGTCGATGAACACGCGCAGGCCGAGACCGTGCGCCTCGTTGACGAACAGTGCGGCGTCGTCGAGGGTGCCGTAGCGCGGGTCGATGCCGCAGTATTCGGCGACGTCGTAGCCGCCGTCCGCCATGGGGGAGGGGTACCAAGGGCTGACCCACACCGCATCAACGCCCAGCGCCGCAAGGTAGCCGAGCGCGTGCGACATGCCCAGCAGATCACCCGTACCGTCACCGTTCCCGTCATGGAACGACCGCGGGTAGATCTGGTAGACCACCGAACGCCGCCACCAGTCGAGGTCGGCGAAGTTCGGCGACGGCACGTGAGTCATCTTTGATCCTTCCAATTGCCGGGTCAGCCTAGCGCCCAGACGGGATTCTGAGGAGAGATTCGTCATCTCAACCCGACGGGCAGCGCCGGCTGTGACACGGTCCAGGGACGTCCTGAGGAGGTCCGTTGCCACAACCACCAGCCCAGCAAGAGCCCAAGCGTTCAGCGACTCTCGGCGTCGTGGCCTTCGTGCTTGTCGCCACCCAGATCGTCGATCTGGCGCGGGGGGTGCTTGCGCCGGTGACCTTTGTCCAGACGGGATGGGGCAGCCCCCCGCAGCCGCTGAATGTCGGAAGGCTCGCGCTGGAGTCCTGGATGTTCGCGTTCCTCGGCATTCTTCCCTGCGCCCTGGCCGTGGTGTTCGGCATCGTGGCGCTCGTGAAGAACCAGGGCAGAGCGTTCGGTATCGCGGCTGTGGTCCTCGGCGCGCTGGTGCTCGTGATCCAGGTTCCTATGTCATTTGCCACCCTGGTGTTCATGGTCACCCGCTGAGGCCGCCGATAGAGAGTCGTCGCCACCAGGACGACGATGACGTGCCACAGTTGCTACAGACACGTTTGAGAGGCTGATCATGACCCAGAACCCTTACGGCCAGGCACCCCAGCCGGGTCAGCCCTACGGCCAGGCGCCCCAGGGTGGGCAACCGTACGGACAGGCGCCCCAGAGTGGGCAACCGTACGGACAGGCGCCGGCGGACCCGTACGGCTATCCGCCGCAGTACGGACAGGGCGCGCCGTACGGACAAGCGCAGGCGCTGGCCTCGTACGCACCTGCCAAGAAGTCGCCGGCCCTCGGCATCATCGGCCTGCTCATCGTCGTGGTGTGCGGTGTCGTGCTGAGCACCTTCTTGTGGAAGGTCGGCGCCATCGCGGGGCCGTTCGCCGTCAATGGCACGATCCCAGCAGATCAGCAGACCGCCATGGGCACCGAGATCATTCTTCAGCTGGGCAATGTGTGGCCCGGGCTGGCAGGCATGAGCATGTTCCTCGGGCTCGTCGGCTGGATCCTCGGCATCGTCGCGACCGCTACCAAGCGCGGTCGGGTATTCGGCATCTTCGCGATCGTCCTCGGCGCGCTCGCGCCGTTCATCGCGTTCGGCGCCTTCACCGCGGCGCTCGTGCCGTACGTGAAGTAAACCGAGGCAGCCACACCGCCGCCCACGCCGCCCCAGCGAGGGCCAGGGCGCCCGTCGCGACGCCTGCGACGACGACCGACGCCACCGAGGTGGCCACCGCGATGATGGCCGGCCCCGCGAACCCTCCGGCTCCGACGAAGCTGTTCCAGACGCCCATCCAGGTCGCGCGTCCGCGCGACGGGGTCACGTCCGCGCTGAGCGTCTTGTTGATGCCCGCGCCCAGCCCGTTCCCCAGCGCCAGCAGCCCGGCCACCGCGAACAACCCGACTCGCGAGGCGGCGAGCGGGGTCGCGAGGAAGGCGACGCCCATCATGGCCAGGCACGGTACGAGCACGGCCGCGCGCCCGTACCGATCCATCAGCGAGCCCGCAGGCAGCACCAGGATGAGCTCGACTCCCGACGACACCGCGAACACGACCGAGACGAGCGAGTCCGAGTAGCCGTACCAGTGACCCAGCAGCGGAAGCAGCAGGTCGCGGTTCGTCCGGGCGGCGGCGAGGATCAGGACGGACGTACCGACCAGCAGGATCGGACGCAGTACGTCCCGTCGACGCGGCGCCGGGTCGTCGGATCCCTGCCCGCGGGCGGAGTCGAGCGCCACGTGGGGCGTGATGAAGAACGTCACGAGGGCCAGGGCGGTGATCGCCGCGACGAGGTGTACGACGAAGGCGGCGGGAGCACCGAACGCGGCGATGGCCCCAGCGCCGAGGAGCGGACCGACGATCCGGCCGACGCGCATCATGCCGCCGAACAGCGTCATCGCCCGGGCGCGTAGGTGGGCGGGGACCTCCTCGGCGAGGTACGTCTGGCGGCCCAGATCCCAGGTCAGGTCGCCCAGCGACATCACGAGGACCGCTCCAGCGAACAGCCACAGCCGCCAGAGCCCGCTCGGGGCCGTGGCGGCGACCAGACAGGCGATGATCGACACGATGGAGACCAACGCCCCGACGATGAGGGCCGCGCGCTCTCCCAATGCCTGTACGACGCGGCCGGTCGGCAGCGGGCCCACGACGGCCAGAACGCCTGCCAGCGTGCCGAGCATGGCGACCTGAGGGACGGTCATCCCGAGCCTCAGTCCCACGAGCGGGAGGACCGGCACGATGGCGGCCGCGCCCCCGGAGTAGAGGACCGTCGGCACGTACACCGGGAGCGCCAGCCGCCGCAGCAGCGTCGGCAGCTCGCCAGTCGCCATCGCCCTCCTAGTATCTTGATGTCAAGATATCTCAGCGGCTCGAAGAGGTCCCGGGAATCGCGTGTACGGACTACTCAGGCTTGATGATCGCGGCCACGAGCGGATGCGCGGCCACCCGGGTGATCGCCGCGGCATCGACCTCCACCGTCGTCGTGCTCGTACCCCCTCCGCAGTAGATCGAGCCCATGCCCGGTACGCAGTCGTCGACGAGCACCACCACGTCATCGGCTGCGCAGATCGGGCTCACGCCACCCGGCTCCATCCCGATCGCGACCAGATGTTCCTCGCCGGCTGGCCTCAGTGAGGAGCGCGAGACGCCGAGCGCCTGGGCGATCGCCCCGTACATCACCTTCGCCGGCCCCGGCACGCCGACCAGCGCGAGCCGCCCGTCGGGCAGGTCGAACGCGAGCGTCTTGACCGACGTCTCCCACGGGAGGTTGGTCAGGTGCAGGTCGGCCTCGGTACGAATCGGGGGATGCTCGTGCACGACGTGGGGGATCCCCGCGTCGAGCAGGTCCTGTACGACGGACATGCGGTCAGTGCGTGTCGGTCGCCGAGATCTCGGAGCGGTCCCCGGACCACACGGTGTGGAATGTGCCGAGCATGTCGATGCGGCCGTACGTGTGGGCGCCGAAGAAGTCGCGCAGGCCCTGGGTGAGAGCCGCGTTCAGGCGGGGCGCCCGCACCTCGTCGTAGTACGCCAGCGCCGAAGTGAACCCGGGCACCGGCACGCCACCGTTGACGGCGGCGATGACCACCCGACGCCACGCGTCCTGGCTCTTGGCGAGCTCGGCCTTGATGGACGGCGCCTCGAGCAGCGTGACGAGGTTGTTCGCCGCGTACTCGTTCGAGATGCGGTCGAGCAGCTTCGCGCGGATGATGCAGCCACCGCGCCAGATCCGAGCGCAGGCGGCGACGTCGATGTCCCAGCCGTACTCCGCGGCCCCGGCCTTGATGAGGTGCAGGCCCTGCGCGTACGCGACGACCTTGGCCGACCACAGCGCCTGGCGGATGTCCTCGACGAACGCGTCCTTGT
>JAPUEI010000082.1:38410-41061 GCA_027492675.1 Propionibacteriaceae bacterium | reverse complement strand
GCTACACCCGGCGGCGACGCGAGCGCTGCGAGGGGCGCGTGACGCGCTGACCGGCGGCCACGAGGGACTCGCGACGGGTGTACGCGAACCGGGCGAGTGCGTCGGCCAGCTCGGCGCCCGTGGGGGCGTCCGCCAGCACATCGACGCGCAGTCCGTGGGCCTCGCACTCCTTGGCCGTGGCCGGGCCGATGGCGGCGACGATGGTCGCGGAGTGCGGCTTCCCGGCGATGCCGACGAAGTTGCGCACGCTGGACGACGACGAGAACAGCACCGCGTCGTACGCACCCGCCTTGATGCCCTCGCGGATCACGGCGGGCGGCGGAGCGGCGCGGACCGTGCGGTACGCGGTGACGTCCTCGACCTCCCAGCCACGATGTACGAGCTCGGCGGTGAGGGCCTCGGTCGCGATGTCGGCCCGGGGGACGAACACGCGGTTGATCGGGTCGAGGTGGTCGTCGTACTCCGGGAACAACTTCCCCAGCCCCGCCGCTGACGGGTCCTTGACGGCCACGAGGTCCGGCTCGATGCCCATGGCGCTCAGCGCGTCGGCGGTCGCGCCACCCACGGCAGCGACCTTGAGCCCCGAGAACGCGCGGGCGTCGAGTCCGTACTCCTCGATCTTCTCGCGCACGGCCCGTACGGAGTTGGGCGAGGTGAACGCGATCCACTCGAACTCGCCGTCCACCAGGCCACGGATCGCGCGGTCCATCTGGTGAGGCGTGCGCGGGCGCTCGATGGAGATCGTCGCGACCTCCTGGGACGCGGCGCCGTACGTGCGGAGGCGGGTCGTCATCGGCGTGCCGCCGTCCTTGGTGCGCGGCACCAGGACGCGCCACCCGAACAGCGGCTTGGACTCGAACCAGTCAAGGTCTGTGCGGTCCTGGGCGGCCAGCGGGCCCACGATGACGTGGACGAGCGCTCCGGGGGCGACGCTGGAGACCGAGGACACGAGCTGTCCCAGGGTCGTGCGGATGCTGTGCTGGCTGATGGAGGCGCCGCTGAGCGTGACCAGCGCGGGCTCGTCGCGCAGTCGGCCGGCGTCGAGCGCCCGGGAGACCAGGTCAGGGACCATCTCGGCGCGCAAGGCCAGCACGAGGTCGCCCTCGGGGATCCGCGGGGCGCCATCTCGGACGGGCTGGGAGGACGGACCGGCGAGGAACTGCACGACGCCGCCGGCAGCGAGGTTCACACCCGCGTACTCGGGAACGACCGTGAGGAGAGAGACACCGGGTACGACCTCGAACGAACAACCCATCCGTACGCACGCCGCCGCCTCGGGGGCCGCGTTGGCGTCGAGGAACGGGTCGCCGACCACGACGCGGGCGATCGTCTCGCCGTCCCTCGCGCGGGCGATGACGGCCGCCGCTCGCTGCTCGGGGGTGGACTGCGGGCCCACGCCGAGATCCTCGAGACACGCGACCAGGGTCGCGCGGAGAGCACCGACGGGAGGAGAGCTGATGAGGTCGAGGAGCGGCTTGGTGTCGGCCACGATGATGTCCGCGGCCTGAATTTGAACACACGCAGCGACGGTCAGCAGATCAGGGTCGCCGGGGCCCGCCCCGACGAACACGACTCGTGCCTGACCGCCTGGTGCGGCGTCAGCTGCCGGCAGCTCCAACACGGCCTCCTGAGTCAGTGGTTCGGGCGTACGGTAAGGCTTGCCCCCCGCGGTCCGCAACGTCAAGCCAGCGCCTCACGTAGGCGGACACTATCGAGCACCCAGACCGAGAACTCGACACCGTCCACGAACGTCACGGGGACGTGGTCCGTGTAGACAGCGCGCAACTCGGGATCGGTGTCGACGTCAACGGCGAGCCAGTCGGCGTGGACATCGTCACACACCGACCGGGTGATGGATAGAGCGTCGGCGCACAGGTGACACCCTTCGCGAGTGATGACCACCACTCTGGCCTGGTGGGCCACAGCTGGTGGGGCATCCGCGACGGGTGACACCAGCAGCGCTTACTTGCCGGCGCGACGACGCTGGATGCGCGTCTTCTTCAGAAGCTTGCGGTGCTTCTTCTTCGCCATACGCTTCCGACGCTTCTTGATGACCGAACCCACGAGTGACCTTTCGTCGTGCACCTGTCGTGCACTGATGATGCCTTGCGAACGAGCGATGCGTGTGGAAGGCCGACATCCGTCCCTCGAGGGATCCGGGTCGACCAACCGGGTAACTGTATCCGCTCAGACTCCCCGCACGTAAATCCCGCTCAGCCAGCCTGGTAGTACGACTTGTTGAGGTAGCGGTCGACGGCCTGCTGAGGCACCCGGAACGTGCGCCCGAACCGTACAGCCTCCAGCTCGCCGTTGTGGATCAGCCTGTACACGCTCATCTTCGACACGCGCAGCAGCGTGGCCACCTCGGCCACGGTGCGCAGGTTCAGCGCGGACGGTTCGGTCATCGGGTCCTCCTGCACGCTCTTCCCCCCGGTGTTCCGGCGCTGTCGTGCTCGAGGCGAAATCGTACTGGTCGCAGGCCTTCCAGGCACCGGTCATGAGGAAGATGAGAGATCAGGTGACGGCGGCGACCGCGCACCCCTCCCGTCGACGCCCCCACCCCGGTTCAACCGCACAACCCCACCCGGGGGGGGGTGGTGGGCCTTTGGGGGTTGGGGGGGGCGGGCGGGGCGGCGCGGGTCTTAGGACCC
>JAPUEI010000082.1:32662-38400 GCA_027492675.1 Propionibacteriaceae bacterium | reverse complement strand
CCCCGGGCTGGCGGATGTGGCGCGACCGGGGCCGGGGGGCCCCCGCGCCCCCCGCCCGGCGCCGCCACCCCCCGGGTCCGCCGACCCCCCCCCGGGGTGGGGTGTGACGTGGCAGATGGGGTGTGGCGTCGGCCGTGCGGAGCGGAGAGATGCTTACGCCCGCGCCCCCGAGCGAGCTCAGCTGACCGAGCGAGCTCAGCTGACCGTCCAGCTCTGCGCCCATGCGTACATCGCGATCGCCGCGGCGGCGCCGGCGTTGATGGAACGCGTGGAGCCGACCTGCGCGATGGACACCAGGTACGTACAGGCGGCGACCGCCTCGTCGGTGAGGCCGGGCCCCTCGGACCCGAACAGCAGGCAGACAGACTCGGGCAGCGTCGTCTCCTCGAGCGCGCGGGCGCCGGGCAGGTTGTCGACGCCGACGATAGGGATGCCGCGCTCGGCGAACCACGCAGCCAGGTCGGCGACGGAGGCGTGGTGGTAGACGCGCAGGTAGCGGTCGGTGACCAGGGCCCCACGCTTGTTCCAGCGGCGACGGCCGAGGATGTGCACGCCGGCCACGTTGAAAGCGTTGGCGGTACGAACGATGGAGCCGATGTTGAAGTCGTGCTCCCAGTTCTGGATGGCGACGTGCAGCGGCCGGCGACGCGTGTCGAGTTCGGCGACGATGGCCTCCACGGTCCAGTAGCGGTACGCGTCGACGACGTTCCGCCGATCCCCGTGGGCGAGCAGGTCAGGGTCGAGGCGCGGGTCGTCGGGCCAGGGGTCGGGGTGCGGACCGACGCCGACCGAGGGCGCGAACTCGTCGTACGGGGCGTCTCCTGGCTCCACCGCGCCGTCGCCGCTCAGGGAACTCACAGCGGCCAACGCTACCCTTAGCCGCGTGCACCTCCTCATGACAGTCGCCATGACGCCGTTGCTGCTGCCCTCGTGGCTTGATCCCGAGGTGCTCATCAACCTCCTCGGCAACTGGTGGCTGTGGGGCATCGCGTTCATCATCTTCGCCGAGTGCGGGCTGTTCTCGATCCTGCCCGGCGACTCGCTGCTGTTCACGATCGGCATGTTCACCGCGCTGGGCACCATCGGCTTCGGGGGCTCGGTCGCCACCACGCTCGCGGTCGTGTTCGCCGTGCTCATCGGAGCCGCCGTGCTGGGCAACGTCGTCGGCTACTGGATCGGCTACCTCATCGGCCCGCCCCTGTTCAAGCCCCGCACCAGCTGGGTCGGACGCAAGCTGTTCGCCCCGCAGTACGTCACCAAGACCCACCAGTTCTTCGAGAAGTACGGCCCCCGCGCGCTCATCCTCGCCCGGTTCGTCCCCCTCGTGCGCACGTTCGTCACCCTCATCGCCGGCGTCGGCAAGATGAGCTTCCGCAAGTTCATCGCCTACACCGCGGTCGGCGGCGTCCTGTGGGTCATCGGCGTCACGTGCATGGGGTACTTCCTCGGCCAGATCCCGTTCATCCACAAGAACATCGACGCGGTGCTGATCCTGATCGTGCTCGTCTCCCTGATCCCCATGGGCATCGAGTACCTCAACCACCGCCGCGAGGCCAAGGCCGCCGCCACGGTGAGCGAGACCGACCCGGTCTGATCCGGCCGAATGCGTTCGCCGATGCCGTTTCGCTGAACCTCTCGAGCGGTGGACAGGCAATTGGTGCATGTGTGACGCGACGCGCCGACTGAACCGTTCGGCGCGATGGTGTCTGCCTGTCATGCGACGCCACCTGACAGGCAGATCGGCCGCGTGGGACACGACACGCCGGCCGCGACGCCCCATCAGCACCACTTGCCTGTCCGAGGGGTTGGCTACCGAGTCAGCCTGTTCACGCGGGCGGACAAACCCCTAGGTCGAAGTACCAACTCCCTATCGCCTGTCCCGCTTCCAACTCTGCCATCACGGCGAGGGGGCCACGGCTTTCGGAACATCCACGAGTGGCAATGGGCAGGTGGACCAGACGCCCAACCACCGCTTCCCTCCTACGGACTCTGCGATCGGCTCAGGATGCCGCGGGCTCCGACGTGGCCGGAACGAGTCCCTCCAGGGCTGCGGCCGCGATCGCGGACGGCTTCGACGAGGCGCAGACGGCGTCGACGTGGAGACCCAGAGCTGCGGCGTCGCGGGCGGGGATGCGGCCCACAGCCACGACCCGTACCTCCTTGGGAGGCAGCCCGAAGAGCTCCTCGATCGCCTGGGCGGCGCTGCGGGACGTGATGATCACGGCCTCGGGCCAGCCGGCCTCTACCGCCTGCTCGTGCTCGGCGGTCGGCTCCGCGGTCACCCGCTCGTACACCGGCAGATCCTCGACGCGCCAGCCCAGGTCGCGCAGACCCGCGGCGAGAAGGGGCGACGCGTTCGACGAGCCCGGCAGAAGCGCCAGCGGCGAGCCCTGCCCCTCGTCGGCGGCCGGCCACACGCTCAACAGGTTGCCGACCGACGCGTCCAGGCTCGGCAGCATGTCGACGGTCACCGAGGCGGCGACGAGGGCCGCGCTGGTGACGGCGCCGAACGCGGCCACCGGCGTGCCCGCGAGGATCTCGGCGAGGCTCGTCTTGCGCTCGTGCGCGCGCTTCTCGAGCAGGGCCACGGCCTCGGCGCTCGTCATCCCGACACGGTCAGCGCTCGGGAGGCGGTCCAGCACCGCGTCGAGTACGTCGTCAGAGGCTGGGATCGTACGGAGCAGAGTCGCCATCACTGGCTCCCCACCGGCGCGCGTGATGGCCGCCTGCAGCACCGGGTCGAACTCGTCGTTGATGCGCTGTACGAGGACGCGCGGGCGAGGTGTACGGGGTGGCTTCGCGAGCAGGTGCTCGGGCAACGCACCCGCTCCGGCATCGAGCAGCTCAGCAGCGAGCTTGGCGCCTAATCGCTCCGCGGCGGCGAGGTTGGCCTGTACGTCGTCGTCGGTGTCGACGTCATCGAGCGTCACCGACCTCGTACGTCGCAGATCGAGCGCCTGATCCGGCCCGGCGACGACCGCGCTGAGCTCGAGCTTCGTCCGTACGTCAGCGCCCTCGATGAGCCGCGCCAACGCGCCCAGCGGCGCCTTCGTGGCCGCCTGTACGTCGTGCTCCAGCGAACGCTCGGCGGTCGACAGCAGCCGCGTACACGCGTGGTCGATGCGACGCAGCGCCTTCTTCAGGGCGGGGGCGGCGTCCTCGCGCACCTCGACGACGAGCACACCCTGCGACGGCGTCGGCAGCATCACAGAGGGCGGCAGCACCTCGGTGACGGTGTCGAGCCTGTTCTCGCGGGCCAGCACGGACCACGCCAGCACGGTCGCGTCGATCTCACCCTCGGCCACCCGCTGCAGCCGCGACTCGATAGGCCCGCGGATGCCGACGATCGTCAGGTCCGGCCGTACCTCCAGCAGCTGGGCGCGTCGCAGCGGCGAGCTGATCGCGACCTTGGCCCCCTCGGGAAGGGTCGCCACGGTCCAGCCGTTGCGCGCGCACAAGGCCTCACGCGGGTCGAGACGCTTGATGTACGCGCCGTAGGTGAGCCCGGGTACGGGCTCGGTCGGCAGGTCTTTGAGCATGTGCACGGCGACGTCGCACCGGCCGTCGAGCAGCGCCCGCCGCAGTGCCTGCGTCATCACGGACCCGCCGGCGAACGCGCTGGGGTCTCCCCCGTCGTGACCGATCTCGACGAGTTCGTACCCCTCATGGATCCCCGCGCCCACGAGCAGCTCTGCGACCTCCGTGGCCTGCGAGAGGGCAAGGGCGGACGCCCGAGTGCCGACGCGTACGGGCTCGGCAAGGGTGAATGTTTCCGTGACGTGCTCCAATCAGGGGAGGCCGTGGGGCCTCAGGACTGCGGCGGCGTGTACCCCGGCGTCGTCTGCGGCGGGACGTAGCCCTGCTGCGGAACAGGCGGGACGGCCGTGCCGTACCCCGGTGCCTGCTGCGGCGCCGGAGGGGTGACCGGGAGCGGCTCGGGCTCGGCGGCGGGCGCCTGGTAGCCGAATGCCTGGCCACTGGTCGTGGGGTCGGCCGTCGCGGGCAGCGCGTCCTGCGTGCCGGAGCGGGCCGAGAAGTTCGGGGTCTCGAAGGCGCCACCGACCGACGGGGCCGCCGGGGCGCCGTCGAAGCTCACCTTGGGCGCCTGCCGTACGGCGGCGTCGTTGACCTCGAAGTACGTCGCCCGCTCGAACTTGCCGAACCCCGCGATGATGTTCGTCGGGAACGACTCGATGCGGGTGTTGTAGTTGCGGACGTTCGCGTTGTAGTAGCGCCGGCCATTCGCGATCCGGTCCTCGGTATCGGCCAGCTGGCGCTGCAGCTCGACGAAGTTCTGGTTGGCCTTCAGATCGGGGTACGCCTCGACGGTCACGAGCAGCTGACGGACCGCGCCGGACAGCTGCTCCTCGACGCCGGCCCGGTCGGCCGAAGGAGCGCCACCCATGCCAGCGGCCTGGTTGCGGAGCCGTACGACCTCTTCCAGCGTGCCGGACTCGTGCCGCGCGTAGCCCTTCACGGTCTCGACGAGGTTCGGGATGAGGTCGTACCGCCGGTTCAGCTCGACGTCGACCTGACGCCAGGACTCCTCGACGAGGTTACGCATCCGTACGAGGCCGTTGTAGCCGCCGATGCCGTACAGCACTGCGGCCGCGGCGATCAGGACGATGATCAGCAGGAAGATCCAGAACCCGGTCATGGCAACCTCCGAACCAGTCGGACCCGACGCCCGACGACGCGATCAGACTAGCCGAGGCCCCGTCCAGCGACGAGACGCGGTCGGCAAGACCCGGTGGCTACTTCTTCGTCGAGCTGACGAGGTGGCCGAAGCCGACGGAGCGGTCGGGCGAGTGGAACAGGTCCTGGCAGGTCGTGAGCGTGATCAGTGCCTGCGTGGGCTTCACGTTCGTCTTGCCCGGGACGGGGTTGAGCACCCAGGTGTCGACGTCCTTGACCGTGAGCTTCGACGGGGGCTCGTCAATGACGTACGTGAAGATGTACGACTTCGTGGTCACGATGACCTTGTCGCCGACCTTGAGCTCGAGGAGCCGGGCGAACGGCTCGCCGTGCGTGATGCGGTGGCCGGCGAGCGCGAAGTTGCCGACCTGACCGGGGAGCTGGGTGCTCTCGTACCAGCCGACGCCTCGGCCCAGTACGTACTCGCTGGTGCCCACGAGGATCGGCACCTTGTAGTCGGGGCCGAAGGCCGGGATCGTGAGGATCGCCATGGCCTTGTCGAGCTGGTCGGCGGTGTACGCGGGGCCCTTCGATGCGGGCGCGGACGCCGATGCGGGGGCGCCCGGCGTGGGAGTCGCCGACGGATCGGGCAGGTCGATGCCGCCGCCTTGGTTCCACTGATCCTCGAGCTGGGAGACCTCGCTCTTCGCCGCCTCCTGGGCCGGGGCGTTGGTGCCGAAGTACTGGTACCCCATCCAGCCCAGCGAACCGAGCCCGATGGCGATCAGCAGAAGACCGGTGATCGTGAGGATGCCGGGTCCGCGGCGGCGAGTCTTCGCCGCTGGGGTCGCCGGCTCGTTCTCGGGGGCCGCGTCGCCAGAGCCCTCCTCGTCGACCGGAGCCTCGGGGGCGTCGGACTGCTCATCGACCACGTTGTCGTCAGCCTTCGGCTGGTCGTCCTCACTCGTCACCAGCCCATTGTGACCGATGACCGAAGAATCGCGATCTGCCGCGAGACGCTGTCCTGCTGGGAATTTTGAGCACCCCGCGTCGAGGAGAGGTCTGGTACCTCTCCCCCAGACGAACAAGTTCTCTCGCCAATG
>JAPUEI010000082.1:24199-32562 GCA_027492675.1 Propionibacteriaceae bacterium | reverse complement strand
AACTCAGCGGAACGTGGCCGGACCGCCCAAGGGAGCCGGGGACTGCGAGGAGTCGGCGTCGGTGAACGCCTTGTGGTGGCCCACCCAGCTGGCGAGCTGGAGGCCGCCGAGGACGCGGTACGGGAACGGGCCGCGCGCGGCGAGTCGGGTGAGCTTGTCATGGTCGATGTGCCGCCCTCCGGCGACGACGATGTTGCCGAAGCGATGTCCCTTGAGCGTCGACGGCTCGAGCGCGAAGACCACAGGCATGAACCGATCGGCGATGCCGGCGACGACGCGCTTGGCGTACGCGAAGGGCACCATGTCGGTGATGTTCGCGACGATCACCCCGTCGCGCGTGAGCACCCTGGCGACGTCCTCATACCACTCCGCGGTCGTCAACTCGGCGGGCACGCGCGCCCCGGCGAACGCGTCGACCACGACGATGTCGGCGTGACCGCTGGGCATGGCGGCGAGGCCCGTACGACCGTCGACCGGCCGCACCTTGATCCCCGACCTCTTCGGCAGCGGGATGATCGCGCGAATCTGCTCGGTGGTCGCGGCGTCCGGCTCGAGCACCAGCTGCGCCGACGTGGGGCGGGTCGCCGCGACGTACCGCGGGATCGTCATGCCCGCTCCGCCGACGTGGACGGCCCGGATCCGCTCACCCGGAGGGGCGATGGTGTCGATCACCTCGGCGATGCGCTGCACGTAGTCGAACTCAAGCCGCAGCGGGTCCATGGGGTCGACGAAGGACTGGTCGGTGCCGTCGATGCGCACGAAGTACGCTCCGGGCACTTCCCGGTCCGGCACCAACATGCGGGTCATCCTGCCGTCCCGGTGTCCCTCCGGGGGCCGGTCTGAGCGTGTCCTCAGGAAGTTTTCAAATCAACGACCTCGTCGGGCGCCTCGTCACCACGAGGTTTCCGACCGCGGCGGCCAGGACGAGCAGCCCGGCAGCGGCCGGGATCGCGAGGGACGCAGACGGCCCGTACGTGTCGATCAGGTGGCCCGCGATCGACGACGCGGTCGCGACGCCGGCGACCAGGAACGTGCCGAGCGCCGTCATGACCGTGGCGATCCGGGCCAAGGGCGACTCGCTCTCGGCGATGGCGAACGCGCCGATGAGGACGGGCGCGAGCCCGCAGCCGCACAGGAAGCACGCGCCCATCAGCAGCCAGGGCGCCGGCGCGATGGCCAGCAGCGGCGCAGCGAGTGCCAGCACCACGGAGAACGCGACGACACGATGTCTTTGGCTCAGGGTGTGAGGCAGCCGGGTCGCCGCCAGGGCGGAGATGGCCGAGCCGACGCCCATGCCGCCGTACACGATGCCCGCGAGCTCCGGTCGGCCCAGCGAGCTGAGCGACGCCGTGACGCCCGTCGACGAGGCGCCGAAGACCACACCGATCGCGAAGCCGATGATCCCCAGCGGCGTCAGGCGCAGCCACGGGACCCGTACGGCCTCGTGGCGCTCACTCTTCGCCGCCGGGCCGAGTGCGTTCGGCAGAAGCGCGAAGGCGACGGGCAGGACGAGGCCGAGGATGCCGGCCAGCACGAGGCCGGCCAGGGGATGTACGAGCTGGAGCAGGCCCACCGTCACCGGCCCGAGCACGAACGTGGTCTCCTCGGCAGCGCCTTCGTACGACATGGCCAGACTCGTGAACCTGGCCCTGTCCGGCTGGAGTCGGGCCATCGCCGACCAGCGGCCGCGCGCCATGGCCGTGACCTGCGGGTTCGTGGCGCCGAGCAGGAACGCCGACGCCATGGGGATCGCGAGGGGCAGATCGGGCGACGTCGTGATGGTGGTGAGCGTGAGCGCCAGCGTGACGAAGATGGCCGATGCGATGCCGACGGGGCGCTGGCCCAACCGGTCCGCGAGGGCGCCGATCACGGGTCCGCCGACGCCCAGTCCGACAGCCATCGCCGCCACCACCGTGCCCGCGGGCGCGAACCCGCCGAGCCGCTGCGCCGCGTACAGGGTCACGCCGAGGGTCAGCATCGCCGGTGGCATGCGTGCGAAGAAGCCGAGGACCACGAAGGTCCAGCCGCCTGTACGAAGGGTGCTGTACAGCGTGGGCGTCTGCTCCGCCACCTCGCTCATGCATCCCCCTCGTACCGGCCACTCACCCTATGCCCAGCCTGTACGTGACCCGCCGTCCAGCCCCCCACGCCCCACACGACGACGGAACACCCCGAGCTCGAGGTGTTCCGTCGTGGGTGAGGTGTGGGTCAGAGCACGCGCAGGCCCTCGTGGTCGTCGGTCACATCGAACGTCACCGTGGAGCCGTCGCCGATGGTGCCCGCCAGTACGAGTCTGGCG
Organism: Propionibacteriaceae bacterium; assembly: GCA_027492675.1. GTDB lineage: Bacteria > Actinomycetota > Actinomycetes > Propionibacteriales > Propionibacteriaceae > Fen-668. The sequence continues at coordinate 30,263 of JAPUEI010000082.1, read as the reverse complement.
AGCTGGTCCTCGATCGTCGTCTGTACGAGACGGCGCAGCGGCCGCGCTCCGTACACCGGATCGAAGCCCTTCTCGCCCAGCCAGGTGCGGGCGGCATCGGTGACCTCGACGCTGACCCGGCGCTCGGCCAGCCGCTTGTTGAGCCGCGCGAGGTTGATGCCGACGATGTGCGTCAGGTCGTCCTGGCTGAGCGGGTCGAACATCACGATGTTGTCGAGCCGGTTGATGAACTCCGGCTTGAACGCCTTGCGCACCGTGCTCATCACGGCCTCCGCCTTGAGCGCCGGGTCCATCGTCGTGTCGGCGAGGAGCTGCGAGCCCAGGTTGCTGGTGAGGATGAGGATGACGTTGCGGAAGTCGACCGTACGTCCCTGGCCGTCGGTCAGCCGCCCGTCGTCGAGCACCTGCAGCAGGATGTTGAAGATCTCCGGGTGCGCCTTCTCGACCTCGTCGAGCAGCACGACGGAGTACGGGCGCCGCCTGACCGCCTCGGTGAGCTGGCCACCCTCGTCGTACCCCACGTAGCCGGGAGGCGCTCCGACAAGGCGAGACACGGCGAACTTCTCCGAGTACTCGCTCATGTCGATTCGTACCATCGCCTGCTCGTCGTCGAAGAGGAACTCCGCGAGCGCCTTCGCCAGCTCGGTCTTGCCGACGCCGGTCGGGCCGAGGAACAGGAACGAGCCGGTCGGACGGTTCGGGTCGGAGATGCCGGCGCGCGCACGACGTACGGCGTCGGCCACCGCACGTACAGCGTCCTTCTGCCCGATGAGCCTGGAGCCGATGCGGTCCTCCATCTCGAGCAGCTTCTCGCTCTCTCCCTGGAGCATCTTCCCGACGGGGATGCCGGTCCAGGCGGAGACGACCTCGGCGATATCGGTCGCGCTGACCTCCTCCGACACCATCGCCTTGCTCTGGTCGGCGCCCTCCGCGGACGCGATCTGGGCCTCGATGGCCGGGATCCGTCCGTACAGGATCTCGGCCGCCTTGGTGAGGTCACCCTCGCGCTGGGCCTTGTCGGCCTCGACGCGCAGCTTGTCGATCTGCTCCTTGAGGTCGCCGACCTTGTTGAGGCCGGCCTTCTCGGACTCCCAGCGGGCCTCCAGCGACCGCAGCTGCTCGGACGCGTCGGCGAACTCGGCCTGCAGCCGGTGCAGACGGTCGACTGATGCGGGGTCGTCCTCCTTCTCGAGGGCGAACTGCTGCATGGTCATGCGGTCGACCTGGCGACGGAGCTGGTCGATCTCCTCCGGGGACGAGTCGATCTCCATGCGCAGGCGCGACGCAGCCTCGTCGACGAGGTCGATGGCCTTGTCAGGCAGCTGTCGGCTGGTGATGTAGCGGTTCGACAGCTGGGCCGCCGCCACGAGAGCTCCGTCGGTGATCCGCACCTTGTGGTGCGCCTCGTACCGCTCCCTCAGTCCGCGCAGGATCGCGATCGTGTCCTCGACGCTCGGCTCGCCGACGAAGACCTGCTGGAACCTGCGCTCGAGAGCGGGGTCCTTCTCGATGCGCTCGCGGTACTCATCGAGCGTCGTCGCGCCGATCATCCGAAGCTCACCGCGCGAGAGCATCGGCTTGAGCATGTTGCCGGCGTCCATGGAGGAGTCGCCGGTCGCGCCCGCGCCGACCATCGTGTGGAGCTCGTCGATGAACGTGATGATCTGGCCCTCGGCCTCGCGGATCTCGTTGAGGACGGCCTTGAGCCGCTCCTCGAACTCACCGCGGTACTTCGCGCCGGCGACCATGCTCGCGAGGTCGAGCGAGACCAGGCGCCGTCCCTTGAGGGAGTCCGGCACGTCACCGGCGACGATGCGCTGCGCGAGACCGTCGACGACGGCGGTCTTGCCGACGCCCGGATCGCCGATCAGCACCGGGTTGTTCTTCGTACGGCGGGCGAGCACCTGCACGACGCGACGGATCTCCTGGTCGCGGCCGATGACCGGGTCGAGGCGACCCTCACGGGCCTTCTGGGTGAGGTCGACGGAGTACTTGTCGAGCGACGACGCGCCGCCCTCGGCCTCGGCGGACGTGACGCGCTTGGACCCGCGGCGCTCGTTGAACGCCTTGGTGATCGCGTCCGCCGTCACTCCGAGATCGGCGAGGATCTTGCGAGCCTCCGACTGTACGGACGCGATGCCGATCAGCAGGTGCTCGGTGGCTACGAACTGGTCGCCGAGCTGGGTGGCGCGGGTCTCGGCATCGGCGACGACGCGAGCGAACGCACCGGAGAGGTTCGGCTGCGCCACCGACGACCCCTGCGCGCTCGGCAGCTTCGTGATCGCGCCCTTCGCGGCCGCGTCGACGATGCGCGGCTCGGCGCCGAGCGACTCGAGCAACGGGCCCACGGTGTTGTCGGGGATGGTCAGCAGCGCCTCGAGCAGATGGACGGGTTCGGCGTTGGGGTTGCCATGCGTGAGGGCGGACCGCAGTGCGATCGACACCGCATCGCGGCTCATGGCTGTCAGCTTGGACGTGTCCACTCAGGCATCTCCTTGTGAAAGTTGAGCGTACTAGGCTCAACCTTACATCCGGGAGGGCTATTCCGGGCGACGCGGGTCGATCGAGCGCCGGAAATCCGCCAGGATCCGCTCGCCAGACACCCGTACAGGCCCCCGAGCGGCGAATCCTGGCCGATATCCGGCACGGGCCTCAGAAGATCGTCTGCTCGTACGGATCCCAGCCCTCGGGGAGCATCGGGATCGGCGAGATGCTGCTCGTCATGTCGACCGTGCGCCCGCTCTCGATCGACTCGGCCATCGACGCCATGACGTCGAGGATGTGGTAGCCGAGCTCGCCGGACGCGATCGGCGTACCGCCGCCTCTGATGCAGCGCGCCATGTCGACGACGCCCGCGCCGCGGCCGAAGCGCTCGGGCTCCTGGGCGATGTCGGTCCAGACGGGCTCGGCGCCGCTGTCGACGTCCTCGATGCCCACCTTGGGCGTGATCCGTACGGTGCCGCCGAACTTGTTGGGGTCCGGCACGGACAGCGTCGCCTCGGTGCCGATGACCTCGAACGAGATGCGACTGTGGGGCGAGTCGAAACTGATGAGGCTCTGCGAGACCGCACCGCTCGCGAACTGCGCGATGGCGCTGATGTGCGTCGGCACGGTCACCGGGAACGTCGCCCCGGCCCGCGGGCCCGTGCCGATCGTCCGTCGCGCGTGACCGATCGACCCGACGGCAGAGACCTGTGCGTACGGCCCGAACAGGTGGGCGAGCGCCGTCAGGTAGTACGGGCCGATGTCGAACAGCGGCCCCGCGCCGGCTGAGAACAGGAACTCGGGGTTCGGGTGGAACAGGTCCGGCCCCGGGTACTGGATCGCGGTCTGTGCCGACAGCGGCGTGCCGATGTCGCCGCGGGCGATCACCCGCCGGGCGGTCTGCAGCCCCGGCCCGTAGTTGGTGTCGGGCGCGACGCCCACCAGCAGCCCGGCGCGCGCAGCCGCGGTCAGCAGCGTGCGGGCGATAGCCCGGTGCGCCGTGATCGGCTTCTCGCTCCAGACGTGCTTGCCAGCAGCGATGGCGGCCATCGACACCTCGGCGTGCGACTGCGGGATCGTGATGTTGACGACGAGTTCGACGTCCGGATGGCCGAGTACGGCGTCGGGCGTGCCCCACTCGATCCCGTACAGCTCCCCCTTCGCCCTGGCCCGGTCAGGATCGAGGTCGCCGATGACGACCACCCTCACGTCGGGGCACTTCAGCAGGTTCGCGACGTACTGGTCGCTGATCATCCCCGCGCCGATGATGCCGACGCCGACGGGTCCGGTTCCGATGGAGCGCGGCGCGGTCACGACGGGTCGCTCAGTTCGCGCATCGCCTCGAGGGCGATCCGGTGCTCGGTCGGCGAGTCGACCCCGCTGAGCGCGAGCACGCCGACGAGGGCCCCGTTGACCCGGATCGGTACGGCACCGCCTGACGGGAAGTACGCCTCCGGCGCCAGACCGAAAGCCGTCCAGAAGCCGGTGATGTCGTTGTCGCGCACGAACGTCTCGGAGACCTCCATCGAGGACACCCCGAAGCGGCTGACGACGTTGCTCTTGCGCTCGATCCAGGTGTCGAGGTCAGCGCTCGACCCCGGCAGCGCGGCGTGGAACACGCGCTGCTCACCGAGCCGGATACCGACGGTGACGGTGAGGTTCTCGGCGCGGCACTTCTCGACGACCAGGCACCCGAGAGCCCAGGCCTCGTCGTGGCCGAAGCGGGTGAACTCGGGGATCGGCTCAGACATGGGGGGTCCTTTCGGGATCGGCGGCACGGACGCTGGCGCGTACGACCAGATGGGCAGGCTCGTCGTACGGCTGCGGTGCCGGGGACGAGTCGAGGAGGGTTCGGGCCTTCGCCCAAAGGTGCGTGGCGAAGCCGGTCGGGTCGAGCTTCACCGTCGTCAGCGGCGGGTGGGTGATCGGGGCGAAGACATCGTCGTCGAGGCCGACGACCGACAGCTGGTCGGGCACGGCGATGCCGAGCGACGCCGCCGCCGACAGGCAGACCGCGGCGTGGAAGTCGTTGAAGCAGGCGACCGCGGTCACCGGCTCGGGGCCGGAGAGCCAGGCAGACAACTGCGCCGCGGCCGCCTCGATGAGCGCTGTGCCGCCGGGGAGCGCGGCGACGAGGGGTCGAGGCAGACCGAGCGCCTCCGAGGCGGAGAGGAAGGCAGCCGTACGGGGATCGGCGAAGGGCAGCAGCGTGGGCTCGCTCGTCGTGAGGTAGCCGATCCGCCGGTGCCCCAGCCCGGACAGCGTCTCCGCCTGGATCCGCGTCGGCACCGTCGTGCCGGGGGCGGCGAAGTCGGCCACCAGGAGCGGCACCTGGACGGCGGCGAGCAGTTCCTGTTCCTCGATCGTCAGCGCCTCCTCGGCCAGCACCAGACATGGCTCGAGGTGGGCCAGCGTGGCCGCGAGGTCGTCGGGGCCCTGGCGGCGCCAGATCACCAACGAGCGCTCCGAGTCGGCGACGAGGCCGGTGAGCGTGGCCTGGAAATCGCTGACGTTGGTGCTCATCGGGTGGCCCGCGGTCACGAACAGGACGAGCTTCGACTCGCCGCCGCGCAGGGCGCGGGAGGCGGCGTTGGGGACGTACGAGAGTCGGCGGGCCGCCTCCCGTACCCGCTCCTTGGTCGCCTCCGGGATCGACTGGTCGGCGCGGTCGTTGAGGACGAAGCTCACCGTGGCGCGCGAGACACCGGCCAGCCGTGCGACATCGGCGCTCGTGCTTCGTGGCATCTCAACCCCCTGACTAACACGTGACAGTAGTCGTCAGACGGTGGTTTCGGAAGAGGCAGTTCTGGTGAGATGCCCGGCACTTTCGTGGCGCCGGACAGGCCGTCAGATGCCAAGATGTGCGCATGCCGTCGGTGATGCTGGGGTTCCTCGGGCTCTGCCTGATGATGACGCTCACCCCGGGTCTGGACACGGCGATGGTGATGCGAAACGCGCTGAAGCGCGGGCCCGGCGCCGGCGTACTGACAGCGCTGGGGTGCGCGCTGGGGTTGTTCGTCCACGCGGCAGCCGTCGCGCTGGGGCTCGCGGCGATCCTGCTTCGGTCGGCGGCCGTCTTCGAGGTGGTGCGCTGGGTCGGGGCCGTCATCCTGGTCGTCATCGGGGTCGCGTCGGTGGTGTCCGCCGTACGGAGATCGCCCGAGCCCGTGGTCGAAGACAAGGCCCGGATCCGGCAGGGTCCGGCGTTCCTCCAGGGGCTGCTGACAAACCTCACCAACCCCAAGGCGACGCTGTTCTTCCTGTCGGCCCTGCCCCAGTTCGTCCGGTCGGACGCCTCCGCGAACGCGCTGCCACAAGCCATGTTGCTGGCCGTGATCGCTGCCACGTTCAGTGCTGTCGGGCTCAGCCTCGTCGGCCTGCTCGCCGGCCGCGCCCGCCGCTGGCTGGCGAGCGTGAAAGCTCAGCGCATCCAAGAGGGCGCGATGGGTGCCGTACTCATCGGCCTCGGACTCAAGGTGGCCCTCGACCGTCCGTGACGGGCCCTCGAGACGCACCCCGACTCCGTCGCGTTGCTCCTCAGGCATCCGAGGGGCGTACCAGACCTCTCCCCGAGGGGTAT
>JAPUEI010000082.1:0-24099 GCA_027492675.1 Propionibacteriaceae bacterium | reverse complement strand
CGAGGGTATGGGACCTCTCCCCGAGGGGTTCGAGATCGGGTCCCTGAGGAGTTGACCGGCAAGCCCGCCCACGTCTCGAAGGGCGGGGGTCCAACGTCACGAACGGCCGGGGAGTACGAGCTCGAGGCCGAGCCAGGTGGCGAGAGACTCCAGCTCGGCGACGACCGCGGCCCGCTCGCCGTCAGACCATGGGGCGTCCTCGTGGAGCGCGCGGACGATGAGCTCGCCCTCGTCGCGCTCGGCGATGGCGTCGGCCTTCCCGATGAGACGGTCGCCGTACAGTACGGGGAGCGCCCAGTAGCCCCACAGGCGCTGCGCGGCCGGCTTGTACATCTCCAGTGCGTAGTCGTACTCGAAGATCTCCTCGACCCTCTTCCTGTCGAACACGAGCCGATCGAGCGGCGACAGCAGCGCCGCGCGGCCCTCGAACGGCTCGTCCACGCGCGCCAGCAAGTCGGGGTCCACCCGCCACTTCGCGCGCACGCCCTCGACCATCGCCTCAACGCCAGCCGACCCCACGTCATTCGGCTCGATCGGGGCCTGCGCCGCCTTCGCCCGCGCGATGCCGAGCGACGCCAACCGACGTCGGCCACGCTCTCGTACAGCCTCCTCCAGCGGTACGGCCTCGTCGTCGGGATAGACCCGTTCGGCCAGGTCCCACCAGGGCATCGCCCCTTGTCGGCGTGAGAGCGCCACCTCGCCGCGGGCGGCCATGATGCCCAGCAACCGCTGCACGTTCTTCTCGTGGGTCCAGCCCGTCGACCGCCACGGCACGGCGCAGGTGTCCGGCAGCTCCGACGTGGGCAGCGGCCCGTCGCTACGCAACAGCTCGAGGATGTCCCGCGCGCAGGCGGCGTTCGCCTCGGCCCACTGAGCCAGACCCTGGCGCCACCCGGGCGGATCGCCGGGCCACGCCGCCATCTCGGCCCGATAGAGCGCCACGTCCTCGCTCGGGCGGATCATCATCTTCAGCTCGACCAACCGCTGTTCGTCGAGAAGCCGTGCGAGGTCCGCGGGGTCGTACGCCGGGCCCAGCCGGCTCCACAGGATCATGTCCTGGCTGGGCGCGACGGCCTTGGTGAGGTCGTACTGCAGGAAGCCCAGATGCCGTACGACCTCGAGGATGGACCCTTCGAGACGTTGAGGCGCTTCGCGCATCAACTCCTCAGGGACCCGGGGCGTGAGGTCCGGGCCGCCGCCACCGGATGCCTGAGGAGTTGGCCGGCGGAGCCTGCCAACGTCTCGAAGGGCCCCACCGTCCAGCAGCTGCGCCCGCACGGCGATGCGCCGAGCCTGCTCGCGGGTCAGCTCCACCATGAGCGAAGGCTACGTGGACCCGCTGACACCCGACATGAGACAAGAACGGTCCGCGGATCGGCACCCGGCACCATGGGCACCGACGAAAGGACCCCCATGGCCAAGGACTTCCCGCGGGTGTACGACAGCCCGACCGAGCTCGTCGGACGTACTCCTCTGCTTCGTCTCGGCCGCATGTTCCCCGACGCGACCGTGCTCGGGAAGCTCGAGATCTTCAACCCCGCGAGCAGCATCAAGGACCGCACGGCGCTGTCCATCGTGCGCGCCGCCGAGGCGGACGGGCGCCTGAAGCCGGGCGGCACCATCCTCGAGGCGACGAGCGGGAACACCGGCATCGCGCTGGCCTGGATCGGTGCGTCGCTGGGCTACAAGGTCATCATCTGCATGCCCGACGACGTGTCCCTGGAGCGCCGCGCGCTGCTCCGGGCGCTCGGCGCGGAGCTCGTACTCACCCCCGGGAAGGACGCCATGGCAGGCGCCAACCAGGAGGCGGGCCGCATCCTCGAGCGCACGCCCGGGGCGTTCCTGTCGGGCCAGGGCGGCAACGCGGCCAACCCGCGCGTGCACCACCACACGACGGGCCCGGAGATCTGGGAGGACACCGGCGGCCAGGTCGACGTGCTCGTGTCGACCGTCGGCACCGGAGGCACGCTCACCGGGGTCGGCTCCTTCCTCAAGGCGCAGAACCCGAACCTGAAGGTGTACGCGGTCGAGCCGGCCGAGGCCCCGGTGCTGAGCGGCGGCGAGTTCAGCCCGCACAAGATCCAGGGCATCATCGGCGGCAACGGCTTCCCGCCTGTGCTCGACCAGCATCTGTACGACGGGGTCATCTCCATCCCGAGCGACGTGGCGATCGAGACTGCCCGCGAGCTCATCCGTACAGAGGGCCTGCTCGTCGGGGTCAGCTCGGGGGCGAACCTGGCCGCGGCCCGCATCGTCGCCGCCAAGCCCGAGCACCAGGGCCAGACCATCGTGACGTTCCTGTGCGACACGGCCGAGCGGTACGTCTCGGGCGAGCTCTTCGACCACGTGCGCGAGAGCTGACCGGATTCCGCCAGGATCCGCCTGCAGCCGCCCGAGAAGGGCTCCGGTAACCCGGATCCTGGCGGAATCCGGGCATCGCGTCGGCCAGGGTACGAATCCGCGCAACGTTTCGGTCACAGAAGAGGGACGTTCGGTACGAGCGAAAGATGGACGTGCCAGTCTCGCCTCGTCAACTAGACGCATACCTGTAACACAACGTTTGGCACTATGTGCGCGTTCACCCGCACGAAAGGACCTCCATGAAGCGACTGCTCGCCCTGGCGGCTGCGACGTCGGCGCTGGCGCTGACGCTGTCCGGCTGCGCCAACTACTCCAGCTCCACCACTTCTGCAGCGCCCGCCGGTTCCTCGGCCGCCGCGGACCTGCCGACCCTTGTCACGGCCGGGAAGCTCACGATCTGCACGCACCTCGCGTACAAGCCGTTCCAGTTCAAGGACGACTCCAACAAGGTCGTCGGCTTCGACGTCGATCTCATGGACCTCGTCGCCAAGAAGCTCGGCGTGACCCAGGAGATCGTCGACATTGAGTTCGGCCAGATCACCTCCGGCGCGGTCTTCGCGGCCAAGAAGTGCGACGCGGGCGCTGCGGCGATCACGATCACCGACAAGCGCAAGGACGCCACGGCGTTCTCGGATCCGTACTTCTCCGCCACCCAGGCGCTGCTGGCCAAGGACGGCTCCGGCATCACGGACCTCTCCGGCCTCAAGGGCAAGGTGCTCGCCGTCCAGACCGACACCACCGGCCAGGACTACGCGAACGCCCACAAGGATGAGTTCGGCTACACGATCAAGGTGTTCGACGACATGCCGTCGGGCGCGAACGCGGTGCTCGCGGGCACTGCCGATGCCGCGATCAACGACAACGGCGTGGTGTACGACTACGCCAAGGACAACCCCACGACCAAGGTCGTCAAGGAGTTCCAGACCGGCGAGCAGTACGGCTTCGACATGGCCAAGGACAACACCAAGCTGCAGAAGGTCGTCAACGACGTTCTGAAGGCCGCGAAGAGCGACGGCACGTACAACACGATCTACAAGAAGTGGTTCGGGGTCGACGCACCCAAGTGATCCATCGCGCTGGCCGCCCGCTCTCGTGAGTGGGCGGCCAGTCGCACGAAGGAGGAGCGCCATGACGGCGACGACAGTGGGTTCCCGCAAGAAGGTGTCACCGCGCAAGAAGGCCCAGCGGATACGGATCGCGCAGTACGCCGTTCTGGTGGTGGTTGTCCTGCTCGCGGTGCTCTTCATCGACGCCCGCCAGGTGCAGCAGGTGTTCTTCCGCCCCGACATGATCGCGAAGACGCTGTCGAAGAACCTGCCGCTCGCGTTCCTCAACACCCTTGCGTACACCGCCGGCGCCTTCGTCTTTGGCCTCGTCGTCGGTACGGTCCTCGCGCTGATGAAGCTGTCGCAGATCGCTCCGTACCGCTGGCTCGCGAACATCTACACCGAGTTCTTCCGGGGTATCCCCGCGCTGATCGTCCTGCTCGCCGCCGGCCTGCTGCCGGTCGGGTTCCCGGGCCTCAAGGTCCCCTTCGACCCGTACGGCACGGTCTGGATCGGTCTGGGCCTGGTGAGCGCCGCGTACATGTCCGAGACCATCCGCGCCGGCATCCAGGCGGTGCCGAAGGGCCAGATCGAGGCCGCACGCTCGCTCGGCATGTCGAGCGGTCTCGCGACCCGCCGGATCGTGCTCCCGCAGGCCTTCCGCATCGTCACGCCGCCGCTCACCAACGAGCTCGTGCTGCTGACGAAGGACTCCTCGCTGGTGTACGTGCTGGGCCTGACCGCGCAGACGTACGAGCTCACGAAGTACGGCAAGGACCTGTCGAACACGCACGCGAACATGACCCCGCTGATCGTCGCGGGTCTGTGCTACCTGGTCATCACACTCCCCCTCAGCTTCCTTGTCCGGAAGATGGAAGCCCGTCAGGCGAGGTCGAAATGAGCGTCGAAACACCGCAGATCCCGACCGGCAACCGCGAGGACGAGATCCAGATCTACGACCTGCACAAGTCGTTCGGGTCGCTCGAGGTGCTCAAGGGCATCAACCTCACCGTCCACCGCGGCGAAGTGGTGTGCGTCATCGGCCCCTCCGGGTCGGGGAAGTCGACGCTGCTGCGCTGTGTGAACCTGCTGGAGCAGCCGACGAAGGGCCGGGTGTTCATCCTCAACGAGGAGATCACCGATCCCGACGCCGACGTCGACCACCTGCGCACCCTCATGGGGATGGTCTTCCAGTCGTTCAACCTGTTCCCGCACCTCACCGCCGAGCAGAACTGCACGATCGCGCTGACGCAGGTGCTCAAGAAGCCGGCGGCCGAGGCGAAACAGATCGCGCGCGAGACGCTGCACAAGGTGGGCCTCGGCGACCGCGGCGGCTCGTACCCGCTGCAGATGTCCGGCGGCCAGCAGCAGCGCGTGGCGATCGCCCGGGCGCTCGCGATGGACCCTGAGCTGATGCTGTTCGACGAGCCGACCTCGGCGCTCGACCCAGAGCTCGTCGGTGACGTACTCGCGGTCATGCGCGACCTCGCCGACGGCGGCATGACGATGATGGTCGTCACCCACGAGATGGCGTTCGCCCGCGACGTGGCCGACCGCGTGATCTTCATGGACGGTGGCGTCATCGTCGAGGAGGGCCCGCCCGAGGAGGTGCTCGGGAACCCGAAGGAGGAGCGTACGAAGACGTTCCTCAAGCGCGTCCTCGACCCGACCCACGTCGACGTACCGGAGGACGGTACCGACCAAGGGAAGCCGACGAAGGATCCGGGCGCCGAAGTCGACACCACCAGGTTCCGTACGGGCCTCAACACGGGCAGCACGGGCACCTTCACGCACTGACCTCTGGGCGCGACCACGGCTATCGTGACCGCGTGACCCGGACGTTGAGGCTGTTTCGTACGCATCCGAGCGGGGTGCTGCTGGTCGCTCAGATCCTCGGCATCCTCGCGTACCCCCTGCTGGAGGTCTATCCCCAGAACCGGGTGCTGACGCTGGCCCTGTCCCTGTTCGGCCTTGTCGTGCTGGGGTTGGCGTTGGCGGTGGTCCGGGCGACGCCGTCGCTCACCTGGGTCGCCGTGCTGATCGGCATCCCCGCCGTCGTGCTGACGGTCGTCGACGTGGTCACGTTCTCGGCGCAGCCGTGGCACCTGTGGTCGGACGTCTTCCACGCGATCTTCTACGGCTACACGTTCGTCAGCCTGTTGCGCTACATGTTCGCCGACGACGTGGTGACCTTCGACGAGCTGCTGGCGGTGGGGGCGACGTTCACGGTGGCGGTGTGGTTCTGGGCGTACCTCTACGGCATCTGCCAGACCCTGGTGCCGGGCAGCTTCATCGCGGCGGTGAACCCGGCGGGAGTCCGTACGTGGTTCGAGCTGCTCTTCCTGAGCTGTACGACGATGACGTCCACGGGCCTGTCCGACATCATGCCCGTCACCCCGCAGGCGAGGTCCTTGGTGATGCTCCAGCAGATCGCGGGGATGCTGTACCTCGCGATCATCGTCGCGCGGTTGGTGGGACTCACCCGACGCAAGAGCGCGCGCCCCTGACCCTCGCGATGTGCTGACGCGGCGCCATCATCCCGCGGTGCCACATCGCCCGCTGCCCGGGCCCCGGTGCCCTCACGCCCGAACCGGGGTGGGGGATTCGTCCTCCACCCCCGAGCCGAACTGGCTGTTAGCGTCCCGATTCAGGGGGGAATGAGGACGTCAAACCAAAGGAGACAACACCATGTCTAGTGGAGTAACCCGACGCAATATTCTCCGAATCTCGGGCGGGCTGGGAGTCGCTGGCCTCGTCGGATTCGCAGGAGTTCAGCCCGCCTCTGCTAACGACGACCCCTTCAAGGCGAGGCTTCTGGCTCAGCGGATCGCGGCCATGCAGATCACGGCCACCAATCTCCACCTGAGCAACGTGGGCTACGACCAGTCTCAGCGATGGTCCTTCCTGGACAAGAAGAAGCGCAGGATCATCCCGAACAAGGAGTGCGACTGCTCCTCGTCGTGCGGCGCTATCGCCTGGCTGGGTGGGTTCCCCGTAGACATCAGCGACCCCTTCTCCACCGCGAACTTCGCGACCAAGATGGCCGACGCCGGATTCAAGAAGATCGCTTTCGTGCCGAAGGACACCAAGACCAAGAAGAAGACCGACGTGTTCACCGACGTGCACACCGGAGATTTCCTCGTGGGTCCCGGGCATGTGATCTACTGCATGGAGAAGGGCAAGCAGTGGTGGTCCGCCGAACACGACGAGATCAGCGAGACGCACGAGCACGGCGGCAAGGCCGGGGATCAGACAGGCACGGAGTGCGTCATCCGCAAGCCGTACGTGCGGGGCCGCGGCTGGGCGCACATCCTGCGGCCGCAGTGACGAGCGCACCAACGCAGAGCCTGATCAGCACGGCGTCTGCCGACGCCCAGGCCTGGCGTGACGGAGCCTAGCCGGTCACTACCACGAGCGGCGCGGGCCGACCCACCCCAGAGCGGTACGGGACATCTCTCCCCTGACGAGATGCCCGTGCCGCTCAGCCGTCTCAGGTGAGGATCAGCGTGCTGCCCGGGTCGCGGAGGATCTCGGCGATGTCCGAGAGGAACGCCGAGCCCTCGGCACCGTCGACCATGCGGTGGTCGAAGCTCATCGCGAGCGTGGTCACCCAGCGGGGCTCGACGCGGTCCTCGACCACCCACGGGCGCTTGGTGATCTGGCCGAGCGCGAGGATGCCCGCCTGCCCCGGCGACAGGATCGGCGTGCCCGCATCGATGCCGAAAACACCGATGTTCGTGATGGTGAAGGTGCCACCGGACAGGTCCGCCGGCTGCGTCTTTCCCGCGCGAGCCGTCGCCGTGAGCTCGTTCAGCGCGACCGCGAGGTCGTACGTGCTCATCGCGTCCGCATCGTGCACCACCGGCACGACGAGCCCGCGGGGGGTGTCGGCGGCGAAGCCAAGGTTGACGTACGACTTGCGCACGATCTGGGAGTTCTTCTCGTCCCAGCTCGAGTTGAGCTCCGGATTGCGGCGCAGCGCGACGCACACGGCGCGCGCGACGAGGACCGTCGGCGTGATCCGTACGTCACGGAACATCCGCATCGTCTTCATCTTCGCCAACAGTTCCATCGTGCGGGTGACGTCGACGTCGGTCCACTCCGTCACGTGCGGCGCCGTGAACGCGCTCTCGACCATCGCCCGCGCGGTCGCGCGGCGGATGCCCGTCACGTCGATACGGGTTTCGCCGCGCTCCGCAAGGAAGCCCGACCAGCCGCCGCCCTGATGCGTCGCGGCCGCCGTGACGTCGTCCTGGGAGACCGTGCCGTCAGGGCCGGTCGGCGTCACCGACGCGAGGTCGACGCCGAGGTCGCGCGCCAGCTTCCGTACGCTCGGCTTGGCCAGCGCCTTCGCGTCCGCCACCGGCGGCGGCGCGACGGCCAGCGTGTTCTCGGCCGTCTTGCGCGGCAGACGGGTCTGCTTCATCTCCCGCGGCCCCGAGCCGACCAAGGTCGCCTGCGATGCAGGTGCTTCCTCGGCGGGCTCCTCCGGCTCCGGTGCGGCCTCGCTCGCGACGCCGTCCTCGATCGCGATCAGCGCCGTACCGACCTCGATCGTCTTCCCCACCGGTACGAGCAGCGCGGAGACCACGCCGGCGTACGGGCTGGGCAGCTCGACGAGCGACTTCGCGGTCTCGATCTCGACGACAGGGGTGTTCACCGCGACGGTGTCACCGACCGCGACCAGCCAGGTCACGACGGTCGCCTCGGTGAGCCCTTCGCCCACGTCGGGCAGTCGGTAATGCTGGAGAGCCATCGGGGGAACCTTCCTCAGTACGCGAACGCGCGGTCGCATGCCTCGAGCACGCGGTCCACACTCGGGACGTAGTCTGTCTCAACCCGGCTCGGCGGGTAGGGCATATCGAGCCCTGTGACCCTCAGCACCGGGGCCTCGAGGTGGAAGAAGCAGCGCTCCTGGATGCGGGCGGCGAGTTCGGCGCCGACGCCGGAGGTGCGGGGCGCTTCGTGCGCGACGACCACCCGACCCGTCTTCCGGGCCGATGCCTCGATCGTCGCCCAGTCGATCGGCGCGACCGACCGCAGGTCCACGACCTCGGCGGAGCGTCCCTCGTCGGCCAGCACCTTCGCCGCGTTGACAAGGGTGGACACCATCGGCCCGTACCCGATGAGCGTCACCTCGGTGCCCGTCCGTACGACGTGCGCCTGGCTCAGCTCACGCCGCGGCGGAGCATCCAGGTCGACCTCGCCCTTGAGCGAGTGGTAGAGCCTCTTCGGCTCGAGCACGATCACGGGATCGGGGCAGTCGATGGCCTGCTGGATGAGGTCGTACGCATCCGCGGGTGTGCTCGGCGTGACGATCCGCAGGCCGGGCGTCGGGGTGAAGTACGCCTCGGGCGACTCCCCGTGGTGCTCGATCGAGCCCACGTTGCCGCCGTACGGAAGCCGGATCACGATCGGCGCCGTGACGTGGCCGGAGCTGCGGAAGCGCAGCCGCGAGGCCTGGTTGATGATCTGGTCGAACGCCGGGAACACGAAGCCGTCGAACTGGATCTCGCACACCGGCAGGTAGCCGCGGGCGGCCATGCCGATCGCCGTACCGACGATGCCCGCCTCAGCCAGCGGCGAGTCGATCACGCGCTTGGCGCCGAAGCGGTCCTGGAGTCCCTCGGTGATGCGGAACACGCCACCGAGCTTGCCGATGTCCTGCCCGATCGTGACGACCTTCTCGTTGCGCGCCATCGCGGCGGACAGGCCGGCGGTGATCGCCTTGGCCATGGTCAGCTGCACCATTCAGCGGCCCTCCAGGTTGGCGAGGTACGCGCGTACCTGCTCGCGTTCCTCGACGAGCGCGGGGCTCGGCTCGGCCAGCACGTGGTCGTACAGCTCGGTGATGCCGACGGGCTCGAGGGCGAGGACGCGCGCCCGGACATCGGTGGCCAGCGCGTCAGCCTCGGAGGCGAGGTCCGCGAAGTACGCGTCGTGAGTGCCCTGGTCACGCAACCAGCGTTCTGTACGGACCAGCGGGTCTCGGCCGGCCCACAGCTGCTCCTCCTCGCGGGAGCGGTAGCGCGTGGGGTCGTCGGCGGTCGTGTGCGCGCCCAGCCTGTACGTCATGGCCTCCACCACGGTCGGCCCCTCACCGCGGCGGGCACGCTCGGCGGCCTCGGCGACGACCGCGTTCACCGCCAGCAGGTCGTTGCCGTCGACCCGGATGCCGGGGATGCCGAACCCCTGCGCGCGCGCCGCCGGAGCACCGCGGAACTGGAGGGAGTTGGGCACCGAGATCGCGTACTGGTTGTTCTGCACGAGGAAGACCACCGGCGCGTTGAACACCGCCGCATAGTTGAACGCCTCGTTGACCATGCCCTCGCTGGTCGCGCCGTCGCCGAGGCAGACGAGCACGACCTCGTCGGCACCGTCGAGCGTGATGCCCATCGCGTACCCCGTCGCCTGCAGCGTCTGCGCTCCCACAACGAACGAGAACAGCCCGAAGTGGTGCGCGTCGACGTCCCAGGAGGCGTGCGAGATGCCGCGCATGATCTGGAAGACGGCCACCGGGTCAAGGCCGCGGTGCATGGCCATGGAGAGCTCGCGGTACGAGGGGTAGACCATGTCGGTCGGTCGCAGCGCCGAGATCGCGCCGAGCTGGGCCGCCTCCTGTCCCAGCGCCGGCGCCCAGAGGGCGAGCTGCCCCTGCCGCTGCAGGTTGGTGCCCTCGGTGTCGAGTCGGCGCGCCAGGAACATCGTGCGGTAGGCCTCGCGCACCTGGTCGGCGTTGAGGAGCGGGCTGTACGACGGGTGGCCGGTCGCCGCGCCATCCTCGGCCAGGAGCCGTACGGTCTCGATCCCGTCCGCCGGTGCGTCGTCGGGCTGATCGGTGGGGTCGCCGACTATCCGTGGTGTCCAGGCGTTCGTCGCAATCACACGTCTCCCTTTCCTACGGTTGCGTAGGTTACGGTTCCGTAGCCTAACCTGGCGGGCCCGGGATCGGTCAATCCGCGCTGTCACAGTTCACGTGGCGTTCGCCCCGAACGCAAGACCCGAGGTCGTCGGATCGGAGTTGTGGTCGCAATGAGAGGCGCGATCGGACACCCGAAGGCTTCGATCGGACTTGTGGTCGCAATGACGGCCCGATCCGGGGCGAGAACGACAACAACTCCGATCCAACCTGTCGGCCGCTCCGCCACCGCCCGGATTCCGACCACAACTCCGATCGAAGCGACGCTCGGTCAGTCTCTGAGGTCAGCGAGAGCTTCGTCCAGGCAGGCGCGGTAGGTGCGGGAGCACTCGTCGGTGTACCGGACGTAGAGGGCAGACACGACGCACCCCATGAGCGACGCCACGATCGCGAGCGACCTGGCCCGCGAGTAGCCGCGAATCCCGCTGAGCTGCTCAGCCAGGTCACGGGTGAGCACGGCGATCCGCACACCGGAGGCAGCGCGTAGGGCAGGCGTCTCCAGGATCATCCGGGTGCGCTCCAGGGTGAGCCGCTCCTCCTGGCGGAAGTGCTCGTCGTCGACGATCGCCAGCGCCTGCCGGAGCGTGTCCACAAGCGGCACGTCGGGGCTCAACAGTTCGACCCCGCCCAGGGTGCGATCGTCGAACTCGTCGATGAGCAGCAGCCCTTCCTTCGTGCCGAAGTAGAGGTAGATCGTGCTCGGCGAGACCTCGGCCTCCGCCGCGACGGCCGAGCCGCTCGACCGTACGGCGCGGCTGTGGTTGGCGGTCGCCGCACTGACGCTGGTGGCGGCCTCGACCGTACGGTTCAGCACTCGGTCGCTGGCCAGCGGCTAGCTCAGGCTCGCCTCCGGCAGGGCGAACCAGCGCAGCTGATCCAGGTCATCGGAGAGGTGGGCGTCGGCGGGGACGTCGCCGGATGCGGCCGCGAAGATCCGCCGGGCCTCCTCGAGGTGCTCCTGAAGCACGTCGACGGGGGCCGTCTGGCGATGGTGCGGGTACGTCATGGTGCCGTCCTCGTCGTACCGCACATCCGTCAGCCGCAACGGCGGTTCGACCGCCCCGTTGCGGTGGTGCCAGAGTCCGGTCGCCGCGTCGAACCGATAGTCGGGCAGCAGTCGCCAGCCGTCCCGGGCCACCATCCGTACGGCCTCGATGATGTAGTCCGTGACCGCCGGCTCGACGAAGTAGTTGAAGTTCACCCGCACCCAACCGGGCTTGATGCCCTCCCACCCCTGGGCGATCTGCATCTCGAACGCCCGGGAGCGCTCCAGGTCGATGCCGAGGAGGCGATGTCCGTACGGGCCGGCGCAGGAGCAGCCGCCGCGCGTCTGGATGCCGAACAGGTCGTTGAGCAGCGCCACGACAGCGTTGTGGTGGAGGTACTGGCCGTTCGGGTCGCGCACCACGAACGACACGATCGACAGCCGCTCGGCCGCGAGGTTGCCGAGGATCTGGAGCTGCGGCTCGTCACGCCATGCGGCGAGCGCCCGTGCCAGTACGGCCTCCTCGTGGGCCTTGATGACGTCCGCGCCCACCGCCTCCTTGAGCTGGAAGACGAGTCCGGCGCGGATCGACTCGATGATCGCCGGCGTGCCGGCTTCCTCGCGGTGCTCGGCGTCGTCGAGGTAGCGGTGGTCGGCCTGGTTGACGTACAGCACCGTGCCTCCGCCCGGCGCCTCCGGGACGCGGTTGCGCAGCAGCTGGCGACGTACGGCGAGGACGCCGGGCGTGCCCGGTCCGCCGATGAACTTGTGGGGGCTGATGAAGACCGCGTCGAGGTACGAGTCCGGGCGGCCGGGGGCAGCGGCCATGTCGATGGGTACGTACGGCGCGCAGGCCGCGAAGTCCCAGAAGCTGAGCGCCCCGTGGGCGTGCAGCAACTCGGCGATGCCGCGAAGGTCGGAGATGATCCCGGTCACGTTCGAGGCCGCCGAGAACGAGCCGATCACCAGCGGGCGGCCCGCGTAGTGCTCGAGCTCAGCCGCCAGGTACGCCTGGTCGATGTGGCCGTCCGCGTCCTCGGGAATCGTCACGACGTCGGCGACCGACTCGCGCCACGGGAGCTCGTTGGAGTGGTGCTCGAACGGGCCGATGAACACGACCGGCCGCTCGTCGTCGGGGATCTGCGCCGCGAAGCCGTACCGGTCGTCGAGCGCCGACGGGATCCTGAGCCCCAGGATCCCGATCATCTTCGAGATCGCGCCCGTGGAGCCCGAGCCGGCGAAGATCACCGCGGTGTCCTTGTCGCCGCCGACCGCGTCATGGATGATGCGCCGCGCGTCCTCGCGCAGGCGGGTGGTCTGCAGCCCGGTGCCCGACGCCTCGGTGTGCGTGTTGGCGTAGCGCGGCAACACCTCGTCGCGGATGAAGTCCTCGATGAACGACAGGCTGCGCCCGGAGGCGGTGTAGTCGGCGTACGTGACCCGCCGCGGCCCGTACGGCCCCTCCATCACCTGGTCGTCGCCCACCACCGCTTCTCTGATCGCAGCCAGCAGGGCGGTCGAGTGTGCAGTCGTCACGTCCACACTCTAGGGAGCGAGCCGGCCCACCGGGAGGGGTGGGCGCGACGGTGGCGAGGGTGAGTGCAGCGGTCACCCGCGGCCACACCGACTCGAACGCTCCGGAGCTGAAGCTGTCCCTTGGGCCGTAGTAATGGAAACCTGAACCACCACAGGCGAAGAGGTCCGGCCAACACTCCGGATTCCACCCGCGCGGCGGAGCTGACGTCCTACGCTGACGGTGGCACTCACCCTCAAGGAGACACCGGTGCGTTGGCTCGGAATCGTCCTGATGTTCCTCGGCGCCGTCATCGGGGGTGCGGGCGGCTACGCCTCGGCGGTCGCCGTCCAACCAGGAGACTGGCTCGTCGGACGGACCGAGACCCTGAATCCGAACCACGAACGCGTGGTCGTCGCCGCCTACGGGAGCACGTCGTACGCCAGCGGGCTGCGCATCGTCGCGACGACGACGGATGGTCACGCGGTGTTCATCGGCAGCGCCAACCCCATCGACGTCGACGACTACACCGCAGGCGTGGCCCGCGTGGAGATCACCTCGATGGCGCCGCTTCGCCGCATGGAGACTTCCGCTCGCCAAGGGTCGAAGAACCCGCCCGCCGAGCCGGTGGGGCTCGACTTCTGGATCGACCATCAGTACGGCCAAGGGGCACAGAGTCTCTCCCTCACCGACTCCCGCACACCCGATCAGGTGATGGTCGTGGGAGCAGCCGATGAGGCGATCTCCGTGCGCGTCGATCACCTGGTTCCCGGGCTGCGCAAGGTCGTCCTCGGCACCATCGGAGCGGGGGCCCTCATCGCGCTCATCGGGGCGGGCCTGGTCGTTGGGAGCTTCTTCAGAAGGCGCAACCGCCCGCAGCCCACGCCCGACCCGGCCGACGGACCGACACCTCCTCTGCCTGCACCTCCGCCCCCCACCGCCCCGCTGACACGCTGGGTCTCCGTTGTCCTGGCGGCGAGTCTGGTCGCGACAACCGCCGGCTGCACCGTCCCTCGGGTTCCGGCACGCGTCGATGTGCTCTCGCGCGCCGCCATCACCAAGGTTCCGCTGCCCGATGAGGCGGTCGGTCGTGTCACGAGCAGCCTCGAACAGCGCATGGGCCAGGCCCGGCGAGCAAGCAGCCCGCCCACCTACTCGGCCGAGAGCTGGCCCCTCGTGTACTCCGAGCTTGCCCTGACCTCGAGGACCTTCGAGACCGCTCTGGCGAAGGCCACAGCCAGCACCGCCCCGAAGAGCGCGTGCGGCCTCGTGGTCGCACAGGTCTACGGAGACCGCCAAGCCGCCTACCCGATGACCACGACGGCGCTGCTGAAGTGGAGCTGTACCTCGGAGCTCGAGCTCTACTACAGCACCTTGACCAGGGCACATTCGTACAGCCCTTGGCTGATTGCGTCCGAGGTGGCGGCCACCAAGCACGATCCGCCGAAGAGCTCGCAGGAGGCGGTGACGGATGACGAGAAGCGGGAGGGAGCCCAGTTGGCCGCGACCCTCGTCAACGAGACCACCGGCGACGGTGGCTCCCTGACCTCCTACGTCAAGCAGATGGTCGACTCGCTGAACCCCAAGTCCGACGAAATGAACGTGACGTTCGCCTTTGCTCCCCCGGATCCCGGGGCCAATCCTTCCGCCACGACGGTGGCGAAGACGCAGACGGGCACCATCGTCACGTTCTCGTGCATCCTCACGGCGACGCTGACGGCTCGCCCGGGCTACCTGGTCTATTGGCCGCCGCCGTTGGATCAGCTGCTCAATCAGACGGGCAAGCACGCGTCGATCAGCCGTCGCTTCCTCGGCTCGTTCAGCGTGATGTACGAAGGCCGCATCCCGACGGTCCTGGGCATCAGCGCGAGGCCGATCGCCTGAGCGGCTGCGACCGGCCGGGGAGGGATCAGCCAGGGTTGTCACCCCCCGTCGGACGCCCCCGCTCATCGATATGTTGATGTGGAGCCACGAGAGGGCAGGGCATGCAACCGATACAGCCACGACAGTTGGGGAAAGTACGGTTCCTGGAGCCGGGCAACCGGCCGTACCGACGATCACTGCGCAACCTCTTCACGTACGACCGCTACATCCGCAACCCCTCGCTCGGTCTGACCCTTCTCGCCACCGTCGTGAAGGACCTCGTGCCGGACACCCTGGTCTACTCCGAGTCGATCTCGCGCATCGAGTGGGACGACGTGCTCGACGCCGATGTCGTGTTCATCGGGGCGTTCACGTTCGCTGCGCCGAGGGCGTACGAGCTGGCGACGTTCGTGACGCAGCACTCCGATGCGGTCGTCGTGCTCGGCGGTCTGCACCCGTCGCTGAACTTCACCGAGGCCGTCCACCACGCCGACTACGTGATTCTCGGGGAGGCGGACGAGAGCATCCTCGACTTCCTCTCCGCCTGGCGCGACGGACGCCCGATCGACTTCCCGGGCGTGGCCTACATCGACGGCGACGTCATCGTCCACACCGGTGACCGGGCGGCGCCGACCGACATCGAACGCTCGCCCGACCACACGCTGGTCCATCGGTACAGCCAGATGGTCCGCAACAACACCTTGTGGCCGCAGGTCCTGGCCTCACGCGGATGCCCGTACCGCTGCGACTACTGCGCCGTCGTACGACATTGGGGGAACAAGATCCGCGGCCGCAGCCCTGAGGCTGTGGTGGCGGACATCAAGAGCACGATCGCCTTCTACGAGCAGAACGGTCCCCGGTTGGCGCGGCTGCTGTGGATCGTCGACGACAACTTCTTCGCCTTGCGAACCTGGGCCAAGGAGGTGCTGCAGGCGATCATCGACAGTGACATCGACTGGGCGTTCACAGCCCAGGCGCGATGGGAGGTCGGCCTCGACGACGAGATGCTCGACCTGCTGCAGCGTGCCGGTTTCACCGAGCTCGCGATCGGCATCGAGTTCCTGGAGGACGAGGCGTTCGAGACGTACAACAAGACCTGCACGACCGACGACATCATGCGGGCGATCGCCAACATCCAGCGGCATGGGATGAACGTCCGTGGGCTGTTCATCCTGGGCGCGGACAACCACACGCGTGGCGTCGGGGCGCGCCTGGCCGAGTTCGTGATCGCCAACGGGCTTCGGGGGATGCTCGTGCAGTCGATGTACTTCATCCCGGGAACACCTGTGTACGACACCCACAAGGGCCGCCTCATCCATCGGGACTGGTCGAAGTTCACCGGAAACGTCGTGCACTACCCCACGCTGATGACCCCGTACGAGCTGAACCAGGAGCTGGTGCAGGCGAGCCGGACCGTCTATTCCTATCGGCGACTGATCCACAGCCTGCTGCACGATCGCGGCCTCAACCGGGTGCTCTTTGCCGGGGAGTTCTTCTGGCAGCGCAGCGTTGCCGCGGACCGGGCACGCGAAGGGAGGCTGCTGAAGGATCTCCCTGCACAGACAGCGCCGCTGCCCGATCCCGTGGAGCTGCCGGTCCGACGTCCTCAGCCGCTCGGCCCTCCTCGTCGGAGAGCGCGATCGTCCCGCACGGCCGCTGCCCTCGATGTGGCCGACGCGACGCTCTGAGCTACGGGTACGGACCTCAGGATCTGGCACGAGACCGTGATGCTCGCCCGATCCCGCTAGGGTCCCTCGCGAGGGGGGGCTGATGACACGAGTTCTGGACGACCGCCACGCGTACATGGCCGGCCTGGTCACGGCCATCGTCGGCTTCACGAGCGCGTTCGCGGTCGTACTGACGGGCCTGCAGAAGATGGGCGCCACGCCTGTACAGGCGGCATCCGGCCTCGCCGCACTCTGTCTGACGATGGGGGTGGCAACGATCCTGCTGGCCTGGCGCTACCGGATTCCGATCACCATCGCGTGGTCGACGCCCGGCGCCGCGCTGCTCGCCGCGAGCCCGGCACCGGTCGGTGGCTGGCCCACCGCGGTCGGCGCGTTCGTCGTCACCGGGGCGCTCGTCGTGGCGACCGCCGCGATCCCGGCGCTCGGCGACCTGATCGCGACGATCCCCACCTCGATCGCCCAGGCGATGCTCGCCGGCGTGATCGTCCCGCTCTGCCTCAAGCCCGTCCTGGCCACCGCCGCCAGCCCCGGCCTGATGTGGCCGATCCTGCTGGCGTGGGTGGTGGTGCTCGCGCTCGCACCGCGCTGGGCGACCCCCGCCGCGATCGCCGCAGCCCTGGGCGTCACGCTGCTCAACCTCAGCCACGCACCGGACATCAGCATCGGGTTCACCCTTGTCGCGCCGCACTTCGACGTACAGGCGGTGGTCGGCATCGCCATCCCCCTGTGGCTGGTCACGATGGCGTCCCAGAACGTCCCTGGGGTGGCGGTGCTGAAGAGCTTCGGGTACGAGACGCCGTGGCGGCCGACGCTGCTGGTGACGGGTCTCGGCACGGTCGTCGGCGCCTTCGCGGGCGGTCACGCGATCTGCATGGCGGCGATCAGTGCGGCGCTGGCCGCCGGTCACGATGCGGGCCCGGACACCACCCGCCGGTGGCGGGCCGCGGTGACGACCGGGGTCCTGTACCTCGGCCTTGCGGTCGGCGCCGGCGTGGTCGCCGCGATCGTGCTCGCCGCCCCCGGTGGTCTGCTCCCAGCCGCGGCCGGCCTCGCCCTCGTCGGCACTCTCGCCGGTAGCATCCAGCAGGCCCTGGACGACGCCCCCGGCCGCCTGCCCGCCGCGGTGACCTTCCTCGTCGCCGCGTCCGGCATCACCATCCTCGGCATCGGCGGCGCCTTCTGGGCCCTGCTCGTCGGCGTACTCCTCCGCCTCGTCCTCGTCCGTCACTCTCGCAAGGCTTGACTGTCGCGAGGCACTCGCCTTCCCGTACCCCTCGGGGAGAGGTCTGATACCCCTCGGGGAGAGGTCTGATACTCCTCGGGGAGAGGTCTGATACCCCTCGGGGAGAGGTCTCGTACTCCTCGGGGAGAGGTCTGATACCCCTCGGGGAGAGGTCTCGTACGCCCCGGGGAGAGGTGTGATACCCCTCGGGGAGAGGGTTCCTGTGCGCCAGACAGCCAGCTGCCCCTCGTCCCGACACCAAACCTCTCCCCGAGGGGTCTGAAACCTCTCCCCGAGGGGTACCAGACCTCTCCCTGAGCAGAGCGCCCCAGGACGCCTGACCGTACGGCTGAGGCTCTGGCAGCATGGACGGATGGACGAGATCGAGCTCGCCGGTGGCGGGATCAACCGGGTCGTACGAATCGGCGACCTCGTGCACCGGCCGGCCGCTCCCTGGAGCGTGGCGACGCGCACGCTCCTGGAGACCCTGGCCGCGGCTGACGTCCCGGTCCCCCGCTGGCACGGGATCGACGATCAGGGTCGCGAGATCCTCGACTATCTGCCGGGCGAGGTCGGACATTACCCCTTGTCAGAGGCAGTACGGAGTGAGGCTGCGCTGATCAGTGCCGCGCGCGCTGCGCCGGTTCCACGACGCGTCCGTACCCCTGCTGTCCCTCGACCTCCCCTGGCAGCTGCCGCCGCTGACCGCGGCGGAGGTCATCGTCCACGGCGACTACGCGCCGTACAACCTAGTCTTCACCGGCGAACGGGTGAGCGGGATCATCGACCTCGACTACGCGCGCCCGGGGCCGAGGACCTACGACCTCGCGTACGCCCTCTACCGGTTCGCGCCGCTGACCGTCGCCGACGAAGGCTGGGGCACTCTGCACGAGCGGGCGGCCAGGATCAGGCTGTTCTGCGACGCGTACGGGCTGGACGCCTGCTCCGTCGCCGACGCGGTGGCGGCTGTGGCACCGAGACTGCGCGGCATGGTCGCGTACATGCATGCCGAAGCAGCCGCAGGCCATGAGGCGTTCGCCCGGCACATCGCGGAGGGTCACGACGCGCTGTACGTCACCGATGCCAGGTACGTCGACGAGCACCTCGCCGACCTGGTGTGAGTCAGCCCCGACGCGCCAGTGCCGCGTCGATGCGGCTCCGGATCACGGGCTTCGGCTGGGCGCCGACGATGGTGTCGACGACCTTCGAGCCGTCCATCAGCAGCATCATGGGGATGCTCCGCGCCTCGTACTTCTGAGCCGTCACCGGCGACGAATCCACGTTCACCTTCACGACCTTGAGGCGGCCGGCCAGCTCGCGGCTCAGCCCCTCCAACACCGGCGCGACCATCCGGCACGGTCCGCACCAGGGCGCCCAGAGGTCGACGATGACAAGGGGTTTCGCCGCGACGGCCGCGTCGAAGTCGGGGTCGCCGGCGTCCACCAACCACGGAAGATCCGCCTGGCAGCCCGCGCACCGGGGCAGGCCGCGGCTCGAGACGGGCAAGCGGTTCCTCGTGTGGCAGGAGGGGCAGGCGACAACAGGACCGGACACACCCCGATGGTAACCGGCGCGTCCTCGACAGATGACGCTTCAACTGGGTCCGGGGTACTAGCGTTGTCACACAACCTGGAGGGGAAACGCATGGCGACATATGGGGACAACAACGACGTCTACTCGGACGCGCCGTCCGACGCGATCCATCAGGGCGGCGAGATCGAGATCGACACCACCAAGCTGCCTTCCGACGAGGTCATGCCGGACGGCTTCAACCCTGGCAAGGCGTACGCGGTCGACCCCGACGTCTCCGGCGAAGGCCTTCCCACCGCGTCCTGAGCAGCCTGCTGCAGAGGTGCTCGTGCGGGTCACCCCTCCCGCCACCCGACGAGCACTCCTGCCCGCGTCAGGCCCGTTCCGCTGCGCTGCGCTCCACGCAGAACTCGTTGCCCTCCGGATCGGCGAGCACTGCCCATCCCGTACCGTCCGGCTCCCGGCGGTCGTCCACCAGCGTGGCGCCGAGGCGCAGCAGCCGGTACACCTCCTCGTCGCGTCGGCAGTCCACCGGGGCGATGTCGAGGTGCAGCCGGTTCTTGACCGTCTTCCCCTCCGGCACGGGGATGAACAGCAGATCCGGACCGTCCACCGGGCTGCGCAGGAACGCGGCCGGGTCGTCGGGGTTGTTGGGATCGTCCGGGTCCTCCGCGTACCCCTGGAGAACCTGCTGCCAGAACTGCGCAAGCGTGTACGGATCGTGGCAGTCAACGGTGAGCGTACGAAGCGAGCTGGTCATGGGGTGTCCTCCGCGCTGGTCGGTGTCACAAGGGCTGTAGGGACATCTTCACCTCCCCTGGCAAATCTGCCACGGCGAGTGACGAACTGCCTACAGCCCTGGTGAAACCGACGAGGCCGACGCCGATGTACGTCACGTGCCCGCGCGCCGACGATGCTCAGCGGCCGATGGCCCTCGGGGCGCGGACGACGGAGCCCAGGTGTACGGCGCTGGACGACGCGGTGAAGAGCCTCGCCCCCGGAGGCGCCGCGTGGGCGGCCCGCAGTTCGGAGGTCAGCTCGTCGACGCGCCGCTGCAGCCCATCGAGGCGGATCTCGAGCTCCAGGATGCGCTGGACGCCGTTGAGGTTGATGCCTTCGTCCTGCGAGAGGTACTGCACCAGTCGCAGTCGGGCCACGTCACGCAGGGAGTACCGCCGTCCGCGGCCGCGCGTGCGGGTGGGTACGACGAGGCCCAGCCGGTCGTACGTGCGGAGCGTCTGCGGATGCATCCCGGCGAGCCGCGCCGCGGTCGAGATCGGGAACAGAGGCGCGTCGCGGTCGATGCGATCGGGCAGGGACTCCATCTCAGCTCCTCATCAGGTGCGCGCGCGGATCGGGTTCGGCAGCGAGCCGCTGGTACTCCGCCAGCGCCGCCTTGGCCGCCTCCGAGAGCATGGGCGGAACCTGCACGTCCACGGTCACCAGCATGTCGCCGGCCGCGCCCGCCTTGCCGACGCCACGCCCCTTGACCCGGAACGTCCGTCCGTTGGGCGTTCCCGCAGGCACACGAAGCCGTACGGTCGCGCCGTCCAGCGTCGGCACGTCGATCTCGGCGCCGAGCGCTGCCTCGCTGTACGTGACGGGCACGGTCACGGTGAGCGCGTCACCGCTGCGACCGAAGATCGGGTGCGGCGTGACGTGCACCAGCACGTACAGATCGCCCGCGGCCCCGCCGTTCTCGCCCGTACCACCCTTGCCCTTGACGCGGATCTTCGCCCCGTCGGACACACCGGCCGGGATCCGTACCTGCATCGTCCTCGTGGAGTGACCCCGACCCGTCCCGCCGCACACCGGGCACGGCGACTCGATGACGAGCCCACGCCCACGGCACTCGCGACACGGCTGGCTGACCGCGAACCCGCCCGACTGCGACGCCTCCATGCCAGACCCCTGGCACGTCGGACAGACCTTGGGTACGGTCCCGGCCTTCGCGCCAGTCCCTCGGCACGCCTCGCAGGCGTCTTCGGACACCATCTGGACGCCCACCGTGACACCCGTCGCCGCGTCGGCGAACGGAATCGTCACCTCGCCCTCGACATCCGACCCGCGACGCGGCCCACGACGACGACTCGTCGGCTGCTGTCCGGCGCCGAACAGCCCGCCGAACAGGTCGCCGAGGCCGCCGTCGCCCGCGTTGCGGAACAGGTCCTCGAAGTTCACGCCCTGGCCGGGCCGTCCGGGCTGGCCGCCACCGGGGAACCGGAAGCCGCCGCCGAACATGCTCCGCGCGTCGTCGTACTCCTTGCGCTTGGTCGCATCCGACAGCACCGAGTTCGCCTCGGAGACGTCCTTGAAGCGCGTCTCGGCGGCCTTGTCACCGGGGTGCTGATCGGGATGGTTCTCGCGCGCCAGCTTCCGGAACGCCTTCTTGATCTCCTCGGGCTTCGCGTCCTTGGAGACGCCGAGGATCTTGTAGTAGTCCTTCTCGAGCCAGTCCTTCGTGCTCATCAGCGCCTCCTTTCCGTGGGCTACGTCAGCGAGCTGGGATCATCGGGTACGGAGTCGTCGGCGCTCGGCTCGGGTTCCTCGGTCGGGTCCGTGACCGCGACCCGCGCGGGCCGGATCACACGCCCACCGAGCCGATAGCCCGTCTGGAACACCTGCGCGCACGTCGTCACCGAGTAGCCGGGTACGTCGACGTGCATGAGCGCCTCGTGGATCTGCGGGTCGAACTCGTCGCCGGCCTCGCCGAACGCCTCGAGGCCGTACTTCACGGCGACCTTCGCGATCTCGTCGGCGATCAGCTTGGCGCCGCCGACGAGCTCGTCGTGCGCCCTGGCACCGGCGATGCCGTCGAGCACGGGAAGCAGATCGGCCAGTACGGCCTCGATCCCGCGCTGACGAGCAACGTCGCGGTCGCGGTCGACACGGCGCTTGTAGTTGATGTACTCCGCCTGGACGCGCTGGAGGTCGCCCGTGAGCTCGGCGACTGCTGCCGACAGGTCGACGTCACCGGACTGTGCGGCTGACTCCTCGACGCCCGAGGTGGAGAACTCCACGCCCTCGCCGACGGCCTCGCCATCCGGAACGAACTGATCAGTCATGCCTCTCCTCGATCGGTCGCAAGCCTACGGGGGTGCCCGGTCGGGGCGGTTCCGCCGAGACCGAGCACCCCCACGTGGGTTACGTCAGTTCTTCTTGCCCTCGTCGTCGTCCACGATCTCGGCGTCGACGACATCGTCGTCGGAGCCGGCGTGCTCGCCGGACGGCGCCTCGGCACCCGCGGACTGCTGAGCGGCCTGCGCCGCCGCGTACACCGCCTGGCCCATCGCGCCGGCCTTCTCGTTGAGGTCGTTCATGGCGTCGCGCACCTCGTCGTCGTTGTCCGTGCCCTTGAGCGCGGCCTGCAACGTGGCGAGGGCGTCGGCGACGGGCTTCTTCTGCTCGTCGGTCAGCGTCTCGGCGTGCTCGGCGAGGAGCTTCTCCGTACGGAACGCCAGCCCGTCAGCGTCGTTGCGCATCTCCACGACCTCGCGGCGCTTCTTGTCCTCCTCGGCATGAGCCTCGGCCTCGCGCACCATGCGGTCGATGTCGTCGCGCCCCAGGGCGGACCCGCCGGTCACGGTCATCGACTGCTCCTTGGCCGTGGCCAGGTCCTTCGCGTGGACGTGGACGATGCCGTTGGCGTCGATGTCGAAGGTGACCTCGATCTGCGGCAGGCCGCGGGGGGCCGGCATGAGGCCGGTCAGCTCGAAGTTGCCGAGCGACTTGTTGTCGCGGGCGAAGTCACGCTCACCCTGGTAGACCTGGATCATCACCGACGGCTGGTTGTCCTCGGCCGTGGTGAAGACCTCGGAGCGCTTGGTCGGGATCGTGGTGTTGCGCTCGATGATCTTCGTCATCACGCCGCCCTTGGTCTCGATGCCGAGGCTCAGCGGGGTGACGTCGAGGAGCAGCACGTCCTTGACCTCGCCCTTGAGGACGCCGGCCTGCAGCGACGCGCCCAGTGCCACGACCTCATCGGGGTTGACGCCCTTGTGGGGCTCCTTGCCCGCGAGCTCCTTGACCAGGTCGACGACCGCCGGCATACGGGTCGAGCCGCCGACGAGGATGACTTCCTTCACCTTGTCGGTGCTGACCTTGGCGTCGGCGAGCACCTTGTTGAACGGCGCGCGGCAGCGGTCGAGCAGGTCCTGCGTAAGGCGCTGGAACTCGGCGCGGGTCAGGCGGGTGTCGAGGTGCAGGGGGCCGTCGGCGCCAGCGGTGATGTACGGCAGGTTGATGTGCGTCTCCTGCGCGCTGGAGAGCTCGATCTTGGCGCGCTCGGCGGCCTCCTGGAGGCGCTGGCGAGCCATCTTGTCCTTGGACAGGTCGATGCCGTTGGCGTTCTTGAACTCCTTGACCAGGTGGTCGACGACACGCTGGTCCCAG
Source organism: Propionibacteriaceae bacterium (assembly GCA_027492675.1). Taxonomy (GTDB): domain Bacteria; phylum Actinomycetota; class Actinomycetes; order Propionibacteriales; family Propionibacteriaceae; genus Fen-668. The sequence goes on along the minus strand of JAPUEI010000082.1, from coordinate 580 downwards.
TCGTCGCCGCCGAGGCGGTTGTCACCGTTGGTGGCCTTGACCTCGAACACGCCCTCGCTGATCTCGAGCAGGGACACGTCGAACGTGCCACCGCCGAGGTCGAAGACGAGCACCGTCTGCTCCTCGTGGCCCTTGTCGAGGCCGTACGCGAGCGCGGCCGCGGTCGGCTCGTTGATGATGCGGTCGACGGTGAGGCCGGCGATCTCGCCCGCCTCCTTCGTGGCCTGGCGCTCGGCGTCGGAGAAGTACGCGGGAACCGTGATGACCGCGTTGGTCACCGGCTCGCCGAGGTAGGCCTCGGCGTCGCGCTTGAGCTTCTGCAGCACGAACGCGCTGATCTGCTGGGGCTTGTAGTCCTTGCCGTCGATGTCGACGGACCAGTTCGTGCCCATGTGACGCTTGACGGACCGGATCGTCCGGTCGACGTTCGTCACGGCCTGGCGCTTGGCGACCTCGCCGACCAGGACTTCGCCACCCTTGGCGAAGGCGACGACCGACGGGGTCGTCCGCGCGCCCTCAGCGTTCGGGATGACGGTGGGCTCGCCGCCCTCGAGGACGGCGACGACAGAGTTGGTGGTGC
>JAPUEI010000081.1 GCA_027492675.1 Propionibacteriaceae bacterium | reverse complement strand
AGAGCTCTCCCCGCGACGCCGGATCCCCGAGGAGCAACGGGCCGGAGGTTCGTTGCTCCTCGAAGGGCCGGCCCCCGCACGACGGCTCAGCCTCGTACGAGCACCGCTCCCGCGTGGCGCGGGAGGCACACGGTGTCGTTGGCGACCTCGACGCCGGTCGGGGTCTGCCACGCCACTGTGTAGCCGTCCTGGGGCAGCGCGACCTCGACCTCGGCGTCCCCGAGGTTGGCGACCAACAGCACGCCGTCGCGGTTCACGAGGATCCAGCGCGCCGCCTCGTCGACGGTGCACCGGACCTTGCGCAGGTCCGGGTTGGTGAGCTGCGGGATTTCCCTACGGAGTCGGCCCAGCTCGCGGTACCCCTGGAGCACCACCGCATGCCGCCCCGACAACCGTTCGTCCCAGCGGAGGATCGCCGAGCGGTACGTCTGCTCGTCCTGCGGGTCGAGCACGTCATCGGCGTCCCAGCCCATGTGGCCGAACTCGTTCACGCGTCCCTGGGTGACGGCCTGCGCGAGGTCGGGCTCTGGGTGCGACGAGAAGTACGGGAACGGGCTGGCCGCCGCCCACTCCTCGCCGGCGAAGAGCATGGGCGTGAACGGCGCGCCGTACATGAGCATCGCGCCCACGAGCAGCTGGTCGTCGTCGAGCACCTCGGCCGTACGGTCGCCCCTGGCGCGGTTGCCGACCTGGTCGTGGTTCTGCGTGTACGCGATCAGCCGCCACGCCGGGAACCGCTCGACGTCGACCGGGTGACCGTGGTCGCGCCCCAGGTAGCCGGACCAGGTGCCGTCGTGGAAGAACCCCCGCTCGTACACCTTCGCCAGGGCACGCAGCTGCGAGAAGTCGGCGTAGTAGCCAGCCGTCTCGCCCGTCAGCGCCGCGTGGACGCAGTGGTGGAAGTCGTCGTTCCACTGCGCATCGAGCCCGTACCCGCCCGCCTCGCGCGGCAGCACCAGGACGGGGTCGTTGAGGTTCGACTCGGCGACCAGCGACAACGGCCTGCCCAGATGCGCCGCCAACGACGCCACCTCGACAGCCAGCTGCTCCAGGACGTGGATCTCCGAGCTGTCGACCAGCGCGTGGATCGCGTCGAGCCGCAGCGCGTCGACGTGGAACTCGCGGAACCACATCAGCGCGTTGTCGATCACGTACCGGCGCACCTCCTCGTGGCTCTCCACGTCCACCGCGCCGCCCCACTGCCCGGGGACCTCCGTGAGGTACGGGCCGAAGCGGGGCAGGTAGTTCCCTGACGCCCCGAGGTGGTTGTAGACCACGTCCTGGATCACCGCGAGCCCGGCGGCGTGGCACGCGTCGACGAACCGACGGTAGGCCTCGGGGCCACCGTACGGCTCGTGGACCGCGTACCAGCCGACGCCGTCGTAGCCCCAGTTCCAGACGCCGTTCATCGCGTTCACCGGCATCAGCTCGACGAAGCCGACGCCCAGCGAGACGAGGTGATCGAGCCGGCTGATCGCGGCGTCCAGCGTGCCCTCGGGCGTGAACGTGCCGACGTGCAGCTCGTACACCAGCGAGCCGTACAGCGGACGTCCGGTCCACGCAGAGTCCCGCCATCTGTACGAGCTGGTGACGGTGCGCGACATCCCGTGGACGCCGTCGGGCTGTCGACGCGAGCGCGGGTCCGGCAGCACCTGGCTGTCGTCGTCGAGCAGGTAGCCGTAGTCGTACTCCCGCGCGGTCAGCGGCACCGGCGGCGTCCACCAGCCGCCCGGAGCGCGCCGCATCGGCAGCTGCCGCTCGCCCACAGGGTCGCCCACGGGACGTACGACGAGGGTCACGGTCTGGCTGTCGGGCGCCCAGACGTCGAACGGGCTGCGGGTGCCGACCGGCAGGGGCAAAGCGACGAGCAGCGCCACCGGGCCGGCGGACAGCAGGTCCCCCACGCGTACGGGTTCGCCGTCCGCGTGCACGACCGTGCCCGTCAGCGTGTCGCGATAGCGACCGAGCGGGAGATCGATCGTGGTATCGCCCCATCCGCCCTTGTCGCGCAGGCCGATCGGCAGCCGGGTCGCCACGGTGACCAGACCGCCCGTGTCGAAGGCGACGACATGGTCGGCGGCCACCCCGTCGACGCCCACCGGCGTGAAGGACCCGAACAGCTCAGGCTGGTCGCGGCGAAGCCTCAGGGCATCCCGCGTCAACCGAAGCTTGGCCGTGCCCGGGTCGTCGATGCCGCCCTCGAGTTCGGCGCGGTCGACCTCCAGGAGCAGCTTCTCGAGCGCCGCGACGTCGATCGGGCGCCGGTTGTCGGGGTCCACCAGCGACAGCTGCCACAGCTCGCTGCCCTGGTAGACGTCCGGCACGCCGGGCATCGTCAGCGAGACGGCCGTGGCCGCCAGCGAGTTGCTCCAGCCGGCGTCGACGATGGCCGCGACGACGTCCACGAGGACGGAACGGAGCTGCTCGTCGACGTACAGCTGGTCGATCGCGGTGTGCACCCCCGACTCGTACGCCGCGTCCATCGCGGTCCAGCTCGTGTGCCAGCCGGCCTCGCGCATGGCCTTCTCGGCGAACGCGTGGAGCCTGTCCGCGGAGATGGGCCAGGCACCCACGGCCGCCTGCCAGACGATGTTCGCGATGCCTCCGTCAGGCATTGGCGCGAGCTCCTGCATGCGGCGCATTGCCGATGCCCAGAGCCCGGGTACCTCCGAGAGCGCCGCGACCCGCATCCGTACGTCCTCGCCGCGCTTCGTGTCGTGCGTCGTACGGGCGTTCATCGTGCGTGGCCAGCCGGACTGGCGGCGCGCGATCTGCCCGTACACCTCCGCGGGCGTCAGCGCGAAGATCGCGGGCTCGGCTCCGACCTCGGTGAGGGTCGTGAGGCGCCCCCAGCGGTAGAACGCGCAGTCCTCGACGCCCTTGGCCATCACCATGCCGCTGGTCTGCTGGAAGCGCTGCGCGGCGTCCGTGGCACCGTCGGTGAGCACAGGTCTCAGCGCGGCGACGGCCTCCGCGAGGTCGGGTCGTCGTTGCACCGCCTCGCCGAGCGCGAACTCCACGTGCTCTCGGCCGTCGGGCAGGTACGAGCGGTAGACGGGGAAGCACGCGAGCAGTTCGGCCACCGCGTCGACGAGCTCGTCGTGCGCAATGGGCTCGACCAGCAGCGGCATGGCGTCGCGGGCGATCCGCGCGGTCTCGGAGAACAGCATGCCGTCGGCCACGGCCCGCTTGGTGTCGTGAGTGAGCTGGTGCCAGTCGAGCCGCTCCCCGCGCAGCTCGTCGTCCAGCGCGGTCAGCGGCTCCTCCCCCGCCGGGTCGACGAACAGCCGGTCCACGAGCGCCAGCGCGTCGTACCCCGTCGTGCCCGCGGTCGCCCATCGGGCCGGGAGCTGCTCTCCGGGGGCGAGGATCTTCTCCACGACGACGTACGAGTCCTTCGTGAGCCCTGCGAGCCTGTCGAGGTAGCCGGCGGGGTCGCGCAGCCCGTCCGGGTGGTCGATGCGCAGCCCGTCGACGAGCCCTTCGTCGAACCAGCGGGCGATCTCGGTGTGCGAGGCGTCGAACCACTGCGGGTCCTCGACGCGCACCGCGACGAGCGTGGTGATGCCGAAGAAGCGCCGGTAGTTCAACGTGCGATCGGCGTCGCGCCAGTTGACGAGCGTGTAGTGCTGGCGGCGCAGCACGGCGTTCGCGTCCTGGGCGACGTCGCCGTCGGCCGTGCCCGGAGCGAGCGGCAGCCGGTGGTCGCGGTAGTGGAGCTCGCCGCCGAGCACGCGCAGCTCGTGGACCCAGCCGTCGGCGTCGATGTCGTCGTCGCCGACGATCGGCAGCCGCACCTTGCCCTGCCCGTACTCCCAGTCGATGTCGAACGCGGAGGCGTACGGAGACTCCTGGCCGAGCGTCAGGACGTGCCACCACCAGGGGTTCTCCCACGGCCGCGCCACGCCCACGTGGTTGGGCACGATGTCGACGAGCACGCCCATGCCGAGCCGCTTCGCCTCCGACGACAGCGCCGCGAGCCCGGCCCCGCGACCACGTGACGGGTCGACGGTCGCATGGCTCGACACGTCGTACCCGTGGTCGGACCCGGTCTCCGCCGCCAGCACGGGCGACAGGTAGACCCAGTCGGCCCCGAGGTCGTGCAGGTACCTCAGCGCCTTCGCTGCTTCGAGCAGGTCGAAGTCCTCGGTGATCTGAAGCCTGTACGTGCTGGTCGGTGATCTCACTGGCCACTCCTGGGGTCGTTGCCGTCCCCACTCTGCCAGCCGAACGGCCCGATCCCTAGGGAGCTGCTGTGCGATACCCAGAAGCGACGGGTCTACACGTCGGCCGTCGACACCGCGTTGACGACGGCATCCAAGGCCTGTACGAGTTGGTCGAGGGGTACGCCGCCGTAGCCGAGCACGATGCCGCCGGCGCCGTCCGCGGGGCGGGACCAGTAGTCGGCGAGACCGGCGACGACCACGCCGCGGGCGCGGATGCGGGCGATCAGCTCGGCCTCGTCCACGGGTGATTCGACCACGGCGTGCAGACCGCCGTCCATCGCCTTCACCCGTACGCCGGGGAGCGCGCCCAGGGCGTCGAGTACGAGGGCGCGGCGGCGCTTGTACTCGCGGCGCATGCGCTGCGTGTGGCGGCGGAGCTCGCCGCTGGCCAGGTAGTCGGCCAGCGCCCACTGGGTGACCTGGGACACCGGCTGGCCGAGGTCCGTACGGGCGTGGCGCAGTTGCTCGACGAGCCGGTCCGGCGCCACGAGGAACCCGACGCCGAGCCCCGGGCCGAGGGTCTTCGCGAACGTGCCCAGCGTGACCACGCAGCCGGTGTCGGGGTCGTCGAGCGAGGCCAGCGCCGGTAGCGGGGCGGAGGTGTAGCGCAGCTCCGAGTCGTAGTCGTCCTCCACCACGACCACGCCCTCGCGCCCTGCCCAGTCGAGCAGCGCCTGCCGACGCGCGACCGGCAGCGAGCCGCCGAGCGGGTACTGGTGGCTCGGCGTCACGACGACCACCTGCGGAGCGGCCCCACCGGTCGGGAGGTTCTCGCAGACGAGGCCGGCCTCGTCGGTGGGCAGCGGCATCACCGACGACCCCAGCCGCGGCGGTACGCGCCGCAGCGAGGGGTAGCCCGGATCCTCCACGCCGACCCGCAGTCCCGTGCCGAGGCTGGCCAGCAGCAGCCCGAGCCCATCGCGGGCGCCGGCGGTGACGATGACGTGGTCCGCCGCCCTTCGTACACCGCGCATCCGTCTCAGGTGGTCCGCGATCTCGGCGCGCAGCTCGGGCAGGCCGGCTGCGGGCAGGGTGGCCAGCGGTCGCGCGGCGGCCCGGCGCCAGGCCGCGCGCCAGGCGGCGTTCACGACGTCGGCGGTCCAGGGCTGGCCGGGGCGGAGGTCGATGAGGGTACGAGGGGTGGCCGGGCTCCGCTCCGTACGTCGCCTGCTCGACATCGGCGGATGCACGTCGCGCAGATCTGGGTTCACGACGGTGCCGTGACCCGGTCGCCCGACGAGGTAGCCCTCGGCGAGCAGCTGGTCGTAGGCGGAGACCACCGTGCCGCGGCTGACGCCGAGACGGGCCGCCACCGTACGGCTGGCGGGAACCAGCTCGCCGGGCGACACGATGCCGGAGCTGATGGCGCTCCTGACCTCGTCGGCGAGCTGCCGCGGGAGCGGTCGGGGGTCGTCCCGGTCGATGACCAGCGGCAGGGTGACATCGCCCGCGGTGCGCATCCGTACTCCTCAATGGTCCATTCGCTGCCGTACATTCCGGCCCTGGTTCTGGACCATTATGAGCGATTGGATCGGAAGCGTGACTGAGACGACTGGAACTCCCCTGGTGAAGCGCGGGCTCGCGGACATGCTCAAGGGCGGTGTGATCATGGACGTGGTCACCGCGGAGCAGGCGCGGATCGCCGAGGACGCGGGGGCCGTGGCGGTGATGGCGCTCGAGCGCGTGCCCGCCGACATCCGCGCCCAGGGTGGCGTGGCCCGCATGAGCGACCCGGACCTGATCGACGAGATCATCGCGGCGGTGTCGATCCCGGTGATGGCCAAGGCCCGCATCGGACACTTCGTCGAGGCGCAGGTGCTGCAGCAGCTCGGCGTCGACTACATCGACGAGTCGGAGGTGCTGTCGCCCGCTGACTACGCCAATCACATCGACAAGCACCGCTTCACCGTGCCGTTCGTGTGCGGCGCGACGAACCTGGGCGAGGCGCTGCGGCGCATCACCGAGGGCGCGGCGATGATCCGGTCGAAGGGTGAGGCCGGCACGGGCGATGTCTCCGAGGCCACCCGCCACATCCGCACGATCAAGCGTGAGATCGCCGGCCTGGTCGCGACGCTGGCCAACGACCCGGCCGAGCTGTACGTCGCCGCCAAGGAGCTGCAGGCGCCGTACGAGCTCGTCCGAGAGGTGGCCGAGCGGGGCGAGCTGCCGGTCGTGCTGTTCGTGGCGGGCGGCATCGCCACCCCGGCCGACGCGGCGATGATGATGCAGCTCGGCGCCGA
>JAPUEI010000080.1:3468-6480 GCA_027492675.1 Propionibacteriaceae bacterium | reverse complement strand
TGTGACCTCTGGGTTATGAGCCCAGCGAGCTACCGAGCTGCTCCACCCCGCGTCGTTGTGCCTGGTGAACATTACCTGACTGGGGGGCACTACCCAAATCGTGACGCGACCAGGGGCGGGAGCACAGGTTACGGTCCCGTACACTTCTGCGGTGGCCGCGTGAACAGGACGCGGCGTCTCGAGAGGCTTCTCCATGGTGTCTGGCCCGATCTCCCGCCGCCTCCTGCTCGGTGGACTCGCCGCGCTCGCCGTCACGACGGCGGCCTGCACGAGCCCCTCGACGCCGAGCGGCACGGCCCGCAAGACGCTCGACGTCGGCGCGACCCTCGAACCCGCGACGCTCGACCCGACGATGTCCGATGCGGCCTCGATCCCGCAGCTGCTGCTCTACAACGTGTACGAGACGCTGGTGAAGCTCGACTCGGACGGCAAGATCAAGCCGCTGCTCGCTCAGCGTTGGGACGTGTCCTCCGACGGCACCGAGTACCGCTTCTCGCTCGACAGGGGAGCGAAGTTCGCCTCCGGTGCCGCGGTTGACGCCAAGGCCGTCGTGGCCGGCATCGAGAGGATGCGCACCAGCGCCTCGGCGACGATCAAGTCGCAGCTCGCTCCGATCGACACGGTGACGGCCGACGACTCCAGCACCGTCGTCGTGAAGCTGAAGAAGCCGTCGAACAGCTGGTTGTACTCGATGACGTCGACCCCTGGCATGATCGTCGACCCGGCCGTCACCGACATGGCGACCAAGCCGATGGGGTCCGGCCCGTTCTCGTACTCCACCTGGACCAAGGGCGACTCGATCACCCTGACGAAGAACATCAACTACTGGGGCACGCCGGGCCGCTTCGACGAGGTGACGTTCCGCTACTACGTCGAGCCGAACGCCATGATCGCGGCGATGCTCGCCGGCGACCTGGACATCATCAGCAACCTCCAGGCCCCGCAGTCGCTGAGCCAGTTCTCCGACGCGAGCCGGTTCTCGATCGTCGAAGGTACGACGACGGGCGAGGTCACCATGGGCTTCAACCACAAGAACCCGGCGCTGGCCAACCTCAAGGTGCGCCAGGCGATCTGCTACGCCATCGATCGCAAGGCCCTGCTCAACACCGTGTGGGCCGGTCACGGGCAGCTCATCGGGTCGCACGCGTCCCCGACCGAGCCCTATTTCGAGGACCTGTCCAGCACCTACCCGTACGATCCCGCGAAGGCCAAGGCTCTCCTCGCCGAGGCCGGTGTGACCAACCTCAACCTGCGGTTCCGGGTGCCGGTGACGAAGTACGCAACCGACTCGGCCACTTTCGTCCAGAGCCAGCTCAAGGACGTCGGCATCTCGACGACGATCGAGCAGCTCGACTTCGCCCGGTGGTACACCGAGGTCTTCCAGAAGGGCGACTACGACATGACGATCGTGGCGCACGTGGAACCGCGCGACCTCGTGAAGTGGGCCGACCCGAAGTACTACTGGCACAACGACAACCCCGAGCTGCAGAAGCTCGTGGCCGACGCGGACGCCGGTACGCCGGACGACTACGTACGGCTCATGAAGCAGGCCGCGAAGCTCCTCGCCGACGACGCTGCGGCGGACTGGCTGTTCCTGCTGCCGAACCTTGTCGTTACGACGAGCCAGATCACCGGCATCGGGGCCAACGCGACCTCGCTCAGCTTCGACCTCACCACCATCGCATCCCGGTAGCCTCAAGGGTGTGAACCTGGCCAGGACCGTCGCTGCACGGGTGCTGGTCTTCGTCGCCAGCCTGCTCGGCGCGTCGATCGCGATCTTCGTCATCATCAACGCGCTGCCCGGAGACGTGGCGACGGCCATCCTCGGGATGGGCGCGGACCCTGCGTCCATCGCGGAGCTGCGCGCCCGGCTGGGGCTCGACCAGCCCGGGTGGCTGCGCTACTTCTCGTGGATCGGCGGCATGGCGACGGGGAACATGGGCCACTCGTACCTCACCGGCGAGTCCGTGTCCGCCCTTGTCGCTCCGCGGATCGGTGTCACCGCGTGGCTGGTCGTCTTCTCCATGGTGCTTGCCCCCGTGGTGGCGTTGCCGCTCGGCATGGTCGCGGCGATGAAGCGGCGCAACTGGCAGGGGATCGCGGCGTCGACGGTGTCGCAGGTCGGTCTGTCTATCCCCGCCTTCTACGCCGGCATCCTGCTCGTGGTGCTGTTCGCGGTCACGCTGAGGTGGCTGCCGGCGAACGGCTACGTCGAGCTCGTGGACTCGTCGGGACGCTGGCGCGTGGGGTCCTGGATCCAGCACCTGGTGCTCCCCGTGGCCTCGCTGGTGATCGTGCAGGCATCGGTGCTGACCCGCTACGTACGGAGCGCGTTCGTCGAGGTGCTCAGCGAGGACTACTTCCGTACGGCACGTGCCGTGGGCTGGACGCGCTGGCGGGCCCTCTGGCGGCACGGAGTTCGCAACGCGGCCATCTCGGTGGTCACCGTGATCGGGCTGCAGCTCGCCACGATGCTCGTCGGCGCCATCGTCGTGGAGCAGGTGTTCCACCTTCCCGGGCTCGGCAGCGCGCTGTTGTCGGCGGTCGCCAACCGCGACCTCATCGTCGTTCAGGGCATCGTCATGCTGCTGGTCTTCGCCGTCCTGGTGATCAATCTGCTCACTGACCTCTCGTACGTCGTCATCGACCCTCGGCTGCGCAGCCGTGATGCCCGATGAGACGCGCCGGCCTGTACATCGGCGGGGCCCTCGTGGCCCTGGTCATCCTCGCGGCGCTCGTGTCGCTGGTGTGGACCCCGTACGACCCCCTCCAGGTGCAGCCCACCCAGACACTGCTGCCGGCCGGTTGGCCGCACCTGCTCGGTACAGACGGCTTCGGCATCGACATCGTGTCGCGACTGCTCGTGGGCGCGAGGACGACGGTGTACGTGGGGGTCGTCGCGGTGAGCCTCGCGGCGATCGGCGGCGTGCCGCTCGGCGTACTGGCGGGCATGCGCGGCGGCTGGGTCTCGCAGCTCGTGCTCCGGGTGACCGACATCCTGTACGCGTTCCC
>JAPUEI010000080.1:0-3368 GCA_027492675.1 Propionibacteriaceae bacterium | reverse complement strand
CCGACGCCGACCTGGGGACGCATGCTGCACGACGCCCAGACGTACATCTTCACCTCGCCGATCCAGGCCCTCTGGCCGGGCTTGGCCATCGGCCTGGCGGTGCTAGGGCTCAACCTCCTCGGCGACGGCCTGCGCGACCACCTCGACCCCCGGCTACGGGAGGCCGCATGAGCCCCCTGCTGGAGGTCACGGACCTGCGGATCGCGTTCGGGCGGTCGCGCCGGGAGGTCGTCCACGGCGTCTCGTTCGCCCTGGAGCCGGGGGAGCGGCTGGGCCTGATCGGCGAGTCCGGGTCGGGCAAGACCGTGACGGCGCTGGCGGTGATGGGACTGCTCGCGGACAACGCGTACGTGTCCGGCTCGATCATGCTCGCCGGCCGCGAGCTGGTGGGGCTGCGGGACAGCGACCTGGCTCCGCTGCGCGGCGACCTGATGAGCATGGTCTTCCAGGAGCCCATGACGGCTCTCGACCCCACGATGCCAGTGGGGCGCCAGGTCGCCGAGGTGCTGCTGCTGCACCAGAACCTCGACCGCGGCAACTCGCGGGCGAAGGTGATCGCGATCCTCACCGAGGTGGGGCTGGAGGACGCGGAGCGTGTCGCCGACGCGTTCCCGCACGCGCTTTCTGGAGGTCAGCGGCAGCGGGTCGTGCTCGCCATGGCGCTGATCAACCGACCCGACCTGGTGATCTGCGACGAGCCGACGACGGCGCTGGACGTGACCGTACAGGCCAAGGTGCTGCGGCTGCTCGACGCCGAGCTCGACGCGGTCGGCGCCTCGTGCCTGTTCATCTCCCACGACCTGGCCGTCGTGTCGCAGGTGAGCGAACGGGTGCTGGTGATGCTCGACGGGGACATCGTCGAGCAGGGCACGGTCGCCGACGTGTTCCGCGCGCCGACCCATCCGTACACCCGTGGCCTGGTCGCGACCGCCCGCATCGACGCCGTACCGCCGGGGCAGCGGCTGCCGGTCGTCGAGGACTTCTATGTACGAGGCGGAACGCGATGAGCCTGTACGAGATCGACCACGTCAGCCGCCTGTACGGGAGGGGCGGTGCTCCCGGCTCGGTGCTCGCGGTGGACGACGTCTCACTCACTGTCGAGCCGGGGCAGCGGCTGGGCATCGTGGGGGAGTCGGGGTCGGGAAAGTCCACCCTGGTACGGATGATGACCGCACTGGACCAGCCGACCTCGGGGGAGATCCGGTTCGACGGCACGCCCATCACCCGACGCGCCGAGCGTGACCTCGGGGCGCTGCGCTCGTCCGTACAGCTCGTCTTCCAGGACCCGCGCTCCTCGCTGAACCCCAGGATGCGGATCCGCGACATCGTCACCGAGCCGTTGCGGTCGTCGCTGTTGCGGGCCCGGACAGATGTGCCCACCGACCATCGCGCCCGGCTCGCGGAGGTGTTGGAGTCGGTGGACCTGCCGCTCGAGGTGGCCGACCGGTTCCCACACGAGTTGTCCGGGGGGCAGCGGCAGCGCGTGGCGATCGCGCGGGCGCTCGCGCCACGACCGCGCGTGCTCGTGGCCGACGAGCCCGTCTCGGCCCTGGACGTGTCCGTACGCGCGCAGGTCCTCAACCTCGTCACCGACCTCGTGGCCGCGAACGAACTGACGCTGATCATGGTGAGCCACGATCTGACCGTCGTGCGGCACGTCTGCGACACGGTCGTCGTGATGCGGCACGGTCGGATCGAGGAGGCGGGGCCGAGCGAACAGGTGTACGCGCATCCGCAGTCCCCGTACACGCAGGAGCTTCTCGCCGCCATCCCGACGTTCCGCTTGTAGCCGGTCGCGAGCGACGGTCCGTGAGACGGTCGCGCGGTCCGCGTTCGTCCCGTCACGTGGCAAGATGCGCGCTGTGAAGGCGCTATTGCTCGAGAACGTCCATCCCGACGCGGAACGGATCCTCACCGACCGAGGGTACGAGGTCGAGGTCCAGACCGAGGCTCTGTCGCCCGAGGCGCTCTCGGCGGCTCTGGCAGGCGTGTCGCTGCTCGGCATCCGCTCCGCGACCCACGTCACGGCCGAGGTGATCGCCGCGAATCCGCAGCTCCAGGCCGTGGGTGCGTTCTGCATCGGCACCAACCAGATCGACCTCAACGCCGCGAGCGAGGCGGGCCTGGCGGTCTTCAACGCGCCATTCTCGAATACGCGCAGCGTCGTCGAGCTGGCGCTGGCCGAGATCATCGTGCTGGCCCGGCGGCTCGTCGACAAGACCCGGGGGATGCACGACGGAGTCTGGGACAAGTCGTCCGCGGGTTCCCACGAAGTGCGGGGCCGCACGCTCGGCATCGTCGGCTACGGCAACATCGGTTCGCAGCTGTCCGTCCTGGCGGAGTCGCTCGGCATGCGGGTCATCTTCTACGACATCGTCGACAAGCTGGCGCTGGGCAACGCGCGCCGCTGCGACACGCTCGAGGAGCTGCTCGCGGAGGCCGAGGTCGTCTCGCTGCACGTCGACGGGCGTCCCGGGAACGCGGGCATCTTCACCGCTGCGGAGTTCGCGAAGATGCGGCCGCGCTCCCTGTTCCTGAACCTCTGCCGCGGCATCGTCGTCGACCTCGAGGCGCTGCGCGACGCGCTGGTCTCGGGCCGCCTTGCCGGTGCCGCGATCGATGTCTTCCCCAACGAGCCGCACGCCAACACGAAGGATTTCGTGTCACCGCTGCAGGGGCTGCCGAACGTGGTGCTCACCCCGCACGTCGGCGGGTCGACGCAGGAAGCCCAGCAGGACATCGGCCGGTTCGTGGCGACCAAGCTCGCGGACTATGCGGCGCTCGGGTCGACGGTGCTCTCGGTCAACCTGCCGCAGGTCCAGAACACCTCGAGCGGCCTCACCCGGATCCTGCACCTGCACCACAACGTGCCAGGTGTACTGGCGAGGCTGAACGCCGTCATCGGCGACCACGACGTCAACATCGCGGGACAGGTGCTGGGTACGAGAGGGTCGCTGGGGTACGTGATGACCGACCTCGACGACGCCGGCCACGCCGAGCTGGTGGCCGAACTTGAGGCGCTCCCCGAGACGGTGCGGGTCCGTACAGTCAGGCTCTGAGACGTACGGGCGGGCGGGCGGACGGACGGACGTTCGCACCTAGGCCCCCTCGCTCGGGGAGAGGTCTGGTACCCCTCCGCGAGAGGTGTCGTCCTGCTCGGGGAGAGGTCTGGTACCTGTAGGGGAGAGGCTTCGTACCCCTCCGCGAGAGGTTTCGTACCCCTCCGCGAGAGGTTTCGCCCTGCTCGGGGAGAGGTCTGGTACCTGTAGGGGAGAGGCTTCAGCTTTGTGGCTCGCTCAAGAGAACTCAAGATCTCTCCTCGAGGGGTACGAGACCTCTCCTCGAGGGGTACGAGACCTCTCCTCGAG
>JAPUEI010000079.1 GCA_027492675.1 Propionibacteriaceae bacterium | reverse complement strand
CGGACACCGCCAAGGAGAAGCCGCAGGAGGGCAAGGTCGTTGCGACCGGCCCCGGTCGCACAGACGACAACGGCAAGCGGATCCCGCTCGACGTCGCCGAGGGCGACGTCGTGATCTTCTCCAAGTACGGCGGCACCGAGGTCAAGTACGACGGTCACGAGTACCTCCTCCTCAACGCCCGCGACATCCTCGCGGTCGTCACGAAGTAAGGACCACACCAGATGCCGAAGATCCTTCAGTTCGACGAGCAGGCGCGTCGCTCTCTTGAGCGTGGTGTCGACATCCTCGCGAACACCGTGAAGGTGACCCTGGGCCCCAAGGGACGCTACGTCGTCCTCGACAAGAAGTGGGGCGCTCCGACCATCACCAACGACGGTGTCACCGTCGCCAAGGAGGTCGAGCTCACCGATCCGTACGAGAACCTGGGCGCTCAGCTCGCCAAGGAAGTCGCCACCAAGACGAACGACGTCGCCGGTGACGGCACCACCACGGCCACCGTGCTGGCTCAGGCCCTCGTCCACGAGGGTCTCCGCGCGGTCGCGTCCGGCGGCAACCCGATCGGCCTCAAGCGGGGCATCGAGAAGGCCGTCGAGGCGCTCGCGACCGAGCTTCGGTCGCAGGCCCGCGAGGTCGACTCGACCGCCGACATGGCGAACGTCGCCACCATCTCCGCCCGTGACGAGCAGATCGGCGCACTCATCGCCGACGCGTTCGACAAGGTCGGCAAGGACGGCGTCATCACGGTCGACGAGTCGAACACGTTCGGCACCGAGCTCGAGTTCACCGAGGGCATGCAGTTCGACAAGGGCTACCTGTCGCCGTACTTCATCACCGACGGTGAGCGTATGGAGACCGTCCTCGACGATCCGTACATCCTCATCCACTCGGGCAAGATCAGCTCGATGAACGACCTGCTGCCTGTTCTGGAGAAGGTCATCGCTGCCAAGGGCACGCTCATGATCGTGGCCGAGGACGTCGACGGGGAGGCGTTGTCGACCTTGGTCGTCAACAAGATCCGCGGCACGTTCACGTCGTGCGCCGTCAAGGCTCCGGCCTTCGGTGACCGTCGCAAGGCCATGCTCGAGGACATCGCGACCCTCACCGGCGGCCAGGTCGTCGCTCCTGAGGTCGGCCTCAAGCTGGATCAGGTGGGTCTGGAGGTGCTCGGCCGCGCTCGTCGCGTCGTCGTCACCAAGGACAACACCACGATCGTCGACGGTGCGGGCGAGAGCTCGGCGGTCGAGGCGCGCGTGCAGCAGCTGCGGGCCGAGATCGAGCGGTCGGACTCCGACTGGGACCGCGAGAAGCTGCAGGAGCGGGTCGCCAAGCTCGCCGGCGGCGTCTGCGTGATCAAGGTCGGCGCGGCCACCGAGGTCGAGCTCAAGGAGAAGAAGCACCGGATCGAGGACGCCGTCTCCGCGACGCGCGCCGCGATCGAGGAGGGCATCGTGGCCGGCGGCGGTTCTGCGCTGGTTCACGCGGCTCGGGTGCTCGAGGGTGGTCTGGGTCTGGTCGGTGACGAGAAGACCGGCGTCTCGATCGTGGCGAAGGCCGTCGTCGAGCCGCTGCGCTGGATCGCCGAGAACGGTGGCGTTCCGGGGTACGTGATCGTCTCCAAGGTCTCCGAGATGAAGCCCGGAGAGGGCTACAACGCGGCGACCGGCGAGTACGTCGACCTCATCGCGGCCGGCGTCATCGACCCGGTCAAGGTCACCCGCTCGGCGCTCGCCAACGCGGCCTCCATCGCCGCCCTGCTGCTCACCACCGAAACCCTGGTGGTCGAGAAGCCGGCCGACGACGACGAGCCCGCTGGCCACGCTCACTGAGCAAGGCACACCAGCAGTAGCCACGAGGCCCGTCCCGGATCCGTCCGGGGCGGGCCTTCCTGCGTCCCGGATGCCCCAGATAGTGCACGACACGCGCGGTCGGTACGGCGTGTTGCGGCACGTCGTGCACTCTCAGGCGAGACGAGCGGCGGCCGGCTCCCGGTGGTGCGGCAGAATCGAGAGTCCGACCGAGAGGATCCCGTACGCATGAACCGCAAGGCTGTCTTCCTCGACGTCGACGGCACGCTGATCAACGACTACGGGCAGGTGCCGGCCAGCGCTGTGGCAGCGATCCACGAGGCCCAGCACAACGGACATCTGGTCTTCGTGTGTACGGGCAGGTCGATGGTCGAGCTCGTGCCGGAGATCACCGAGCTCGGGTTCGACGGGTACGTGGTCGCCTCGGGCGCCTTCGTACAAATCGGCTCTGACGTCCTGCGCCATGAGCGGCTGAGCCCCGAGGCTGCGCGCCACGTCGCGGACTTCTTCGACACGCACGGCGGCGGCTACTACTTCCAGGCCAACGACCGCGTCTACTCCTCGGTGCGCGCCCGCGACCATCTCCGCGCGGTGATCACTGCCGAGGTGGCCGGCGACCCCGCGTTCACCGATGTACAGCACGGGCTGTTGACGTACGTCGAGACCATCGAGGTGACGGGCGATCCGTACGACGCGCACCTCACCAAGGCCGTCTACTTCGACGCGCCCGTGTCGATCGACGAGATCCGCGCCGAGTTCACCGACTTCGAGATCGTGCCGTCCTCGGTCACGGTGTTCGGCGCCAGCGCGGGGGAGATGATGATCCCCGGCGTCCACAAGGCCACCGGCATCGACGTGGTCTGCGCCCATCTCGGCATCGACCGCGCCGACACGATCGCCATCGGCGACAGCTACAACGACGTCGAGATGCTCGAGCACGCGGGCGTGGGCATCGTCATGGGCAACGCCCCCGACGAGGTCAAGGCCGTCGCCGACGAGGTCACGACGAGCCCCGACGAGGACGGCGTCCAGCTCGCGTTCCGCAGGCACGGCCTGATCGGCTGACGGCCGACTACCGTGGCGTCATGCGCGTCGCGATCACCGGCAGTACAGGACTCATCGGCTCCGCACTCGTCCAGGCTCTGAGGTGGGCCGGCGACGAGGTCGTACGTCTCGTCCGTCACGCCCCGACCAGCCCTGACCAGCGGCAGTACGACCCCGCGCGGCGCACGATCGCGGACGTCGGCCTCAACGACGTGGACGCGGTGGTCAACCTCGCGGGCGCGTCGATCGCGGGTGGCCGCTGGACGGAGGCGTACAAGAAGTCCCTCCTCGACTCGCGCATCGAGACCACGGAGACGGTCGTCGCGAACCTCTCCGCAGACGGACGCTGCCAGCGTTTCCTGAGCGGGTCCGCGATCGGCTACTACGGGCCGACCGGCGACACCGCGGTGGACGAGTCCAGCCCGGCCGGACATGACTTCCTCGCCGACCTCGTGGTCGCCTGGGAGGCGGCCGCGGAGAAGGCTCCCGTGCCGACGGTGCTGCTTCGTACAGGCCATGTCATGAGCCCGCGCGGCGGCTACATCGGCAAGCAGCTGATCCCGTTCCAGCTCGGGCTCGGCGGCCCTGTGGCCGACGGCCAGCACGTCGTGAGCTGGATCTCGCTGGACGACGAGGTGGCCGCCATCCGCAGCCTGCTCGACTCCGAGATCACGGGCCCGGTCAACCTCACCGCCCCGCACCCGGTGACGAACGCGCGCTGGACCAAGGCGCTGGGGAGGGCGCTGCGCCGGCCCACGGTGATCCCGTTCCCGCTGCCCGTGGCCCGCGCGATCTTCGGCGGACAGTTCGTCACCGAGGCCATGCTCAGCAGCCAGAACGTCCTCCCGGGCCGGCTGACGGAGTCCGGCTTCGCGTTCACCGACACCGAGATCGAGCCCACCATGGAGCGACTCTTCCGCGATTGATCCTGACAGATGATGATAATGTCAGGACATGACCGAGAGTACGACGCCGTTGGGTCTGATGACGAGCCGCGGGCCGACCGTGCTCTGGAACGACTCGGCCACCCTGAGCGAGCTGGCGACGTCGATCTCGTGGGGTGCGGTGGGCGCGACCTGCAACCCGGTCATCGCGCTGTCCGCGATCCGCTCCGACCTGCCGCGTTGGACCGCCCGCATCGCCGAGCTGGCGCGCGAGCTGCCTGACGCCACCGAGTCCCAGATCGGCTGGCGCCTGGTCGAGGAGATCTCCGTCGAGGCGTCCCGCCTCCTGCTGCCGGCGTTCGAGACGTACGGCGGCGTCAACGGTCGGCTCTCGATGCAGACCGACCCGCGGCTGGCCCGCAGCGCCGAGGCGCTCGTCGCCCAGGCCGTGCACTTCTCCGGCCTCGCACCCAACGTCATCGTGAAGATCCCCGCCACGGACATCGGGCTCGCCGCGATCGAGCAGGCGACGTACGAAGGCGTCAGCATCAACGTCACCGTCTCGTTCACCGTCGCCCAGGTGGTCGCCGCCGCGGAGGCCATCGAGCGCGGCCTGCGCCGACGTGAGGCCGAGGGTAAGGACGTCGCCACGATGGGCCCCGTGGTCACGCTCATGGCCGGACGCCTCGACGACTGGCTGAAGTCGGTCCACGACCGCGACCGCCTCTGCTTCGACCCCGGCTACCTCGAGTGGGCGGGGGTCGCGGCCACGAAACGTGCGTACGCCGAGCTCACGGCCCGCGGCCTGCGCTCCCGGGTGCTCGTCGCGGCGTACCGGAACGCGCTGCAGTGGACCGAGTTCGTCGGCGGCGACCTCGTACTCTCCCCGCCCTTCGCCTGGCAGCAGCGCTTCCAAGGCAGCGGCATCGACCCCCAGCCCCGGATGGACCTGTCGGTCGAGCCCAAGATCCTCGACGCCTTGGCGACCATGCCCGAGTTCCGCAAGGCGTACGAGGTCGACGGGCTCACCCCGGCCGAGTTCGCCGACTTCGGCGCCACCCGGCGGACGCTGCGTCAGTTCCTCGCCGCCGACGAGGAACTCGACGGAATCGTCCGTGACATCCTGATCCCAGCGGTCTGACCGGCCGCCTACCCAACCCGGAGACGACGTTGTCACAGACAGTCCGGCTCACCGTCGCCCAGGCGGTCGTGACGTTCCTCGCCCATCAGTACACCGAGCGCGACGGCGACGAGCACCAGCTGTTCGCCGGCTGCTTCGGCATCTTCGGCCATGGCAACGTGGCCGGCATCGGCCAGGCGCTGCTCCAGGCCGAGCTCCAGCGCCTCGACGGCGACACGGACGCCCCGGACCTGCCGTACATCCTGGTCCGCAACGAGCAGGGTGCCGTCCATGCTGCGGCGGCGTACGCCAAGACCACGAACCGCCTCCAGACCTGGGCCGTCACCTCGTCCATCGGCCCCGGCGCGACGAACATGGTGACGGGTGCCGCGCTGGCGACCACGAACCGGCTGCCGGTGCTGCTGCTGCCCTCGGACATCTTCGCGACCCGCTTCCCCGACCCGGTGCTGCAGCAGCTCGAGGACCCGCGCTCGCTCGACATCTCCGTGAACGACGCGTTCAAGCCGGTCTCCCGCTACTGGGACCGCATCAACCGGCCCGAGCAGCTGATTCCCTCTCTGCTCGCCGCGATGCGCGTCCTCACGGACCCGGTCGAGACGGGCGCCGTCACGATCTGCCTGCCCCAGGACGTACAGGCCGAGGCGTACGACTTCCCGGTCGCGCTCTTCGGCAAGCGTTTGTGGCACGTCGGGCGGCCCATCCCCGAGCCCGCCGCCCTGGCCCGTGCGGTCGCGGCCATCAAGGCCTCGACCCGCCCACTCGTGGTCGCCGGGGGAGGGGTCGTCTACTCGGAGGCCTCTGAGGCGCTGCGTACGTTCGCCGCCGCGACCGGCATCCCCGTCGCGGACACCCAGGCCGGCAAGGGCGCGATCAACTTCGACCACCGGATGGCCGTCGGCGGCCTCGGGTCCACAGGCTCCTCGGCCGCGAACGCCCTGGCCCGAGACGCCGACCTCGTGATCGGCATCGGCACCCGCTACTCGGACTTCACGACCGCCTCGCACACCGTCTTCGCGAACCCCGACGTGCGATTCGTCAACATCAACGTGGGCTCCTTCGACGCCGCGAAGCACTCCGCCGAGATGGTCGTGGCGGACGCTCGGAGCGCGCTCGAGGCGCTCACGGCCGCCCTCGACGGGTGGAGCACCGCCCCTTCGTACCAGCAGGAAGCCGTCGACCTGGACGCCGCCTGGCAGGAGGTCATCGACACCTGCATCGGCCCCCACGACCAGGAGCTGCCCGCGCAGACCGAGGTCTTCGGGGCGCTCAACGACCTCCTCGACGACCACGACGTGCTGATCAACGCCGCCGGTTCGATGCCGGGCGACCTGCAGGCGCTGTGGCGCGCCCGTACGCCGGAGCAGTACCACCTGGAGTACGCGTACTCGTGCATGGGCTACGAGATCCCCGCGGCGATGGGCGTGAAGCTCGCCGTCGGCGACGCGCGTCAGGTGGTCGCGATCGTCGGCGACGGCACCTACCAGATGCTGCCGATGGAGCTCGCGACGATCGTGCAGGAGGGGATCAAGGTGATCCTCGTCCTGCTCGACAACCACGGCTTCGCCTCGATCGGCGCGCTGTCGGAGTCGCGCGGCTCGCAGCGCTTCGGCACGCGCTACAAGGTCCGCTCCGCGTCCGGCCGGCTCGACGGCGAGGACGTCCCGCTCGACCTGGCGGCCAACGCCGCGAGCTGGGGCGCGGACGTGCTGCGCTGCCACGGGATCGCCGAGTTCAGGGCGAACTACGCGAAGGCAGCGGCCAGCGACCGTACGACCGTGCTGTACATCGAGACCAGCCTGTACGGACCGAACCCACCCGGTACGGCCTGGTGGGACGTCCCCGTCTCGCAGGTCTCGACGCTCGAGAGCACGCAGCAGGCGTACGAGGAGTACGTGAGCGAGAAGGCGTCCCAGCGGCACTACCTGTAGCCGGCGGCCACTGCCTGTAGCCGATCGTCGGGGCCGCCGGCGTGACAGGATGGCGCTGAAGAGTGCACGACACGCGCGGTCGATCCGGCGTGGCGCGTCACGAGGTGCACTCTCACGTTGAGTTCGCGGGTGAGGGCGTCGCTGGAGGGGGTACGCGTCCATGGCTGAGCCCTTCGATGTGGTCTGCATCGGCCGCGTCGGCGTCGACATCTACCCGACGCAGGTCGGCGTGCCCTTGGAAGACGTCACGAGCTTCGGCAAGTTCCTCGGCGGCAGCGCGACCAATGTCGCCGTGGCCGCCGCCCGGTACGGCCGCCGCTCGGCCGTCATCACGAAGACCGGCAGCGACCCGTTCGGCCGGTTCGTCCGTCGGGCGCTCTCCGAGCTCGGCGTCTCGACGGACTTCGTCGGTACGGACGCGCGGCTGCCCACGCCGGTGACGTTCTGCGAGATCTTCCCGCCCGACGACTTCCCGCTGTACTTCTACCG
>JAPUEI010000078.1 GCA_027492675.1 Propionibacteriaceae bacterium | reverse complement strand
CGAGGGGTACCAGACCTCTCCCCGAGGGGTACCAGACCTCTCCCCGACAGGGGTAGAAGTACGAAGTGCTACTCGCCCGGCGGGAGGCCGCGGCGGCCCACGATGATGACGGACTCCTCGGTCTCCACGGGCTCGGCCGGGTCCTCGTCGTCGAACTCCGCGAGGAGCTCCAGGACCTCGTCGTGCAGCAGCCCGTTCGTACAGAGCAGGCCGGGTCCACCGACTCCCGGCGTGCCGTCGATGGATGTCGCCTTGCCGCCCGCCTCGCGGACGATCACATCGAGCGCGGCCATGTCGTGCAACGCGAGCTCCGGCTCCACCGAGATGTCGACCGCGCCCTCGCCGACGAGCATGTGCGACCAGTAGTCGCCGAACGCGCGCGTACGCCACACCGACCGCATCAGATCGCCGAACTGCAGCCCGCGCTCGGCGCCTACCCAGCCGTGGAGCGACGAGTACGACAGGAACGCGTCCGACAGCGTGCTCACCTGGGAGACCTGCATCCGCGAGGCGTTCATGAGCGACTTGCCGGTGTACGCGCCGCCATCCGTACAGGCCCACCAGCGCCGCCCCAGCATGGGCGCGCTCACGACGCCGACCTCCACGCGGTCCTCGACCATCAGCGCGATCAGGGTCGCCCAGACAGGCACGCCTCGGACGAAGTTGGCCGTGCCGTCGATCGGGTCGATCACCCAGCGGCGAGGTCCCCAGCCCGTGTCCTCGCCCTCCTCGCCGTGGACGGCGTCGCGCGGCCGGCTGCTGCCGAGCAAACGACGGATTGCCTCCTCGACGGCGGTGTCGGCGTCCGAGACCTCCGTGAGGTCCGGCTTCGTCTCGACGCGGAGATCCTGTGCCCGGAACCGGGCCAGCGTGATCGAGTCGGCGTTGTCCGCCAGCACGTGGGCCAAGCGGAGGTCGTCAGTGAGGTCCTTGCGGGCTGCCATGGGCGACAGGTTACCGGTGCCTGTACGGGCGGAGCGGGACCCTCAGCGGCATGCCCCTCGCGCGTCAGCCGACGCGGTCGACGATCTGGATCCGACGGAACGACGCGAGCCGCTCGGGCGCCAGTTTGCCCGCGGCGACGGCGGCGTCCAGGGCGCACTCCGGCTCGCTCGCCGCATGCGTACATCCCCTCGGGCAGTCGTCGCTGAGCTCGGCGAGGTCGGAGAAGGCCGCCAGCACGTTGTGCGGGTCGACGTGCGAGAGCCCGAACGAGCGGATGCCGGGGGTGTCGATGACCCAGCCCGTACCGCCGGGGAGCTCCAGCGCGATCGCCGAGGTGGAGGTGTGCCGACCGCGACCGGTGACATCGTTGACGACGCCGGTGGTGCGATTCGTGCCCGGGATCAGCGCGTTCACCAACGTCGACTTGCCCACTCCCGAGTGGCCGATCAGGACGCTGACGTGCGAGTCGAGGTACGACCTCAGCTCGGCCAGCTCGGCACCGATGCGCGTGACGACGACAGGAACACCGAGAGGTTCGTACGCGGCGATCAGGTCGGCCGGGTCCTCGAGGTCGGACTTCGTGAGGCACAGCAGCGGCAGAATGCCGGCGTCGAACGCGGCGATCATCATCCGGTCGATCATGCCCACCCGGGGCGGCGGATCGGCCAGTGCCGTCACGATCACCAGCTGGTCGGCGTTGGCGACGATGGGACGCTCGTACGGGTCGTCGTCGTCAGCCGTACGTCGCAGCACGGTCACCCGCTCGACGACCTCCACGATGCGGCTCAGCGTGCCCTCGTCGCCGGAGGTGTCGCCATCGAGTCGCACGAGGTCGCCGACGATGACCGACTTGCGGCCTAGTGAGCGCGCCTTGGTCGCGGACACCGGCCGCCCCTCGATGACGCACCTGTACCGGCCGCGGTCGATGGTGACCACCCGTGCCACGTCGAGTGCGGCGTAGTTGGGACGGTCCTTCGTACGGGGCCTGGTGCGACGCGCGGGACGGTCGAAACCGGCGTGCTCGTCCTCGTACAGCCCGCCCCGTCGGCTCATCGGAGCATGCCCATCCACGTCTCGGGGAAGCGCGGCATGGTCTTCGACGTGCACGCGACGTCGTCGAGCACGATGCCCGACCGGACGAGGCCGAGTACGGCTCCGGCGTGCGCCAGGCGGTGGTCTGCGTAGCAGTGGAAGGTGCCCGAGTGCAGTGGCGCGGGAGTGATGTCGAGTCCGTCGGCGGTCTCCACGCACGACCCGCCGAGCCCGGTGATCTCGGAGGCCAGGGCCGCGAGCCGGTCGGTCTCGTGTCCCCGGATGTGTGCGACGCCGCGGATGGTGGATGGAGACACGGCCAGGGCAGCCAGCGCGGCGGCGACGGGTACGAGCTCGGAGGCGTCGTGCAGGTCGAGGTCGACGCCGTGGATCCGGCCCGCGCCCGACACGGTGAGTCCCGCATCGTCGAGGGCCGCCGAGGCGCCGAACTCGGACAGCACGTCACCGAGGTCCATGCCGGGCTGCGTGGAGCGCTTCGGCCAGCCGGCGACCGTGACGGAGCCGCCGGTGACGAGTGCGGCGGCGAGGAACGGGGCGGCGGTCATGAAGTCGGGCTCGACCGTGGCGGCCACCGCCTTGATCGGGCCGGGCGCGACGACCCAGGTCTCGTCGTCGGGCTGGGTGATGACCACACCGCGGGCGCGCAGCCACTCGACCGTCATGTCGATGTGCCGACGGCTCGGGACCGCCGAGTCGCCGTCGTGGCGCAGCGTGAGGCCGTCGGGGAAGCGTGCGCCGGCCAGCAGCAGCCCGGAGATGAACTGGCTCGAGCCGGACGCGTCGATCGAGGCCGTACCGCCGGTCACCGGGCCCGTCACCGAGAATGGCAGCTCGTCACCGTCGACGGTGGCGCCGAGCTGGCGCAGACCATCGAGGATGGGCTGTACGGGTCGGGCCGAGGCGTACGGGTCGCCCACGAACCGCGTCGTCCCTGCCGCGAGCGCGGCCACCGGAGGCACGAACCGCATGACGGTCCCCGCCAGGCCACAGTCGATCTCCGACCCCGCCCTGGGGACTGGCGCCGGGACGATCGTCCAGGTGAGGTGGTCGGTGTCGTCGATTCTCGTTCCGAGCGCGCGCAACGCGTTGCGCATGAGCTGCGAGTCGCGGGCCTCGAGGGGTCCTGTGATCGTGCCGGGGCCGTCGGCGATGGCCGCAAGCAGCAGGGCGCGTGCGGTGGCGGACTTGGAGCCGGGTACGACGACTCGCGCCCGTACAGGGCTGGCCGCTGTCGGGGCGGCCCAGGGGACGGGCGCGGGCTCGGTCAACTGAGCGCGTGCTCGATCTGGCGCTGCGCCCCGGCAGCCTTGAGCTTGGCCTGGCTGCCGGCCAGCTTCAGCTCGCGGGCCAGCGCCTTGCGGGTGCTCTTGGTGTCTTTGGCGGCCTGTTCGGCGGCGCGCTTCGCGTCCTTCGTGAGGCCGCGGCCCCAGCGCTTGGCGCCGGCGCCGAGCTGATTCGCCGTGCGTTCGGCCTCCGAGGCGAGCCGCTGCCGGCGGTCGTCGGCGAGCCAGGCGATGCTCGGACGGCCCTGCGTGTCGAGCGAGGCCAGGATGGCGCCGCCCAGCAGCGCCACGTTGCGGAGCAGCTGGGACTGAGCGATCTGGCGCTCCTCGCTCGTGGCGCCCTTGGAGGGGCGCGACGCGATCACGTGAGGCACCAGGGAGAGCCCGAGCACCGTGGCGCCCAGGCGACGACCGATGCCCGTGGCGAGCATCAGGCCTCCGACGACCTGAGCCGCACCCGTGACCCGTACCAGCGTCTTGGTCTCGTCCGGGATGTAGCCGGCGAACGAGGCGGGGGCGACCTTCTGGGCGAGCGGTACGAAGGCCTTGGCGAGCGGGTCGGCGTCAGCCACCAGTGGTTCGGGGTTGATGACCGCCTTGGCGCCCTGGACGACGAAGAAACTGGCCAGCATCGTGCGACCGGCGAAGCGCAGCAGACTCATGGGTCATTCCTACCCGGTCAGCGGGCTGCGTACCAATCACCGGACCACAATTCGTACGGACGGGTAGATTCCGCAGGTATGTGTGGACGGTACGCCACCTCGGCCGACGAGGCTCTGTTGCGCGAGACGTTCGAGCTGCAGCAGGTGCTGGAGCTGCCTCCTGCCTCGTGGAACGTCGCGCCGACCGACCACGTGCCGGCCGTGGTCGAGCGTCCTGACCGTGAGACCGGCGTGGTCGTGCGAAAGCTCGTCGCTCCGCGCTGGGGTCTGGTGCCGTCCTGGTCGAAGGGGCCCGGTGGAGCTCCGATGATCAACGCCCGCGTCGAGTCGATCGCCGAGAAGCCCGCCTTCCGCAGGGCGTTGGCCACACGTCGCTGCCTGCTTCCGGCCGACGGCTACTACGAGTGGTACGAGACGGACCTGCTCACCGCGAAGGGCAAGCCGGTGAAGCAGCCGTTCTTCATCCGCCCCGCGTCCGGGCTGCTGGTCATGGCTGGTCTGTACGAGTTCTGGAAGGATCCCGTCACCGAGGAGTGGCTCACGTCGGCCACGATCATCACGACGCGTGCGACCGACCGGCTGGGCCACATCCACGACCGGATGCCGATGATCATCCCTCCCGAGTCATGGTCCGCCTGGCTGGATCCGTCGCTGGAGGACCCACAGGCTGCTCGCGACCTGTTGTCGGTCACGGCCGCCGACGTCCTCGAGGCGTACGCCGTGTCCACCGCCGTCAACACCGTCGCGAACAACAGCCCTGAACTGGTGCTGCCGATCGAGGAGTCCTGAGGCGCGGGTACTAGGACCAACGTCTCATGGTGGCTAGGTCCGAGGCACTGGCTGACTGGTGGACACACGCAGGACACCACCTGAGGAGCCATCATGAAGCGCAGCATCATCATCACCATCGTCGCCGGCGCAGCCGCCGTCCCCGCCGTGCTGGGCATCGCCAGCGCGAACGCGAACGCCGTTCCCAGCCGGGTTCCGACCGGTTCCTCGTCCACCGCGGACGACTCACGCACCTCGGCCAGCCCGACCATGTCGGCCACCGTTGACGACCGCGGCCGGGGTTCCGACGATGCCACGACCTCGATCCCGACCGCATCACCCTCCTCGGTCGACGACCATGGTCGTGGCCGGGGTTCGGACGACGCCACGCGCTCGGCGACGGCCGAGGCCACGCACCGATCCGAGGCGACCCGCTCGTCGTCGACCGAGGCAGGCGACGACCAGGGCCGCGGTACGGAGGCCGGTGACGACCGCAGCCGCGGTACGGAGTCCGGCGATGACCACGGCCGCGGTACGGAGGCGGGCGACGACTCCGGCGGTCACGGTGGCAAGAGCGGCTCCGGCAGGCGATGATCGTCGTCATGACGACTGATGCCCCCGCGCCCGAGGAAGGCGCGGGGGCATCTCGCGCGTCATTGACGGTCGTCGACCTCGCCGATGGAGGACGGCTCCACGTGTCCGCCTGCGACAGCCCACGCGCCGTGCTGCTTCTCGGACATGGCGCGAGCGGCAAGATCGACGGCGCCGACCTGGTGGCCCTCGCGACCGACCTCCCAGCGCACGGCATCACGGTGATCCGCCACGAGCAGCCGTGGAAGGTGGCGGGCGGTCCGATGCGGGCGCGTCCTGAGCAGCTAGATCCGGGGTGGGCGACGGCGGTACGACACGTGGCCGAGGCCCACCCGTACATCCCCTTGATCGTCGGCGGTCACAGCGCCGGGGCCCGGTGCGCGTGCCGGGGGAGCGCGAACCCCGATCTGCCGGCACAGCAGGCCGTCCTCGCGTGCTCCTTCCCGCTGCATCCGCCCGGCCAGCCGAGCCGCTCGCGGGTGACCGAGCTCGCAGGAGTGACGGTGCCGGTCACCGTCGTACAGGGTGAGCGAGACACGTTCGGAGGCGCCGAAGAGGTGCGGGGCGCGGTCCCGGCGGGGTGGTTCGACGAGCCCAGCCGGATGTTGGTCACGGTGCCGGGGGCCGGCCACGACCTCGTACCGGCCAAGAAGGTGATGCCGCGTACGGACGCGATGGCGATCATCGTGGGTGCCGCGAGATCGCTGGTCGACGCGCTCTGACCGGGTTCTAGAACCAAGGTCCGATAGCGCGTAGCACCGGCGGACCGGCTCACTGGTGGTGTACCGATCGAAGGAGCCACCATGAAGCGCACGGTCCTGCTGGTCCTGGCCGCCGGGGTCGCGACGCTGCCCGCGCTGCTCGGCGTGACCGGCAACAGCACCTTCGGCCAGCGCATCCCGGCAACCATCCCGTCGGGCGCGACCGTCGCACCAAGCATCGACGATCGGCGCTCGCCCACCTCGGTGCCGAGTTCGTCCCAGACGCGTGCTGCCGACGACTCGACCACCGCAAGCGACAAGCGGGGCCGCGGGTCGGACGACACCACGACCTCGTCGCCCACCAAGACGGCGGCCACGGCCAGATCGACGAGCACCGCGACGACGGGAGACGACTCCGGGAAGACCCGCTCCGGGGACGACTCGGACGGACATGACGGGAGCAGCGGTAAGGGTGGGTCGGGCAAGGGATGATGGGCGTCATGACCAGCGAGCCCACGACCGATCTGCCGTTCCGGACGGTCGTCGCGGGCGCCTCTCGGCAGGTCGACGGTCCCGTGGACGTGCGACGCATCGTGCTCCGGGTCGCGGCCGCCGCCCTGGGCGTCCTCGTCCTCGTGGGAGGGCTGGGCATCATCGTCGTGCGGAGCATGGCCGAGCAGGAGGCACTCAATGACGCGTCCCAGCTCACCGACCTGCTCGCCAAGACGGTCATCATGCCTGCGCTGGAGGACTCGCTGCTCGACGGCGACCCGGGCGCGCGGCAGCGCTTCGACGCCGTCGTGCGGCAGCGCGTCCTCGCCGACGGCATGTTCCTGCGGGTGAAGATCTGGTCGCCCGACGGAGTGGTGCTGTACAGCGACGAACCCGAGCTGATCGGGCAGCAGTTCGTCCTCGGCGACGACCAGCGCAAGGTGCTGTCGGACCCCGCGACCGTGGCCGAGGTCAGCAACCTCACCAAGTCGGAGAACGCGTTCGAGCGCGCGCAGGGAAGGCTGGTCGAGGTCTACCGCCCGGTGTGGACGCCGACGGGCAGACAGGTGCTCTTCGAGACGTACAGGACGTACGAGAGCGTGACCGCGCGCACCGGCAACCTGTGGCGTGGTTTCGGCGGCACCATCGTGTCGAGCCTGCTGCTCTTCGTGGTGCTCATCACGCCGCTGCTGTGGACGCTGGTGGACAGGCTGCGCCGCGGGCGGGCGGCCCGCGAGCTCCTGCTGCAGCGGGCGCTGGACGCCTCGCTCGACGAGCGGCGGCGGATCGCGGCGGACCTCCACGACGGTGTCGTACAGGAGCTGGTTGCGGCGTCGCTGCTCGTCGCCGGGGCGCAGCAGCAGGCGACGGGCAAGGCTGCGGAGCAGCTCGGTACGGCGGCGGGTGCCGTACGGTCGGGGGTCTCGTCGCTGCGCACCCTGCTCGTCGACATCTACCCGCCGAACCTCGACACGGCGGGGCTGGCTGCAGCGCTGGACGACCTCGCCGCGATCGTCCGCAGCCGGGGCGTCGCCACCTCTGTGACCATCGATCCGCTGGCGAGCGAGGCACTGAGCGCCGAGCAGCAGCGGCTGGTCTATCGCACGACGCAGGAGACCCTGCGCAACGTGGCCAAGCATGCCGACGCGACCGCCGTGGACGTCACGTTGGTCACGGAGCCCGGACACGTCGTACTCACCGTCGTCGACGACGGTTCAGGCATGGACGACGCGACGGTTGAAGGTGCCGTGGAGTCCGGTCACTTCGGCCTGCGACTGCTCGCGGACCTCGCCGCGGACCACGGCGCGACCCTCAGCGTCGCCACCGCCCCCGGCCGCGGAACGTGCTGGAGACTGGAGATCGCCCCATGACCGACGATCGCGTGAGCGTGCTGCTCGTGGACGACCATGCGCTGGTACGGGCGGGGCTGGCTGCGCTGCTCGAGGCCAGCGGCTCCGTACGGGTGGTGGGCCAGTGCGCCGACGGCGCGGACGCGGCCTCGGCCGTCGTCGACCTCGAGCCGGACGTCGTACTCATGGACCTCTCCATGCCCGGCATGGACGGCGTGACGGCCACGCGGGAGGTGCTCGCCGTACGACCGGGGACCCCGGTGGTGATCCTCACGTCATTCTCGGAGCAGCCCAGGGTGCGCGGGGCCATCGACGCGGGGGCCTCGGGGTTCATGCTGAAAGACAGCGAGCCCGAGGCGCTGGTCGCGGGCGTGCTGGCGGCCTCTCGAGGCGAGGCGCCACTCGACCCGCGCGTCACGAAGGCCTTGCTGCCGACGGCCGGCCGCAGCGAGGGGGAGCGACTCAGCCCGCGGGAACGCGAGGTGCTCGGCCTCGTCAGCCAGGGGATGGCGAACAAGCAGATCGCCCGGGCGCTGGGCATCGCGGAACGTACGGTGAAGGTCCACCTCAACAGCGTCTTCCGCCAGCTCGGCGTCGCCGACCGCACCTCCGCCGCCCTCTGGGC
>JAPUEI010000077.1 GCA_027492675.1 Propionibacteriaceae bacterium | reverse complement strand
TAGTAGCCGTTGCCGGTGTTGATGTGCCAGTTGCCGCCGGACTCGCACTTGGCGACCCTGTCCCACATGGCCTCGTTGGCCAGGTTGATGGCTCCGCCGCCCGTCGGGGGGACGTACGTGCCAGTCGCGGGGGCCGCCGTGACCTTGGTGCCGACGGAGGTGACCTGCGTGACCGGGGCCGTGGTGTCCGCCTCGGAGACCAGCGTGCGAGACTCCTCGACGCCGTCGACGGTGACCACCTTGTACGTCGACGTCTTCACGCCGTCGACGCCCTTCGTGGTGACCTTCTTGGTGCCCTTGGTCAGGGTGGCGTCGTTCACGGTGCTCGTGCTGTAGGCGATCGCGGCCGTGGTGTCGACGGTCGTGACGGTGACGCGCTGCACGGTGACGGACTGGCCGTCGGTGATCACGTCGGTGAGACCGGGGGAGACCCGGTCGTCGGAGCTGACGGACACGCCGGCGTCGCGCAGAGCGCCCGACACGGTGGTCTCGTAGGTGGTGACCGGGGCGGTCGTGCCGTCGTGGACGACGGAGACCTGCTTGGCGCGGACCCGGGTGACGGTGATGGTCTGGCCGTCCGCCAGGGCGGTGTCGGCCTGCGGGATGACGGTGTCCTTCTGCTCCAGCGTGATCGCTGACTTGGCGAGCGCCTCGCCGACAGTGTTGAGGTAACCCTTGACGACGACGGTGTGGCCGTCGACGGCGACCGTCACCTCCTTGTCGAGCGCGGCCGCGGTGGCAACTCCGGCGCCACCAATCGCAAAGGCAGAGGCGAGGCCGATGATCAGGAACTTTCTCGGTACGGGCACGGTGATGAGTCCTTCTCCGGGAACATGGAAGGTCACACTCTAAGTGATCCTGAGAGTCCTCACAAATCTCTCAGGATTTCGGTGCTCGTCGAGGGGTCCCGTCGACACCCCACTTGGTCCTGATCTAGAGTGCGGTATGTCCGGACATATAGAGGGGTTTTCGCGGCTCCTCGGCACGTAGAGAAGAGTCAGCGCATGCTCCGCTTCGCCATCATCGGTGCAGGTCGAATCGGACAGGTGCACGCCCGTACCGTCCTGGCGCATCCCCGTGCCGAGGTGGCGCTCGTCGCCGATCCCGTCCCGGGTGCTGCGGCGGCTCTGGCGGCGTGCGTCGGGGCCCAGGCCACTGAGAGTGTGCAGGACGTCTTCGCCGATCCCACGGTCGACGCGGTCGTGGTGGGCTCGCCGACCGCGTACCACGTCGACCAGATCATCGCCGCCGTGGCAGCGGGGAAGGCCGTGCTGACCGAGAAGCCTGTCGACCTGTCCGTGGCAAGGGTGGACGAGTGCCTCGAGGCTATCCGTGGCTCGGAGCACCGGGTCATGGTCGGCTTCAACCGTCGCTTCGATCCGGGCGTGCTGGAGCTCAAGGCCCGCCTCGACGCGGGGGAGGTCGGCGAGTTGCGGCAGGTGACGATCATCAGCCGGGACCCCGCGGCCGCGCCCGCGCAGTACATGGTCGGCTCCGGTGGGATCTTCAAGGACATGACGATCCACGACCTCGACATGGCGCGGTTCCTGCTGGGCGAGATCGCGGAGATCTCCGTGAGCGGGCACGCGTTCATCGACGACATCCGCGGCATCGGCGACATCGACACCTGCGCGCTCACGCTGACGTCGGCCACGGGTGCGACGGCGACGATCCTCAACAGCCGGGTGTGCGCCGCCGGCTACGACCAGCGCATCGAGGTCTTCGGCCCCCTGGGCACCCTGGAGACGACGAACCTGCGCAGCACCGGTGTCCAGTTCCACGGGGCGTCCGGCACCTCCGTCGCGGGCCCGTACCTGCCCTTCTTCCTCGAGCGCTACGCCGCCGCGTACGCCGCCGAGCTGGACCACTTCGTGACCGCGATCGAGGCCGGTACGGCACCGTCTCCCTCGGTCGCCGACGGTCGCGCGGCCCTGCTCCTGGCCGAGGCCGCGGGTCGGTCCTTGGCCGAGCGCTCGATGGTCTCGCTGGTCTGACGCCCGACTGGTCCTAGACTCGGGCCGTGGCCGGGCTGATCAACGAGGAGGACATCGCGGAGGTACGCGATCGTGCGCGTATCGACGACGTCATCTCCTCGTACGTCGCCCTCAAGCCGGCCGGAGGCGGCTCGCTCAAGGGCCTGTGCCCGTTCCACGACGAGAAGACGCCCAGCTTCCAGGTGACGCCGTCGCGCGGCTTCTACTACTGCTTCGGCTGCGGAGAGTCCGGAGACGTCATCGGGTTCGTTCGCAAGGTCAACAACCTGTCGTTCGCGGAGGCTGTGGAGCACCTGGCCGACAAGTACGGCGTGCAGCTGCGCTACACCGAGGGCTCGGGCCAGCGGGAGCAGACCGGCAGTCGGCTGCGCATCCTCGAGGCCAACGCGGCGGCGGCGGAGTACTTCGCCGAGCAGTTGCTGACCCCCGATGCCGTGATCGCGCGGCAGTTCGCGCAGGGCCGCGGGTTCGGGCGAGAGATCTGCGAGAAGTTCGGCCTGGGGTTCGCACCGACGTCGGGCCGGGCGTTGGGCGCCCACCTGCGCGGTCGCGGCTTCCGGGAGGACGAGCTGATCAGCGCCGGACTGATGCGCCAAGGGAGCTGGGACTTCTTCCAGGGGCGCGCGATCTGGCCGATCAAGGACGCTGGCGGCATGGTGCTGGGCTTCGGGGCCCGACGGCTGTTCGACGACGACCGGATGCCGGCGAAGTACCTCAACACCCCCGAGACGCCGGTCTACAAGAAGTCGCACGTGCTGTACGGGCTGGACATGGCCCGTACGAACATCGGCAAGAAGAGCCAGGCGGTGATCGTCGAGGGCTACACCGACGTCATGGCGGCGCACGTCTCCGGCGTCGACACCGCCGTCGCGTCCTGCGGCACAGCCTTCGGTGACGAGCACGCGCGGCTCATCCAGCGGCTGCTCGGCGGCGATGCGTTCCACGGCGAGGTCGTGTTCACGTTCGACGGCGACGCGGCCGGCCAGAAGGCGGCGCTCAAGGTGTTCTCGGGCGACCACCACTTCGCGGCCCAGACGTACGTGGCGGTGGAAGAGTCCGGGCTCGACCCCTGCGACCTGCGGCTGCAGAAGGGCGAGGCCGCCGTTCGTGAGCTCGTGGGCAAGCGGCAGCCGCTGTATCGCTTCGTCATGAACAACGTCCTGCGCCAGTACGACCTCGACCGGGTCGACGGCCGACTCGGAGCGCTGCGTGAGGCGGCTCCGCTGGTCTCGTCCATCCGCGACAGCTCGCTGGTCTCCGGCTATGTCCGCGAGCTCGCCACGATGCTGGGCGCCGACGTGGAGGACGTGCGCAAGGAGGTCAGCAAGGCCTCGGGACGCCGGACACCGGACCCGCGTTCGCCGCAGGCCCCGGCCACTCCGCCCCCCGACGACGCCGCCCAGGGAGCGCTGGTGACGTACGAGCTGCCCGACCCGAGCGACCGCAGGCTGACGATCGAGCGGGACACGCTCAAGCTGGTGCTGCAGAACCCCGAGGCGTTCGACGCGTCATGGCACGGAGCCACTCCCGACGACTACTCACATCCGGCGTACCGCGCGTTGTTCGCGGCCATCGCCCCGCAGTCGCCGGTGGGCGTCCCGGCAACCGAATGGTCCCATCGGATCATCGACGCGCTGGACGACGACGCGCTCACGCAGTTGGCGGTACGGCTGGCCGTCGAGCCCCATCCGATCGCCGTCACCCGCCAGTACGCGCTGGAGTACATGGCCAAGTTGCGTCTCCTCAAGGTCATCCACCTCATCACCACGTTGAAGTCGAAGCTGCAGCGCACCAACCCGGTGACCGACGAGACGGCGTACAACCAGATGTTCAGCTCGATGATCGCGCTGGAGGCCCGTCGCAAGGAGCTGCTGCTGATCTCCACCGGCGAGGCCGCGGCTTTGTGAGCGACTCCACAGAACTGGTGTTGTCGCGGTGTTGTCCGAGAACTTCTGTGGACAACTGACGCACGACCCGCTCCCGGGCACATGGTCAGGGCATGACGGTCACACACCTGCTCACGGAGCTCGAGGAGGCAGCCCTCGCGGTCGCTGTCGAGGTCGGCGTGCTCGCCGAGGGCGCACTGGTCGGCGCGGTCAGGGCAGAAGGGACGGCGTGCGAGCTGCTGATCCTGGCGCACGAGGGTCGGCGCGCGCGGGAAAGGTTGCTGCTGGCCAACACCGGGCTGGTGAAGGCCATCGCGCGGGGTGAGCTCGGGATATCGACGGCCCAGTTCTCCGAGGTGGTCCAGGAGGGCTTCGTGGCGATGGCCGAGGCTTTGTTGCGGTACGACCACCGGCGTGGCCGGTTCGGACCGTACGCCGCCGCGTGGATCAGGGCGGGAGTCCGTCGCGCGGTGGCGACGCAATGCGGCCGGGTCGAGGTGCCGGTCAAGGAGCTCGCCCGCCACTTCGCGCGGCGGAGGACGGAGTCCGACCTGATGCAGCGGTTGGGTCGGACGGTCAGTGCGGCCGAGGTTCCGGGGAGGTCGAACGAGGCCGTACGGCAGGTGCTGTGGCCGGCGCCCCTCGATGCGGCCCGCGAGGTGGAGGATCGGGCGGCGGTGCACCACCTCCAGCCCATCGATGATCTCGACGAGCTGGAGCGCCTCGTCGGACGCCTGCCTCCCGAGGTGCGTCAGGTCATCCGGCGTCGGTTCGGCTTCGATGGGCCTCCGGTCAACCGCAGGGAGCTCGCGGCCGAACTCGGGCTCAGCGAGCCGACGGTACGCCGCATGGAGGACCGAGGACTGCAGGCCCTGCGGCGAAGCCTGGCCCGGCTGGCCGCGGCGTGAGGGCCGTTCGCACGTCTCAGAGCGTGCCCGAGACCCACTGCAGACCCAGGGAGGACCCCGACACGAGCAGCCAGAGGAGACCACCGAGAGCGACGGGTCTCCAACCCGCCCGCTTGATCGCCCCCAGTGAGGAGCTCATGCCGACGGCGGCCATGGCGACGGTGGTGCCGATGTACGCGATCTCCTTGATGGCCGGGCCCCAGGAGCTGGGAACCAACCCCAGCGACCGGGCCGCCGCGGCGACGAGGAACAGCACGAGGAAGGTCGGCACCAGCTTCCACCAGGCGGGTCGGGTTCCGGCCTCGGAGTGGCGGTGGGTCCGCCACGACTCGAACAGGGCCAGCGGGATGATCGCGAGCGTCCGGGTGAGCTTGACGATCACGGCGACGGAGACGGCGGTCGCGCCGTACACCGTGGCTGCCGCGACGACAGAGGAGGTGTCGTTGACGGCGGTGCCGGCCCACAGCCCGAACGCCTCCTGCGACAGGCCCATGAGGTGGCCGACGATCGGGAACGTGACGGCTCCGAGCACGTTGTAGACGACGATGACCGTCACGGAGAACGCGATCGAGGTGGCCGGAGCGCCGATGACCGCGCTCATCGTGGCGATCGCGGAGGCGCCACAGATGCCCGTGCCGTACGTCACGAGCGTGCCGGTGATCTTCTCCACGCCGAGCAGCCGGGTGAGCAGCGCGCCGCCTGCCAGGGCGACGACCAGGGTGCCGAGCAGCACCGGGAGCGTACGACCTCCCGTACTCGCGATCTGCGCCAGCGACATCGTCGCGCCGAGCAGCACGATCGAGGTCTGCAGCACCTTCTTCGAGGCGAAGGTGACGCCTGGCTTCCACGACTCGCGCTGTCCGGCGACCTGGCCGACGATCAGGCCCAGGAGGATCGCGACGACCGGGCCGCCGAGCACGGGGACGAGGTGGCCCACCCCGTAGGCGATGGCGCCGATGGCCAAGGGAAGGACGAGGCCGGGCAGAAGACGACGCAGGTAAGTCACACGGATCACCCTGGCACGAGACTGCCGAACCCTCCACCTCGCCACGAGGACTCACAGATGTGAACAGTGTTGACATGATGAAATCGCTACCTGGATTGATATTTCGTCGACGGCCATTCGATTCCGAATCCGGCAACTCCGGGAAAATGGGGGGTGCCCGCCCGCGCCCCGGATACGAAGTGCACAATGCATCTAGCCAGGGCACCGTCGCCCAGGGCTGGTTGGTGAGAGCGGGCTTTCTCCGACCGAAAGCGCTGAGAGGGAGCGTGGCATGTCTGAGAAGACGCATACCTACCCCGGTATCCCCGAGGTCATCAACGGAAACGGCGCCGTCGCGTACGTCATGAAGCATGTCTGCGGCGGCGTGATCGGCTACCCGATCACCCCCTCAACCGAGATCTCCGAGACGTTCGAGGCCGCGCGTGCCGAGGGCCAGCTCAACGTCTGGGGCAAGCACCCGTTCTTCGTCGAGACCGAGGGCGAGCACTCCGCCCAGAGCGGCGCCTTGGGTGCGGCGCTCACCGGAGGCAACTTCATCTCCAACGCGTCGTCGAGCCAGGGCATCCTATACGGGCTCGAGTCGCACTACGTCACCGTCGGCAAGAAGATCGGCGGCTTCGTGCTGCAGGTCGCGGCGCGCGTGGTGACCAAGCACTCCCTCAACGTGATGGCCGGGCACGACGACGTGTACGCGCTGCTGCCGACCGGCTACACGGTGCTGTTCGGCTCCAACGCGCAGGAGGCCGCAGACCTCGCCGCCATCTCGTACCGCACGTCCGCCCTGTCGCTGGTGCCCGTCGCCAACGCGATGGACGGGTTCGCGACCAGCCACGTGATGAGCGAGGTGCTGCTGCCCGAGCCCGAGATGATCAAGAACTACCTGGGAGACCCCGCCGGGCGTATCCCGTGCCCGACGGTCGCCCAGGAACTGCTGTTCGGCGCGAAGGGCCGGGTCTTCCAGCTCGAGCGCTTCCTCGACCGCCACGTCGCCGACATCGACGCCAAGGACCTCGCGGCACTCCGAGCCCACCTCACGGCCCAGAGCGACGCGGTCGAAGACGGCGACGAGTCGGTGCTGACGGCCACGCTGGCGTGGATCCCGGACAGCCTGCACAACCAGTGGCGCCGGCAGTGGCTGAATGCCTTCGCCAAGGGCACGCGCCAGCTCGTACCGGCCCTGGTCGACCCGCACAACCCCGGCCTCACCGGCCCCGTGCAGAACCAGCCCGACTTCCAGGCTGGCGCCGCCGACCATCGCACCCACTTCGCGAGCGCCGTGCCGGCGATCGTGCGGCAGGCGATGGCGGAGTACAGCGAGCTCAGCGGCCGGTCGTACGCACCGGTTCACGTGTACGAGTGCGAGGACGCCGACTACGTGATGGTCGGCATGGGCTCGATCACCGACGACGTCCGCGCGATCCTGCCGCACCTGCGGTCGCAGGGCCTCAAGGTCGGCGTCGTCTCGGTCAAGATGCTGCAGCCGTTCCCCGAGGCCGAGCTCGTCGCCGCCATCGGCAACGCCAAGGCCATCACGGTCCTCGAGCGCTCCGACGACACCGCCCTCACCCGGGCCGTCACCAGCGCCCTGTTCCACGCACGCGCCAACGCCGAGGCCGGCACCGACCTGTTCGCCGGCGTCCCCGGCCTGGCCGCGCTCCCGCGCCTCACCACCGCGATCTTCGGACTCGGCGGTCACGACGTACAGCCGCGGCACCTCGTCGCCGGCTTCCAGAACATGGTGTCGGGCAACCCGTCGCCGCTGGTGTACCTCGGCTCGCAGTTCTTCACGGCCAACCCGACTCCGGCCGTCGCGGCGTTCCAGGACAAGCTTCGCCAGGCCTACCCGGAGACCGAGCTGATGGCGCTCGAGACGGGCCCGAACCCGCGCGTCCTCCCGCCGGAGGCCTTGCGGATCCGCTTCCACTCCGTCGGCGGCTACGGCACGATCGCGACCGGCAAGCTGCTCACCGACCTGCTGAGCTCCTTGCTGGGCATGCACTCGAAGTCGGCACCCAAGTACGGCTCGGAGAAGTCTGGCGCGGCGACCAACTACTACATCACCTTGTCGCCCGAGCCCGTACTCATCACCAACGCCGAGCTCGAGGACGTCGAGGTCGTCGTCGCCCCCGACCACCAGGTGTTCTCGCACACCAACCCGCTCAAGGGCCTGATCAACGGCGGCACGCTGATCATGCAGTCGAGCAAGGAGCCGCTGGCCGTCTGGGCCGAGCTGCCCGCGTTCGCCCGGCGCGTGATGCGCGAGCGGGGCATCAAGTTCTACGTCGTGGACGCGTTCAAGATCGCCCGGTCGCACGCTCCCAACCCGGAGTACGAGACCCGCATGATGGGCATCGCGTTCATCGGCGCGATCCTCGGCCACGTCGATGCCGTCGCGCATGACGGTGGGCAGGCTGAGACCGAGGCCGAGGTGCGTGCGGAGCTGGCCAAGAAGTTCGGCCGCCGCGGTGAGAAGGTCGTCGAGGCCAACATGGCCGTCGTTCGCGACGGCATGCAGGCCTCCATGCTGGTCGACTACACCGACCCGGCGTTCGAGGCCGTCGAGGCCACCGAGATGCGCACGCGTCGCCCCGCGCTCTCGCTGGCGATGTCCCCGTCGGTCGGCACGGCCCGTACCAGCGGCCTGTTCGACCCGGCCTACTACGAGGAGGTCGTCGCCAAGCCGTTCCGCGAAGGCGTCATCGACGAGGCTCCGGTGCTCCCGGGCACGGGCCTGTTCATGCCGGCCGGCACCGCCGCGGGCAAGAACAAGGGCATCTTCCGCCGCAACGTGCCGATCTTCGACCCGACCGGCTGTACGGCGTGCATGGAGTGCGCGATCGCGTGCCCCGACAACGCCATCCCGAACTCCGGTCACGAGATCAGCGACCTGCTGACGTCGGCGATCGACGCGTCCGGCCTGGTGCCGAAGAAGCGCGACACGTGGTACGGGATGGTGCCGGCGTGGACCGACGAGGTGCGGCGCCTGTTCGTCACGTCCTCGGGTGCGAGCGACTTCGCGAGCATCGCGTCCGAGGCGATGACGGCGCTGTCCGGCGAGCCCCTGCCGACGGCCGAGTGCGACCAGATCGTCGGTGCGATCGCCGCATTCCCCGTGGCCCGTACCCGTCCGATCTTCGACGCCGAGGAGAAGAAGTGCTCCGGCAACGGCGCACTGTTCAGCGCGGTCATCGACCCGTGGAAGTGCACCGGCTGCATGCAGTGCGTCGAGGTCTGCGGACCTGACGCGCTCGTCAGCCAGGAGCAGGACGACGTCCTGCTGGAGATGCTGGAGTCCCGCTTCGAGCGGCTGACAACGCTGCCGGTCACGCCCAAGCGGCTCACCGTCGACGCCACGGCCCCTGGCGGTGACATCAAGCGGATCCTGCTGGCCCGCGACGACTACTACTCGATGACCGGTGGTCACGGCGCCTGCCGCGGCTGCGGTGAGGTCACGGCGATCCACCTGTTCAACTCGCTGACCCACCGGGTCGGCGAGGACCAGCGGCAGGCGCACCTGCGTGAGCTCGACGAGCTC
This sequence comes from Propionibacteriaceae bacterium, assembly GCA_027492675.1. Classification (GTDB taxonomy): domain Bacteria; phylum Actinomycetota; class Actinomycetes; order Propionibacteriales; family Propionibacteriaceae; genus Fen-668. Next base: position 45,397 of record JAPUEI010000077.1, on the reverse strand, counting down.
ATCGAGAAGCTGACCGCGTTGACGTCCAGTGTCCCCGCGGGCAGCCCCCGCGCGGTGCGGGTGGCCTCAGTGCTGGAGAAGCTCGAGAAGCGGCTCTACCTGTACGAGTCGGGCCCGACCGGCAACGGCCCCGCGCCGACCGTCATCGCCAACTCGACCGGCTGCTCCAGCGTGTACGCCTCGACGATGCCGTTCTCGCCGTACCTCGACCCGTGGGTCAACGGCCTGTTCCAGGACGCCCAGCCGCTCGCGGTCGGCATCTACGAGGGCCTGGTCTCCGGCCTGGTCGACGAGGTCCGCGCGCTGCGCGTGGCCCGCATGGAGCTCGACGGCGCCTACGACGCAAGCGTGCACGACGCGGCGCTCAAGACCTTGTCGTGGCGTGACTTCACCCCGGCCGAGCGCGCGCTCGTGCCCGTGGTGGTGACGATCAGCGGTGACGGCGCGGCCTTCGACATCGGCTTTGGCGCGATGTCGCGGGTGCTGGCAGCCGGCACGCCCATCAAGTCGCTGGTGCTCGACACGGGCGGCTACTCGAACACCGGCGGACAGGCATCCACGGCCACGTACACCGGCCAGGACGCCGACCTCGCCCGCTACGGCAGCACGCACAACGGCAAGCAGGAGAGCCGCAAGGAGCTCGGGCTGCTCGCCGCGTTCCACCCGAACGTGTACGTGTGCTCGACCTCGACCGCGTACCACCGGCACTTCCTGCTGGCGTCGGGCGAGATGCTCGGCTACAGCCAGGGCGCGTCGCTGATGGTGGTGTACACGCCGTGCGACACCGAGAACGGCATGCCCGAGGACCTCGCCAACCAGCGCTCCCAGCTGGCCGTGGACAGCCGGGTCAGCCCGCTGTTCATCCACGACCCGCGGAAGGGCCGGACGATCTCGGAGCGGTTCAGCCTCGACGGGAACCGTGAGCCGAACGGGCTGTGGGTGACCAAGGCGATGACGTACCGCGACGCGGACGGCAAGGTCCAGGTCATGAAGCAGCCGTACACCCCGGCCGACTTCGCCATCGGCGAGCAGCGCTTCGCCAAGCAGTTCCGGTGGCTGGCGGCGCACGAGGAGGACGGGGCGATCCCGATCGCCGAATACGTCGAGCTCCCCGTCGGCCAGCGTGCCGCGCGTACGCCGTTCGTCTACACGACCGACCGTCGCGAGCAGCTGGTGAAGATGGCCTGTTCGGCCGGCATCGTGGCGATGGTCGAGGACCGCCGTCAGTACTGGCGGACGCTGCAGTTCCTCGCGGGCCAGTCCGAAGCTGTCCTGTCGGCCGCCCACAAGGCGGAGCTGGACGCGCTCTCGGCCCGCTACTCCGAGGCGGTTGACGCCCGCGAGTCGGCCCTCGACGTCATCGCCCAGGCGATGGCCGACCTGGCCACCTCGAGTGCCGCACCCGCAGGGAACCCGCTGCATCTGGGTCTTCTCGGCGGCGGGTCCGCGATGGCGACGGCTCCGGCTGCCGCTCCTGCGGCAACCGCGACGACTGAGCGTCCGATCTGGCTCGATGTCGAGGACCTCTCGAAGTGCAACGACTGCGCGACCTGCTACCAGGAGCTGCCGCAGCTGTTCGAGAAGGCGACCATCGTCGTCGACGGCGAGCCCCGGACGGTCGGGCGCATGCTGCCCGAAGCGCTCGAGGGCCTGGCGCTGACCGACGAGCTGTCGGCCCGCATGTCGCGGGTCAAGGCCACGTGTGATGCGGAGATCATCAAATGAACGACTCAGGGTTCTCGAGCCAGCTGGGGTTGCTGGAGCGGCGACTGTCGGCGGACCCGCGGTCGTTCCGTGACCTGTTCACCGCCGACGGCATGGAGGCGGTCGCCTGGGAGTTCCGTCAGGACGAGCTGAGCGCGCACTTCATCGCGTCGGTGTGGGACGTGCTCAGCCGGGACGACGACGGCAGCCGCGTCATGATGCGGTTCCTGTGGCGCCTGCCCTTGGGCAAGAAGCGCATGTTCATCAGGGCGCTCGATCAGCACATGTCGAAGCGCTACCCGATGTTCGCCGGGCTCAGCCAGAACTGGCCCGCCGGGAACGCCATCGGCCCGTACATCCGTGAGCCGGAGGTGCGCTCCGAGGATTTCGAGCTGGTCAACAAGGGCTTCCTCGGCTACATGGACCTCGGCTACACGAGGCGCGATGTCGAGCTGTTCATCTGGCTCGAGGCGCTGCGCGACAAGCAGTGCGCCGAGGCTCCGTGCGAGCTGGGCGTGCTGATCGCAGGGCACAAGGAGCCACAGGGCGGGTGTCCTGTGCAGATCCACATCCCGCAGATGTTCGAGCTGCTGGGGGAGGGCAAGTTCCGCGAGGCGCTCGAGATGCTCGAGTCCTGCAACCCGCTGCCCAATGTGACCGGACGCGTGTGCCCGCAGGAGCTCCAGTGCCAGGGGATGTGCATCCACAAGCACTCCATGAGCATCGGCCAGCTCGAGTGGTTCCTTCCCGAATGGGAGAAGCTGGCCGAGCCGGAGCGGCTGAAGGCCCGCTTCACGGGCGTACGGGATCCGTGGGAACTCGCTGTCAGGCCGCCCGTGGCGATCGTCGGCTCGGGGCCGTCCGGGCTGATCACCGCGTACCTGCTGGCCGCTGAGGGCTTCCCGGTGACCGTGTTCGAGGCCTTCCACGAGTTGGGCGGCGTGCTGCGCTACGGCATCCCGGAGTTCCGGCTCCCGAACCAGCTCATCGACGACGTCGTGGAGAAGATCCGGGCGCTCGGCGGTCGGTTCGTCACGAACTTCGTCGTCGGCAAGACGGCGACGCTCGAGCAACTGCGTCGCGCAGGCTTCGCGAAGGTCTTCGTGGGCAGCGGTGCGGGGCTTCCCCGGTTCCTCAACGTGCCCGGCGAGCACCTGCTCAACGTCATGAGCGCCAACGAGTTCCTCACCCGCGTGAACCTCATGCAAGGTCACAAGAGCAACCACGAGACGCCCTTGCCCGCGGTGAAGGACAAGCAGGTGCTGATCATCGGCGGCGGCAACACCGCGATGGACGCCGCCCGTACAGCACGCCGCCTCGGCGGCAACGTGACCATCGTCTACCGCCGGACCCGGGCCGAGATGCCGGCCCGCGTGGAGGAGCTCGAGCACGCGCTCGAGGAGGGCATCGAGCTGGAGGTGCTGCGCTCGCCGATCGAGTTCAGCGGCGACGACACCCACTTCGTGAAGAGCGCCACCGTCGAGATCATCGCTCTGGGCGAGCCGGACGCGTCCGGTCGCCGTAGCCCGGTCCCCACCGGTCGTACGGACGTCATCGACGCCGACCTCGTCATCATGGCGCTGGGCAACTCGGCGAACCCGATCATCAAGGACTCGGAGCCGAGGCTGACGGTGTCCAAGTACGGCACCATCGAGCAGACCGGCGACGCGGGCTCCAAGGAGACCTCGATCCCCGGCATCTACACCGGTGGCGATGCCGCCCGCGGTGGCTCGACGGCGATCCGTGCGGCTGGGGACGGCCAGGCGGCGGCGCGGGAGATCCTGGCGACGATGGCCCACGTCAGTCCTGCCGAAGTGTCCGAGAGGGTAGCCAAGGCCCTCACGTACACCGAGCTCGCCAGCGAGCTGCCCGTCATCGTGGGCAAGACCCATCTCAGCCAGGGCATCGAGGAGTTCACCGTACGCGCACCGGTCATCGCCCGATCGGCGCAGGCCGGGCAGTTCGTTCGCGTGCTGCCCACTGCTGATGGCGAGCTGATCCCGCTGACGCTGGCCGACTGGGATTCGGGCGCCGGCACGATCACCCTCGTGGTTCAGGCCATGGGCACATCGACGCTGCAGCTCAACCAGATGACCGTCGGCATGGCGTTGGCCGGCGTGGCCGGACCGCTGGGTCGGCCGAGCGAGCTCACGAAGTACGAGGACGCGACCGTGGTGTTCACGGCCGGTGGCCTCGGACTGCCGCCGGTGTACCCGATCATGCGCGAGCACCTTCGCCTGGGCAACCACGTCACGCTGATCTCGGGCTTCCGTAGCCGCGACCTCATGTTCTGGAACGAAGCCGACGAGCGCATCGGCCGGATCAAGGCCGAGTACGGCGACCAGCTCGACGTCATCTACACGACCAACGACGGCTCGTACGGCATCGCCGGCTTCGTCACCGCACCGCTCACGGAGATGCTCGACGACAACCGTGACGGCAAGGGACGCACGATCGCCGAGGTCGTCACGATCGGTCCACCGATGATGATGCGCGGCGTGTCCGACCTGACCAAGCCGTACGGCGTGCACTGCGTCGCCAGCCTCAACTCGATCATGGTCGACGCGACGGGTATGTGCGGCGCGTGCATGGTCCCGGTCACCGAGGGCGACAAGCTGGTGCGCAAGCACGCCTGCATCGACGGCCCAGAGATCGACGCCCACGCCATCGACTGGGACAAGTTCCTGCCGAGGTTCGGCCTGTTCAAGGCGGCCGAGCAGGCCAGCCGGGTAGCGCACGGCTTCTGAGGTCGGCGCGTGTACCCGTCCGGGGTCAGGAACAAGGTCGCGTTCGATCTGGGGACGTTGTTGGACGATGCGTTCTTCCCCGGATCGGTTGCGGCTCGTCATTCGCGCAAGGACGAGCCGCACGTCGTGGAGTTGAATGCCTGGGTTGATCGGATCGCGGAGGACACCGGGAAGAAGGTGCCGTACTTCGATCCTCGAGCGGGAGGCAGTCGGGCACGGGTTCTCCTGCTTCAGCAGGACCCCTCCGAGGTGGCACAGAAGGGGTCGCGGATGATCAGTCGCGACAACAACGACCGCACCGCTCACAACACGTCGACCATCTGTGACCTCGTTGGCCTGGACTACGACAAGGTGGTCCCGTGGAATGTCGTTCCTTGGTGGGTGCGCGACCCGGATCTCTTCGTCGGCGGCCGCCCTCGAACCCTCGTGGCAGAGGCCAAATTGGCGACCATCTACGTTCGTGAGCTGATGCAGCTCCTGCCGAGGGTCGAGAAGGTGCTTCTGCTCGGAAGAGCTGCTCAGGAGGCCTGGGATCGCGCCATGGGAGCATCGATACCAGAAGGCGTCCAGTTGAGGAGCTGTCCGCATACCTCGCCCTTGGCTTACAACCAGTTGCGCAATCGGTGCGAGTCGCGAGCTGCATTCGAGTGGGCGGCAGTCTGACGGCGCCCCCGCGATTCGCACGCATCGCGATGGATGCCCGTTTTCCGCCATGATCCGTTCACGGAGGCGGTCGAAGCGGTCGTGCAGGTCGGATCTTGGCAGAGATCCGGCGCGGCAGCGGACGCTAAGCGGCCCTCAGATGCCCATCGCCGCGCGTACGTTCGCAACGACCTGCTCGCCAAGCCGCTGTCGCGACTCGTCGCTGTACCCCGAGATTGCCCGGGGGAAGACGACGCGGGGATGCTGGGAGTACGCCTCGTACGTGTCCTCGCCGGCCACCAGGTCGAAGACGGCGCAGTTGTCGCCGCGGTCGATCCAGTTCCGGAACGCCACCTCGTCGGTGACGTGGCCGACCGACGCCTGCACCAGGATGGCGTCACGGAGCTGGGCGAGACGCTCGGCGGTGGCGACCACGACGTCCGTCGGGCCGGTGAGCACCACCACGTCAGCAGAGGCGAACGCCGTCGCGGCATCCGCCCGAGCCACCCCGCGGGCCTCCCATTCCGGCTTGGGCGAGCGCGACAGGTGCGACACCGCCATCCCGTACGCCAGACCGAGCCGGGCCACCGACGCCCCCAACGCGCCGAGCCCGACGACGAGGAGGCGCGTGCCGTACAGCTCGTGCGGTTCAGCGCGCCACTGCACGTTCCCGTATCCGCGGCTCACCGACACCAGCTGCATGAAGATCACCTCGGCGGTGGTCTCGTCGCTGTAGTCGACGACGTTCGACGTGGTCACGCCGCGGGCGGCCAAGGCGTTGAGGTCGATGCGCCCGTACGACGTGCCGCACACCGCCAGGTGCCGCAGGCGCGGCAGGGCGTCGAGGTCCTCGCCGGTCAGCGCCCGGCCCGTCGAGATCAGTGCGCACTCCGTCTCCGCGGTCGCCTCCTCCAGCGTGCCGCCGGCGAGCGCAGCCAGTGTGTCGAGCTCCGCGGGTCGCAGCGGAAGGCCGCCGATTCGGGCGAGTTGGGTCATGGTCGCGAGCCTAGCGACTGGGGCAGGGCCTGCCGGGAGTCACAGCAGCATGACGAGGGTGCCCGCCACGATGAGCACCAGGCCCAGCAGAGCGCGGCGGCCGAGCTTCTCATGGAGCACGAACGTGGCGAACGCCACGGTGACGACGATGCTCAGCTTGTCGATCGGCGCGACCAGGCTGGCCGGGCCGACCTGCAACGCGCGGTAGTAGCAGAGCCACGAGGCGCCGGTGGCGACGGCGGACAGCGCGATGAACACGAGGTCGCGCCGCGGGATCGTACGGAGCTGGCGCTGCTGGCCCGATACGTACACCACGATCCACGCCATCACGAGGACGACGACCGTACGCAGCGCGGTGCCGAGGTTGGACTCCACGCCGGTGATCCCGACCTTGCCGAGGATCGACGTCAACGCGGCGAACACGGCCGAGCCGGTCCCGTACAGCAGCCAGGTCCTGTTCCGGGTCTCCGCCGTGGGCTTCGTACGTTCGATCATGAGGTACGTCCCGACGCCGATCACCGTGATGCCGACCAGCCGGAGAGCGAGGCTGGACGTCTCGCCGAGGAAGCCGATGGCGAACAGCACCGTGAGGATGATGCTCGCCTTGTCGACGGGGGCGACCTGGTTCACGTCGGCGAGTTGCAGGGCCCGGAAGTAGCACAGCCACGATGCGCCCGTCGCGAGTCCGGACAGGCCCAGGAACACCCACGTGGTGGTCGACAGGCTGCGGATCGTGGGGGCCGAGCCCACGATCGCGACCACGAGCCAGGCCAGCACCAGCACGATCGCCGTACGGATCGCGGTCGCCAGATGCGAGGGCGTGTGCCGGATTCCCACCTTCGCCAGGATCGCGGTCAGCCCGGCGAACAGCGCCGACCCGAGCGCGTACGGCAGCCACATACGGCCAGTCTCGCAGGTGATGAGGAGAGTCAGTTCTCGGGACCACGCGCCCCTTCACGCGGCTAGGGTTGTCGATATGTTCGCGATCTCAGTGAGGTTCGATCTCAAGGACGCTCAGGCGGCTGCTCGGTTCGACGAGCTGACAGCGGTGGCATTGGCCGGCGTCAAGGATGACGAGCCGGGAACCCTCGTCTACGCGGTGCACACGGTGGAGGATGCGCCGCTGTCGCGGGTCTTCTACGAGGTGTACGAGAGTCGCGACGCGCACGAGTTCCACGAAGCCCACGAGAGCACGGACAGGTTGCTGTCCCAGGTCGAGCACCTCACGACCAGGGTTCGTGTCGAGTTCCTCGGAGCGCCGATGGGCAAGGTGTCCTGAGCTTGATCGGCTGGGGTGTCATCGGTGTCGGCGACGTCACCGAGCGGAAGTCGGCTCCCGTCATCTTCCGGGCCGACGACTCCGATGTGGTGCACGTCATGCGGCGCGATGCCGCCCGAGCGCGCGACTTCGCGGACCGCCACGGCGTGGCGCGCTGGTCGACTGACGCTCAGGCCGTGATCGATGACCCCGAGGTCAGCTGTGTGTACGTCGCGACCCCCACCGACTCGCACGCCGCGTACGCGATCGCGGCCGCACGGGCCGGCAAGCACGTGCTGGTGGAGAAGCCGCTGGCGATGTCGGCCACCGAGGGCCGCACCATGGTCGATGCCGCCGAGCAGGCCGGCGTCCACCTCTGGGTTGCCTACTACCGCCGTGCTCTTCCCCGGTTCGTGAAGGTACGAGAGCTGCTCCAAGCCGGAGCGATCGGACGCCCCCTGTCGGTGGACACGGTGTGGCGCAAGCCCGCCGACTTCACGGGCTGGCGCTGGGACCCCGAACGCAACCGCGGCGGCGAGTTCTACGAGACGGCCTGCCACACGCTCGACGTGCTCGACCACCTGCTCGGACCGGCATCGAACGTCGCGGGCGTGGCTACTGGAGACCTGCACGCCGTGGCGGCGAGCTACCGGTTCGGTGACGCGCTCGGATCCGGTTCCTGGACGTTCGGCACCGCCGACTCGATCGAGGAGACGGTCATCGCCGGCACAGAGGGCAGCCTGACGTTCTCCAGCTTCACCCCGACGCCGATCACCGTGGCGACGGGCCATGAGACGGTCTCGTACGAAGCGCCGGACCCGCCGCACGTGCACGGCCCGCTGGTCGCGACGATCCTCGACGAGCTGCGGGGGAGGGGCTCCTGCCCCAGCACCGGGCGGTCGGCGCTGCGCACGGCCGAGGCCATGGACGTCATCCTCGCGCGGTGACATTCCGCTGATCCGCGGGCTCGTCGTCCCTGACCAGAGCCTTCGTGACCGGCGCACGGCCCACTGACTCATAATGTTGTCAGTACAAACGTATGGCAGCGACCGGGATGGTCTCGCCAGCATCTGACACGTTTCAAGGCACGGTTCAAACGTTGCGCGGCACCCCATATAGACTCGCGTTATCGGATCGTTACGCAGTCTTCGTTGCCGCGCCGTCTCGACAAGGCTTAGGTTGCTGTTGGCAACAAAAAGGAGTCCATGGCGGACCCTCCCGATCCCGGCGCACAAAGTGGTGCGCAGGTGGATGGCCGGCGGCAGCATCAGAGAGGACAGACATGTCGCGGAAGAATCGATTCGTAGCTCTCACCCTGGCGGGGGCCCTCGCGCTCACGTTCGGGGCATGCAGCTCCAGCAACACGGCCGCCCCGGGAGCGAGCGGTGGCGGCTCGGTGGCGTGCAACGTAGGCATCACGATGCCGACTCGTACGCTCGAGCGGTGGATCAACGACGGCGAGCAGCTCCAGTCCAAGCTGAAGGGCGCCGGCTGCACCGTCGACCTCCAGTACGCGGACAACAAGGTCGACCAGCAGATCAGCCAGATCCAGAACCAGATCGCCGGCGGCGCGAAGATCCTCGTGATCGCCGCCATCGACGGCACGGCGCTCGGCCCGGTGCTGGAGCAGGCCGGCAAGCAGCAGATCAAGGTGATCGCGTACGACCGCCTCATCAACAAGAGCGCGAACGTCGACTACTACGCGACGTTCGACAACTACAAGGTCGGTCAGCTCCAGGGGAACTTCCTGAAGGACCAGCTCAAGCTCGACACGGCGACCACGCCGATCACGTTCGAGGCTTTCGCGGGCAGCCCTGACGACAACAACGCCAAGTTCTTCTTCTCCGGCGCGTGGGACGTTCTGCTCCCGTACGTGACCAAGGGCACTCTCGTGATCCCCAGCGGCAAGTCCCCGAAGTCGAACGACCAGTGGACCACCCTCGGCATCCCCGCATGGGCATCCGACAAGGCGCAGGCTGAGATGGACAACCGGCTGTCGTCCAACTACGCGGGCGGCAAGAAGGTCCAGGCCGTGCTGTCGCCGAACGACTCGCTGGCCATCGGCATCGAGGCGTCGCTGAAGTCCGCCGGCTACAAGGTCGGGACCGACTGGCCGCTGGTCACCGGCCAGGACGGCGACAAGGCCAACGTCAAGGCGATCCTCGCGGGCGAGCAGTCGATGACGGTCTGGAAGGACACGCGCAAGCTGGGCGACCAGGTGTTCTCGATGATCCAGGAGATCGTGGGCGGCAAGACGGTCACGGTCAACGACACGAAGACGTACGACAACGGCGTCAAGGTCGTCCCGTCGTTCCTCCTCACGCCTGAGGTCGTCACCAAGGACACCGTCAAGAGCAAGCTGGTCGACTCCGGGTTCCTGAAGGCCTCGGACATCGGTCTGTGACATTCCTCACTGAGGGGGCGGCCATGCGCCGCCCCCTCAGTGGCCCGACTCACGTGAGAACCAGGTAACAACCATGAGTGAGAACGTCCCGCTGCTCCGGATGACGAACATCACCAAGACCTTCGGGGGCGTACGGGCTCTCGACGATGTCAGCATCGAAGTCGTCAAGGGTGAGGTCCACGCCATCTGCGGTGAGAACGGCGCCGGCAAGTCCACGCTGATGAAGGTGCTGAGCGGCGTCTACCCGCACGGCACGTACTCGGGGACGATCGAGCTCAACGGCTCCGAGGCGACGTTCCGCGACATCAAGTCCAGCGAAGCGGCCGGGATCGTGATCATCCATCAGGAGCTGGCGCTCAACCCGCTGCAGTCGATCGCGGAGAACATCTTCGTCGGCAACGAGCGCTCCTCCAAGGGCGTCATCGACTGGGGCCGCACCACCATCGAGGCCGCCGAGCTGCTGAAGCGGGTCGGCCTCGACGAGAACCCAGACACCAAGATCTTCCAGATCGGTGTGGGCAAGCAGCAGCTGGTCGAGATCGCCAAAGCCATGGCCAAGGACGTCTCCCTGCTGATCCTCGACGAGCCCACGGCGGCCCTCAATGACGCCGACTCCGACCACCTGCTCGACCTGATCGCCGGCATGCGCGACCACGGCATCACCTGCATCATGATCTCCCACAAGCTTCGCGAGATTCGTCGGATCGCCGACCGCGTGACGGTCATCCGCGACGGCAAGACGATCGAGACCATCGACATGTCCGGGCCCGACGCCACCGAGGCTCGGATCATCCGGTCGATGGTCGGTCGCGAGCTCAACAACCTGTTCCCGCCGAGGGAGCCTGTCATCGGCGAGGAGAAGTTCCGCGTCGAGGACTGGACCGTGCATCACCCGGTCGATCCCACGCGGGTCGCCGTCGACCACGCGACGTTCACCGTCCGCGCCGGCGAGATCGTCGGGTTCGCCGGGCTCATGGGCGCGGGTCGTACAGAGCTGGCGATGAGCCTCTTCGGCCGGCTCTGGGGCACGGGTATCTCCGGCAAGGTCTTCAAAGACGGCGCGGAGATCAGCACCCGCACGGTCGATGACGCGGTCTCGCACGGCATCGCGTACGTCACCGAGGACCGCAAGCGCTACGGGCTGAACCTCATCGGCACGATCGCGGTCAACATCTCGGCCGTCGCGCTCGCCCGGTTCGCCACGTGGGGCGTGATCGACCGCAACCGGGAGTACCTGTCCGCCGACGACTATCGGCGCAGCATGAACATCAAGACACCCAGTGTGTCCGAGGTGACCGGTCGCCTCTCCGGCGGGAATCAGCAGAAGGTCGTCCTGAGCAAGTGGCTCGTGTCCGGCCCGGACGTCCTCATCCTCGACGAGCCCACCCGCGGCATCGATGTCGGGGCGAAGTACGAGATCTACGGGCTCATCAACCAGCTCGCCAGCCAAGGCAAGGCCGTCGTCATGATCTCCTCCGAGCTGCCCGAGCTGCTCGGCATGTGCGACCGGATCTACACCATCTCCGAGGGCGCCATCACCGGTGACGTGCCGCGCGCGGAGGCCACGCAGGAGAACCTCATGTACCTCATGACCATGGGAAAGGAAGCGTCACGATGACCACCGAGGCACTGTCAGACACTGAGACCCGGCCGAGCGCGCGCAAACTGGCGCTCGATCTGCGTCAGTACGGGATCCTGGCCGCGCTCGTCGTGATCATCCTCCTGTTCGAGGGGCTGACCGGAGGTCGACTGCTCATGCCGGGCAACGTCAACAACCTCATCCAGCAGAACGCGTACGTCCTCATCCTGGCCATCGGCATGGTCATGGTCATCATCGGCGGTCACATCGACCTGTCAGTCGGATCGGTGGTGGCGATGATCGGTGCGATCGCCGCGTTGGCCATGAACAACTGGCATCTGTCCTGGTGGGTCGCCGTGCTGCTCGCTCTCGTGGTGGGCGCGCTCGTCGGTGCGTGGCAAGGATTCTGGATCGCGTACGTGGAGATCCCGGCGTTCATCGTCACGCTGGCCGGCATGCTGCTGTTCCGCGGCCTGACCCTGATCTTCCTCCACGGCGGCACGATCGGCGGCTTGCCGGAGGGCTTCATCGCCATCGGCGCCGGGTGGCTGCCGAGCTGGCTGGGCATGGCGGGCAGGACGGACATCCTCACGCTCGCGCTGGCCGTCCTGGCGTGCGTCGGACTGGTCGTCGCGCAGATCACGGCCCGCAACGGCCGCCGCAAGCTGCTGCTGCCCGTCGAGGGCGCGGTGTCGTTCTGGGCCAAGCTGGCGCTCGCGATCTTCGCGATCCTGGCCGTGTCGTGGCAGCTCGCCAACTACTCGGGCACGCCGATCATCCTCATCATCCTCGCGGTGCTCGTGCTGGCGTACACGTTCGTGCTGGCCCGTACGGTGTTCGGCCGTCACATCTACGCCCTCGGCGGCAACATGTTCGCCGCGGTCATGAGCGGCGTGAAGACCCGGCGCGTCAACTTCCTGATCTTCGTCAACATGGGCGTACTGGCGGCGTTGGCCGGCGTCGTCAGCAGCTCGCGTGCGGGCAGTGCCGTGGCCTCGGCGGGACAGAACTACGAGCTTGACGCCATCTCGGCGGTGTTCATCGGTGGCGCGGCCGTGCAAGGTGGCGTCGGCACGGTCACCGGCGCCGTCATCGGTGGCCTGGTGATGGGCGTGTTGAACATGGGCTTGTCGATCCTTTCGGTCGACGCCGCCTGGCAGATGGCTATCAAGGGCTTCGTGCTGCTGCTGGCCGTGGCTTTCGACCTGGTCAACAAGCGGCGCGGGGTGCGCTGAAGGCGCGTACGCACATGGCCAGGCAGTAACATCCGCTCACCGGAACAGTGATTCACAAGGGGGGCGGCAGGTGGCGATCGGTGGGACAGCCGAGGACGTTCGACGGGCGAATCTCTCCGCGATCCTGACCCTGTTGTACAGGAATGGCCCTCTGTCGCGGGCCGCTCTCGCCACGCGTACGGGCCGGAACCGGTCCACGATCGGCAGCCTGGTCGGCGACCTCGGTGAGCTGGGCCTCGTGGAGGAGCGCGATCCGGACACGATGGGCCGGGTCGGTCGGCCCAGCCCGGTGGCGCACCTTCGACCTGAGGTCGCGGCGATCGCCGTGAACCCCGAGATCGACCTGCTGACCATCGGCCTGGTCGGGCTCGACGGGGGAGTGCGGCGGGTGATCCGCCATGTGTACGACCGGATCCCGACAACTGCTGAGGTGCTCAGCATCACGTCGGCGGTCATCTCCGGCATGGCGATGGAGCTCGGCTCGATGCGCGTGGTCGGCATCGGCGTGGCCGTCCCGGGACAGATCAGGACCAGCGACGGTCTGGTACGCAATGCCCCCCATCTGAACTGGCACGACGAGCCCTTCGCCGAGCCGCTCGCCGAGGCGACCGGCTACCCGGTGCACGTGGCCAACGACGCGGCCCTCGGTGCTCTGGCCGAGCATGAGTTCGGCGCGGGCCGCGGCTCCCAGCACTTGGTCTACCTCAATGGCGGCGCGTCGGGCATCGGCGGCGGTGTCATCACGGGCGGGACGCTGCTCGGTGGCACGGCTGGACATGCCGGCGAGTTCGGCCACATCCGCATCTCCAGCTCAGCCACGGTCGACTCTGCGGGGATCTCCGGCACGCTCGAGGCCGAGGTCACCAGGCTCGAGCTGCTCGAGGCGCTGGGTCTCGAGAGCGTGGAGCCGGCCCAGTTCGCGGAAGCCTTGCTCGCGGACCGTTCCGCCCCGGTCCGGAAGATCGTCCACCGTCAGCTGGGCCACCTCGGGTCAGCCCTGGCCGCGGCGATCAACATCTTCAACCCGCAGGTGATCGCGTTGGGCGGCTTCCTGGCGACGCTGCTGGCGTACGACCCGGAGGTTCTCGAGTCCGCCGTCGCGGCCGCTGCGCTGGCTCCGTCGCTCGAGAGCGTCAAGATCACGGCCGCCGCGCTGGGCGACGACCTGCTCATGATCGGCGCGGCCCGCATGGCGTTCGCCGGACTGCTGCAGGATCCGGGATCCGCGGCCCGCGTCTAGCCGGTGCCGGCAGCGCGGCTGGTCGGTGGTCGGCTCAACCCGCCGCTGGGGGTCGTGGGCCGCAACGAGGCACGCCGTGCGCGTCGAGGAGTCTGGCGACGTCCTCCAACGGTGCGAGACAGGGCTGCGCCACGACCTGACGGCCGCATGTCACGAGCAGCTGCGCGAAGCTCGGCGGCGTCGTCTCCGGTGCGTCGACGATCTCGTACGACGACATCAGTCTGAACGGGACACGGATCACGTCGGAGGCGTAGTTCGCGCGGCGGAAGAACGACAGCGTCTCGACGTGCCGGTTGACGATCACCAGATCATCGCGTGCCGCGAGGATCATGAGGCCGGTGGACACGCGAACGCGGCCGCGAGCCGTACGACAGAGGCGGCCGGGCTCCTCGATGTGTACGGCCCGGGCGGCGAGGCCCTCGGCGCGAAGGCTCATGATCGTCGAGCCGAAGAAGTGGTTCTTCGGCTCCATGGGCGGCTGTGACCACTCGACGCCGGATGCTGGCCCGCTGAGGAGGTAGCCGTCGACCTCGGCAATCGTGCGCGCCGAGACCGTGTTGAACTCCATGTCGACCCGCGAGCCATCAGCCAGGAGGAGCGACCACAGCCCGTACAGGAGGTTCGTGTGTCGCACCGAGGCAACCACGTCGTCACGGGCGACGTCGCGGCGAACGACCTCGTGCGGCATAGCCCGGAGGATGCAGAGTCGATCCGGCAGGGCGGCGATCACCATCTCGTACAGATCCATGCCGGGATGGATCTGGCTTCGATCGTACGAACGGGGGACCTTCACGAGGTGTGTGGCGGCGCTCAACTCGGGCCACCAGGGTCGGAAGCGGCGCGGCATGTCGATGGCCTCGGTGACCGTGTCGATCCACGGCCCGAAACGGTCGTACTCGCGCAGGTCGTCGGGGTCCGCTGCGGCGCGCCATCCCGACATCGTTGACTGCATGCTGAGCCCTGCCCTTCGACCACCGCCCCGGCGGGCACATCGAGGCGGGAAATGCGTCGCCACAAGCGGTGTGAGTGGTGGCTCCCCCGACTGGACTCGAACCAGTAACCCTTCGATTAACAGTCGAATGCTCTGCCAATTGAGCTACGGGGGACCGCTTGCGGCGCTGGAGAAGGCTAGCAGAAGGGCGCTCGGCCTGTCGCATCGGCGGAGGGTGAACTCCGGTACGGTCAGGGCTGGGAGCGGGCGCGGCAGGAGAGAAGCATGACTGTACGTACGGGAGCGGATCTGGACGGCGAGCGGCTGGCCGATCTGGACCTCACAGGGGTCAAGGCCGGTGACGTACGGATGCTGGAGTGCGAGGTCGCCGACTGCCGCATGGACGAGACTCGGCTCACCGGCATCCGGGTGGTCGACTCATCGTGGGTACGGGTCGCGGCCAGCGGTCTGGCGATGTCGCACGCGAACTGGCGCGACGCGGCGATCAAGGACTCGCGCTTCGGGCTGCTCGACCTGTCCGCCTCGTCGCTGCTGCGGATGTCCATCACCGACACCAAGATCGACTACCTCAACCTGCGCGGGACGACCATCAACGAGGTCGTGCTCACTCGTGTACGCATCGGCGAGGTCTCGCTGTCCGACGCCCTCGGCACGAGCCTGACTTTCGTCGACTGCACCGTCGGCACCGTCGAGCTCCACAACAGCCGGGTGACGATCGTCGACCTCAGCACGTCGGCGCTGGAGAAGATCGACGGGCTCGACTCGCTGCGCGGTGTGGTGCTCAACCTCGAGCAGGTCCTCGACCTCGCGCCGGCAGTGGTGACCCACCTGGGCGCCACGATCGCCGACTGACGGGTCAGCTCGGCCGCGGCCGCCAGTCGGCCTGGTGGAGCCGGTCGAACCCGTCCAGGAGCAGGTCGAGCGCGAACTCGAACTCGTACTGATCGTCGCACCCCTGCGCCACCACGCTGCTGCCGTCGTGTCCGGCCACCGCAGCCATCGCAGCGATGTTCGGGAAGTGCTGCGAGAGGGCGGCGAGGGCCTCCGGCGGGGGAGGATCGCCCCCTTCGTCGGCGAGCTCCTGCGTGAACCCCCACATCCGGCTGCCGAACGCGTGCATGACGTGATGGGTGAGGACGTCCGAGAAGCCCGCCTGCCGGAAGACCGCGATGAGGGAGTCGGTGTACGCGAGAACGCTGAGCGTCGACGTCGGACGCGTTTCCAGGACGCGGCGCAGCCAAGGGTGGCGCAGCATCACCGTGCGCGTGGCGAGGACACGGCGACGTACGGTCGGGCGCCAGCCGTCGGCCTGCTCCAGGGGGCCCAGTTCGGACAGGGCGACATCGACCATCCCGTCGATGAGAGCGTCCTTGTCCGCGACGTGCTTGTACAGCGCCATGGGGACCACGCCGAGCTCGGCCGCCAGTCGCCGCATGCTCACCGCATCGATGCCGATGCTGTCGGCGAGGTCTACCGCGGCGGTCAGCACACGCTCGCGCTGAAGACGTACCCGTTCGGTCATGGCGCCTCCTCCGATTGACAGCGTACGGCGTACACCTTACTCTCGAGAACGCCAAGGTGTACGCCGTACACCTATCGTGTTTCACTGTGTCGCTGGGAGCCCACATGACCTCGAACCGACGGACGGCATTGTGTGCCGGTCTGTTCTACCTGCTGACGTTCGCGTCATCGATCCCTGCTCTCTCGCTGCTGGCGCCGGTGCTGCACGACCGAACGTTTGTGCTGGGGTCGGGGGCTCTGACCGGTGTACGAGTGGGGCTCCTGCTCGACCTCGTCAACGCCGCGGCGTGCGTCGGTACAGCGGTGGTGCTGTACGAGACGCTGCGTCCGTACGGAGCCGCGGCGCTCGGCTTCGTCACCTCGCGCGTGCTGGAGGCAGCGATCATCGTCGTCGGGGTGGTGAGCCTGCTGGGCGTCGTCACGCTGCGCCAGCACGGGGGAGACGCGGCCACGCTGCAGGTCGTGGCGACGGGGATGGTGGCTGTGCGGGATTGGACGTTCCTGCTCGGCCCGGGCCTCATGGCGGGCATCAACGCGTTGCTTCTCGGCTCGCTCATGTACAGATCACGCCTCGTCCCGCGCGCCATCCCTCTCGTCGGCCTCATCGGGGCCCCGTTCCACCTCGTGGCCGTGCTCGCCTCGTTGTTCGGCATCAACGACCAGCTCTCGCTGTGGTCGGGCATCTCGGCGGCACCGATCGCGCTCTGGGAGCTCTCGCTGGGCCTGTGGCTGACGGTCCGGGGCTTCTCCCGCTCGCGAGTGCTGGGCAACTGACGTTGTCGAGATCAAATTCAGTCAGTTATCCAGCACTCGTGGTCAGACCGGAGCCCCGGCCCGCCTCAAGAGTCGTCGGACACGTTCGACCGTGATCTCACCGCGTCCGAGGACGTCGAACGCCGTGAACACCCGGAAAGCCCACCCGTCATCGGTGAGCAGGTCGCGGCGCGACTGGTCCTGTCGGGCACGCCAGTCAGATGCCCTTCCGGCCCGTACGTCGCGTTCACGGTCGCGGTCGTCATGGTGGCGTCCGTCGTAGTCCACCGCCACCCGCCACTGCGGCCACGACAGGTCGGGACGGTGAAGCGGCGTCCCGTCCGACGCCTTGACCCACTCGTTGACCACTGGTTCCGGGAGGCCGGCGTCTTCAAGCAGCAGTCGGAGCCGGGTCTCCATGGGTGAGTCGACCCGGTCGCGGCTGCGCGAGAGGGCTGTACGCAAGGTGGCTGCGCCGCGTCGGCCGCTCCACGCCTGGAGTCGGGCGCGGAGCTCACCGACCCCGACGCCACGTCGACGAAGGGCATCAGCGAGGACGACGAGGTCGAGGATGGACCCACCGGCCGCCGCCAGATCGCCCCAGGTGCGGGCGGGCGACGAGATCCGCAGACCCGCGACGGTGATCACGTCCCCGGGTTGCGGGTCCCACAGATGAGCGACCATGCCGCGCCGCTGCGGTCGAGACGATCGCGCTGGCAGCGAGACATGGACCGGTGAGCTCGCTGAAGGTTCGACCGCCGCGTACCGTCCGCCGTGCGGTGTGAGCCAATCGCCCAGTGCCAGCGCCGTCTCGTGGGAGAGGACCGCGTCCGCGGGCAGCACGAGCGCTGCCGCCCGGCATCGTTCGACCTGCGTGTCGGGGCGTGCGCGGAGAACCCGTACCCCTGGCCATGGGGTACGAAAGCGCGGTCCATCGAGCACGCGCAGGGTCAGCCCGAGTTCGTACCCGCGCTGCAGGGTGAAGAGGGACCGGTCTTCAGTTCCTGGGGGATGTCGTGCACGGATCGAGCCTGCCGGAACGCGCCTCGCCGCGCTCGAGTTGTCCACAGGCCTCGCGCTCTGCGAATGCTGGACACCTGACCTTGTCGAGTACGACTTCGGTCGGTTGTCCAGCACTCGACGTCAGGCCAGCGACGCGACCCAGGAGGTGTGGAGGCTGGCGTAGTGGCCGCCACGGGCGAGGAGCTCGGCAGGCGTCCCGTCCTCGACGATCCGGCCGCGCTCCAGCACCAGCACGCGGTCGGCGATCTCGACCGTGGAGAGGCGATGGGCGATGATCACCGCCGTGCGGTCGGCCAGCAACGTCTGCAGCGCCCTCTGTACGGCACGCTCCGACGGGATGTCGAGCGAGCTCGTCGCCTCGTCGAGGATCAGCACGCGAGGATCCGCCAGCACGGCACGCGCGAACACGACGAGCTGTCGCTGACCTGCGGACAGGCGGCCGCCGCGCTTGGCGACGTCCGTGTCGTACGCATCGGGCATGGCCTCGATGAACGTGTCGGCACCCACGACGCGGGCCGCGGCGACGATCTCTTCGCGCGTCGCGTCGGGCTTGCCGAACGCGATGTTGTCCGCGACCGTGCCGGCGAACACGACGTTCTCCTGCGTGACCATGGTCACCGCCCGTCGCAGGTCGTCGTCGGCGACTCGGCGCAGGTCGATGCCGTCGAGTGAGACGACTCCGGCGGACGGGTCGTAGAACCGCGCGACCAGCTTCGCGATGGTGGTCTTGCCCGCGCCCGTCGTGCCGACCAGAGCGATGGTCTGGCCGGCGGGGACGTGGAGGTCGAGCCCGGGCAGGACGTCCACCCCGTCGACGTACGAGAAGTCGACGTGGTCGAAGTCCAGCGCACCGCGTGCCTGGGGCAGCGGCACAGGGTCCACCGCGGCAGGCACGGCCTCCTCCTGCTCCAGCACGCCGGACAGCTTCTCCAGCGCCGAGATGGCCGACTGGAACGTGTTGTAGAACTGCGAGATGTCCTGCATGGGCTCGAAGAACTGCCGCAGGTACAGCAGGAACGCGGCCAGGACGCCGACGGTCATGGACCCGTCCAGCACGTACATGCCTCCCACCAGCAGCACGATCCCGATGGTCGTGTTGCCGATGATCTTGATGCCGGGCTGGAACACGGCGAACAGCCGGAACGTACGGACGTTGATGCCCCGGAACCGGTCGGACAGGTCGGTGAACAGCTCCTGGTTGCGCGGCTCTCGCCGGTACGCCTGCACCGCCTTGATGCCCGTCATGGTCTCGACGAACTGCACGATGACCATGGCCGACGCCTCGCGGACGGACCGGTAGTTCTTCGCCGACTCGCTGCGGAACCAGCGCAGCAGCAGCATGACGACGACCATCGAGCCCAGGCACATCAGGCCGAGGCGCCAGTCCAGCAGCATGAGCATGATCGAGACGCCGATGATCGACAAGACGGCGTTCACCAAGCCGTCGAAGCCCCCGGCCAGCAGCTCGGCGATCGCATCCATGTCCGAGGTGAGGCGGGAGACGGCGCGACCTGAGGTGTACGAGTCGTGGAAGGCCACGTCGAGCCGCAGGAACTTGCGGAACACCCGGCGCCGCAGCTCGAGCAGGACGTCCTGGCCGATCCTGCCCGACGACCGCAGGAAGAAGACGCGGGTCACGGTCTGTACGGAGACGGCCACGACCATCGCCACGACGATCTCGAGGAGCACGGTCGGAGGACCGCCGGCCAGCAACGGGGGGACGCCGAAGTCGATGCCGCGTTGCACGAGGAAGGGCGATGCGAGGCGGGCCAGGTTCTCCAGCACGACCGCCACGACGAGGATCACGAGACTCCAGGTGTACGGCCGGAGCAGGTCGGCGAGCAGCCCCTTGCTGCGGGCCACCAGCTCGAGCCCGGCACGCTCGCTCAACGACTCGCGCTGCTCGGCGGCGACGCCGCGCCACTCGAGGTCGCGGGCGGTCTCGTCGCTGCGGTCGACGGCCGGCTCCTTCTGCGCGGTCATCGCGTCACCTCCCGTTCCAGTTCGTCGAGCCCGGCCTCGGCGTCGAACGACGCGCTCAGCAGGTCTCGGTACTCCGGCACCGTCGCCAGCAGCTCACTGTGCGTGCCGATGTGCGTGATGGTGCCGTCCTGCAACAGCGCGACGCGGTCGGCCAGCATCACGGTCGATGCCCGGTGGGCGACGATCAGCCCGGTCACGCCCACCAGCACACGTTTCAGGGCCTCCTCGACCAGCGCCTCGGTGTGGATGTCGAGCGCGGACAGCGTGTCGTCGAGCACCAGCACCTTGGGTCTCACGAGGATCGCGCGAGCCAGCGCCAGGCGTTGCCGCTGGCCACCGGACAGGCTCATGCCCTGCTCTCCAATGCGAGTGTCGAGCCCCCACGGCAGATCGTGGACGAAGCCGGCCTGCGCGGTCTCGAGCGCCTCGGCGATGTCTTCCTCCGACGCGTCGGGCCGCCCGAGCGTGAGGTTCTCCCGCACCGACATCGAGAACAGCGTGGGGTCCTCGAACGCGGTCGCGACGATGCCGCGGAGGGTGGACAGCTCAAGGTCACGGATGTCGACCCCGTCGATGGTGATCCGCCCCCCTCGTACGTCGTCCAGTCTCGCCACCAGCGACGTCAGCACGGTCTTGCCCGAGCCCGTACCGCCCACGACCCCGATCGTCTCGCCGGCCCGAATGTGGAGGTTCACCCCCCGCAACACGTCGTCTGAGGCGTCGGAGAAGCGGTACGAGACGTTGTCGAACACCAGCTCGCCTTGCGGTGCCTCGAGCCGCTGAGGGCCGTCGGCGATGGCCTCGGGGGTGTCGAAGATCTCGCACACCCGGTCGGCGGCGGTCATCGCGTCCTGGGTCATCGACAGCAGGAAGCCGAGCGCGGCGACGGGCCAGATCAGCGACAGCATCATCGTGATGAAGGCCACGAGGGTGCCGAGCGTGAGGTGGTGCTGCGATGCCGCGATCGCGCCGATGGCGAGCACCGCCACGAGCGCCAGGTTCGGGATGACTTCGAGGAACGTCCAGAACACGCTGGTGTTGCCGACGCGCTCCAGGCTCGTCCCGTACAGCACCTTGGCCCGGCGGTCGAACAGAGAGAACACGTGCCGCGAGCGGCCGAAGGCCTTGATGACGCGCACCGACTGCATCGACTCCTCGACGGTGCTGGCGACGTCGCCGGTCTGGTCCTGGATCGCGCGCGACAGGCGGGTGTAGATGCGCTCGTTCGCCAGGCACACCCACACGACAGGCACCGACGACACCACGACCACCAGGCCCATCGGCCAGTACAGATGGAGCAGCAGCGCCGTCACCACGGTGATCTGCAGCACGTTCATGATCATCATCAGCAGCCCGAACCCGATGAACCGCCGCATCGTCGACAGGTCGTTCATGATGCGGCTGAGCAGCTGACCGGATTCCCAGCGTGCGTGGAAGCTCCATGGGAGGCGCTGGAGCTTGGCGTACAGGTCGAGGCGCACGCCCGTCTCCGTGCCGAGCGTGCCGATCGACATCACCCAGCGCCGCGTGAACGTCAGCGCGCCTTCGACCAGACCCAGGCCGAGCGCCAGTCCACCGAGCGCCCAGACGCCCTGCCGGTCGCCGGACGCGACGGGCCCGTCGATGAGCTGGCGCGTCACGAGCGGCACCACGATGGCGGCTCCGGTGCCGCCCAGTGCGGCGAGGAACATGACGATGAAGCGACCGAGGTACGGCCTGATGTACGGACGGAAGCGGAGCAATGACGTCAGCGGGGTCGACCTCGCGGGACGCGGCAAGAGCGACGGTCGGCGCCTGAGCGCATCTCCGTACAGCATCCTGGTTCGGTCACTGGCGCTCATCGGCCCGGCACGCACGGCGGCATCCTTCGCAGGTAGGGGACTGGCGCTCACTGCGGGCGCCATCGGCCACCCTAGTCGCGCCCTCGGACAGATCTCTTGGGGTTTCCGAGAGGTGCCGTCGGGCGCTGTCTTTGGTCGGATCCTGCGGCGTGCTCCGTGTCGTGGTGGCCACGAGCCAGCGGAGGAGGACACCGAGGTAGTCGAAGCGTGAGCCCAACCGATCCTCGACGAGGGTGGTACTGATCGCGAGCGCCACCGGGGTGCGGAGGTCGTCGTCGGCCCGGCGGTCGGGTCAGACCTCCGCGGGGGCGGCGAGCGTACGGCCACGTGCGCCCTCGTACACCGTCCTGGTGTGCTCAGCGCTCGACCAGCAGATCCGTGACGCCTCTGCTGGTCGTCATACGACGCAGAACTCGTTGCCCTCCGGGTCAGCCATCACGACCCAGAAGCCCATGCCGGACTGGTCTACTTCGTGGAGGATCGAGGCGCCGTGCTCGACGAGATGGGTGGCGTGTGCGCGCTTCTCGTCCGGCGACGCCGGGTTCTCCCGGGACTCGCCAGGCACCCAGACATCGAGGTGCAGCCGGTTCTTGGCCGTCTTCGGCTCGGGGACCTTCTGCAGGAAGAACCGTGGCCCGATGCCTGCGGGGTCGACCAGGGCATAGGCGTCGTTGTGTCGCTCGGCGGGCAGCTGCCACGCCTCGAACGCCTCCTGCCACGTGGTGTGCGGGCTTGGCGGTGGCTCCTCGACGTAGCCCAGGGCGGTGGCCCAGAAGGAACCGAGCGCCTTCGGGTCGGCGGCATCGAGGGTGATGGTGAATCGCTGGCTCATGGGGTCTCCTCACGTTCGAAACTCACGCTAGACGACGCCGCTGACATTTCCCGGGCGGAGCGGACGACCCCTCCGTGGCAACTCGAGCATTCCGGTGTACAGGCGCGGGTTCCGCACCCCCACGCCAACGCACTCCACGTAATTCCGTGGCGTGTGCGGATACGGGGTCCTTACCCTCGACGAGGCCGTACAGCGCCGAACGTTCACGAACACGCCCGAGGTTCGTACGGCCGAGGTGCTGGCGCACCGCCCGATCAGCCGTCAGACTCTGTCCCAGACGGCCCAGTTCCGCAGCCAGCGGGAGGAGGAAACCGATGACGCAGGTCTCCCTGCTGAACGCGTCGTACGAGCCACTCGGCGGCGTCACGTTCCACCACGCCATCGGCATGCTCGTGCGTGGTGTCGCGATCGTCGAGGAAGCGGACGGCGCGTCGACCTTCGGCCCCTACCCGCGCCCCGTCACCATCCGGCTCGTACGGTTCGTGGCGACGACCTGGCTGTACAAGCCGGCCGGGTTCTCGAAGACCGGTGTGCTCGCGCGCGACCGCCGTACCTGCGCCTTCTGCGGCGGCCACGCCACCACCGTCGACCACCTGCGGCCGAAGTCTCAGGGTGGCGCGAACTCGTGGATGAACTGCGTCGCCGCCTGCCAGTCGTGCAACGGCCGCAAGGCCAACCGGACGCCTCACGGTGCGGGGATGAAGCGGCTGCACTGCACGCCGTACGTTCCCCGCGTGATCGACATCCTCAACGCCGCCTGAGCTGGCCGACCTCGCGGTGGTCCGCGCGACCCCAGAGTGGGGCTGACCCCACACCCCATCAGGCCACCCCACACCCCATGTGCGACGCCACACCCCATCGATGGGGTGTGACGTCGCAGTAGGGGTGTGGCGTCGGCGTTGGTGTCCGGGATCCACGTCGCACCCCGTGCATGACGCCGCACCCTGCCGATGGGGTGCGACGTCATGGTGGGGGTGCGGTGACAGGTGTACGGACCTTCCGACGGCCCCGGTTCGCGCTTACTCTTCCTGCGTGAGGTGGGCGCTGGTGGTCGCGGTGGTGCTGCTGGCCGCGTGCTCCCCGGTCCCGGTCGCCTCTTCCAGTCACCCTGCGAGTCGGACGCTCCCCGGGACGCCGACCTCCGCCGCCGAGGTCGTCCTGGGCCCCGTGAGGCTCTCGGGGGTTGTGGTGGGCGATGCCAAGCTGTCCGCGGACCCTACGTGTGCCGCGAGCATTCAGAGGTTCTCGCTGGGCGGCGACTACCAGGGTGCCGTGCTGACGCCCGGCTGCGTCGCGACCGCCGACACCCCCGAGAACGGTGACCACGGCTTCTACCCGACGCCTCCGCCCCGCGCTCGTACAGCCCAGATCGCGACCCCGGTCGGTTCGGCGACTGTGTTCTCCAACCAGTACTCGGAGTGCGCCAGCAGCTGCTACATGGGCGCTGACGAGGTGGCGCTGGTCACGGTCGACGGCATGCTCGTACAGATCATCGCCGTCACGGCCCCCGCCAGCGGTACGACGGAGCGGAACCGCAACGACCTCGTACGGCTCCTGCAGAACCTCCGCCGCGCCTGACCCGCCTCGCACGCCAGCCATTCCCCCGACGTTGTCGCTATTCCGAGCGTCAACAGGTGCGCATCGACCCATTCCCCCGACGTTGTCGCAATAGGGCTCGCAATCGCGGTGATAGCGACAACTTCGGGGGACACGCGTCGCAGCGAAAGAGCAGACCCCGGAATAGCGACCACATCGGGGGACGCGGTGCCGACGCTCGCCCCGTGGCGCCCGGCCGCCTCCTAGGCTGACGTCCATGGAACAGATCCGTCTCGGCAGCACAGGTCTTCGCGTCTCCCGGCTCGCGCTGGGGTGCATGAGTTACGGCGACGCCACGCGCGGCGGCCACCCGTGGGTGCTCGACGAGGAGCAGGCGCAGTCGTTCTTCGCCCAGGCCGTCGAACTCGGCATCACGTTCTGGGACACCGCCAACGTCTACTCCGGCGGCAGCTCCGAGGAGTTCGCGGGGCGCGCGATGCGGACGTTCTCGACCCGCGAGCAGATCGTGCTGGCCACGAAGGTCCACGGCCACATGCACGACGGCCCCGGCGGCTCCGGCCTGTCGCGCAAGTCGATCATGGAGAACATCGATGCCTCACTGACAAGGCTCGGGACCGACTACGTCGACCTTTACCAGATCCATCGCTGGGACCCGAACACCCCTGTCGAGGAGACGATGGAGGCCCTCCACGACGTCGTACGCGCCGGCAAGGCCCGCTACATCGGCGCCTCCAGCATGTGGGCGTGGCAGTTCTCGAAGCTGCAGTACACCGCCCGCCTCCACGGGTGGACCGAGTTCGTGACGATGCAGGATCAGTACAACCTCATCCAGCGGGAGGAGGAGCGCGAGATGTACGGGCTGTGCGCGGACCAAGGTGTCGGAGTGCTGCCGTGGAGCCCGCTGGGCCGCGGCCGGCTGACCCGTCCGTGGGGTACGGACACGACCCGCGACGGCTCCGACCAGATGATGCGGCACTACGGCGAGGCGGACGCCGCGGTCGTCGGTGCGGTGGAGAAGGTCGCCGCCGCTCGTGGCGTGCCGATGGCTCAGATCGCGCTCGCCTGGGTGCTGCGCAACCCGGTGGTCACCGCCCCGATCGTCGGCGCCACCAAGCCGCACCACCTCACCGATGCCGTGGCGGCGCTGGAGATCGAACTCACCGCCGACGAGGTGGAGGCGCTCGAGGCGCCGTACGTGTCCCGCCCCCCGTCGTACTTCGCGTGATCACCCTCTACCTGCGCTGTCGGCTGGCGACCTCGCGGTCGGCACTCGAGGAGTTCTTCGAGCGAGCGAGGGTGACGTACGAGGCGCCGGGCGGGATCTCGGCCCGGCTGCAGTGGAGCCTCGACGACGACGCGTCCTTCGTGGAGGTGTTCGACTACGTCGACAGGGCGACGTACGAGGCGGATCAGGTGCGCGTCGAGAACGACCCCGCGATGCGGGCGCTGATCAGCGAGTGGCACGGGCACCTCGCCGTACCGCCGGTTGTGGAGGCGTACGAGACGGTCCCCGGTCACCCTCGCCGGTAGGTCGCCTCGTCGCCCGCCAGCAGCATCGTGTCGAGCGTGACGATCGTGGACTCTGCCGGGCGTGTGCCGCCGAGCCGGTAGCCGCCGGATGCCTTTGTACCTTCGGCGCGATTGTCAAGGTATGGAAATTCGCAGCGACCAGGCCTTAACGTGACCTATGACCACCGACCAGGTCGTCGCCGCCCTAGCCGCTGAGGGATACGCGCGCGGTCGCATCTGGGACGTGATCGACTCATTCGCCGGCGTGCAATGGCGCCAGAGCGAGCGGTGGAACGACAAAGAGATCGACGTACTTCGGCGTCAGCTCGGCGATCCCGAGAATGACGTGGACCTGAGTTTCGACCTCGATACCTGGGCTCGCGACCTCGCGTACGTGATGGCGCGTACGACCGGGGGTCGCGCCACCTTGTCTCGCGACCAGCTTCGTCATGTGGCCGGCGAACTCCTGCACCAGCCACCGGACGGCGAGTGGCTGCCGGAGGCGACCAAGGCGCGGCTCAACGAGCACGGCGAGGTGCCCGATCTGTACCAGCCGGTGTTCACCGTCGACCGCTGGTCCGTTGACCTGGGCGAGGCGCTGAGGCGGGGCACGAAGGGTGGGCTGGACTGGAGCGACCCCGAGCTTCGGGTGGCCGCCAACCTGCTCCTCCACGCCTGCGAGGAGACCTGGGAACCGCAGGCCTCGAAGATCCGCAGGGAGTACGAGCCGGGCGCCCACGTTCTCAGGGGCTAGCCGCCTCGAGGGTCCGACCCCGACTTCAGAGAATGGTCCAGGTTGCGCGTCGGATCGTGCATTTGTCGCGGCGGGCCCTGTGCCTAGCATCGAGCAGGTGATCACCATCGACGCCGAGTCACACCACCGCATCGTCGCCTCATCGGGGGCTCGAACGACGGCC
Organism: Propionibacteriaceae bacterium; assembly: GCA_027492675.1. Taxonomy (GTDB): domain Bacteria; phylum Actinomycetota; class Actinomycetes; order Propionibacteriales; family Propionibacteriaceae; genus Fen-668. The sequence continues at coordinate 18,704 of JAPUEI010000077.1, read as the reverse complement.
AGCCCAGGGACGCCCGTCGCTCCGTCCACGATCGGACCACGTCGATGAGCTGGGAGTTGAGAACGGCCACCACCCGGTACGTGATCGACCTCGCGCCTGACGGAGCCGGACCCGTACTGCAGGACTGGACCGGGACAGATCCCACCGCGTGGCGGCCTGAGCCGGTCGCCTCCTTCCTCAGTCCGGCGGATCGGCTCCCGTCCGAGTACTCCGCTCTGGGCACGCGCCAGGTCCGTGGCGCCGAGCTCGTCGTCGAGCACCCGGACGGGATCGTCGGGGCACGGCTGATGTGGCCCGAGGACGAGGTGGCGTTCACCGACGACGGACTCGATTCCACCTTCACCGCGACGGCGTACGACACGGCCGGGCGGCTCTCGGTGACCCTCGTGGTGGAGGCCAACCGCGCTCACGACGTTGTCGCGAAGCATGCCGTGATCACCAACACGGGCGCCGAGCCGTGCTCGCTGACCCGCGCGTTCAGCCCCGCCTGGCAGCTGCCGGTGGCGGGTCCGGTGCGCGTGGACTTCCTCGCCGGACACTGGTCGCGGGAGTTCACTCCGTCCACGGTCGTCCTCCCCGCCGGTGAGTTCTCCATCGGCAGCCGTCAAGGCATCACGTCGCACGACTACTCGCCGGTGGTCGCCGTGTCCTCGCAGGCCCCAGACGCCCCGGCCTGGGGCGTCGCGCTCGCCCACAGCGGGTCCTGGCGGCTGCTCGTCGATGTGCAGCCGTTCCGCAGCAGGACCCGCGTCGCGTGCGGTGTCGATGACGAGACGTGCGTCATCGACCTCGAGCCCGGGCAGTCGTTCACGACGCCGACGACCCTGGGCGTACATGCCCCCGATGGGATGGCCGGCCTGCGGGACAGGTGGCATGCCTACCAGCGGACCGTGCTCGCCCGTTCGATGGCTCTGGCCGAGCGGCCCATCGTCTACAACTCTTGGTACGCCACGACGTTCGACGTACGGGTCGATCACCAGCTCCGTCTCGGCGAGCACGCGGCAGCGCTGGGCGCCGAGGTCTTCGTCGTGGACGACGGCTGGTTCCTCGGACGCGATGACGATCGCGGGGGCCTGGGTGATTGGTGGCCCGATCCGGCGAAGTTCCCCGACGGGCTCGACCCGCTGATCACCGGCGTCCTCGACAGAGGGATGCGGTTCGGCCTCTGGGTCGAACCTGAAGCCGTGAACCCCCGCTCGCACCTGTACGAGGCGCATCCCGAGTGGGTCTACCGGGCGGGGGATCGTCCGCTGATCACCATCAGGAACCAGTACGTCCTCGACTTCGGGCGGCCCGAGGTCATCGACTGGACGAAGGGCTGGCTGCGGACGTTGCTGGCCGACTCCCGCATCACGTACCTCAAGTGGGACATGAACCGTCCGGTGACCGACGGCGGCCGACCGGGTGATCGTCATGGGCGTGAGTGGTCGGTCCAGCACGCCCGGGGCTACCTCGACGTCATGCGGATGATCCGCGAGGAGTTCCCGCACGTCACCGTCGAGGCGTGCAGCGGAGGCGGCGGCAGGATCGACCCCGCCGTACTCGCCGTCAGCGACGTGGTCTGGACGAGCGACGAGACCGGTCCGAGGGACCGGCTGGCGATCCAGCACGGCTTCCTGTCGGCGTACGGGCCTCACGTGATGAGCTCGTGGGTCACCGACGAGCCTGACCGCCTCGACACCGAGCCGGCCAGCCTCACGTACCGTTTCATGGTCGCCATGGCCGGCGTCCTCGGCATCGGCGGCGATCTCGGCTCGTGGACCCAGCGGGAGCGTGATCTGGGTGCCCAGATGGTTGGGCGCTACCGGGAGATTCGGGAGACGATCCACGCTGGCCGGGTCGAGTTCCACGGAACTCCCTCGGACCCGGTCTATGCCGTGGAGTACGGCACGCCATCCCAGAGCGTGCTGTTGGTGTACGCGCGGGCACAGCGACCCGACCAGACCACCCTCCGACCCCGCACGGTGCGCGCGGGCTGCCGGTACCGGCACGACGGGCAGATCGTCACGGCTGAGGAGCTGGCCACCGGAGTCACACCTCGTTTTGAGCTGGCCCCCGACGCGGACCTCATCGTCTTCGACCTCGTGGAGTGATGCGCGACTCCTGGAGGGCGGTCGAGGCGGACCACCCCGACCGGCCCACCGAGGATCCCGGTACGTGGTCGGTGACCCTCCTGGAGCCGTCAGTCCAGCGGGAATGTCTCCTCGAGCGAGCGCTGCCGGTAGAGCCGCGGGCTGAGCCCTGTCACGGCGCTGAACTGGCGCGAGAAGTAGAACGGGTCGTCGTAGCCGACATCGCTCGCGACCTCCGAGACGCTGAGCTCTGTCGTGATCAGGAGCTGCCTGGCCCGGGCCATCCGTAGTCGCTTGACGTACTCGACCACGGAGAAGCCCGTCACGGCGCGGAACCGTGCGGAGAAGTGCGATGGGCTGAACCCGGCCATCGCCGCCAGCTCGGGGACGCTCACCGGCGCTGCCAGGTGCAGGCGGAGATGGGCCTGAACCAGGGCGATGGGCGACCCCCTGCCCTCGTGGCGGCCCTGGCCGGCCAGGAGCGCCAGGAGGTGCCAGGCCGCGCCCGCCGCCGCGATCAGGCTGGCGGCGGTCTCGTCCACGGCCAGGGCGTCGCAGATGAGCTCGATCAGCTGCGTGACGGCCACGGGGTCGGACAGGGACATCGTGGGCGTCGTCGGGGTGATCCCCGTGGCGGTCAACAGGTCGGCGACGTCATCGCCGGTGACGTGGAGCCACCAGATGGACCAGGGGCGTCGGGCGTCGGCGTAGTACCGATGGGGCATCCGCGCCGGGATCACCAGCACCTCGCCCGCCCTGATGTCGTACGGCTTACCGTCCAGGTCGCACCAGCCGGCACCCTCGGTGCACACGATGACGATGGTCTGCGCGGACCCCGACTTCCGCACGCGGCCGTGGCGGGACGCGTGCGGGAAGTAGCCGGCGTCGGTCACCAGGAGGCGCGACGTCGGAGGCCGGTGAAGTGCTTGGCGGACGAGCGGCTGCGGGAGCACGTGCAGTCGCTGACCGGGGAACCCATCTCGCAAGTAGATGCTCACCTCTGCATCACATCAGAGAATCATCCAGGTCGAGCGTTGTTTCGTGCATTCCTCACGAACCCGTCGGCTACCTAGCATCGACCACGTGATCAACGTTGATGCCCTGCTTCCGGACCGACCGGAGCACCTCCGTGAGGCGGCTGTGGCCGTCTGGTCGGCGCCCGTCACGTTGCCCACCTACCTGCCGGAGACCCCCGACCGCTACCCCGCGTACCTCGACCAGCGGGTCTATCAGGGCTCGAGCGGCAAGGTGTTCCCGCTGCCCTTCATCGACCGCATCAGCGAGCAGCGCGAGGACCACGAGTGGGTCGGCCTCCATCTGGAGAACGACTACCTTCGCCTTCTCGTCCTGCCGGAGCTCGGCGGCCGGATCCACCTGGCCCTCGACAAGCGGACCGGCTGCTCGCTGTTCTTCGCCAACCCCGAGATCAAGCCGGCGCTGGTCGGTCTCGCCGGCCCCTGGTTGGCGGGAGGGGTGGAGTTCAACTGGCCGCAGCATCACCGTCCCGCCACCTTCCTGCCGGTGGCGTGGGAGATCGACGAGACGACCGGAACTGTCTGGTGCTCCGACCACGACCCGTTCGCCCGGATGAAGGGCATGCACGGCGTACGGCTGCGGGCCGGGTCCACTGTGATCGAGCTCCAGGTCCGGCTGCACAACCGCACGAACGAGCCTCAGACCTTCCTGTGGTGGGCCAACGTGGCGGCCGAGGTGCACGCCGACTACCAGTCGTTCTTCCCCGCCGACGCGACGATGGTCGCCGACCACGCCAAGCGGGCGGTGACGGCGTTCCCCGAGGCCGATCGCCCGTACTACGGCATCGACTACCCGGCACGCCGGGATCACGACACCCACCCGGACAGCACGCGCCGGGTGCCGGGGGACCGGCTCGACTGGCCGCGCAACATCCCCGTACCCACCTCGTACATGTGCGTCGGGTCTCGCGGCGACTTCTTCGGCGGGTACGACCACCGCTCGGGGTCGGGATTCGTCCACTGGGCCGACCACACGTACGCCGTCGGCAAGAAGCAGTGGACCTGGGGTGACGAGCCCTTCGGCCGCACGTGGAACCGCAACCTGGCCGACGACGGCGCGGCCTACATCGAGCTCATGGCCGGCGTGTACACCGACAACCAGCCCGACTTCTCTCACCTCGCTCCGGGCGAGACCAAGGTCTTCAGCCAGCACTGGTACCCGCTCGCCGGGACCGGCCCGGCCGTCGACGCCACCCTTCAGGTCGCGCTCGGCGTGGAGGTGGGCACGGTGACGACGCTGCGTCTCGACGCGACCGAGGATCTCGGCGAGGTCCGCGTGACGGTGCGCGACGGGGAGGTCGTCCTGGCGTCCCAGGCGGTGCGCCTGTCGCCCGACGAGCGCCCCGTCCTGGAGGTCCCGAACGCCCGCCACCTGGGTGTCCGGATCCACCGCGACGACGAGATGCTGCTCGACTGGGTCGCGCCGTCCACGGCACCGGTGTCCGCGGCGCTCGAGCCGGCCCAGGAGCCGCTCCCGCCCGCTCGGGTCGCCACCGTGGAGGAGCTGTACCTCGTGGGCCGTCACCTCGAGCAGTACAGGCACGCGACCCGGTCTCCCGAGCCGTACTGGGAGGAGGCGTTGGCGCGCGACCCCGGCCACGCCGCGACGCACACCGCGCTCGCCGCGCGACGCTACGGCGAAGCTCTGTTCGCCTCGGCCGAGGCCCATTGCCGGGCCGCGATCGCGAGGCTCACCGCGTTGAACCCGAACCCGGAGACCGGCGACGCGCACTACCTCCTGGGGCTGTCGCTCGTGCGGCAGGGGCGCGATGACGAGGCGTACGAGGCGTTCGGCAAGGCGACCTGGCTCGAGAGCTGGTTCGCGGCCGGGTCGCTGCAGCTGGCCGCGATCGATGCCCGTCTCGGGCGTGACGAGAAGGCGTGGCTGCGGCTCGAGGCGGCACTCACCTCTCGTCCTGACCAGCTCAGGGCCCGCGACCTCGCCGTCGTGGTGCTGCGGCGGCTGGGCCGGTCCGTGGAGGCTGAGCGACTCCTGGCGGAGACGCTTGCGATGGACCCGCTGGACGCATGGGCTCGATACCTGGCGGGGTCGTTGACGCCCAGCCTGAGGGAGGCCGAGACGCTCGTCGACCTCGGCGTCGAGGCGGAGAACATCGGTGAGTACGCGGCCGCGGTCGAGCTGTACGGCTGGGCGATCGACGCCGACCGGACGCGGCCCCTCGGCCAGACGGCGTGCGGAGTGATCGCCGGCTATCACCTGGCCGCCTGCCTCGACCGGCTGGGCGACCCCGAGAGCGCGGCGCAGGCTCGATCCGACGCCCGCAGCGCCGACCGTACGTGGAACTTCGCGTCCAGGCTTGAGGACGTGGCGGTGCTGGAGGCGGCGCTGGCGCGCGACCCGCACGACGCGACGGCCGCGGCGCTGATCGGCCATTGGCTGTATGCGCACGGCCGCGCCGACGATGCCATCTCGCACTGGCGGACGGCGGTGGCGCTCGACCCGAGCGACCCCGTGGTCTGGCGCAACCTCGGTGTCGCCTCCTACAACGTCTGTCAGGACAGCGACGCGGCGGTGGCGATGTACGAGCGGGCGCTGGCCGAAGCACCGTGCGATGCGCGACTCGTCTTCGAGCGGGACCAGCTGCTAGAGCGCGTCGGGACGCCCGTCGACCAGCGGGTCGCGCTTCTGGATGCTGCCGTCGACCAGGTCGTCCGTCGCGACGACCTCACGATCTCCTACGCGCACCTCCTCCTCAGCACAGGCCGCGCGGCAGAGGCTCTGCGCCTGCTCTCCGAGCGGCGGTTCCAGCCGTGGGAGGGCGGTGAGGGCGAGGCGCTGGGGGCCTGGGAGCGCGCGCACCTGGCCCTCGCGGAGGAGGCGTTGGAGCGAGGCGACGCTTCGGCCGTCGACCTCATCACGGCGGCGATCGACAGCCCGGAGTCACTGGGTGAGCGGCGTCATCCGCTCGCCAACCCGGCCCAGCTGCTGCTCGTACTCGGGGATGCGCAGGCCTCAGGAGGGGAGCACGCCCTCGCCGTACAGGCCTGGCAGGCCTCGGCCCAAGCCACCGGCGACTTCGCCTCGATGAGCCCACAGGCGTACTCGGAGAACACGTACTTCTCGGTCCTCGCCGCGCGACGGCTCGGTCTCGACGACCTCGACGCGCAGCTCACCGCCGGCCTCAGGGCGTTCGTCGCCGACCTCGCCGCCACGCCGGCGACGATCGACTACTTCGCCACCAGCCTGCCGAGTCTGCTGCTCTTCCACGACGACCCACAACGTCGGCGTGACAAGGAGATCTGCATCCTGTCCGCCCAGCTCGCGGCCCTCGACGGGGACCTGATCGCCGCGACCAACCATCTCGACACCGTGCTCTCGACCGACCCGGGCCACGCGCTGGCCCTGGACCTCACGCGCCGGCTGACATCACCGAGGAGTGACTCATGAGCTACCAGCCCGTACCGATTCCCAGCCATCTACCTGACCGCCTGACCATCACGCTGTGGGACTTCTCGTGGTACGTCCGCACCGGTCCGGGCGAGCCCTTCGAGGACCTGGACCGTGCGTTCGCCGAGGCCGTCGAGCGCGGCTACAACACCGTGCGGATCTGCGCCATGCCGTACCTGCTGTTCGGCAGCGGGCTCGACACGTCGGCCCTGCGCCTCGGCCCGCTCGGTGGCGCGTACGGACAGCGCGTGCGCTGGTACGACGTCGGCGCGCCCACGGTGATCGACGGCCGCGGCCACCTCCTGGCCCTGTTCGAGGCCGCCCGCCGCCACGACTGCTTCATCATCGTCTCCAGCTGGGAGTACCAGCAGAGCTCGTCCTTCGCCGAGACCTCCGACTGGTGCGACCGCCTGCTCGCCATCGATCCCGAGGACCGCGCCGAGTCGCAAGCGGTCGCGCTCGCGGAGCTCGTGGACTTCGTCGCCGCGCACGACCTCGCTGACCGGATCGCCTTCGTCGAGGTCCACAACGAGGTCCAGGCGGGCCACCTCACCGAGGGGCTGCCGGCCGGGACCATGGACGACAAGGTGGTGGCGTTGCGGCCGCGACTGGAGCGGGCGGTGGACGCCTTCCATGCCAGGCAGCCGTCGGTCCCCGTGACGGTCAACTACGCCCACGTGCCCGTGGGCGGGATGCGCGGGATTCCCGAGACCATCGACGTGCTCGTCACCCACCCGTACGTCTATGGGGTGCTCGACGCCTTCATCGCGGAGTACGGGCTTCGGGGACCGGTGGCTGAGTTCGACCAGGCGAAGGCCGCCGACATCCTCCTGCCGGGCGCTCCGCCGATCGAGTCGTGGGGGCCGGATGCCGACTGGCGGCGTCGGGCGACCATCATCTCGGCCCCCGAGATCTACGTGCACGACAACGGTGACGCCGAGGCGATCGATCGCTGGCTCTACCGCCGCTTCCCCGCATGGGAGCAGGCGATGTACGACCGGTTGGCGCTCTGGCTCGACGCCGCCCGCGACTGGGGACTGGCCCACGGAGTGCCGATCGTCTTCGGCGAAGGGTGGGTGGGCTACACGCCCCGCGACGGCCGCTTCGAAGAAGGGCCGATCGGCGCCGAGTTCTGTCGGCGCGCCATTGACGAGTCCGTCCGCGTGGACGCCTGGGGAACCATCGTCTGCTCGAACGCAGCTCCGCAACACGCCATGTGGGCCGATGTCGCCCTGCAGCAGCAGTGCAACGCGGCCTTCGCTCGAAGGTCTTTGATCCGTACCGCCTGACCCAGCACACCCGTTCAAAGGAGAACTCATGTCCATTCCGACTCCCTCCCGCGTCAACCTCACCCGTCGTGGCCTGTTCGCCGCGGGCGCGGTCGTCGGCGGCTCGGCCTTGCTCAGCGGCTGCCTGGGCTCAGGCAACACCCCGGCCACAGGCGGGTCGAACGCCAACGTCTCGTTGACGCTCCAGTCGTCGCTGTCCGACCCGAAGCCCAAGGCTGCACTCGAGCAGGTCGTGAAGGGCTACACGAAGTACCCGACGACGCTCAACACGGTCGCCATCGAGCAGTTCCGCGCGCAGCTGTCCACGTACCTCACGAGCGCGAACCCGCCCGACGTCCTGACCTGGTACGCCGGATCCGTCGCCCGCGACTATGCGAGCAAGGGCCTGCTGCTCGACCTCTCGGACATGTGGAGCGGCGACGGGGCGTGCGCGAAGTTCTCTCCCGCCCTGAAGAGCCTGTCGAGCGATTCCAGCGGCAAGCAGATCTTCGTACCCACCAACTACTACTGGTGGAGCGTCTTCTACCGGAAGTCCGCCTTCGCCGAGTGGGGCGTGAAGGCCCCGACGACCTGGGACGAGTTCATGGCGCTGTGCGAGACGCTGAAGGGCAAGGGCATCTCGCCGCTCACCAACGGCACCGGGTCCACGGCCTGGATGGCCTCGGGCTGGTTCGACTACCTCGATCTGCGGATCAACGGCGCCGCCTTCCACCGCGAGCTGCTCGCGGGCAAGCACTCGTTCGACAGCGCCGAGGTGCGCAAGGTGATGGACACGTACGCCACCTTGATCCCGTACTTCGACCCCAAGGGCCGTTCGTACACCTGGCAGGAGGCGGCCACGCCTCTGGTCAACAAGAAGGCCGCCATGTACCTCATCGGTGCCTTCGTCACCACGGCGTTCCCCGCGGCTGACGTCGATGACGTCGACTTCTTCTCGGTGCCGCCGATCAACCCCAGCGTCCCCTCGGCGGAGGAGGCCCCGACGGACGGGTACTTCGCGAGCGCCTCGACCAAGAACGTGGGCGCGGTGAAGGACCTTCTGGGCTACCTGGCGAGCGCCAAGGAGCAGCAGGCGTACATCGAGGCGTCGGGTTCGTCGAACCTGCCGACCTCGCCGGACGTCAACAGCTCGGGCTTCTCGCCGCTGGTCCAGAAGGGCATGAAGCTGCTTCAGGACACCAAGGAGATCACGCAGTTCTTCAACCGTGACTCCTCCGACGCCCTCCAGGCGACCGCCGACGCCGCGCTCACCAAGTTCCTCGACCACCCGGGCGACGTCGCGACGATCCTCAAGGACTGGCAGGCGGCGGCGCAGAAGGTATGGGGTAGCTGAGTCGGATGAGCGTCACTGACCTCACCGCCGATCGCGGTGCCACCCGAGGGCCGGCCGACAGGCCCTCGGGGGGCCGACGCAGACGGCTCTCCCGACGGGTGTCGCCCGTCGTGTGGCTGCTGCTGCTCATCCCGTTCGTCGTCGAGGCGGCGTGGGTCTTCTGGCCGGCGTTCAACAGCTTCCAGCTGTCGTTCACCAAGTGGAACGGTGTAGGCGCGGCCCAGCCGGTGGGGCTGCGCAACTACACCGACATGTTGAGCGATCCGATCTTCGCGACGGCGCTGCGCAACAACGTGTTCTGGGTCGTCGGGTTCGGGGGCCTGTCCGTCGTGGCAGGCCTCGGCCTCGCGCTGGCCCTGAACAAGCCGCGCCGCGGAGTCGGGATCTACCGGAGCGCCATCTACCTGCCCATGGTGTTCTCGCTGGCGGTGACGGGCCTGTTCTGGCGGGTGATGTACCAGCCGGACGGCCCGGTCAACATCATGCTGGCGGCCATCGGCATCAATACTGGGGAGCACCAGTGGCTCGCCGACCCGAACACGGCGCTGGGCGCGATCCTGGTCGCCGCGATCTGGCGGCAGGCCGGCTACATCATGGTGCTGTACCTGGCTGGGCTGAAGGGCTGCGACCCGGCGCTCGAGGAGGCGGCGGCGGTCGACGGCGCCAACGCATGGCAGCGGTTCCGCTACATCGTCATGCCACAGCTGCGGAACGTGAACACCGTGATCTTCGCGGTGACCGTGATCGACTCGCTGCGCACCTTCGACATCGTCTGGGCGATGACCCGCGGGGGTCCGTACAACACCACCCAGCTGCTGAGCACGTACATGTACCAAGTCGGGTTCACGCTCGTGAACCTCGGGTACGGATCCGCGCTGGCCGTCGTGATCTTCCTGCTCGCGATCGCCTTCATCATCACGTATCTCGCCCGTGCAACCAGGGAGGACTGACATGGCCGTCGCTGTGGTGGTTCCGACGGCTCGTCGACGTCGGCACGGGAAGGGCTGGGTCTTCCACCTCGTCATGAGCGCCATCACCCTGCTCTGGGTGACGCCGTTGGTCTTCGTCGCGATCGTCGCGCTGCGGAGCTTCGACGACATCTCGTTCCACGGCCTGGGCTCGCTGCCGCACTCGTTCACCCTGGACGCGTTCGGCACGGCCTGGAACGAAGGGAACATCGCGGGCGCGTTGGGCAACAGCCTGATCGTGACCGCCGCGGTGGTCATCCTCGTGCTGTTCCTGGCATCGCTGGCGGCGTTCGCGCTGAGCCGGTACCCCATCCCGTACGGGCGTGCGATCCTGCTCGTGATGTTGGCGGGCAACCTGCTCCCGCCGCAGATCCTGCTCATCCCGGTGTCGCAGATCTGCGAGATGCTCGGCATCTACGACACGCTGTTCGCGCTCATCGTCGTACAGGTCGGCTTCGGTCTCGGCTTCTTCACGTTCGTGCTGTACGGGTTCATGCGCTCGTTGCCGGTGGAGATGTTCGAGGCCGCGAAGATCGACGGGGCGGGCGACCTGCGGATCTACGCGACCATCGTCATGCCGCTGTGTCGACCGGCGCTCGCGGCCCTGGCCGCGCTGGAGAGCACCTGGGTCTTCAACGACCTGCTGTGGGCGCTCACCGTGTTGCGTACGGACACGAAGTTCCCGATCACGGCGGCCCTGCTCAACCTCCAGGGCGGCTACACGTCGCAGTGGAACGTGGTGGCGGCGGGCTCTCTGATCGTGGCGATCCCCACGGCGATCGTGTTCTTCGCGTTCCAGAAGCACTTCGTCTCCGGGCTTCTAGTGGGCGTGAGCAAGTAGGTCTCGGCAGTTCTTCTCGCACACGAAAGGCAGCCCATGGCGACGACCAACGAGGACGGGTACGGCTGGCAGGGCCAGTCGTACACCGCCTTCCGCACACCCCGACCCCTGGACCTTGACGGCCGTCTCGGCAAGGACATCTGGCAGGCGGCGCCGCCGACCCCGCGGTTCATATCGATCGGGACCGGCGAGCCGGCTCCGTTCGGCACGTGGGCCCGCGTGGTGTGGGACGACGAGCACCTCTACATCGGGTTCGAGGCGGAGGAGCCGCTCGTCACTGCGTCGAGCGTCGAGAGGGACTCGCTGATCTTCTTCGAGAACGACCTCGAGGTCTTCATCGACGGGGTCGACGCCTACTACGAGCTGGAGTTCAACGCGCTGGGCACGAGGTACGAGGTGTTCTTCGTCTGGCGTGACACCTACGGGTCGGATCCGCGATGGCAGGAGCCTCGCTTCGACGTGCACTCGCCGCGCGTCCACTCGTTCGCCGGCGACCACGGGAGCACGCCGACCAGCTTCTGGGCCGGTGACCATCCTCGCGGCACGCGCTGGGCGTTCCTCGACTACGACATGCCCGGGCTGGAGCTCGCGGTCAGCGTGGACGGATCGCTCAACGACCCGAGCGTCATCGACAAGGGCTGGTCGGCGGAGATCGCCATCCCGTGGGCGTCGCTGGCCGACCTCGCGCACGGCCGCTCGCTCCCGCCCGAGCCCGGCGACACCTGGTCGATGTTCCTCGGCCGGTTCGAGCAGCTCGCGACGAGAGAAGCCGGCCGTACGATCGGGCTGGGATGGTCGTCCAGCCCCCACGGCGTCAACGACACCCACATCCCGGCGTCCTGGAGCCGCGTCACGTTCGACGGACGTACGGTCGAGGTCTAGGCCTGCGCAGGGTTCGACCGTCCATCCGGTGACGCCTCGTCAGCATTCTGTCGAGCCGCCGCGGTGGCGCGGTTGGCGAGGGCGTCGTAGATGGGTGTGCTCCGCAGCATCATGGCGACGAGCATCGCGATCGCGCAGGCGCCCAGGGTGGGTGGCAGCTGATTGGTGACCCCTGTCAGTTCGGTGGCGAGGACGATGCCGGTGATGGGCGCGCGGACCGTGGCCGTGAAGAACGCGGCCATCCCGATCAAGGCGAGCGCAGCGGGTTCGGGAGTGAGAGAGGGGAACAGCGCTCGTCCGGCCAGTCCGACGAGGAGCCCGAGATGGCTGCCGATCACCAGCATGGGCGCGAAGATTCCTCCCGGAGTTGCCGCGGCGTACGAGACGACGCTGAGCACGAAGCGCACGACGAGCACCCCGGCGACGACAGCCAGGCTGCCGACGCCGAGCAGGGCGCGTTGGGTGAGCTGGTCGCCACCTCCGATCATGTCGGGCGCCACGTAGCCGACCAGGCCAACCAGGCCGCCGATCACCCCACCGCGTACTTCTCTCGGGATCCGGCTGGCGTCGACGAGCCGGAGGCTGGAGAGCACGGCGCGGTTGTAGACGACGCCTACGGCGCCCGTGACCAGGCCCACGAGCAGGATCATCGGCAGTTCGGTGAGCTTCGGGCCGGGCAACGGCGTCACGGTGAAGATTTGGAAGGACGAGCCTCCGAGGAGAAGATCGGAGCTCAGGAAGCCTGCCGCGGAGGCGCACAACGTGGCCAGTGCACTGCGCGGATGGAACTTCTTCATGAGTTCCTCGAGAACGAAGACGCCCCCGGCGATCGGTGCGCTGAACGCGGTCGCGAGTCCAGCGGCGGCACCCGCGGCGACCAGCATGCGGAGGTCGTAGCGGTTCCGGCGCAAGACCCTGCTCACGATGATCGCGATGTTGCCCCCCATCTGCACCGATGGTCCTTCTCGTCCGAGGGCGAGCCCTGCGCCCATGCTGAGCAGACCGCCCAGATACTTCACCGGCAGGATTCGGGCGCTGCCGGGCGGCACTCGACCTTCGACCACGGCCTCGACCCGGGGGATACCGCTGCCCTCGGCGTGCGGCTCCACGCGATGGACCAGCGCGGCGGCGCCGGCAGTCGCTGCCGCGCAGATCAGGACTGCCGCGAGGAGGCCGGGGAGTGGATTGCCGTGCGCCACGGTCAGGAGGTGCGTGCGAGCGGCGCTGAGCCAGTCGAGCGCCAGACGGAAGGACCCCGCCATGAGCCCGGTCAGGATGCCGACCACCACAGCGGTGACCACGAAGCCCAACAACCGCCCCGGCTGTTCAGAAGGCGTCGAGGGTCGGTACACGGCCTGACGGATTCGGCCCATCGCGCAGGTAGATCCCTTCCTGGACCGCCCGGTCCACGAATGGGTACGCTACTCCCGTGCCCCGAACGCCTCACCCGCTGGATCCAGAACGCGAGACGCGCCTCATCGCGGCTGCGGCCAATGCCTTCACCGATGTGGGGTACGAGCTCGCCTCGCTCAACCAGATCATCGGCGAGGCGGGGATGTCGAAGGGCTCCTTCTACCACTACTTCCCCGACAAACAGCGGTTGCACGACCATGTCGTCCTCACCCTCAGGGGTCGATTGCGCGCCGGTCTTCGGCTGCCGAACCTCGACCAGCTCGGCGCGGACTCGTACCGGGCAGCGATCACTGAGGTGCTCTCCCAGCTGGTCACCACCATGTCGGCCGACCCACAGACGCGACTGCTGGTCCGAATGTTCCTCCAGCCCTTGGCGGCGCGGGGCCCGGGTGGTCAGCTCACGCGGCTGCGCCGCGACGTCGCCGACTGGGTCGATGAGGTCGTGGCGGTCGGCTGCCGCGTGGGGATGCTCCGACAGGACGTCCCTGCGTCGCTCCTCGCGGAGCTTGGCCTCGGGATCCTCGGTGTGCTCGCGCGCCGGACGCCGTACGACTCGGACGAGATCGAGGGCTGGCCAGAGCTCGCCGCGGGGTTGTTGCTCGACCCGCTTGTCGCCGTGGGGACGCGCGCCTGACCGGTGCCCGGCCAAGGGACGCGCGACGTCAGTAGCGCAGGAGCAGGTAGGGGGTGGCGATCAGAAGGGTGACGAGCGCCACGACGACGCCGTACTTGGTGAACTCCCAGAACGAGATCGGGTGACCGTTCTTCTTGGCGATGCCGGCCACGACCACGTTCGCGCTGGCCCCGATGGCGGTCGCGTTGCCGCCGAGATCGGCGCCGAGGACGAGAGCCCACCAGAGCCCGGTACGGCCGGCGAATGGTCCACTGCCCCCGACGAGCTGGTCGACGACGGGGGCCATGGTGGCGACGAACGGGATGTTGTCGACGATCGCGGACAGGGCAGCCGAGCCCCAGAGGACCAGCATCATCGCCGCCGGAACGCTGTCGCCCGTCGCGGTGGCCAAGCCTGCGGCCAGGTGCTCGATGACTCCGGTCTTGACCAGGGAGCCGACGAGGATGAACAGCCCGGCGAAGAACAGCAGCGTCGCCCATTCCACGTCGGCGAGGTAGGACTGGGGGCGTAGGCGGCTGATGGCGACGAGCACTCCGGCCCCCAACAAGGCCACCACCGACGGTTCCAGGTGCAGGACGCCATGGAGGGTGAACGCGATCAACACCAGACCGAGGACGACCAGGCTCCGCACCAGCAACGGACGGTCCTGGATGGCCTCCCGTTCGTCCAGCGCCATCACTTGGGCGACCTGCTCAGGGTCGGCGGTGAAGTCCTTGCGGAACAGGAAGCGGGACAGGCCGACGAACGCCACCAGCATCACGATGATCAGGGGGGCCATGTTGGCCAGGAAGTCGTTGAACCCGAGCCCCGACCGGCTGGCCACGATGAGGTTCGGCGGATCGCCGACCAGGGTGGCCGTGCCGCCGATGTTGGAGGCAAGGGCCTCGGCGATGAGGAAGGGGACCGGGCGTACGCCGATGCGTTCGCACACGAGCAGCGTCACCGGGGCGATCAGCAGCACGGTCGTGACGTTGTCCAAGCCCGCCGAGGCGACAGCGGTGATCAGGCACAGGAGCGTCATGACGCGGAAGGGTCGTCCCTTGGCCCGCTTGGCGGCCCAGATAGCGACGTACTCGAACGCTCCCGTTTGGCGCAGCACCCCGACGATGATCATCATCCCGAGCAGCAGGAAGATGACGTTCCAGTCGATCCCGGTCTCCTTGGAGAAGAAGGCGTCGTCAGGCCCGACCACTCCCACGGCGAGCATCACACCAGCGCCGGCCAGGGCGGCCACCACGCGGTTGATCCGCTCGGTCGCGATCAGCAGATAGACGATCGAAAAGGTGATGATCGCGACGATCATCGTCATCACAGGTCATCCCCGCACACCAGCTCGAGCAGCCTCGCGGCCGTGACGACTCCGATGATCTGTGGACCGTCGACGACCACGCACAGGGGGCTGCGGAGGCGAGCCATGATCGCGGCCAACTCCACCACGGTGTCGTCCGCAGTGAGCACGGCGAGTTCATGGGTGCGTGCCGAGAGCAGCTCCGACACGGTGGCTCGCCGAAGTCTCGAGGAGATCTGGTCGACCGAGACCTCGCCCAGCACGGCGGCGAGGGCCGGGTCGTCCTGCACGTAGTCGGGGACCATGAACCGGACGACCTCCGACGCGGGAAGCACGGCCTCTGGTGCCCCGTTGTGGCCCGTCACCAACAGACCGGGCAGCCGATCGCGCGCGATCAGTCGCGCCGCCTCCAGCGCGGGGGTGTCGAAACTCACCACGGGGTACGGCTCTGCAATGTCACGAGCGCGCATGACCTGACCTCTCTCGGCTCTGGCAGAAGCACACGACCCGCTGATCGGCGCCTCGTGGCGATCTCTGGCGGCGTCACGGCACCCGTTGGAACTCAGCCGTGCCTGGGAAGGCCGACGTCCGTGAGGCTCGAGCGGCGCCGCTGCCCAAATTAACAGGTCACGAGACGCCGAAGTCGTCGCGGGTCGCCGCCTGCCCTGCCCGGCGCGGTCGTCGGCAGCCGGTCACCAGCCCGCACCGGGGATCACGCGCGGCGCCTGTCCGCTCCGGTCGTGCTGGTGACCGCCCTCGTACGTCACACCAGGTGCGCCTCGGCGAGAAGCTCCTCGACGTACGTCCCCTCCACCTTGTGCATGGCGAAGCGCTCGACGAGCTGGGCCAGCATCGGGAGCTTGACCTCGTCGAGCTTCTTGCGATCGTTGAGGTAGTAGACGGCGTTGAGCAGCGTGCGCATGTCGAAGGACGAGCCGAACACCTCGGGGACGCCGCGGTCGACGTGGGCGAGCGTGTACACGGCCTCCATCGCGGTCCTCACGGAGTACTCCGTCGTGAACACCGTGTCGACGGGCGTCTCGGCGAAGTTGCCGATGAACGCGAGGTTCGTCGAGCCGTCGGGTACGACCATTGGCCGGTCCCCGAGGGCGCGCGGCATGAAGTACGAGGTGATGTACGGCATGTGGCAGGGGATCGTACGGGCTGAGGTGCGCGCCAGCTCGTGGATCTGGTCCACGGGGACGCCCAGGTGGAACAGCAGCTCCTCGCACAGCTCGATGCCCGTACATTCCGTGATCGTCTTCGGCACGTAGTCGCCGGGCCGATCGGAGAACAGCCCGTACACCCACAGCACGAGCTCCTTGCTCGGGTCCTGGGCGGCGAAGTGGGGCTGGCGGCTCATCGTGAACCCGTACAGCCAGCTGGAGTCTCGGAAGTTGCAGGGCCCGCCGGTGATGATGTGGCCGCTGCGGGGGTCGCGGCCGGTGAGCTTGGTGATGTACGGGGCGATGCGATCGTCGGTGAGCGTGATCGTCGCCGAGACCACCCAGTTGGCGGCCGGGATGTTCTCGCAGAACTTCTCCGGGTGCCCGAACGCGGGGTCCTGCGCGGCGAGCTGCTTCCAGAGAGCCCAGGCGCCGCCGGCGTCGGTCACGATCGGTGCCGGATGGTCGTTGTCGCCGAAGGTCGTGCTCTCGGTGATCGACCCGTTGGTGACGAACACGAGGTCGTTCTCGGTGAGCTCGATGGTGCGCGGCTGCCCGGCGGTCGTGAGCGCGATCGTACGGGCGACCTTGGCGCCGGCGCTGGTGTCGACCGTGATCCCCGTGACCTCGGTGTCGTACTCGAACCGCACTCCGTGGCTCTTCAGGTACGTCACGAGCGGCAGGATCAGCGACTCGTACTGGTTGTAGCGGGTGAACTTCAGGCTGCTGAGGTCGGTGAGCGTCTCGATGTGGTGGATGAACCGCAGCAGGTAGCGGCGCATCTCCATCGCGCTGGCCCACGGCTCGAACGCGAACATCGTCGCCCAGTAGAGCCAGAAGTTGGACGCGAAGAACTCCACGCCGAAGAACTCGTCGATGCGCTTGTCCTGGAGGTCGGACTCCTTGGTGAGCGCGAGGTGAAGGATCTCCTGTACGGCCTTGGGGCTGAGCGTCAGCTCGTTCATCTGCTGGATCGGGAAGCCCTGGTCCTCGGTCGCGCGGCAGGCGGACGAGCTCGGGTCGTCCTTGTGCAGCCAGTACATCTCGTCCAGCACGCTCGCGTCCGGCGTGTCGAGCGAGGGGATCGAGCGGAACAGGTCCCACAGGGTCTCGAAGTGCTCCTCCATCTCGCGCCCGCCACGGACGATGAACCCCTTGTGCTCGTCGAGGACGCCGTCCATGCTCCCGCCGGGCACGGCGAGCTCCTCGAAGATCGTGATGCGGTCGCCAGGCAGTTGCGCGTCCCGTACGAGGAACGCGGCACCCGCGAGGGCGGCGAGTCCGGAGCCCACGAAGTACGCCGACTTCTCCTCGATCCCCACCGGCTTCCGCGGCCGCGCGAATGCCTCGAAGTTGCCGCTGCTGTGGTACATCTGCGAACCCTCCCTGTCCCGAGGCGGCCGCCATGGTCGCCTATACTGACCAGTCAGTACGAAGATATCCCTCGCCCCTGAGGATGTTGAGGGTGGGTGGGGATCTCGTGCCTCCGGCTCAGGAACCACGGGCGGCCGGAGCAGACGTCTCGGTGCAGCTGCGGGGCGCAGATCGGAGTCCCGACCGTCAGCAGGAGGTGTCGTTCGCGTCGTGCACACGTCGATCCGCGCCTGGTCAGCGAGCCATCGTGCGTCTGCTCTCGGGGATGAGGCCTCGCTCACGGTGATCCGCGCCGGCTTCCGGCTGGGGGAGCGGGTGGCTCCGCACCTCGCCGGCCTGGCTGGTCAAGGGATCTGGTTCCGGGTGCCGCCGCCCCCGTCGGCGGATCGGCGGGATCGCGGGCTGCCACCGGGGACTCCGATCGAGGTCGCCGTCGAGGGCCGCCGGCTGAACGCGCTCAGCTGGGGGCAGGGGCCGGTCGTCCTGCTCGTCCATGGCTGGTCGGGCTGGTGGCAGCAGATGAGCGTCTACGTGGAACCCCTCGTCGCCGCCGGCTTCCGGGTCGTCGCCTGGGACGCGCCCTCGCATGGCGAGTCGGCGCCGGGGCGGTACGGTCGCCACTACTCCTCGATCGCCGACCTGGTGGACGCCGTGGAGGCGGTCGCCGATGCGATCGGAGAGGTGTACGGGATCGTGGCGCACTCGGCCGGCGCCATGGCTGCCGGAGTAGCGATCGCGTCTGGCAAGGTGGCCCCGCGTCGGGTGGTGCTGGTGTCCCCGTCGGCCACCGGCGACGACCACATCGCCTACCTTGCGGGCCGCTTGGACTGGGGCTCTCGCACGGAGCGTCTCGTGCAGAAGTACAGCGACCGCCGCCACGGCCTGCGGATGTCCGACTACGACGTGCCGCAGCTGATCGCCGACTCCTCAGCGGACCTTCCCCAGGCGCTCATGATCTACGACGAGGGAGACCGCGAGGTGCCCACGGACTCGGCCGCGCG
>JAPUEI010000076.1:1978-9300 GCA_027492675.1 Propionibacteriaceae bacterium | reverse complement strand
GGCGCCCAGCGCGTGACCGGACCACCCTCCATGATCGAGGCGTTGTCCTTGTAGGCGACGACCGTGCCGTGACCGTTCAGCGCCTCGGTGTGGCGGATCATGCCGAACAGGGACGTCGACTGCGTCTCGCCGTCGATCACGAAGTCCGCGTTGAAGATCTTGTGGCGGCAGTGCTCCGAGTTGGCCTGCGCGAACATCATCAGCTCGACGTCCGTGGGATCGCGGCGCAGCTCGGTGAAGGCGTCGACCAGGTAGTCGATCTCGTCGTCCGAGAGCGCGAGCCCGAACGTGATGTTGGCCTCTTCGAGGGAGGTACGGCCGCGGACGAGCACGTCGACATGAGCCATCGGCTCCGCCTCGCGCTCCGTGAACAGCGACGCCGAATCGGCGACCGACGGCAACGCCGACTCGGTCATCCGGTCGTGGAGCAGGTCGGCGCAGGCAGCCCAGTCGTCGGCAGTGAGCGGGTCGGAGGAGGCGAGGGTGTACTCGACGACCCTCTCCACGCGCCGTACGGCCACGCCACAGCTGTGCGCGATGTCAGTCGCCTTCGAGGCCCAGGGCGACAGCGTGCCGAGGCGAGGAGCCACGACGACCACGGAGGTGTACGGGCCGGTGGCCGGTGCCGCCGCGGGCGGTCCGTACGTGAGGAGCTTCTCGACCGTGGCGTGCGTCGCGGCGTCGAGATCGGTGTCGCTGGCGGCCCAGTGCACGTACCGGCCACTGACGTCGAGGATCCCCGGCACGGTCGCCCGCAGCCTCGTCACGAGCGCGGCGGCCCGGAACGGCGAGAGGGCGTTGCCGCCTCCGACAGAGGTCAACACGTACGCGGTGGGCATGGCGGCTCCGGGTCTGTGAGTCGGTCGGCATGGGCAACACTAGTGCCAGGCGCAGCCACCTCCCCGACCGGATCCGACCCCTGAGCGAGCGCTGTACGAGCCCACTCAGGAGCGTCCGGGCACAGCCGGGTCGTCGCCCGTTGTCAGCCCGTGAAGTACCCCGCCACGTCAGCGATGACGTTCGTGGATCCGGGGCTCGAGTTCTGGATCGTCACTCCTCCTGAGGCGCTGGTCTTCACCGCTACCAGGTTCGGTACGACCTGACCGGCCGTGAAGTTGAGGTTCGACGCGTTCGGCACCGACCCTCCGGCCGGGAAGACGGTCAGGAACCCCGGGCCCGACGCGACGGCGGTGACGTTCATCACGACACCCGAGACGCCCGCCGCTGCCGGGACCCCGGCCGAGCCGGCGATCTGCAGCAGCCTCGAGGTGTTGGGCGCGAGGGCACCCGCTCCGCCCGAGGACGGTCGCGTGTCGAGCACCCGGGTCGGCGCGAGCGGCACGAACATGCCGGGCGCCGTCACCTGGCCATCGAGCACGTAGCCGGCGACGTCCGCCACGACCTGCGTCGCACCGGGCGACCCGTTGCGCACCGTGAACGACCCGTCCGCTGCGAGCTTCACGAACGCGAGGTTGGGTACGACCTGGCCCGCGGTGAAGTTCACGTTGGACGCGTTCGGCAGGCTCCCGCCGGTCGGATACGCCGTCAGGAAGCCGGACGCCGCGGGCGTCACCGCGGTGAGGTTCAGGACCACTGCGGCCACCCCGGACGCCGGCACGCCGCCGCGCCCGGACGCCTGGACGGTCACGCTGCCGTTCGGCGCCACCGCCTGGCTGTCGCGGGTGTCGAGCAGCCGTGACGGGGTCACGGCAGTGAGACCACCCGGATCGAGAACCGTGCCGCCGAAGAAGTAGCCCGCCACGTCGGCAACGACGTGTGAGGCCCCGGGCGAGGAGTTCCGGATCGAGACCTTGCCCCCGGCACCCACTTTCGCCACCACGAGGTTGGGCACGGCCTGACCTGCAGTGAAGTTCAGGTTCGACGCGTTCGGCACCGACCCGCCCGTCGGGTACACGGTGAGGAAGCCCGCGGCCCGAGGTGTCACGGCGGTCACATTGAGGATCACCGCGCCCACCCCGCTGGCCGGGACGCCACCGCGACCGGTCACCTGAAGGTCCACCACGCCGTTGGGCGCTACCGCACCGGCCGAAGCAACCCCCGTACCGTCACGCGTGTCCAGCAGGCGCGACGGGGACAGGGCGCTGAACGACCCGGGCGGTGACGCCGGTCCACCGGTCCACGACACGGAGAACGTCGGCGCGCTCGTCCCGTCGATCGCCGTCAGGGGACCTGAGCCGTCCGCTCCCGACACCAGCAGGGTCGCTGTGTAGGCGCGGGACGAGACGACCGAACCGGCGCTGTTCTTGCCGTCCCACGAGACCCCTCGTACGGACCCGTCCGCGGACGCCGCCACAGGGATGTCCTTGATCGTCGTCGCGCCTTGCGAGATGCGCAGGACGCCGGCAGAGAACGCCTTGGTCGCGTCGATCTGTGGCGACCAGGTGCCGGAGGCGAAGGTCGACGGCGCCAGCCAGCCGAGCACCTGTCCCGCCGAGGTCGACAGCGACGAGTAGTCGCGCCACACGAGGTCGGTGTCGCTCTGGCAGACGACGTGCCCCACCCCGTCGGTCGCAGCGATCGAGCTGTAGCTGTGGCAGCCCGTCACGACGTCCAGCGTGTTCGCGGCGAGGTTCCAGACCTCGTACGTGTCGTTGAGGGCCACGACCGCGTACCCGTCACCGAGGAACTCCACCATCCCAGGAGTCGACCCGATGAGGGCCCCCGTCCTGAAGTCGTACACGCGCGAGGTGTCAGCCCACGGCGCGTTCCCGCAGTACATGACGATCCGGGATCCCCACGCGCCCGTCGTCACACAGCCCGCGGTGCCCGCGGGCAGGCTGTACGACGCGTCCGCGAGCGCTCCGGTCAGGTCGCGCACGAGCACGTGCTTGGACCCGGCCTGGTCGGTATCGTCGGAGCTCTCGATGTAGAGGGACCCGAACAGGGCCACGGGCCAGCCGTCGAACTGGTTGACAGCCGTGCCGTCGACCTTCGAGACCAGCGTGCGTGGCGTCGGGGAATAGCCCAGCACCTGCTCGGCGACGTACGGGCCACTCACCTTCGCGACATCGAGGGCGTCCGCATCCGCGAACGTATAGCCGAGGACGCCCCGGTCGTACATCGACAGCCCGTCACGTCCCACGATGGCCGTGCGACCGGCCGTCGCGATGACGCCGGAGGCGCGTCGCGGCAGGGGACTTTCGGCGCCGAAGCCGCTCGCCGAGACGGTCCGCGTCCACACCGGCACCGCCGCCGACCCGTCCCGCGGATCACCACCGTCGACGCGGTTGGGCGCCACCCCGAGGTAGTAGTTGCGTACGGCCTGCGTCGTGGGGATGTCGAAGCCGGCCGACAGGGAGCCGTTCTGCGCCACGATCTGTACCGACGGGACGGTCGACTGATCGCGCACCAGGAGGTACGGAGCGCCACCCGGGATGGCACTCTCGACCCACGAGCCCGCCGGCAGGGAGACCTTCGCCACCGACGAGAGGTCAGCGGTCACGACGTACGCAGCGTCGCTGAGATGCGTCTCGTCACCGGGGCCCATGATCTGGACGAGCACGAGGGCGCCGAGGCTGGTGACCGTGAAGGCGTGGCCGACGGTGAAGTCGCCGGACACCACCGTGGTGCAACTCTCGGTCGCCATGCTGGTCACGGGTCGCCGGCACAGGCTCACCCCCGACGCGTTCGACACGACGTAGAAGAGGTCGGTGTCGGTGATCGTGTAGTCCTCGTACGACGGGATCTGCACCCACGCACCCGGCGAGGTGACCAGGTCAGGGGCCGCGGCGAACAGGTCGAACGCCCCGTCCGTGTTGAGGCCGTGCCACAGGATGGCGTTCCCGGCTGACAGCTCCTGGGTGTAGTAGCTGCTGGCGACGCCGCTCGGCTGGGGAAGGGATGCCGACGTGCCGGTGACGAGGTTCGTGGCCGTCGTCGCGTAGGTGGCGTAGTTGGGGTTCACGGCCAACGACCCGGACGCGATGGGGTACGTCACCGGGCCCGTACTCGGCGCGTACACGACGACGCTGGTGAGGTCGGGGCGAACGAGGCTGACCAGCTTCCCGCCGCCGATGAAGTCCCAGCTCGAGGGTGTTTCCAGCGCCGGATCAGTGGTCCACGTGGAGCCTCCATCGCTGGACGTCTTCGTGTCCCAGACGACGGCGGACCCGAACGCGGCACGCGTCCCGTACGCCATCTTGCCTTGCGGGAGCGGGGTCCTGACGTCCGGGACCGGCGCCGCGTAGGCGTTCGAGGGTGTGAGCGTGACCACGCCCACCGCCATCAACGACGCCAGGCCGACAGCGAGGGTCTGCGCGCCTGCTCGCGATCTGCCCCTGCGGGAGGAGAGCGCTCGAAGAACGCGCTTCAGCGTTCCCATGGGACCCTGTTCGACCCTGACCCTGCCCATGCGTCAACCCGCCTCTTTACGGTGCCCCACGTCGCGGTCGCCGCGACCTGGCCTCAGGCTAGCGAGGAGCCGGGCTGACGACCAGGAATCCGCGAAATGCCTGTACGAACAGGGGTCACGCCGTGAAGTACCCCGCCACGTCGGCGATCACATTGGTGGCACCGGGACTCCCGTTGCGGATCGCCACGGCACCCCCTGAGCTGGTCTTGACCGCCACCAGGTTCGGCACGACCTGACCCGCCGTGAAGTTCACGTTCGACGCGTTCGGCGCACCGACATCAGCGGGGTACACGGTGAGGAATCCAGAACCGGAAGCCACGGCCGTCACGTTCATGACGACACCCGAGACGTTGGCCGCGGGCACGCCGCCGGCCCCCGCCATGGTCACCACACGAGCCGAGTTCGCACCCAGGGCTCCAGCCCCGCCGTACGCGGGCCGCGTGTCGAGCACGCGTGCCGGAGACAGCGCCACGAACATTCCCGGCCCTGCCACGGATCCGTCCAGCACGTACCCGGCGACGTCTGCGACGACGTGGGTCGAGCCGAGCGATGCGTTCCTCACCGTGAACGAGCCGTCGGCCCCCAGCTTCACGAACGCCAGGTTCGGCACGACCTGCCCGGCCGTGAAGTTCACGTTGGAGGCGTTCGGCGCTGCTCCCCCGGTGGGGAAGGCCGTGAGGAAGCCTGTCGCCGAGGGAGTCACGGCCGTGATGTTCACGACGACTGCGGCGACGCCTGTCGACGGAACCCCGCCGACTCCTGCCGCCTGGACCCTGACCGATCCGTTGCCGGGCACCGCGCCCGATGACCGCGTGTCGACCAGGCGCGACGGTGAGAGGGCAGCCAGACCTCCCGGATCGGTGACGGCGCCGTCTCGGAAGTAGCCCGCGACGTCGGCCACGACGTGGGTGCTTCCCGGGGACGTGGCGCGGATGGACACCTTGCCGCCGGCACCGACCTTGGCGACCACCAGGTTCGGCACCACCTGGCCCGCGGTGAAGTTGAGGTTGGACGCGTTCGGCACGGCGCCACCGGTGGGGAAGACGGTCAGGTAGCCCG
Organism: Propionibacteriaceae bacterium; assembly: GCA_027492675.1. Lineage (GTDB taxonomy): Bacteria > Actinomycetota > Actinomycetes > Propionibacteriales > Propionibacteriaceae > Fen-668. The sequence goes on along the minus strand of JAPUEI010000076.1, from coordinate 3,869 downwards.
ACCCCGACGGAGTCACTGCCGTCACGTTCAGGATGACCGCGCCGACGCCCGAGCTCGGCACACCCCCACGACCGGTGACCTGCACGTCGACCACGCCTCCCGGACCGACAGCGCCCGGACCCGCGCCCGTACCGTCACGGGTGTCGAGCAACCGAGACGGCGACAGCGCCACGAATGACCCGGCCAAGGTTCGCGACACCTGGAAGGTGGGCACGGAGAGACCATCCACGGCCTTGACCGCCCCTGACCCGTCAGCGCTGTCGACGGCCAGTTCGACGCTGAAGGTGCCCGATGACATGACCACCCCGGAGGCGTTCTTCCCGTCCCAGGTCACACCGCGGACCGAACCGTCCACGGAGGCGGGGACGGCAAGCTGCCTGACGACGGTCGCTCCCTGCTTGATCGTGAGCGTCCCGGCGTTGAACGGCTTGCTGACGTCGATCTCCGGCGTCCACGAGGTGGCGTCAGCGGCCATCGTCGACGGAGCCAGCCATCCGAGCACCCTCCCTGGAGAGGTCGACAGGGTGGAGTAGTCCCGCCAGATGAGGTCCGTGGCTCCCCCGCAGGCGACGTGACCCACGCCGTCGGAGACCGTCCACCCGAGGCACTCGCTCAACGTGACGAGCTCGTTCGCGGCGAGCTTCCAGATGAGGGCCTCGCCGCTCTTGTAGACGATGGCGTAGCCGTCACCGAGCTCTGTGAGCTGCATGTACGGACCGGTCGCCGAACCCTGCGAGCCCAGCAGCGAGCCGTCGGCCAGGCTGTACGTGCGGACGGTGTGCCCGAGGTCACAGGACGCGCCGACAACGTCGTTCCACCAGGAGAAGTTCGTACAGCCCGCGCTTCCGGGCGCCAGGTTCACGACCCTGGTCGCCGCCTTCCCCGTGAGGTCGTAGAGCGTGAGGTGCGTCTGGCCGCTGGGAACGTCGTCGCTGCTGACGATCGCGTACAGCGACCCGAACAGCATTCCCTGGGACCCGGCGATCGTGGTGACCTTGGTGCCGTCAGCCGTCGAGACGAGGACGTACGGGTTGTACGAGGGGTCCCAGAAGTGCTGGGTGACGTACGGTCCGCTGACCTCACCGAGATGCGCGTCGGCGAACGTGTACTTGAGCGTGCCGCGGTCGTACATCGACAGCCCGTCGGAGCTGCTGACGACCGTCCGGCCGGCGCTCGCAGCCACGCCGGAGGCCCGCTTGGGGAGCAGTGTCTCCGCGCTGAAGCCGGAACCCGAGACCGTCCGCGACCAGGCCGGGTACAGCCAGGACGAGCCGTCACGGTCGTCGGTGCCGACCACCCGACCAGGGGCCGCGACCAGGTTGGTCACGGCGGCAGACGCCTTGGTGGGCAGGGCGAAGCCCGTGCCGAGGGACCCGTCAGCGTTGACCTTGACCACCGAGGGGACGGTGTTCGCATTCCGCAGCAGGAGGTAGGGCGTGTCACCGAAGATGGCGCGGTAGCCAACGTCGGTGGGCTGGTCGAGGTACGAGCCAGCGGGCACCTGCACGGTCACTGAGGTCGTGCCGTTCCACAGGTAGGACGTCACCTTCTGGGTCGCCTCGTCCGCCACGGAGATCACCGAGGAGGTGCCGAAGTTGTCGAAGGAGTTCACGTACAGCGCGCTGGTTCCCCCGACGACCGTGGTGCAGGCGGCAGTGGCCGCCAGGTTGGACAGGGGCTTCGAGCAGGCCTTCACGCCTGCCGACGTGTCCGTGACGTACAGCAGCTGGGTCGCGGTGATGACCGACTTCACGACCCCGTCGATCACGACCCAGGCCGGAGCGGTGGCCACGGCGGGCGAGTCAGCCGCCGCGTACACCGCATGCCCATCGGTGGTGCTCCCCTGCCAGACCACGGCGCCGGACGGGCCGAGCGTGGCGTACGGATCTCC
>JAPUEI010000076.1:0-1878 GCA_027492675.1 Propionibacteriaceae bacterium | reverse complement strand
GACCGACAGTCCGAGGGCGACCAGCCGACGCGCACCGGTCGGCCACCTCTTGCATGCGCGTACGAGCTTCCGCGTGAACGTCGACACGAATCCCCCTGGATGATCGGTAGCGGGCGGACGTGGACCCACGACCGATCATGCGGCAGTCCACCCCGGCCTGTCACAGTCCTGAAGCGGTGATGAAGACTCGTACGGTGCGTACATTGCAACCGTGAACTCTCGTCAGCGCCGGACGTCCGGACGGTCGGGCGTCCGCACGGACGCCCGTCGACAGGGTTCCGCCACCTCCTCGCCGCGGCGCCTCGACGACGACTACTCCCTGCCTGCACTGGGGTGTGTGGTGCTCCTCGGCGGAGTGTTCCCCCTGGCGGCCACGCCGCTGGCGACCGACCCCGTCATGCCCGTACGGATGCTGGTCCTCGGGGTCGCCCTGGCCCTGGGGTTCCTGGCGCAGGCGCGCGCGGGTCTGTCACGCCCGCTGATGATCGCTCTCGGCGTCGCCCTCGCTGTCTTCGTCGTCGCGGCCCTCGCCGGGCCGACGCCGGTCCTGTCGCTGCTCGGCCGCTACCCGCGGTACGAGGGGTTGCCGATGATGCTCGCGTACGCATCCGCCCTGGTGCTCGGCGCTCGCCTGCTGCAGCGCCCTCGGCACCAGAGGATCTTCGTCACGTTCCTGTCCCTCGCGACCTGCGTCAACGCCGTGGTCGCGGTCGGCCAGTTCGTCTTTGAGCCCTCGGCCCGCATCACCGGACTGCTCGGGAACTCAACCACGCTGGGAACGTACGGCCTGGTCGCGCTCGCGGTCGTCGGGTGGTCGTTGGCGTCCGAGCAGCGGCCCGTCCTCTGGGCCGGGACAGCGGCGGGCGCCGGGCTGGTGGTGCTCAGTGCCTCCCGCGGTGTCCTCGTGGGCGTGGTCGCCGCGCTCGGCGTCGCCTTGCTCGTCCGGAGGGTTGGTGCGAGTCGCCCCCGCTGGCAGCCGCTGGTCATCGGGACGGCCCTGGTCGCCGTTGCGGCGCTGCTCGTCCCGCAGACGGCCGCTCGCATCACCGGGGCGTCGCCCTTCTCGTCGGCCACGATCACGGGCCGGCTGTTGTTGTGGCAGGAGTCCGTGCAGCTGTGGCTTCAGCACCCTGTCCTCGGCGTCGGCCCCTCGGGGTTCGTGGACGCGATCAACCGTTTCCACGACACCACCTGGGCCGCGACCGTCGGCCCCTACGCACCCCCTGACGCACCCCACAACCTCGTCCTCCAGCTGGCATGTTCGACCGGGGTGCTGGGGTTGCTCGCCGTGGCAGTGGTGTTGTACGTCGCCGGGCGTGATGCGGTGACGCTCCGTGCGCCGATGCTCGGGCCGGCCGCGGTCGTCGCCGCCGGGCTGGCCGCGACGTACCTCACGTCGTTCACCGATCCGGTCACCATGACGTTGGGCGCGTTCGTGGTCGGCGGTGCACTCGCCGCCCGTCCGTACACCCGACTCCCGCTCCCCCTCCCCCAGCGCCTCGTTCCTGCAGGCGTCGCGCTCGCCGCGACAGGCTTCCTCGGTGGCACGTTGCTCGTCGCGGAGGCTGCCTACTCCGGGGCCCTCACCGCCGCCGATCCTGGCCCCTCGGCGCGCGCGGCGATCGCAGCCCGCCCCTGGGACGTCGACCTGGTCCGCCGCGTCGCGTACACGGCGAGCAAGCGCGCCGAGGCGGGCGCCGGGGACATCGGCTACCTGGTTGCCCCGCTGACCGCGGCCTGCGCTCGCGTCCCCGACTCCGTCGAGTGCCAGCTCACCCTGTCCGCGGTCCGCGACGCGGCTCAGGACTCGGTGGGAGCGTTGGCCGCCGCCCAGTCGGCGCTGGCGATCGACCCGACCACCGTGGACGGGCACCTGGC
>JAPUEI010000075.1:183025-188623 GCA_027492675.1 Propionibacteriaceae bacterium | reverse complement strand
CGGCGCCAGCCGAGGTACATGCCGGGAGCCAGCAGGAGCGCGGCGATGAGTCCCAGCCAGGGAGCGAGGCTCACGCAGACCGCCACGGTCAGGCCGGCAGTGGCGCCGGTGAGCATGATTCGCAGCACGTAGCCCATCCCTACGATCGGCGGCACGAGCGGATCGCCGCGACCTGTGAGCCGGGTGCGATGAGGCCTCTCCACGGAGTAGCGGACCGACAGCGACGTGGCGATGATCGACGAGGCGACCAGCCCCGCAGCGTACGGCGGCAGCGCCGACCACGACATCGAGGAGATGCCGACCGCCAGGACCATGAGCGCCAGTCCGAGCAGGATCGAGGCTGCGAGCTGCACGAGGGCGACGTGACGCAGCAGGAGCTTCCACGCGCGAGGCTGCGCGAGGAGCAGGGTCACCGCTCCCCCGAGCACGCCGAACACGTTCACTCCCCAGCCCAACGACATGGCCAGGGGTACGACCATGGTCACCGAGCCCAGCATCGAGGTCGGGTCGCTCCCGGAGTAGCGGATCCAGGCGAACAGCAACGGCATCGCGACGACGATCATCATGATGATGGGCCGTCGCACCTCGCGGGTGCGGCTGAGTGTCGTGAGGATCATCGTGAACATGGCCCAGGACGGGTGGACCGGAACCTTCACCGAACCCGTCCGCTGCTTCACCCGCTCGACCGCGGCGGGCAGCACCAGAGCCTGACGACAGGCCAGGACGCCCAGCGCGCAGGTCACCACAGCCACCAGGAGCATCACCAGGTAGGCGCCCAGCACGTACAGCACCTGGCCGTTGGCGCCGGCGTTGATGACTCCCCTCACCCACTCGGTGAGGCCGAAGACCGACCTCGCGTGGGCCGGGTCGCTCAGCACGACCCCGGCGGCGGTCACGATCAGGATCCCAGCCACGTACCAGCGCACCCGAGCAGGCCACCGGCGACGGGTGTACTCGAACAGCCAGGCCAACAGCGCGGTCACCAGGAGGGCGCAGACCCACAGCGCGAGCGCCATGACCAGCGCGCCGACCCGCCCGTGTCCGTCATCGGTGGTCAGCGACGCGGCGGTGACGAGGAGCAGCAGCGGCGACATCCCCACCGGGGACAGGATCGAGTTCCAGACGCCGTCGAAGAAGCGGTACAGGCGTGCCGGGCGGATGCTCGCGAGGTCGAGATCGGGGAACTGGGCCTGTGCGGCGGCGCCGGTCATCGGGGCGAAGAACACGCCGACGAGCACGCTCACCAGCGCGCCCGTGAGGCTCATCTCGTCGTGGTCGAGGAGGAACGCGAGGGCCGGTGAGTTCCCGTTGACGTGGTGGTGTGCCCAGGAGATGAGGGTGCCGGACCAGGCGGCGAGGACCAGCGCGCCCAGCGCGGCCACCACGGCGATCCGGATGCGGAGGCGGGCGCGCGGCGTCCTGATGTGGCCGCGGAGCTGCGCCAGCCGTACGGAGGCCCTCAGTCCGTCGAAGGTCTCCGTGGCGAGTCGCCTCACGCGACGACCTCGGCTGCCGATGCCAGCAGCCCGGCGTAGCGCTGCTCCCCCGCGGTGCCGCTGAACTCCGCCGCGACGCCCTGGGCCGCAAGGCGTCCCTTGAGCAGTACGGCGATGTCGTCGCTCGCGGTCGTCAGCAGTTGCTGCAGGTGCGTGGACACCACGACGGCCATGCCCGCCCGGGCGGCCTCGCGGATGGCGCTGACCGTGACCTCGACACCGGTCGGGTCGACGCCGTCGAAGGGCTCGTCGAGCACGAGGACCTCACGGGCGGTGAGCACCGCCAGCAACACCGACAAGCGACGCTGCATGCCGTGTGAGAACGTCCCGGCCGGCCGGTCTCGTACAGCCTGGAGCCCGAAGCGATGCATCAACTCGTCCGCGACGGCCTTGCCACCGCGGGTGCCGCGCAAGGACGCGACCAGGTCGACGTGCTCGTCGGGAGTCGCCTGTGCGATGAGGCCGCCGATGTCAGGGCAGTAGCCGACCCGCGCACGCGCCGCCTCGGCGCCGTCAGGGGTCGACATGTCGAACCCGGCGACCGTCAGGCGGCCGGAGGTGTGGGCGTTGACGCCACCGATGGCTCGTAGCGTCGACGACTTGCCCGCGCCGTTGCCACCGAGCATGCCGAGGACGCGGCCTTCGACGATCTGCAGGCTCAGCCCGTCCACCGCGACCACGTCGCCGTACCGGATCGTCACGTCCTGGAGCTCCACACCTGTCACCGTGGCACCGTACGGACTCGGGCACGGCCCGTGCCATCAGACTGGGAAGACCCTCATGTCCGATCCAGCCGACGTCACTGCCCCTGGAGCGGGAACTTCCCCTCGGCGGCGATCCGCGCGTTGAGCTCGGTGAGGTAGTCGTCCTCGGAGAAGTCGATGTCCACCTCGCGACCCAAGAAGGCCGACAGGTGCATCGCGTTCGCGAGCCGGACGTTGTTGATGCCGTCCGCGCCGGGTGCGATCAACGGCGTGCCGTGGAGGATGTTCGCGGCGAAGTTCGTGAGCACGGACGCGTGCTGCTGGCCCCAGACCGACTCGTACGTGGTCGTCTCCGTCGTGCTGAAGTCGTCGCCGAGGATGTTCTCGCCCGAGAACAGCCTGCGCGTGCTCTCGGGGGTCGTACGAGCCGACGCGTCCTGCTCCGGCTCCCGGAACCGGGTGATCGTGACCTTCGACGAGTCGTCGACGACGACCTTGCCGCTGTCGCAGAGGATCTCGAGCCGGTCCGTACCCGCGACGTCGTGCACCGCGGTGGTGAAGGTGCCCGTCGCGCCGCCACCGAGGTCAAAGACGGCGACGACTTCATCCTCCACGGCGATGTCGCGGCGGAAGCCGAAGCCGAGCTTGGCGAAGACCTTCTCGGGCATCCCGCACAGCCACTGGGACAGGTCGATCTGGTGCGGAGCCTGGTTGACCAGCACGCCGCCGCCCTCGCCGCCCCAGGTCGCCCGCCAGGGAGACTGCTGGTAGTAGCCCTGAGGCCGCCACCATGTGGTGATGATCCAGTTCCAGTGACGCACCGCGCCGAGCTCGCCGGAGTCCAGAAGAGCCTTGAGGTCGACGTACAGCGGGTTCGTCCGTTGGTTGAACATGATCGCGAAGGTGCACTCGGGCTTCGTCGCGGCGAACTCGTTCATGATGCGCACCTGACGCGTGTAGACACCGGCCGGCTTGTCGACCAGCGTGTGCTTCCCGGCGGCGAGCGAGCGCATGGCGAACTCGGGGTGCAGGTAGTGCGGCACGGTCGTCACCACAGCGTCGACGGCGTCGCTGGCCAGCAGCGCATCGAGGTCGTCGAAGAGTGGCACGTCGGGGTACTGCTCGTGAGCGGCGTCACGCCGAGCGGGATCGGTGTCGCAGATCGCGCCCAGCGTCATGCCGGGCACCATCGACGCACTCAGGATCCGGCTGTAGTAGCCGCCCTGCGCGCCGAACCCGATGATTCCCAGACGAACGGTGTCCATGGTTCTCCTGTGCGTGAAGTGACCGTGCCTGTTTACCGAAGGGCGGCCGGTGTGCGCACGGTTCGTCCGAGAGTTGCCGTGTTCGCGCGTCAGTCGAGACGCGGGTACGGGAGGGTGGTCGCGGTGTGTACGAGCTCGAGACCCCGGGTCTCGCCGACGGTGGCGGCTTGGTCGACGCGACGGGCGACCGCCTCCCAGACGGGGGCATGCTCGGGATGCACCTGACCCAGCTCAGTCAGCACATCCTTGGCCACCCACGCGTCCTGAGCGACACCGAGGCTCTCCGTCACCTGCTTCCAGACTCCGGCGTGCGCCGTGGCGCCGATCGCGTCCACCGCGTAGCGGGCGGCTTTCGACGACTTCCGCAGCTCATGGAGCGCTGTCGGCCGCGTGGCCCCGAGCGGCAGCCCTCTGGCCTCCTCGGCCACGGCTGCGGCCGGCGCCAGAGCCAGGGCCACAACCACCAGGTCGGCGGGAGCCTCGGCCAGCGAGGACCAGTCATCCAGGCGCAACCGCTCCCCCAGACGCGCGAACCGATCGCTGCTGAGCTCACGACGGAGGCTCTCCATGGCCTGCGCCCGATCCTCACCGAGCTGGCCCACCAGCTCGGCGCGCGCCTCCTCGGCGCCAGGCACCGAGATCACGGCGGGATCGACAGCCAACCGGGCCAGCCACTCCCCCGCCACCTCGAGGTCGCGAGGCCGGCTCAGCACCGACGCGTACCAGCGCAGGTCTGTACGTAAGGCCTTGTGAGGTCGTGACCACAGCGGGGCGAAGGTGACCAGGGCGCTGCGCAGCCGACGGGTCGCGACGCGCGTGGCGTGGATCGCATCGGGCGCGTCGTCGAGAACCCGTCCGAGCGAGGACTCGATGACGGTTGCCTGGTCGTGGACGTAGGGCTCGATCGCCTCCCTGGCGGTCCGCATGCTCAGGCCTCGAACGGACTCGGGTCGCCTGCTCCGACGCGCAGCACCTCGACCTCGTCGCCCGTCATGTCGACGACCGTGGTCGCGAGCAGGCCGACATCACCGGAGTCCAGCACGGCGTCCACCTCGTGAGCGAGCGTGTCGGCGATCGTCCAGCCGTCGGTCATCGGATCCTCGTCGCCCGGCAGGATCAGCGAGCTCGATTGCAGCGGCTCGCCGAGCAGGTCGAGCAGAGCACGCGCCGTGACGTGGTCGGGGATACGTACACCGACGGTCTTCTTCTTCGGGTGCAGCATCGCCTTGGGCGCCTCGCGGGTCGCCGGGAGGATGAAGGTGTACGGGCCGGGGGTCGCCGCCTTGATGGCGCGGAACTCTCGGTTGCCCATCTGCACGTACGCGCCGAGCTGGGCGAACTCACTGCACACGAGCGTGAAGTGGTGGCGGTCGTTGAGGGCGCGGATCGTACGGATCCGGTCCAGGGCGTCACGCGTGCCCAGGCGGCAGCCGAGCGCGAAGCCGGAGTCGGTGGGGTACGCGATCAGCCCCCCGTCGGCCAGGATCGCGGCGACCTGGGTCAGCGACCGCGTCTGAGGGTTCGCCGGGTGGACGTCGAAGTAGCGGGCCATGCCTGAATCCTGCCACTCGGGTCCTTCGCTCGGTGGCGACTTACGCGGCGGTGGCAGACTCTCGCCATGACCGCGCCCCGGCTGCTGCTCGTGGAGGACGACGAGCCGTTGGCCGGCATGCTGCGCTCCCACCTCGAGCGCGAGGGGTACGACGTGGTCGAGGCTCGGGACGGCGCGACGGCGCTGAACGAAGTACGTCGGCGCTCCCCGGACCTTGTCGTCCTCGACATCGGGCTTCCTGGGCTTGACGGGTTCGAGGTCTGCCGGGTGCTGCGCTCGGGCGAGAACTGGGTGCCGCTGGTGTTCCTGACCGCCCGTGATGGCGTCGACGACCGAGTGCTCGGCATGGACCTCGGCGCCGACGACTACGTGACGAAGCCGTTCTCGCCGCGGGAGCTCAGCTCGCGGCTGCGGGCCCTGCTGCGCCGCGCGCATCCTGTGCCGCAGGAGGCCAGGCCGCTGCTCACGCTGGGTGACGTACAGATCGACCTCGACGACCACCTCGTCACGGTGGCCGGTGAGGTGGTGGAGCTGACGCCTCGCGAGTACGACCTGCTCGTACACCTCGCGGGCAGCCCCGG
>JAPUEI010000075.1:174927-182925 GCA_027492675.1 Propionibacteriaceae bacterium | reverse complement strand
CCACCGCGCTGGCGGTGGGCGACCGCCAGCCCGTACAGGCGGAAGGACCGACCGAGGTACGCGCTGTGGCGGCGCGTCTCACCGACCTGTCCGCGGCGCTCAGCCTGTCCGAGGCGCGGCAACGCGAGTTCCTGCTGTCGGTGTCGCACGACCTGCGCACCCCCTTGGCCACGGTCATGGGCTATGCGGAGTCGCTCGCCCACGGCGACGTTCCGGCGGCTGACGTCGCCGATGTCGGTGCCGTGATCGGCGCGGAGTCCGCACGCCTGGCGCGGATGGTCTCCGACCTGCTGGACCTGGCTCGGCTCGACGCGGACGAGCTGGCGATCGCCGTCGGCGACACCGATGTCGCGGCCCTCCTCGGGGACGTCTACGCGGCGTGGCATGACCGGGCGGCACGCGAGCAGGTCACGCTCGTGCTGGAGGGAGAGCGGCACCCTGTCACGGTCGTGGCAGACCCGCAGCGGCTTCGTCAGGCCATCGACGGCCTGCTCGACAACGCCCTGCGCGTCACGCCCGCCGCGGGCACGATCGTGCTCGACCTGACGGTCGGCGACACCGTGGACATCGCCGTACGGGACTCTGGGCCTGGTCTCACCGATGATGACCTGCTGGTGGCCTTCGACCGTGGCGCGTTGCACGAGCGCTACCGCGGGCGACGCCACGTCGGCACCGGACTCGGACTCGCGCTCGTCGACCGTCTCGTACGTCGGCAGGGTGGCTCGGTGGCGGCCGGGCATGCTGCGGAGGGCGGCGCCTCGTTCGTCATCGCCATGCCTCGCGCAGATGACGCCCTGACGAAACCCTGACAATCGACGGCCATGCTCGAGCCATGGCCGATCAGAGCTGGCAACGCACCGCACGGGTCATGCGACGTGCCGCATGGGGCGTCACCGGGACGGCAGTGGACGCCGCCGCCGCGAGCGTCGGGGCATGGGTGGACGACGCGCTGTCGGCGTCGCCTGATCCCGGCGCGACGAAGACCCCTCCCCCCACGTTCGCCGCCGTCCCCGATGTGCCGAAGAACGCGACCAAGGAGCAGCGCCAGGCCCGCAACGATGTCGTACGGCAGCAGGGAGACCAGCTGGTGACGTGGTGGCTCACGAGGATGCTGACGGCCACCCGCCCCGTGCCCGAGCGGATCACGTTCGGCTGGCATCAGCACTGGGCGACGAGCATCACGAAGGTGAGGAACGCACCCCTGATGCTGCGCCAGAACGAGCTGCTGCGGACGTACGGACTGGGCAGCGTCACCGACCTCGCGAAGCGCATGGTCATGGACCCGGCGCTCATGATCTGGCTCGACGCCGAGAAGAACACGAAGGCGGCACCCAACGAGAACCTCGCTCGCGAGCTGATGGAGCTGTTCCTGCTCGGCGTGGGTGGCGGCTACACCGAGACCGACGTCAAGCAGAGCGCTCGTGCGTTGTCCGGGTGGAAGGTCGCCGACGACGGCGCGGTCAGCCGCGACGCGAAGCGCAGCGATCCGGGACCCGAGACGGTCCTCGGAGTGTCCGGAGTGAACGATCCCCTCACTCTCGTGGACGCGATCCTCGCGGCACCCGCCCATCCCCGTCACGTCGCGACTCGGTGGTGGCAGCACCTCGCGTCCAGCGAGGCACCCGCGGCCGACCTTCTCGACCGGCTTCTGGTGGCGTACGGACCGAGCCGGGACGCGCGAGCCCTGTTCCGAGCGATCCTGCTCGACCCGAGCTTCGCGTCAGCGGCCTCCTCGCTCGTGATGTCGCCCCTGGAGTGGGTGGTCGGCTCGATGCGCACCCTGGACGTGCCGGTCACGACCGATGCCGTCAAGCAGGCCGTGGCGACCTTGCGGAACCTTGGACAGGTGCCGTTCCTGCCGCCGAACGTGTCGGGCTGGCCGTCAGGCGCCTCGTGGGTGTCGACGGCCGCTGCCCACACCCGCGTCACGGCCGCGGTACGCCTGAGCAAGGCGGCGGACCTGTCGACCATCGCGAACGCCTCGGCGGACTCGCGGATCGACGCGGTCGCCCATCTCCTAGCCCTCGACCACTTCACCGACCGCACGCGCGCTGCCCTCGCCCTCGCCAAGGGCGACCCGGCACAGCTCGTCGCGACGGCCCTGATCAGCCCCGACTACCTGGTGGTGTGACATGCGTGCTCCGTACGATCCCCGGCTCCCCCTCGATGGCCTGACCCGCCGTACCTTCCTTCGCGCCTCCGGCGTGGTCGGTGCCGGCGCGCTGCTGACCGGCCTCGCCGGCTGCTCCTGGACGGACATCACCAAGGCGGCCACCGACAACCCCCTCCCCGCTGGCACACCGATCCTCGTGATGGTGACGATGTACGGGGGGAACGACTGGCTCAACACGGTCATCCCGGTGAGCAACCCCGCGTACCACGACGCACGACCCGAGATGTCGTACAGCCATGACGAGGTTCTCGCCCTCGATGACGTCACCGGCCTCAACCCGGGACTGAAGAACCTGTCGCAGCTCTGGTCGGCGAAGAAGGTCGGCATCGTGCGCGGCGTCGGCTACCCGCAGCCGGACCGCTCGCACTTCCGATCGATGGACATCTGGCAGACGGCCAGTCCGAGCACGCCTCTCACGACCGGGTGGCTCGGTCGGTGGCTCGATGCCGCCGGGTCCCCCGAGCCCCTGCTCGGACTCAGCATCGGGCCGGTCCTGCCCGTCCTGGCCGTCGGCGCCACCAAGACGTTCGCTGCACTGAGCGTCAAGGAGAAGTCCAACGAACCCCTGGTCACTGCGATGGCTGCGCTCGGCAAGTCGGACCCGACGGACAGCGAGGCCGCACGGCTGGTCGCCTCCTCGTACGCCGCCGTCGGCACGGTCCGCGAGGAGGTCGTCCAGCACCTGGGCGACGTCTCCCTGCCCGACGAGGTCACCGACGACGGGTCACTGAAGAGTCAGCTTCTCACGGTCGCGGCGTGCATCAAGCTGGGCGCGCCTACCCGCTGCTACTCGGTGTCCATGGGCGGGTTCGACACCCATGCCGGCGAGAAGGCGACCCAGTCGCAGCTGCTGAGCGCGTTCGACGGGGCGATCCAGTCGTTCCGTACGGCGATGTCAGGACACAGTCGCGAGACGGACGTCGTGCTGGTCGCGTACAGCGAGTTCGGTCGCCGTGTACAGGCGAATGCCTCGCAGGGCACCGACCACGGAACTGCTGGCGACGTCATCGTCGTCTCCGACCGCGTCGCGCCAGGGTTCCACGGCGACCAGCCATCGTTGACCGACCTCGACCAGGGCGATCTCAAGGCGTCGCAGGACTTCCGCTCGCTGTACAGCGAGCTGTTGAGCAAGGTGCTCGGAGCAGATCCGAGCCCGGTGGTGGGGTCCGGCACGACTCCCACGTCCATCCTGCGCTGAGCTCGCGGGTGCGAGGTCTCGCGCCGCTAGGCTGCCGAGCCATGGCCATCTTCGACATCGACCTCGACACGCTGCGTCAGCGCACCTCCATGAAGTGGACCCGGTTCGCGCCGGACGTGCTGCCGATGTGGGTTGCCGAGATGGACGTCGTGCCGTCGCCTGGAGTCACCCGCGCGCTCCAGCACGCGGTCGAGATCGGTGATCTGGGATACCCGGGGTACGAGTCGTTGCCGCGCGCGTTCCGCGCCTTCGCCGCCGACACCTGGGGACTGTCGCTGACGCAGCGCCAGGTGATGCCATGCGCCGATGTCGTCTCGGGCATGGCCGTCTTGGTGGAGGCCTTCACCGACCCTGGCAGCAGCATCGTCGTGAACCCGCCGATCTACCCGCCGTTCCGGTCGTCGGGTGGGGTCGGCGGTCGCGCGCTCGTCGAGGCCGCGATGACGCCCGAGGGGCGCCTCGACCTGGAGGCGCTGGCCGAAGCCTTCGCTCTCCCGGAGGTCACCGGCTACCTGCTGTGCAACCCGCACAACCCGCACGGCACCGTGCATACCGCCGACGAGCTCGCCGCCGTGGCGCAGCTGGCCCGTCAGCACCAGGTCCTGGTGATCTCCGACGAGATCCACGGAGCACTGGTCGCGCCCGGCGTGACGTTCACCTCGTACCTGGCGGTGCCGGGCAGCGAGAGCGGCTTCGTGGTGACCTCAGCGTCCAAGGCGTTCAACCTCGCGGCGCTCAAGGCCGGGCTGCTGATTGCCGGCTCGGAGCTCGTCGACGCGCTCTGGCAGCTGCCGTACGAGGTTCGTGCGGGTTCGAGCCACCTCGGGCTGCTGCTGCAGGCCGCCGGCCTCGACGAGGACCGCGACTGGTTGGCGCAGTTGAACGCGGAGATCGCCGCGAACAAGGTGCTGCTGGCATCGCTGCTGCCCGAGGTCGGGTTGTCGTACACCCCCAGCGACGGCACATACCTCGCCTGGGTGGACGCGGCTCCCCTCGGCTTCGAGGACGCGGCGACCAGCCTCCGTGAGCGCGGCAAGGTCGCCTTCAACCCGGGCACGGACTACGCCGCCAGCCACGGTCAGTGGATCCGCATCAACCTCGCGACCTCTCCGGAGATCATCCGCGAGGCCGTACGCCGCATCGGACACGCCCGCGCCTGAGGCTCCTTGGCGATCGCTCGCAAGAAGCCGGCTCGGCCCGACCCTGCTTGGCAAGGCAATGCGTGCTTGGCAAGCCGCCGGACCCTTGCCCAGCACGCCTTGCCTTGCCAAGCGCCATCCGGGGAAGGCTCAGACATCGGGCAGGTGCCCGGGCGAGCTGCGTTGCTGACCGTCAGTCCTCGTCGAGCGTCGTCGTGTCGCCCTCGGGCAGACCGAGCGCGCGCGCCCGGAGCACCCGGCGCATGATCTTGCCCGAGCGGGTCTTGGGCAAGGCGTCGGTGAACTCGATGTGGTCGGGCTTCGCGATCGGCGACAGGTGCACGGAGATGTGCTGGCGGAGCTCGTCCTCGAGGCCCTCGCTGGGCTCGAAGCCGACGCGGAGCACGACGTACGCGTGGATCGCGTTGCCCTTCACCTCGTGCGGTAGGCCGATCGCGGCGGCCTCGGCGACCGCGGGGTGGCTGACGAAGGCGCTCTCGACCTCGGCCGTACCGAGCCGGTGGCCAGACACCTTGATGACGTCGTCGGTGCGGCCGATGATCCAGAAGTAGCCGTCCTTGTCGCGTCGGGCGGCGTCACCGGCGAGGTACTTGCCCGGGTACGTCGACCAGTACGTCTGCACGTACCGATCAGGGTCGTTGTAGAGCCCTCGCATCATCGCGGGCCACGGGTTCTTGAGCACGAGGAAACCCTCCTCGCCATCCGGCACCGGGTTGCCGTGCTCGTCGAGGATCTCGGCCTCCTGCCCGAAGAACGGCTTGCCGCCGGACCCGGGCTTCTGCGGCATGCTCGGCACCCCGCAGATCTGGAACGCACCCGTCTCCGTCTGCCACCAGGTGTCCATGATCGGGCACTGGTCCTTGCCGATGACGTGGTGGAACCAGCTGTACGCCTCGGGGTTGATCGGCTCCCCCACCGAACCCAGCAGCCGCAGGCTCGACAGGTCGTGACGGTTCGGCCACGCCTCGCCGAAGCGCATCAGGCTGCGGATCGCCGTCGGGGCGGTGTAGAAGACGTTGATGCCGTAGTACTCGATGAGCTGCCACCAGCGGTTCGGGTACGGGTACGTCGGGCCACCCTCGAACATGAACGTGGTCGCGCCGTTCAGCAACGGCCCGTACACCAGGTAGGAGTGGCCGGTCACCCATCCGGGGTCGGCCGTACACCACCAGCGGTCCTCGTCGCGCAGGTCGAACACGTACCGCAGCGTGGTGTACGTGCCGACCATGTAGCCGCCGTGCGTGTGCAGGATCGCCTTGGGGCGGCCGGTCGAGCCCGAGGTGTACAGGATGTACAGCGGGTCCTCCGCGTCGAGCACCTCTGTCGCGCACTTGCCCTTCGCGATCGGCAGCGCCTCGAGGTCGGCGTACCAGTGGTCGCGCAGCGGGTCCATGGCCACCTCCGACCCGGTCCGCTTGACGACGACCACGTTCTCGACGGTCGGTGTCCGGCGCACGGCCTCGTCGACGACCTGCTTGAGCGGGAACACCTTGCCATTGACCCACGAGCCGTCCGCCGTGATCACCAGACGCGACTCGGAGTCGATGATGCGGTCGTGCAGGGCGTCCGACGAGAAGCCGGCGAACACCACCGAGTGCACGGCGCCGATCTTGGCGCAGGCCAGCATCGCGAAGATGGTCTCCGGGATCCGCGGCAGGTAGAGGGTCACCCGGTCGCCCTTGACGACCCCCATCGCCTTGAGGATGTTGGCCCAGTTCATGACCTCGCGGTTCAGGGAGTAGTACGAGTACGTCCTCGTCTCCTTGCCGTCCTCGGAGACCCAGATCAGCGCGAGCTTGTTGCGGTGCGGGCCCACCTGCCAGCGGTCCACCGCGTTGTGCACGATGTTGACCTTGCCGCCGGTGAACCACTGGTAGAACGGCGCGTTCGAGTCATCGAGCACGGTGTGCCACGGCTCGTACCACTCCAGCTCTTTCGCGCGGTCCTCCCAGAATCCGCGGAAGTCCTGCGCGGCAGGTCCAGCGACGGCATCCCAGTCCGGGATGCGGTAGCCGGGGACGGCGTCGGGTGCGGGCGTGTAGACCTCACCGGTGGTGGTCTCGGACATGGTCAGCGGTCCTCCTCAGCGAGGGCGGGCGACGGTTGGGGGGAAGAGTACGGGGTCCAGGGTCACTCGGCCACCCATCTCGCACACAGCGCCTTCTCGTGGCCGTTACCCCGCTCCAGAGGAACCATGCTCGCGTACTGTCACGACGCATGGAGACCGTGCCGATCATGCTCATCCTCAACTGGGGCTTCCTGCTGCTGTCGTTGGCGGCGCTCGTCGTGGGCATGGTCCTCACGCAGGGTCGGGTCAGGCTCTGCCTCGGCGTGGCGCTGGCGCTGTTCCTGTGCCAGCCCCTCCTGAGCCAATTGGGTGCCGCGGTCATGGGCCCCCGATCGGGCCTGGACTGGATGCTCGTCTTCTCGATGCTGCAAGGGGTCATCGCTCTCGGGCAGACGGGGGCCCTGGTGGCTGCCGCGGTGATCGGAGCCCGGCAGCACACCGCGACTCTGGCCGCGCTTGCCGCCCAGAACGACGAGGTGCCCCAGCCAGGACCCAGCCCCAGGGCTCCCCCGACCCTCGGCTACTGGCTGACTGAGCGCGCGGCCTGGTGACGGGCGAGCGCAACCTTCCGCTCCTCGTCGAGGTCGACGATCGGGTCCGGGTAGCCGCCGCGACGCTCTGCCGAGACCGTCCACGGGTGGTGCGCCTCGTGCGCCGTGAGCGCGCCCAGCTCCGGGATCCAGCGGTGGATGTACGAGGCGTCGGGGTCGAAGCGCTCCCCCTGGAGCACCGGGTTGAAGACGCGGTAGTACGGGGCGGCGTCGGTCCCCGTGCCGGCGACCCACTGCCACCCGTGCTGGTTCGAGGCGAGGTCCGCGTCGATGAGGTGGTCGAGGAAGTGCTGGGCGCCCACCTGCCACCGCGTGTGCAGGTGCTTGATGAGGAAGCTCGCCGCCACCATCCTTACCCGGTTGTGCATCCATCCCGTGGCCAGCAGCTGACGCATGCCGGCGTCGACGAGAGGCACGCCCGTACGACCGTCGCGCCAGGCCTGGACGAGGTCGGGCACGTCGTCGTACGCGAGCTGGGCCAGCTCCGGCCTCAGATCACGCCACAGGCTGTCGGGGTGGTGGTGCAGCACGTAGGCGTAGAACTCGCGCCAGGCGAGCTCGGTGACGAACCGCTCGACGCCTGGTCCGTGACGTACGGCGAGGTCGGCGAGCAGCGTGCGGGGATGGACGACACCGAGCTTGAGGTACGGCGAGAGCTGCGAGGTGGCGTCCAGGTCGGGCCTGTCGCGGTCGGCGCCGTACGCGTCGAGGCCATGCGCGAGGAACGCCTCCCAGCGGGTGTACGCACCGGCTTCTCCGGGCGTGGGCAGGTCCGGTGCGTCGCCGTGAGCCACCTCGGCCACCAGGTCCCACAGGCCCGTCTCGCTGCGGTCGTCCGCCAGCACGAG
>JAPUEI010000075.1:171359-174827 GCA_027492675.1 Propionibacteriaceae bacterium | reverse complement strand
CGCGAGCAGCGTCGCCGCCAGCCAGCGACGTCGTGGAAGGCCCGCGGCGGTGTCCCAGAGGGCGGGGTCGATGACGAACGCGACCGTGACCGGTCCGTACGGGGAGGCGCTGCCCAGGGTGGGAAGGTCGGCCCGTCGCAGGTCGCGACGCAGCCATACGAGGTCGCCCATGCTGCACATCTTGCCGAGTCGCCCCAAGGGGGGCTCAGCCGGCGGCCTCGGTCTGGGCGTCGAGAGTGGCCACCAGACGGGTGAGCGCGGGAAGCGCCGCGGTGACGGCACGCTGGTCGTTCTCGCTCAGGCCGGCGAGCGCGCCAGCCAGGGCAGCGGTGTTGCCGTCGCGCCAGGAGTGGACCTCTACCGAGGCCTCGGGCGTGAGCTCGAAGACCGCGCCCCTCGCGTCGCGCGGATCAGCCGCCCTTCGTACCATCCCGGACGCTGCCAGGGAGTTCGCCAGCGTGCTGACGGAGTTGGGGGCAAGCCGCAGCAGCCGGGCCAGCTCACCCGGGCGGGCTCCAGGGTTCTCCTCGATGGTGCTCAGCAGCTCCAACTGGGCGACGCTCAGCGCAGACCCCGGAAGACGGACGCGCGCGGACCGGCGCATCGCTCGGCGGAGTCGCGCGACGACATCCGCGAGGACCGCGCTGTGCTGGTCGAGGTCTTCGTTCACGGCTCCACCCTCTCGCGAATCGCCCTTCGCCGGCCCGTGGCGGCCAGCAAGAGAGCAGCAGTGACCATCCCTGCGAGCACGAGAGGCGCCTCCGGGACGCGCACGTTCCTCGCAAGCGCCATCCCCACCGACGTGATCGCGACACCCAGTGACGTGCCGACCGCCCTCGCGACGTTGATCATCCCGCCCGTGGTCGCGGCCGCGGTCGGCGGGACGGCGGTCATCACCATGGCGTTGTTCGCCGGAAGGACGACTCCCAGGCTCATGCCGCCGACGATCAGAAGGACCCCCACGGCCCAGGGTGACTGCCAGGCAACGACCTGGCCCAACGTCGCCAATGCGGCCACCAACGACCCCACGACCACGCGGCGTTCGTTGCCGATGCGGTGGCCCACGCGGCCACCCACCACCGCAGCGACCGCGAACCCCGCCGGCAGGCATGTGAGGACCAGGCCACCGTGCGCCGTGCTGACGCCCCAGGAGGTGAACAGCAAGGGGTACAGAACGAGGGGCGCAAACAGGACCAGGTAGCCGAGCAGGGCTCCGACAAGGCCGACGCCGACGCCGTGCGTACGGAGCCGCTCTGGGGCGATGAGGGGCGCGTCGGCCCTGGACTCCGTCCGCCAGAAGAGCCACCCCGCGACGCCAGCCACGGCCGTACTGGCGATGATCTCCACGAGGCTGAGGTCTGTACGGGCGAGCAGCGACAGCGTCCAGAGCGTCGCGAGCACCGTGATCGCGAGGAGCACGTTCCCCCACACGTCCGTGCCCGTCACGGGGTTGCGCTCCCTCGTCCGGGGAAGGAGCAGCAGTCCGGCCACGACGGCGACCACGCCCACGGGGAGGTTGATGAGGAAGACCGACCGCCAGCCCAGGGTCGCGATGAGCGCTCCCCCGACGGCGGGTCCGATGGCCAGGCCCAGGGCCTGGGCAGCCGCCTGTACGCCGAGGGCCGTACGAGCCCTGTCCCGCCCCACGCAGCCCACGACGAGGGCGACGCTGTTCGCCTGCAGGAGTGCGGCGCCGAGGCCTTGGACGACCCGTCCCGCCACCAGCCACCCCAGGTTCGGGGCGAAGCCACAGGCCGCCGAGGCCGCGGTGAACACCACGAACCCGTTCACGTAGAGCTGCTTGCGTCCGTACGCATCCGAGAGCCGCCCCACCGGGATGAGCAGGACGGCAAGGACCGCGAGGTACGACAGGGAGACCCACTGCACTGACGCCAGGTCTTGGACGAATTCGGCCTGCACGCTCGGGAACGCCAGCGTCACGATGCTGGCGTCGAGCTGTCCCATGAAGGCGCCGAGGCACACGGCGCCGACGGCCGCCCACGGCGCGTACGGATGGTCGCGGACCCATGCTGGCCGCCGCATCTCTTGACCGAATAGGCGCCGCAGCATGATTTCATTCTGTCACAGACAGAGATCTGGAGCACCATCGGATCGCACGTCTCCGTCTACGGCCCGGTGGGTCTCGTCAGAGGCAGGACCAATAGGCTGTGGCCCGATCCTGCAACTACTTTTCGGAGGTCATCCATGGTCGCGAAGGTCGCGCTCCTCACCGCGGGCGGTTACGCCCCCTGCCTGTCCAGCGCCATCGGCGGACTCATCGAGCGGTACACGGCGCTCGCGCCTGACGTGGAGATCATCGCCTACAAGCACGGCTACCAGGGCCTGCTGTCTGGCGACGTGCTCGTGGTCACCGACGAGGTCCGCACGAACGCGGCTCTCCTCCACTCGTTCGGCGGCTCCCCCATCGGCAACTCGCGGGTCAAGCTCACGAACGTCAAGGACCTCGTCAAGCGCGGCCTCGTCAAGGAGGGCGAGAACCCCCTCAAGGTCGCGGCCGACCGGCTGGTCGCCGACGGCGTCGACGTGCTGCACACCATCGGTGGCGACGACACGAACACCACCGCGGCGGACCTGGCGGCGTACCTGGCAGAGAACGACTACGGCCTGACGGTCGTCGGTCTGCCGAAGACGATCGACAACGACGTGATCCCGATTCGTCAGTCCCTGGGCGCTGACACGGCCGCCGAGATGGGCGCGCGGTTCGCGAAGAACGTCGTCGCCGAGCACAACTCCGGCTCCCGCATGCTGATCGTCCACGAGGTCATGGGCCGCCACTGTGGCTGGCTGACGGCCGCGACGGCGAAGAAGTACCGCGAGTGGCTCACCACCCAGCAGTGGCTCCCCGAGATCGGGCTGTCGCAGGCCGCCTGGGACGTACATGCGGTCTTCGTCCCCGAGTCCGTCATCGACATCGACGCCGAGGCCGAGCGACTCAAGAAGGTCATGGACGAGGTCGGCAACGTCACGATCTTCCTGTCCGAGGGTGCGGGCATCGACTCGATCGTCGCCCAGCTCGAGGCCAGCGGCAAGGAGGTCGCTCGTGACGCGTTCGGCCACGTGAAGATCGACAAGATCAACCCCGGTGCCTGGTTCGCCGACCAGTTCGCGACGAAGCTCGGCGCCGAAAAGGTCATGGTGCAGAAGAGCGGCTACTACGCCCGTTCCGCTGCCGCCAACCAGTACGACCTCGACCTGATCAAGCAGTGCACCGACCTCGCCGTCGACTCTGCCCTCCGCGGCGAGCCGGGCGTCATCGGCCACGACGAGGAGGATGGCGACACCCTCAAGGCGATCGCGTTCGACCGCATCAAGGGCGGCAAGCCGTTCGACATCACGACGGAGTGGTTCACCACGCTGCTCGCCGAGATCGGTCAGCCGGCCCCGGTGGCGGCGCAGGCGCACTGACGTCAGCTGTACGCCCGTTCCGTACGCACGGCCCCGCACCCC
>JAPUEI010000075.1:59582-171259 GCA_027492675.1 Propionibacteriaceae bacterium | reverse complement strand
CGACGCCGACCTCAGCCTGATAGTGCACGACACGCCCGGCGGGTACGGCGTGTCGCGACACCAACTGCACTCTCAGGGCTGGGAGCGCTCGCGACCACGCACGATCACGCTCGTCGCCGACGCCGCCGATGGGCGACTCCGCCGGCGATGCGGCCGAGGATGGCTCCGACACCGAGGCCGGCAGCGCCGCCCAGCACGTACCCCGCCGCGATCCCGGCGGTGACCCCTCGTGTCGCCACCTTCTGCGTCACCAGCTCCCCTGTGACCAGCGGGTTCTCCGCCAACGGCAGCAGTTCGGGCTCCGGGTCCGCGTGTACGGGCTCGGGCGCCGGCGCGTGAGCCGTCGCTGTCCAGGCCGCGCCGACCATCGCCAGCGTCGCGAACAGGTTGAGCGCGAGGATCGCCACGATGGTCGAGCCGAAGATCGCCGCCGCCTTGTTGTGGGCGAAGATCCCGTTCAGCACCCCGGCGAGGTACTGCACCGCGACCAGACCCACGGACCCGAACAGCGCACCGCGCGATGCCGTACGCACCGTCGGCCGCGGATGCATCAAAGCCTTGTAGATGAAGATGAACAGCACCCAGCCGGCCGCGAACGAGACGATGAGGCCCGCCAGGGTGGTGAGGACGGAGGCTGCTGTCGAGTCCTGAAGACCCACCCACGACAGCACGAGGTCCTTCGCGCCGGTCGCGCCCAGGGAGACTACGATCGTCAGCCCGCCGAGCACCAACAGCCCGAGCATCACGGCCAGGTTGCGCAGGATGAGCAGCACCTTGCCGAGAAACCCTCCCTTGGGCGTGTACACCGTGAACCGATCCCCGGACATCGCCGTCACGGCCGCGCGGAGATTGCCGACCCAACCAGCTCCGGCGTACGCACCGGTCAGGATCGCCACGATCGTGACCCCGCGCCAGTTCTGCAGCATGTCGACGATGACGTCCATGATCTGCTTCGCCCCGGTCGCGCTCTGCAACTGAGCGGCGATCGCGTCAGTCACCTTGCCGAGCAGGTCAGGACGCAGCACCTCGACGGTCCACCCGAGGATCGCGAACGCGAACGCCGCGATGGGCACGATGGCGAGCACGGAGAAGTACGTGATCGCGGCCGCGAACTGGTTCCCCAACCGCTCGCCGAACCGTTCCACGGCTCGCAGGAGGTGCGCCACCAGCGGCTGCTGCGTGATGCGCTGGATCAGGGGTGTCTGGTCATCCACAGGGTCGAATGTACGTGCTCGCTCGCGGTCACAGCACCCAGCGCGCCGCGACGTCGCGAGCCTTGGCCACGTCCAGCCCCCGCGGGGGAGATCTCCCCGGTCAGGCCTCGCGGCGCTCGAGCCACCCGACGACGGCGCGTACGAACCCGTCAGGGCTCGTCAACGGACGGCCGTTCATGAAGGCGACCAGATGCTCCACGCCGACGATGGCGTCCCAGGTACGAGCCCGTACGTACTCGTCGGCACTCACCGCCTGCCTCACGGTGTCCCAGCCGTGGTAGGCCATCAGCGCGGTGTCGATCGCAGCGTCGCCCGGCATCGCGAGGTCCCAGTCCACGATGCCCACGAGCTCGCCACTGGACGACCAATGGACGTTCGAGGCGCCGAGATCACCGTGCACGAGCGCGTCGGGCATCGGCGCGATCGCGAGAAGAGCATCGAGAGACTCCTGTACGACCGGCTGCCAGCGCTCAGGGAGCCGCGGCAGCACCTCCGACACGAGCAGGTCTGACCACACCGGTCCACGATCGCGGTCGTCGAGCACGGCCAGCAGCTCGGAGGTGAGCGGCACCTCCCGTACAGCCCTCAGCACCTCGGCGACCTGTTCCGGCGACCCCTCGCCCTCGGCCAGAGGCGAACCCTCGACCCACGAGACCGCCACCGCGGCACGCTCGCCGAACATCACCACGGGCGTCAGCGGCACGGGCACCACGAACGGCAGCCCGGCGTCCCCGAGTGCCTGCAGCACCTGGACCCGCCGAGGCATGGACGCGGCCGCCAGCGGCCGGCGGCTCACTCGTACAGCCGCCACTCCCGGCACGAGCAGGACATCGTGGATGTTCCCGTCCTCGGCGACCCGCGCGCCGTCCAGCCGGACACCCGGAAGCAGCGCCTCCGCGATCTCGTACAGCTCGGTCATGAGGTCAGGACTCGTACGCCTCCGGCGGCGGGCAGGAGCAGATGAGGTTGCGATCTCCCTGGACGCCGTCGATGCGACCCACGGCTGGCCAGTACTTGTCCTTGACCGCGCGACCCGCCAGCGGACCGTGCGGCGTGCCGCCGGGGAACGCCGCGATCCCTCGCGAGTACGGGTGGTGCCAGTCGTCGGCGAGCACGCGCACCAGCGGATGCGGCGCGTTGTGGAGGGGGTTGTCGTCGGCCGGCCACTCGCCGTCCAGCACGCGCTCGGCCTCCGCAGCGATCGCGATCATCGCGTCGCAGAAGCGGTCGAGCTCCTCCTTCGACTCCGACTCCGTGGGCTCGACCATGAGCGTGCCCGAGACCGGGAAGCTCATCGTCGGCGCGTGGAAGCCGTAGTCGACGAGGCGCTTGGCCACGTCGTCGACCGTGATGCCGGTCCGCTTGGTCAGCGGTCGCAGGTCGAGGATGCACTCGTGCGCGACCAGGCCGGACTCCCCCGCGTACAGCACCGGGTACGTCTCCCCCAGCCTCTTCGCGACGTAGTTGGCCGCCACGAGAGCGCCCTCGGTCGCAGCACGAAGGCCGTCGGGGCCCATCAGCGCGATGTACGCGTAGGTGATGGGCAGCACACCGGCCGAGCCCTGCGGCGCGGACGCGACGGGATGAGTGCCGTCGGTGAGCGGGTTGCCAGGCAGGAACGGCGCGAGGTGCGCGCGGACCGCGACCGGGCCGACGCCAGGGCCGCCACCACCGTGCGGGATGGCGAACGTCTTGTGCAGGTTGAGGTGGCTGACGTCCGCGCCGAAGGAGCCGGGGCGAGCCAGGCCGACGAGCGCGTTCAGGTTCGCCCCGTCCACGTACACCTGCCCACCGGCGGCATGTACGGACTCGCAGATGCTCGTGATGGTGTCCTCGAAGACGCCGTGCGTTGACGGGTACGTGACCATGATCGCGGCCAGTCGGTCGGCGTTGGCGGCGATCTTGGCGTGCAGGTCGTCGAGGTCCACAGAACCATCGGCCGCGGCCTTGACGACGACGACCGAGAGCCCGGCCAGGGCAGCCGAGGCCGCGTTCGTGCCGTGCGCCGACGACGGGATGAGGCACACCGTGCGGTGGTCGTCCCCGCGCGACTGGTGGTAGCGCCTGATCGACAGCAGACCCGCGAACTCGCCCTGGCTACCGGCGTTGGGCTGCAGGGAGACGTTGTCGTAGCCCGTGATCGCGCACAGCCACGCCTCGAGCTCGCTGATCAGCTCGGCGTAGCCGCGGGAGTCGGACTCCGGCGCGTACGGGTGCAGCGAGGCGAAGCCGGGGTACGAGATCGGCTCCATCGCGGCCGCGGGGTTGAGCTTCATCGTGCACGAACCGAGCGGGATCATGCCCCGGTCCAGCGCGAAGTCGCGGTCGGCGAGGGCCCGCAGGTACCGCATCATCTCGGTCTCGGAGTGGTACGCGCTGAACACCGGGTGGGTGAGGTAGTCCTCAGCCCGCGCGTGCCCGGCGAGGGCCACGGCGTCGTCGACGTCGGCCAACGAGGCACCCAGCACAGCGGCAAGAGCCTCCAGGTCCGCCAGGGTGACTCCTTCGCCCAGGGACACGACGAGCGCGTCCGAACCCTCGGCGCGAAGCAGCAGGCCGGCGTCGTGGGCGGCCGCGACGAGCTCCGCCGCGCGGCCCGGGGCCTCGATGGCGACGGTGTCGAAGAACTGCTCGTGACGTACGGTCAGGCCGGCGGCGCGAGCCGTGGCCGCTACGCGCCGCGCAGATGCGTGGACCTCGCCCGCGATCCGACGCAGGCCGCCAGGACCGTGGTACACCGCGTACAGCGCCGCGGTCACCGCGAGCAGCACCTGCGACGTACAGATGTTGGACGTCGCCTTCTCGCGGCGGATGTGCTGCTCACGCGTCTGCAGCGCGAGCCGGTACGCGGCCACGCCGTCCGCGTCCACCGAGACGCCGACCAGACGGCCCGGCAGCTGCCGCTCGAGCCCTTCGCGGACGCTGATGTACGCGGCGTGCGGGCCGCCGAAGAACAGCGGCACGCCGAAGCGCTGCGTGCTGCCGACCGCGACATCGGCGCCCCACGAGGCGGGCGACTCGAGCACCGTGAGGCCCAGCAGGTCACAGGCCGCCACCACGATGGCGCCCGCGGCGTGGGCGGCGTCCGCGACGCGGCGGAGCTCAGGCACGCTGCGTACCAGCCCGTCCGAGGTCGGGAGCTGTACGACGACGCAGAAGACACCCTCGAGATCGGCAGCCAGGTCGTCGGACCCGATGACGACGTCGACCCCGAGCGCCTCAGCGCGGGTCCGTACGACGGCCAGGCTCTGCGGGAACAGGCCCGGGTCGACGATGCAGCGCGAAGCGTTCTTGGACACTCGCTTGCCGAGGGCGATGGCCTCGGCGACGGCAGTGCCCTCGTCGAGCAGCGACGCGCCGGACGTAGGCAGGCCGGTGAGGTCGCTGCACATCGTCTGGAACGTCAGCAGGGCCTCGAGACGGCCCTGGCTGATCTCCGGCTGGTATGGGGTGTACGCGGTGTACCAGGCAGGGTTCTCCAGCACCGACCGACGGATCACCGGCGGCGTGACGGTCTGGCTGTACCCCAGCCCGTACATCGGCACGGTGACGACGTTGCGCTCCGCGAGCTCCCGCAGCCTCGCCTGCACCTCGGACTCCGAGCGCGCGTCCGGCACGCCTGGCATCCCGGTCGACCGGATCCCTGAGGGAATCGCGCGGTCCACGAGCGTGGACACCGAATCCACGCCGATGGTGGCGAGCATCTCCAGGTGGTCGTGTGCGGACGGTCCGATGTGACGCTCGGCGAACACCGAGTCGACGCGTTGAGTCATGTGGCGCCTTTCTCCAGGCGCAAACCTAACCAGTCAGGGCCTCAGCCCGCGAACCGGGCCGCCCGTCGAGCAGCCAGCTCATCCATGGCGCGGGTTGTGTCATCGGCGCGCTCAGTCGGGAGCTCGTGGAGAGTCCCCTCGATGGAGCGCCACACGCCCCCGAGCGCGATGCCGAACATGCCCTGGCCGCCCTTGAGGAGGTCGACGACCTCATCGTCCGACGTGCACTCGTACACCGACACACCGTCGGACAGCAGCGTTACCTGGGTGAGGTCCTCGACGCCGCGGGCCCGAAGGTGCTCGACGGCCGTACGGATCTGCTGCAGGGAGATGCCGGCGTCGATGAGGCGCTTGATGACCTTCAGCAGCAGGATGTCGCGGAAGCTGTAGAGACGCTGGGTGCCGGAGCCCGTGGCGTCACGGACCTCGGGGACGACGAGCCCTGTACGCGCCCAGTAGTCGAGCTGGCGGTAGGTGATCCCCGCAGCGCTGCAGGCCACCGGGCCACGGAAGCCCTGGTCGTCGGGCAGCGGGGAGAAATCGCCGTCGAACAGGCTGTCCTGGCCGCGAGTGCCTTCGCCGTTCATGCTGCTCTCCCTCGTCCGTACTGCCGATGTAGTTTCATGCTTGGGATTCGGCAACGCTAAGCCCGCCCGACGACCACGTCAACGATCTCAACCAACGCTCGAGGTTCTGCGACACGGGGTCCGAAGTCTCAACCTCCTGGTCCGCGGCAAAGCCTCAACCTAGGTCTGACTAGGACTCTTGCGGCGCGTCGAAGTCTTCGGGGCTGACGTTGTCGAGGAACTCTCGGAACTTCTCGACCTCTTCCTCACGCGGCGCGGGGATCTCCACACCGACTTCGGTGAGGACGTCCTCGTCGGCGTAGATCGGCGCACCGACCCTCAACGCCAGCGCGACAGCGTCCGACGGCCGCGCGCTGACCTGCTCCCCGTCCACGTCGATGACCGCGTAGAAGGTCCCCTCCGAGACGTCGGTGATCTTCACCGACGTGACGGTATGGCCGAGAGCCTCGAGC
Source organism: Propionibacteriaceae bacterium (assembly GCA_027492675.1). Classification (GTDB taxonomy): domain Bacteria; phylum Actinomycetota; class Actinomycetes; order Propionibacteriales; family Propionibacteriaceae; genus Fen-668. Next base: position 165,233 of record JAPUEI010000075.1, on the reverse strand, counting down.
AGGTCGGCCATGAGGTCGTGGGTCAGCGGGCGAGGCGGCGTCGCGCCCTCGAGCACGTTGGCGATGGACGACGCTTCGGCCGCCCCGATCCAGATCGGCAGGCCGCGGGTGCCGTCGACCTCCCGCAGAAGCAGCATGGGAACTCCGGCCGGGAGGTCGATCCGGACGCCGTGCACGACTACTTCTCGCATGCTTCCCACCCTAGCGGCGCGTTTCGGATTACCGGTCGAGGACAGACTGCATGAGGGCTGCGTGGGCGTGCATCACGAGCTGGAGCACCTCGTTGGTGCGCTCGCGGCTGGCCGGCTGCCGACGGCTGGACGATGCGGCGACGGCCTGCTCGACGAGTCCGACCTCCCTCTCCGCAGCCATCTTGATCGCCCGCAGGTGGCGTGCGTCGATCCCGTACGTCGTCAGCTTCCTCGCGACGACCGCCAAGGTGAGCGCTTCACGCCCGTAGAAGGCGGTTCCGCGGCGGGGACGGATCACGAGCTGCCGCTCGAGCTCGACGAGCGTGCCCTCGGGCAGTCCGGAGACGTCGAGGAGCTCTCGGCGCGTGAGCCGGATCGATCGACGTGCGGCCGTGGCGTCGACCTCGGTATGGGGGGCCGAAGGCACAGGCGCCAACGCCTGTGGTCCGGAGGTGTCGAGAACGGGCGGCTCGGCCCCCTGATCGATCAACGCGAGGTGCTCGCGGATGACCTTCAGCGGCAAGTAGTGGTTCTTCTGCGCCCGCAGGACATAGGCGAGGCGCTCGATGTCGGACCCCGAGTAGCGGCGGTATCCGGACGGTGCTCGTTCAGGGGAGATCAGGCCCTCAGCCTCAAGGAACCGGATCTTCGAGATCGAGATGTCCGGAAACTCCTCCTGAAGCGACTTGAGGACCTGACCGATGCTCCGTAGCGCTGACGCCATCACCCCAACCCATGAGGACTGGGATAGAAGACGAGCCGGAACTTGCCGATCTGCACCTCGTCGCCGGCACGAAGCACGACTGGTCCGTCGGTCATGGCGCGATTGACGTACGTGCCGTTGAGGCTTCCCTGGTCGGCCACGGTCAGCTGCCCCTCCGCCCGCTGGAAGACGCAGTGCTGCCGGGACACGGTGATGTCGTCGAGGAAGATGTCGCAGTCCGGCGACCTGCCTGCAACAACGGCGTCCGAGTCGAGCAGATAGCGCGCCCCGCGGTCCTGGCCACGCAGAGCAATCAGCAGGGCAGACCCCTGAGGCAGCGCCTCGACAGCTCGTACCTGCTCCTCGGAGAGATCCTCAAGGGTCTCGGACACGGGAAGCTTCAGCAGTCCGGTCGTATCGCCAGTGTGCTCGCGCAACCGCTCACCGCACTGCGGGCAGAAGTTGCTGTCGACTGCGACGCTGCTGCCGCACTTGGGGCACGTCATGAAAGGCTCCTCGCGTTTGCAGAACGTCAGCCTAGCCTAGGAGTACGCGCCGATCCCGGCCCCCTGCCAGAGCTGCGTGTCCCCCGTGTCAGGCCCCGACGTGCTCGGCGTACGCGTCGGCGTCCATGAGGTCATCGAGGTCCGCGTCGTCGGACAGCTCGATCTCGAACAGCCAACCGGCGCCGTACGGATCGGAGTTGACCTCCTCGGGGGCGTCCGACAGGTGGTCGTTGACCGCCGCCACCACGCCACTCACGGGGCTGAACACCTCGGAGACCGACTTCGTCGACTCGAGCTCCCCGCATGCGTCGCCGGCGGCGACGTCCTGGCCGACGGTGGGCAAAGAGACGTAGACGATGTCGCCAAGAGCATCGGCCGCGTAGTCGGTGATGCCCACCCTCACGGTGGCCGCATTGCCCTGTCGCACCCACTCGTGCTCGGTGCTGTACTTCAGGTCCTCGGGAAAACTCATCGCCGCCTCTTTCGGTTCGTGCTGCCAGACGCATTCTGGCGTATCCGCACGGGCCAGGTCACGCCGGGCGCGCGTACTTGTTCGTCGGGAGCGCCTTCGTCGCCGTCACGGACACCGAAGTCTGCTGCGTGATGGTGACCGAGCCGCCCATCTGAGAGACCTGGCTGACGAGCCCGCCGCGGAACCGGGCAGCCTCCTCCAGCGCATGACCATCGCCGATGACATCGATGACGATCGGACGCGTGATGCTCGTGCCGTCGACGATGAGCTCGCCGTTCTTGCCCGCGAACCAGGTGGACGCCACGACCCGCACCGAGTCGTTGATCTCGATCACCTCGGCGCCCGCGTCGCGGAACTCCTCGATGGCGTCGAGCAGTGTCGAACCCGTCACCTTCTGCTCGGGGTCGTAGACGACCACGCGGATCCCGCTTCCAGTCGCGGGCGCTGTCCCGTTGAGGATGGCGAGGCTGTCCAGGCGGTTCTTCGCCTCGGTCTGGGCGACCTTCGCGCTGTCAACGCCCGACTGGAGCTTGTCGCGTGTCGCCTTGAGCTGAGCGATCTCCGCCTCCAGCCGTCGTGTCTCCCCCGTCGCCGTGTCGAGCAGCTGGATGAGGTCGGCCCGCCGAGCCGTCGCGAACGTGTCGTCGGTGGCCTTCGTCGACAGCTGCGTTCCCACACCGACGCCGAACACCAGCAGGACCACTGCGATCAGCACGTGGCTCGTCGACGGCCGGACCAGCGCTCGACCGAGGTCGCGCACACTCCTGCCCTTCGGCGGGGCCACGGTCGAGGCCCGGCGTGCGTCGTCGTCAGGCATGGAAGATCGCCCTCCGGATGGCGGCCGCATTGGTGAAGATGCGGATTCCGAGCACGACGACGACGGCGGTCGACAGTTGGCTTCCCACTCCGATCTGGTCGCCGATGAAGACGATCAGCGCAGCGATGAGCACGTTGGAGAAGAACGAGATGGCGAAGACACGATCGGAGAAGTTGCCGTCGAACCATGCGCGGAGCGCACCGAACAGGGCGTCCAGTGCGGCGACGATCATGATCGGCAAGTACGTGGCGAGGCCGGTCGGCAACGCCGGCTCGAGCCAGATGCCGAGTGCGATGCCGATGAGCAGGGCGAGGATCGCGATCACGTCGGGCCTCCTGAGGGTTTCTTCGCTGCCGAGACCGAAAGTCCCGGGTCAGCGGGGAGGTTCAGTGACGATGCCGTCGAGACGTCATAGGCAAGACCGTAGTTGGCCTTGGCGTCGGCCCACCAGGATCCCCCCGCCGTGTCGGCGAACTTCGCGGGCAACGTCTGAGGGTCACCGATCGCCTCGATCTTGTACGGCCGGATCAACGACCGGTAGTCGACCGTGATCGCGGATCCGGCGCTTCGGATCGCGGTCCTGCTGGACAGTCGATGTCCATTGATGGCGATGGCCTCCGCGCCCGCCTGCCACAGCCCGTTCGTGAGCTGGCGCAGGTCCTCATCGGTGACCCGCGCCGCGTTGGCCCCCTGGGAGTCGTCGACGACGATGACCACGCCGGGTCCGGTCACGGCTGACCCGCCCGCGACAGCGCCTTGGCTGTCGAGCTGGGACTTCGTGGTGGTGTCCGCCTGGTTCTTCTGCAGGCCGGCGATCTGCTGCTCGAGCGCGAGCTGCTGAGCCCGGAGATCGTCGTTGCTCTTGTCGACCGACTCGATGCGGTTGATCAGCTGCTCGCGTTCGGCGCTGAGGTCCGGACCGGCTTTGTAGGTGTACCAGCCCTGCAGGGCCACAACCACCCCGACGACGAGCGCGACCGCGGCCAGCGGCAACCGCCATCGTCCGTGTGTCACGTGGCGCCCACCCGCGGCGTAGTCAGGGTCCACCGCGGACTCGCGGATCTGCTTGAGCAGGTCCATGCTCCAGTCGACGGGCCGTGAGCTGTCGCCGCGAACCGCACGGCGCTTCACGACGTCACCCGCGGGCTGCTCACCAGCGAGATGGCCTGACGCGCGTACAGCAGTCCGGCCCACCAATACAGCGCCGTACCCCAGATCGCGAACGCCCAGCCGGCCACCCGGAAGACCGAGTCCAGCGTCGAGGATCCGGCTCCTAGGAGGATCGCGGGGAACGCGTACAGCAGGAAGAAGGTGGCCATCTTGCCGAGGAAGTGGACCGGCAGACTCGTGTAGCCACGCGTCCTCAGCAACGGGATCAGCAGGGCCATGCAGACGTCACGCGCCACCAGGATGCCGACCAGCCACCACGGGATGATGTCGCGCAGCGCGAGCCCGAGGAGCGTCGCGGCGATGTACGTACGGTCGGCGACCGGGTCGAGCATCTGGCCGATGCGCGAGATCTGGTGCCAGCTGCGGGCCAGGTAGCCGTCGAGGAAGTCGGTCGCGCCCCCGATGGCGAGCACCACGAATGCCCAGCCGTCTGCGTGCGGGACGAGGATCAGCCACAGGAACAGGGGTACGCCGAGCAGTCGTACGAACGTCAGCACATTGGGCAGCGTGAACACCCGGTCGGTGTCGTACGGCAGCCCTGGCACGCGGCCAGCGTACTGGGGGGTCCTACGGTGGCTCCCGAAGACAGGCCGTTACGCGATCGGACGACCAGCAGCCCGTGGAGCGGTGGCGTCGGCGTACGCGTCGAGCACCTGCGGGCCGATCTCGTCCCAGTCGAAGCGGGCGGCGAGCGACCGGCCGCGAGCGACCGACATCGGATGCGCCAAGGCATCCACGACCGCATCGGCGAGCAGCGCAGGCGATCCGGCGTCGACGATGTGGCCGACCGTCCCGTTGTCGTCCTGGAGCAGGTCCACGAACGCAGGCAGGTTGGACGCCACCACACTCGCCCCCGAGGCCAGAGCCTCGAGCAACACGATGCCGAAGCTCTCGCGACCCGTGTGAGGCGCCACGAACACGTCCGAGGCACCCAGCAGATGGTTGCGCTCCGAGTCCGAGACGTCGCCCAGGTACCGGACCTGCGGTGGAGCGGCTACGGGTGACCCGGCGCCGGCGATGCAGATCTCCACGTCGGGGCGGCGACAGAGGATCTCCGGTACGGCCGCGAGAAGAATGCCCAGGCCCTTTCGCGGTTCGCGCAGGCGACCGACGAACGTGATGCGAGGGCGTTGCCCGCCACGCCACGGACCGACCGACGGCAGTGGTGTGAAGTCGTCGAGCCTGATGCCGTTCCCCACGATGCGGGGACGCAGCCCAAGGTGCTTCTCCACGACGCGCGCCGCGACCCGTGAGACGGCGATGGGCTCATCGATGCGCGCGATCGTGTCCGCCAGCAGGTGCCGAGCGGCGGCGAGCGCGCGGGAACCGGGGGTTGCCGTGTGGAAGGTGGCCACGACCGGGATCTGCGCCGCCCGCACTGCGAGCGCGGCAGCGCTCGGAGTGATCGGCTCGTGCACGTGGAGGACGTCGAGGTCGTGATCGGCCAGCCATCGCTTGACTCTCAGCGACGAGACCGGACCGCACGCTACTCGCGCCACCGAACCGTTGTACGGGACGGCGACAGAGCCGCCGGTGCTCGACACCTGCTCCGGGCGCAGGCCGACCTCCGACCAGCGGGTCTCGTCGATGGTGCCCGGCGCCAGCACGTACGTCTCATGCCCGGCTGCTGTCAGCCATCGGGCGAGGCCGAGAACGTGTGCCTGTACGCCGCCGTGGGAGCGGAGGTCGTACGGACAGACCAACCCCACCCTCACGGCCGCACCTCGTCAGGAGGGGGGAAGAACGGCACGAAGACGTGCCAGTCGACGGGGTTGAGCGCGACCTCGGCCGCGAAGAAGGTCACGAGGTCCTGGGCCATGGCCTTGAGCCCTTCCACGCCCGTACGGTGCGCGACGGGATCCGAGAACGCCAGGTGGATCCCGTCTCGGGTGTAGCGGGCGGAGACGCCGGCGAGGTGCGCGCCCGTACGTCGAGCGAGCAGCGCCGGGCCCACGGGAGCCAGAGCGGGTCGCCCGGCATCACCGTCGGGCCACACGACCGGCACACCCTTGTTGTCGAAGACCCTGTCCGCCACCAGGCACACCAGGTAGCCATCGCGCACGTCGCGACTCAGCTGGTCCAGCACTGTTGGATCGCGGTGAGAGTAGACCCGCATCCCTAGCTTCTCCCGGAACCGCTTGAACGCGGCGAACTCCTGCTCACCGAGCTGCTCGGCGACCGTCGAGACCGGCATGCCGGTCGCGCAGGCCCAGGCCCCGGCGTGATCCCACGAGCCGAGGTGCGGCAGCGCCAGCACAGCGCCGCGGGTGGCCATGGCCTCGCGCAGCGCCCGCTCCCCCTCCGGGTCGGTGGTGACGCTGGAGACGGCCCGCTCGGGCGACCACGACGGCATGACGAACGACTCGGTGAAGGTGCGCATCCACGACCGTACGGCGGCGTCGACGTCCGCGTCGGAAGGTGTACGACCGGTGGCCAGCCGTACGTTCTCGCGCCACTGCTCGCGGTGAGGCTCGACGAAGCGGCTGCCCCAGGCGGCCGCGGCGGCGCCGAGCCCCTCTCGTACAGCACGCGACCGCAGGAGGTACGGCCCGGAGGCCCAGCCTGCCTTGTGGATCTCCCGCACGAGCACGTCGCGCCGCGTGGGCTGTCGTCGGACGTCGGGGGTCGTCACGCGACCACCCGCGAGCGCCAGGCGCGCACCATCCGGTGGCCCACCGTCCAGGTGCCGAGGAGCGCCAGCACCAGCACAGCCAGCTGCAACGCGTACGGCACGCCGATCCCCGCGAGAACCAGGCCGACGAACGCCACGAGGATGCGATCGGCCCGTCCGGCCACTCCCCCATCAGCGTCCAAGCCGAGCGACTGGCCGCGCGCCTTGACGTACGACGTCACCTGACCGGCGACCAGCGCCCACAGGGCCACGCCTGCCCAGAGCTGCGAGTGCCCCGGCCCGGCGAAGTAGAGGATCATCGCGCCGAACACCGCGCCGTCGGCGACCCGGTCCAGCGACGAGTCGAGGAAGGCGCCGTACGTGCTGGTCGCGCCGGACATTCGGGCCAGCTGTCCGTCCAGGCCGTCCGAGAGCACGAGCACCATGACCAGGAGCCCGCCCTGCCACAGGTACCCCCGCGGGATGGTCGCGAGAGAGGCGACCACGACGAGGATCGTGCCGATCCAGGTGACGACGTCCGGCGGCACGTGCAGGCGCCACAACAGCCGGGCCGGCGGGGTCATCACCGCGGCCCACAGGTGCCGGAACCGCTCGAGCACTACGCCTGCCAGGCTTCGGCGAGCAGGGCTCGGGTGTCCGCAAGGAGCTGCGGCACCGCCTTCGTACGACCGATGATCGGCAGGAAGTTCGCGTCACCGAGCCAACGGGGTACGACGTGCTGGTGCAGGTGCTCCGCGATCCCCGCACCGGCGACCTGGCCCTGGTTCATGCCCAGGTTGAAGCCGGCGGGCGCGCTGACGCTCCGGATGACCGTCATCGCCCTCTGGGTCAGCGCCGCAACCTCAGCGGTCTCAGTCGTCGTCAGGTCGGTGTAGTCGGCGACGTGTCGGTACGGACACACCAGGACGTGCCCCGGGTTGTACGGGTAGAGGTTCATCACCACGTAGCACTCGACGCCGCGGTGCACGATCAGGCCCGTCTCGTCGTCGGAGGCCGGGATCTCACAGAACGGGCAGCCGCGATCGCCGCCGACGGCGTTCTGATTGATGTACGCCATCCGGTGGGCGGTCCAGAGGCGCTCGAACCCGTCGGGCTCCCCTGGCCGCACCAGTGTGTCGTCGGTCACTGTCGCTCGCGGACCGCGGTGACGATCTCCTCGATGGCGTCGGCCACCGGGACGCCGTTCTTCTGCGACCCGTCGCGGTAACGGAAGCTCACCGCGCCCGCCTCCATGTCGTCGTGCCCCGCGATCAGCATGAACGGCACCTTCTGGGTCTGCGCCGTACGGATCTTCTTCTGCATCCGCTCGTCCGAGCCATCGACCTCGACACGGATGCCGCGGGCCGTGAGCTGCGCGGCCACGTCCTCGAGGTACGGCACGTGGTCGACGGCGACCGGGATCCCCACGACCTGGACCGGGGCCAGCCACGCCGGGAACGCACCCGCGTAGTGCTCGACCAGGATGCCGAGGAAGCGCTCGATCGAGCCGAACTTCGCCGAATGGATCATCACCGGCTCGGCATGGCTGCCGTCGGGCGCGGTGTAGGTGAGCCCGAACCGGGAGGGCTGGTTGAAGTCGTACTGGATGGTCGACATCTGCCAGGTACGGCCGATGGCGTCGCGGATCTGCACCGAGATCTTCGGGCCGTAGAACGCCGCACCACCGGGGTCAGGCACGAACTCCAGCCCGGACTCCTTGCCGACCTGCTCGAGCACGGCCGTCGCGGTCTCCCACTGCTCATCGGTGCCGATGAACTTGTCCGGCTTGGACTCATCCTTGGTCGACAGCTCGAGGTAGTAGTCGTTCAGGCCGAAGTCGCCGAGCAGCTTCAGCACGAACTTCAGCAGGTGCCGGACTTCGTCGGCCGCCTGGGACGCCATCACGTACGAGTGGGAGTCGTCCTGGGTGATGCTCCGGACGCGGGTGAGGCCCTGCAGCACGCCCGACTTCTCGTTGCGGTAGACGGTGCCGAACTCGAACAGCCGCAAAGGCAGCTCCCGGTACGACCGTCCGCGCGAGGCGAAGATCAGGTTGTGCATCGGGCAGTTCATGGCCTTGAGGTAGTAGTTCTGCCCGTCGTCGTCCATGGGCGGGAACATGCCGTCGGCGTAGTACGGAAGGTGCCCGGAGGTGAAGAACAGGTCCTCCTTGGCGATGTGCGGGGTGCCGACGTACTGGAAGCCGTTGTCGATGTGCGCCTGGCGGACGTAGTTCTCCATCTCGCGCTTGATGACGCCGCCCTTGGGGTGGAAGATCGGCAGGCCGGGCCCGATCATCTCGGGGAAGCTGAACAGGTCGAGCTCGACGCCGAGGCGACGGTGATCACGTCGTACTGCCTCGGCCAGCCGGAACTCGTACGCCTCGAGGTCCTCACGCGAGGCCCACGCCGTCCCGTACAGCCGCTGCAGCTGCTGGTTCTTCTGGTCACCACGCCAGTACGCGGCGCTGGAGCGGGTCAGCGAGAACGCCTTGATGTAGCCGGTGTGGGGTACGTGCGGGCCGCGGCAGAGATCCTTCCAGGCGACGTCGCCGGTGCGGCGGACGTTGTCGTAGATGGTCAGCTCGCCGGCCCCTACCTCGACGGACGAGCCGTCGTCGGCGTTGGACCCGCCCTTGAGCCCGATGAGTTCAAGCTTGTACGGCTCGTGGGCGAGCTCGGCCCGGGCCTCGTCATCGGTCACGACGCGGCGCACGAAGCGCTGACGCTCCTTGATGATGCGCTGCATGGACTTCTCGAGCGCCTTGAGGTCCTCGGGGGTGAACGGCACCTCGACATCGAAGTCGTAGTAGAAGCCGTCGGTGATGGGCGGGCCGATGCCCAGCTTGGCGTCGGCGCGAAGAAGCTGTACGGCCTGGGCGGCGATGTGGGCCGAGGAGTGCCGCAGAATGGCGAGGCCCTCGTCGGACGTCGCGAGCACCGGCTCCACGGTCGACCCCTCGGGGATCTGAGCCGCGAGGTCGCGGGTCACACCGTCGACCTTCATGGCCACGACGGACTGGTCCTCGCCGAAGATGTCGAGCCCCGTAGTCGTACCCTGCAGCTCCATCGTCTCGGTGGCCTGCGGTCGGACGATGGTGATGCTGGGCACAGTGGGTCCTCTCGGTAGCGGTCCCGCCGTACCTGGGCGGCGACCGGGCGCACGAGCGCCATCGGCCATTCTGCTACATCCCGGCCCGGGAGGTCGCGGGTGTATCCAGCGGGGCTGAGCGCGGCTTTCCGAATCCGTCCGAACGCGGGAGATACGCTGCCGTGACATGGGTATCGGCCGGGCTCACCCCGCGAGGAGAACGCTCGTCGTTCTGTCCTTGATCGCGCTGGCTTTGATGATCCTCTGCGTCGCGGCTCCCGTCGCGGCCGTGGTCGCGGGTGCCCTCGTGGTCGTCACCATGGCCCCTGTCGGCCGCACCATGACGGGTCGCATCGCTGCCGTACTCCTGATCTGGATGGCCGCATCCCAGTTCGCATATGTGCTCGCGTGGCCAAGCTCGTTCCCACCCAGACAGGCCGTGGCATGGACCGTCGCAGGAGTCGCCGTCCTTGCGTGGCGCGCCGCGCACTGGCCGGGAGCGCGACTGGTGGTGGGACGCGTCGGACTCCCCCCGGTGGCGCTCCTGGGGTTCGCTTCCGTCACCACATGGTGGTTCTGGCCCTGGCGTGGTGACGCCACCCACGTCCTCGACCGGATGCTCATGGGCTGGGACAGCGCCGGCCACTTCGGCATGGTCGAACAGCTCCGCTCGCCCCAACCGGCAGGAGAGACGATGTTCCCCGGGTATCCCCGCGGGTTCCACGCGCTCGTGGCGTCACTCATGGAGTTGGGCTCCGGTCACCCGAACGGCCTGGACTCCGAGCTCGTCGCCTACGCCTACGCCGCGCTGGTCGTCATGGGCGCCTCCCTGGTGCTCCTCGCGGCGTACGTCCTCGACTCGCCCGTCTTCGCGCGCAGTCCGGTACTTCTTCTGCCTGCGCTGGCGGCGCTCATCACCGTGTACCTCCAGTTCGAGGACGCTGCTCAGGTGCCGTACCTCGGATTCGGCAACTTTCTCGAGGCGGCAGCCTGTGTCGGGGCCGGCGTTCTCCTCGCCGTGCGCTGGACGCGCGACGAGGACGCCTGGCGCTTCTTCCTCCTCGGCTGCGCCGGCGTGGGGATCCTCGGCACCTGGCCGCTGCTTCTCACGCTCCTCGTCCCCGTACCGGTGGCCGTGTGGTTGGCGCGACGTCGGTACGAGAAGGGCTGCCTTCGCCGATTGGCGCTGCGGGCGATGATCGTGGTCGTCATGCTGCTGGCCGCCCTGGCTGCGCAGCCCACCCTGTTCCATCTGGCGAACACGGTCGGGCAAGGGTCGCCGGGGCAAGAGATCAGTCTGCTCGAGACGCTTGACCACTTTCTGCTCATCGACGGGGCCATCACCACCAGCGCTCCGGGTTGGCCTGTCGTGTTCCCCCTGGTGGCGGTCATGGTCCCGCTCGGCTCCGCCCTGTACGCCCGCCGCTCTCCGGCCGCTCTGCGCGCCGCCTACCTGTGGATCCCCGCAGCCGTGGCCGCCGCCATGGCGGCGACCATGCTTGGCTACGAACTCGTCCGAGTGGGTGGGCCTCGCTACTACGGCCTCAAGGTTCTCTGCGCGACCATGCTCGTCGGCGGTTCCATTGCCGTCGTTGCCTGTACGCAGGTGCTCGAGCAGGTCCTCAGGCGCCCCCGGCCACGCATCGTCGTCGGCGCCGCTGTCCTCGCTCTCACCACGGTGCTCGTGGTGTGCGACGGCGGTCCTGTTGCCGTCGGGCCCCTGCCCGCCTCGTTCGGCGGAAAGCTGCGGGCCACGACCGCCTCGGATGTGCCTGACGAACGGCAGTTCATGGCAACCGCGGTGCGACAAGCCTGTGCGGTCGTCGCCGACAGACCCGGCGAGTACTACCTCCTGGTGCCCGGCGCCACCCACGACGACCTCGTACGCGCGAACTCGTGGATCATCACGTGCAGCTTCGGGTGGAACTCCGCCGAGCACACCTCCGCCCTGCGGCAGATGCTCCCGGACACGGGCTCGGAGGGCAGCATCGTCGTCAACATCGCGACAGACACTCGCCGCATCCTCCAGGCACAGCCGACATCGCGCGTCATCGTGCCCGCAACAGTCCGCTCGGACGCTGTCTCTGGGCTGACCTCAGCCGAGCAGCAGCGCGTCGTGACCTACTGAGCCGCCGGTCTCAAGGGGTACGGCTGAGCCACGGGGTTGAACACCGTCCCGACTGCGGAAGACCGAGGCGCGTCTGTGAGGCGGGTGTCCACCTCGTAGCTTGCGGGAGATCACTCCAAGCACCTTGGCAGCGCTGCCTGGCGAACTATCAGAGGTGGGCGAGCCGGATCGGGGATCCTCTGCTCGGTGTGATGCTGGTGGGCGTAACTGGGTTCGAACCAGTGACCTCTTCGGTGTGAACGAAGCGCGCTACCACTGCGCCATACGCCCCTGCGGTGGACAACCATAGCCGAAGCCGACGGCTGGTCGCATCCGGGCTCCACCGACGAGGCGTGGCGCCGGGCACACTAGGCAGATGACGATCGAGGTACGAGCGGCCACTGCGGCTGACGTCGACGCACTGGCGGCGCTGCGCGCATCGATGTTCGAGGCGATGGGAACCGAGGATACGGACGACCCCGCATGGGTACTCGCTGCCCGTGACTGGTTCTCCTCCCACCTCGACACCCCGGAGGTCGCGCTACGAGTGGTCGAGGTCGACGGAGAAGTCGTGGCCGGGGCCGTGGGGCACGTCCGTACGCACCTGCCGTCCCCCGGCAACGTCAGCGGGCGGATCGCCGTGGTGTCCAACGTGTCGACGTTCGCTGAACACCGTGGCCGCGGGTACGGGCGCCTGGCCTTCGAGGCCGTCATGGACTGGGCGCGCGACGGGGCGCGGTCCGAGACCGCCGAGCTGTTCGCGACGGGCATGGGTCAGGCGATGTACGCGGCGGCCGGGTTCACGGTCCACCCCATGCCGGCCATGCGCTTGCCACTGCAGAATCGGTGACTCGCCGGGCCGAGTTTGTACCTGGTTCGGGAGACCCTGTAATGTCTCCCAGGCACCCCGCGAGGGGGGCATGCGGACGTGGCTCAGTTGGTAGAGCATCACCTTGCCAAGGTGAGGGTCGCGGGTTCGAATCCCGTCGTCCGCTCGGAGAAGGTCTCAAAGATCGACTTGCGAGGCCGGCTCTTGCCGGTGGAGTGGCCGAGAGGCGAGGCAACGGACTGCAAATCCGTGTACACGGGTTCAAATCCCGTCTCCACCTCGGGCGTTTGGCGCAGCGGTAGCGCGCTTCCCTGACACGGAAGAGGTCACTGGTTCAAACCCAGTAACGCCCACCAGCATTACCCCTTGTCACAGCAACGTTCAGCGCCCTTGGAGGCATCCAGAGACAGGGTTGCCGTGCGCAGATTGTGCGCAGTCGAGTTCACATGCGAACACAGGCGAACAGAAGTTGGACACACGCGCACACGTTCACCGAGGGAAGAGACACACTCAGGACCGGGTGGACGGACCCAGTAGCCCTCAGCGATCCTCAGGAGGACCTCATGGGTTCCCTGGGTAGCTCTGGACAGGACTGAGAGCTTTCATTGCCGTAGGACTCCACCGCCGCGGTGGACCCTGGCTGCCTGCTTAAGCCTGGAACGTCGCCCGCCGGTGTGTGACTTTCGGATCGTGACGAACCAAGGCCTCAGCGCTGCGGTCATCGCCTACATCTTGGGCGACCACTCCCAGCCCTGGCCAAGCGAGCATCCCGAGGCTCTCGCCGAGGAAAAGCAGGCGAACTGCCCACTATCAAGTCGGCACTAGCGACAGCCTTCGCGCATGCTCCGACGGAGAAGGACCTGAGCAGCGCCGCGCGGGGCACCGAGTCGACGCACGCGAGGACCATCCCGAGCTGAGCATCGAGGCGGTCCCGGGGATCAGGAATTACCTACTCCTTCTGCTGGAAGTAATCCGGTAGGGAACCAGGACACTGCTCCGCCTCGCAGCAGAACCGCGCGATCAGCCTTGCTCGCGACCTGGAAGCGGGGCTCCTTCCAAGAAGGCTTGGTAGGCGGCGCGAGCGTCGTCGTCGATGGTCGCTCGGATGGAGCTGTATCGGGTGTCCCTGCGATCTCGGTGCGGACCGGATAGCCAGTACTCCTCGTTAGTGTCGACGTCGTAGAAGTTGGCATCGAACATGCCGGTCCAGCGGCGCAGCGTCTTGCCATGCCACGTGGCGGTCTTCCAGCTTGGGTTGAAGCGGACGATGCTGATCCAGGCCGGGCCTTTGTCGACGTCGTGGCCGGTCTTCAACTGGACGAACATGACGCGATCGGGCACATGGTCGAGTCTGCCCTGTCCTGCCGGAGTGTGGCGGGGATTTCGAGGACGGTCTGCCCGGATCCGCTGTCTGCAGCGTGCGCTGCACCTCCTCGGCGACGCGCGTTTTGCAACAATGCAGTCATGAACGGGACAGCTTGGACGGCCGCAGAACTACACAAGGAACTGGAGCGATTCGAAGGCGCCGCCCGAGCTGCGGGCTTGGCAGAGACCTCGGTCCGGACCTACGTCGACCGCTCTCGCTTCTTCGTCAGATGGCTCGAGGGCGACTTCGAGTTCAAGGGACCTCAGAGGAAATGATCCAGCATCCCCTCGACGCTGGCGTCGGGGACGTTCTCGGCGGGAGCGACCCCCATCATGAGACTTGGATCAAGCAAGGCGACCACGCAACTCATCTAGTGTCAGAACCGTGGGCTCGGCAGTGCCTTCGAGGACATCCAAGATTCGCGCCTCGTTCGCGTCACGGTCCAACGACGCCCCGAACACCTTGATCGTGACCTCCTCCAATGAGTTGCGCCTTGCTGTCGAGCACATCGGGCAGCCGTCATCGGGCGTTTTCCGCGCACGTCCTGCAGCAGATGGTCAAGCAGGTCCACGCCCCGACCATTGCAGTGGCGCGCGACTCTCATCGGCGGTTCCGGGAGCCGTTGCTGTCGTCTCTCGCAAATCCTCGACACGGCGGCGCGACCGGGCGGCTCGCGGCATGTGCGTGCATCTCGCTCCACAGATCGGCATGCTGGCCTTGTGTGGGTGCTTGATCCCGCGAACAGCGGGGAACTACTGGACCGCCTTCGCCCTCACTCGGTGTCCTCCGACTTCGAGGTCGTGTGGTGCGGAGAGGGCTGGCGTTCACTGGTGAATGAATGCCATGACGAACTGGTCGCCAGATTCCCCGACTACCGGTTCTACGGCATCAAACAGAAGTGGGGTGTCCTCGCTTTCCAGGCGCGACCCCGAGCGGGGGACTCGACTGACGAGGAGCGTGCTTTGGTGGACCGGCTGACTGGGCGGTATCAGACCGCCTCGGAGGCAGTCTGTGAGTGGTGCGGACGGCCGGGATCGCTCCGATCCGAGGATGCCGAGTGGCTGACTCTGTGCAACACGTGTGCCGAGGACATGAAGACGACGAAGTACCCGAGTTCACGCCTCATCATGTGAACGCTCATCGAGAGGTTCGATCGGACGGAGTGCAGCATAGCGTTACCAGCAACCTGGCTAGTCCCAAGTCTGCCCTGTACGGCGGTCCAATGCAGGGCCGTGGCCTCGCTCGCTAGACCTGGCCCTGTTGGTCGTCTTCAACGGGAATGTCCTTGAACACGATATTCGGGTCTATCAATTTCTTAATTTCATTGTCGTATGACTTCAATTTATTCCTGATAGCCGCAATATGGGGATTGCGGTCTGCCTTCTCATCCGATGACATCAATATGCGGGCCGCGTCCTTCCCAAGGTCCGTCAATTGGAAGACCGGCTCCTGCGACCAGGGAACCTTTCGCCTGACAATTAGTCCCGCCGCCACTAAGTCCGGCGCCGCAAAGGGATTCACTGAACGCAACCCCGGTCCCACGAAATGACTTGACGTTCCACCGTTTCGAGTCTGGTCTTCACCGAGATCTCGGATAATGCGCAGCTCCGCTCCGCCAAGACCTTTGAGGACCGGAATGACCTTGCCCACACTTTCGATAGGAGGGAGTTCTCGCATAGTCTCGTCCACGCGGGACCGGGTGGCTCGAACCCTAGCCTCTCGCCGACGGCGCATAGCTACGTCCCCATCCTGCGCCTCGGCCTGTTTGACGATCTCACGGACACGCTTAGAAACATCCTCGGCTAGAGCGGGAGACGTGACCGGAAGTCCGGATGCCTGAGATTCCGGGATCGCTTTACCGATGGCCGCGTCAAGTAACCTGTCACTGATAGTGGTTACGGTGCGTCGCGTCCCTTCCGATTTCTCCTCGATCGCGTTGAGAGCCTTCAGGGTGCGCCCATAGATCTCAGTCATTTGGACTTCCTGGCGCGTTGCGCTCGCCGATTGCACGATATAGACAATAATCTGCACGACGAAGGCAAGAATCGCTAGAGCCAGAGCAACAACCGACAGAACGTCAGCGTCGCGGATCGAAGCCACGACCGCAAGAACTGTCAAGGATGCGAGGGCGACGATCACTGCCGCAATAGCGATTGACATCCACCGTATGGAGAGATCTCCGCCGAGGTGTTCCATCGTCGAACCATCGGCGTCTTCCGTCATGTCTATACTCCCCATCTCGATCCTCTGGGAGCATAGCCGTTGCCCGGCCCTTGACTTGAACTAGCAACACAACTCGTTCCGGGTGTCGTCGTGCTGTGTGAGGGCCGGGTGGGCGGTTTCCACCCCCGGGCCAGGCGGTCGGCGAGGGGTCCCCGGGCCGCCGTTTGCGGCGGTTTGGGGGTCGACCGGCTGGCCAGACCCGACGCATGTGCCTGTTAGGTTCGTGCTCGCCTCGACTCGCGGCGCGCCACCTCGAGCCGGCATGGTCCAGTTCGTGCCACACACCGTTGCTGGCGCCCTCCGTTTGGGGCCGGGCGTGCGCAGTTTGTGCGCAATCGACGTGGTCCGTCCATGAGCCATTTGACGAAACTCCTAGCCAGGTGGACATAGTGAAACATGACCGAACAACCCCGCACGTGCGGGCTAGTTCTGACACGGAAGAGGTCACTGGTTCAAACCAGTAACGCCCACCAGCAACGAAGGCGCGGTCCACGGACCGCGCCTTTTGCCTGTGCCGACTCCCGGCGACCTACCCCTGACGGGCGTTGTAGACGTTGATGCCGCCCGCGTCGACGGCCGCCCGATAGTTCCGGTAGACCGCGAGCGCGCCCTCCTTCTCGACATCGTTCACGATCGTGATGCCGCGTCGTTCGAACTGCTCGATCCAGTCGTCGCGCACGGGGCCCTCGTCGAACGTGGTGATCTCCTCGAGCTCGGGACCGAAGCCGGCCGTCACCACCGTCCGTACGCCCGACCAGAACGTCGCGCCGTAGCACTGCACGCACGGACGCCAGTTCACGACGAGTTCGTGAGCGGGCAGGCCAGCGGCTCCGAGGTCCCAGTTGTCCACGGCGCGCTGGGCAGTGCCCAGGGCCATCACCTCGGCGTGGCCGGAGCTGACGCCGGTGCTCAGGACGACATTGACGCCGACCGAGACGATCCGCCCGGTCTCCGTCTCGGCGACCAAGGCAGCGAACGGCCCCCCGTTGCCCTCGCGCCAGTTCCGGTCCGCGAGACGGTGCACGAGGCGCATCCGCCCTTCACGGTCACCGATGGCGTCAGGCTCGTCGGCGAGGAAGCCGTCGATCCACGACGGCAGGGCGAGTGTGAAGTCATGAGAGGCGAGGCGCATGTACGCATCATGGCCCGTCGCATCGCCACGCAGCGTGAGAGGTGGACCTTCGAGACGAGACGGCCTGTCACCGTACCGGCCGGCTGTCAGCGTCCTGACCTGTGACTAGAATACCCCCCAGGGTATCTGACCAGAGGATGGAACCATGGCACTTGCACGACGTACGTTGCTCGCGACGACAGCCGGGGCCCTCGCGCTCCTGGCCGGCTGCAGCACGGACACGATCACCGCTGACACCGTCATCGTCGACGTACGGACACCGTCCGAGTACGCCGCCGGCCATCTCGAGGGCGCCACGAACATTGACATCGAGGCAGCCGACTTCGGCAGCAAGATCGGCAAGCTGGACAAGGCGAAGTCGTACTTCGTGTACTGCCGCTCCGGCAACCGCTCGGCTCAGGCGATCAGCCAGATGAAGTCGGCAGGCTTCACCCACCTCATCGATGGCGGGGCGATGACGGCTGCGGCGAAGACCGCGGGCAAGAGCATCGTCAAGTAGCAACACTCCTCGCCACGGGCTTCCCGGCCGGGTTGGCGAGGGCCTCTTCCAGCATCGGCGGACCGCGTCGTATAGTTGCACGCGTTTTCACATCATCAAGTCCGCGACTCGGAGAGGGCGACGTGCCGGTACCGCTGTACGAGGCCAAGGCCGAGCTGTTCCGCACCCTCGGCCACCCTGTACGGATCCGGGTGCTCGAGCTGCTCAGCGAGCGCGACCACCCGGTTCACGAGCTCCTCGCCGACCTCGGCATCGAGGCGAGTGCCCTGAGCCAGCAGCTCGCGGTGCTCCGCAGGACGGGGCTGGTACGGCAGCGTCGCGAAGGCGGTGAGGTCGTCTACTCGCTCCTCGTCGAGGACGTACGCGCACTCCTCGCCGACGGCCGGTCGCTCCTTCGTCAGCTGGCGGAATCGCGCGACGACCTGATCCGCGAGCTCGATGAGGCGGCGAACTCATGAGGTGGCTGTCGCTGCTCGGCGTCATCCGGCGCACGGGTCGCATCGCGGAGCCCGCTCCCCCGCGTCCAGCCCCCGACCCCTCCGTCGTCGTGCCCGATGCCTTGCGTGGCAGCGTGCAGGTCAGGCATGTCGACGCCGGGTCCTGCAACGGCTGTGAGATCGAGGTCGGAGCCGCGTTCGGGCCGGTGTACGACGTGGAGCGCTACGGCGCCCGCCTGGTGGCGAGCCCCCGGCATGCCGACGTTCTGGCCGTCACGGGCGTCGTCACGCACAACATGGTCGAACCCCTGGTCCGTACGGTCGAGGCCACCCCTGAGCCCCGTCTGGTCGTGGCGATCGGAGACTGCGCGAGGAACTGCGGCATGTTCGCCGGCGGGTACGGAGTGGCCGGATCCGTCTCCGACATCGTCGATGTCGACCTCGAGGTGCCCGGGTGCCCGCCACGACCCGAAGCCATCGTGGCCGCGCTGCGACAGGTGACCGGTCGATGACTGCCTCGGGGGGTCTCGTCTCGGAACTCGTCCTGTGCGGGCTGGCCGTGCTGCTGGCCGTCGCCGTCCCGTCTCGGCACAGGTCTCTGGCTTCGGGTGCCGCGAGCCTTGCGCTCGGCGTCTCGGGAGTCTTCACGGGGGTTGCCGCCATGGCTGCTCCGTCAGCGACGGGGCTCCTGCTCACCCTCCCGCTGCCCGTCGGCACCGCCGTCTCCCCCCTGATCCTCGCGCCGACCCCGATGGGCGGGCTGTTCAGCGTCGTCGTGGGAGCCGTCGGTGCGGTCGCCGCTCTGTACGGCATCGGCTACGCGCATGGCCCCGCCGCCTCTCGCACGGGCTGGTCGGCGTACGCCGTCTTCCTCCTCGGCATGCTCCTGGTCACCTCGGCAGGTGATGTGCTGACGCTGCTTCTGGGCTGGGAGACGATGGCGATCGGGTCGACCATCCTGCTGCTGGCCGAGCATGCCGAACGTCCCGCTGTACGGCCGGCTGCGCTCTGGTACGCCGTCATGACCCACCTGAGCTTCCTCGCGCTGGTCATCGGCTTCGCGCTGCTGGCCCACGGAGCCCACACGACGTCGCTCGCCGGGATCGCCGACGCCCACCTCGCTGGCCCGACCGCAGTCGCAGCCTTCTTCCTCCTCCTCGTCGGTTTCGCCACCAAGGCCGGCCTCGTGCCGTTCCACGTCTGGCTTCCGCGCGCCCATCCCGAAGCGCCGAGTCACGCGTCCGCCGTCATGAGCGCCGCGATGGTGGCCATGGGCGTGTACGGGATCGTGCTGCTCACCCACGACCTCCTCCCCCGGATCTCGAGTTCGTACGCGCTCGTTGTGCTCGCGCTCGGTGTGGTGTCCGCCTCGTACGGCATCCTGCAGGCCAGCGTGAGCAGCGACCTGAAGCGCCTGCTCGCCTACTCGACGACGGAGAATGTGGGCCTGGCCGTCACTGCCCTCGGCCTCGGCATGCTCCTCACCAACGCCGGCCAGCCGGACGCCGCCGCCGTCGCCCAGGTCAGCGCGCTCCTGCTGGTCGTCAGCCACGCGGCCTTCAAGACCGTGCTCTTCCTCGGCGCCGGGAGCATCCTGAAAGCGACCGGCCTGCGCGATCTGGACGCCATGGGCGGTCTCGTCGGCTCTCATCCGGTGACGACCTGGACCTTCGGGGTGGCCGCGCTCGGTGCCTCTGCCCTGCCTGTGACCAGCGGCTTCGTCGCCGAGTGGGCGCTGCTCCAGGCGCTCGCGCACGGGGACGGCCGCTCGGACACGGTCCTCGCCTTCGCCCTCCCGGTGACGCTCGGCCTCGTCGCGCTTACGATCGGGCTCGGTCTCCTGACGTTCGTGAAGGCCTTCGGCACGGCGTTCCTCGCTCGCCCCAGGTCCGCGGCTGCGGCGTCAGCCCCTCCCGAGGCGCAGCCCGGGATCCCGGCTGCCGCCATGGCCACCGCTCAGATCCTGGGGGCGGCCGCCGTCGTCGTCCTGGGCCTCGCGGCGGGCCCCCTGGCCACCGCCTGCGCCCACGTCTGGGGCTCGAATGCTGCGGTCGTCGCGGGTCTCGGCGGCGTACGGCTGGCGTCCGTCGGGATCCTCGACCCCGTCTCCCTCACGCTGCTGGCGATCGGCTTGGCGCTCCCGGTGGGTCTGCTCGTGCTGGTGCTGCGTCGCCGGGTTCCGCGACGTGAGACCGACGTGCCGTGGGGCTGCGGCGGCGTCCGGACGTCACCGCGCATGGAATACACGGCTACCTCGTACGCGGAACCTCTCGTCCGCGTGTTCGGTGAGGCCCTCCGGCCTGAGAGGACGCTCGAGGTGGCGCACACCGAGGCCGACCACGTCCTCGAGAGCCGCGTGGCCTTCGCTCAAGAGGTCAGCGACCTCGTCGAGGCCCGTGGCTACGCACCGGCTGCGACCTGGCTGAACTGGCTCGGCGACCAGGCCAGACGGATCCAGAACGGCAGCATCCATCGCTACCTGGGCTTCTCGTTCGCCGCGCTGATCCTCGTGCTCGTGGTGGTGACGATCCCGTGACCGCCGTGGTGCTGATCATCGTCCAGGTCCTCGTGGCCCTCGCCGTCACCCCGTTGCTGCTCGGCGTCATGCGCCAGGTCCGCAGCCGGCTCGAGAGTCGCGTCGGGGCCGGCGTCCTCCAGCCGTACCGCGACGTCGCCAAGCTGCTCCGCAAGCAGCCGCTCCGCGCCCAGGGGTCGAGCCCGATCCTCGTGTACGCGCCGCTGGTACTGCTGGTCTCGAGCCTCATGATCGTCGCTCTCGTACCGCTGATCACGACCTCCTCGCTGGTCACGATCCCCAGCGACCTCTTCGTCGTGGTCTCGCTGCTGCTCGTCGGCACCGTCGCGATGGCCGTGCTCGGCCTCGACGGCGGCACTGCCTTCGGCGGCATGGGTTCCAGCCGGCACATGATGATCGCCGCCCTCGTCGAGCCGACCGTGCTGATGAGCGTGTACGCGCTGTCGGTGCCGGTCGGCAGCTCGACCTTGAGCACGATCGTCGCAGCGCGCGGTCTCGACCCCGCCCGCGTGGTCACGCCAGCCGGGCTGCTCGCCGTCGTGGCGCTCGTCATCGTGGTGCTCGCCGAGACCGGCCGGCTGCCGGTCGACAACCCGTCGACGCACCTCGAGCTCACGATGGTGCACGAGGCGATGATCCTCGAGAGCGCGGGCCGGGACCTGGCCTGGTTGGAGGTGGGCTCGTGGCTCCGTCTCACCGCGCTGCTCGGACTCGTGGTGAATCTCGCTCTCCCCTGGGGAGTGGCCGCCGACGCCTCGCCCCTCATGCTCGTCCTCGGCGTCGTCGCCCTCGTCGTGAAGCTGCTCGCCGCCGGGGCGATCGTCGCTGCGGCTGAGGTCTTCATGGCCAAGCTGAGGCTCTTCCGTGTCCCCGAGCTGCTGGCGGGATCCTTCGTCCTGGCGTTCCTCGCCGTCACCGCGTCCTACTTGGCGGGCTGATCGATGACCGAGACCATGACCTCCACCATCGTGACCACCGCCGCGGGCCTCATGCTGCTCACCGCGGTCCTGCAGACCTGGCGCCGTTCGAGCTCAGCCTCGGTGCGACTCCTCGTCGTCCAGGGGATCGCCCTCGCGGCCATGGTCGGCGCGCTGGGTCTTCGCCGCGGCAGCATCGAGCTCCTCATCGTCGCCCTCCTCGTGGCCGCGGTGAAGGCCGGCATCCTGCCGTTGGCTCTGGGACGCACGAGTACGGGCCGGCTCGATGAGCGTGACTCGTCGGCCAAGCCGGCAACGGGGCTGATCGGCGCCGCAGTGCTCACGATGGTCGCGTACACCGTCAGCACGCCCCTGCGCGGGCTCGGTGGTGGGTCGAGCGCCGTACCCGCGGGCCTCGCCCTCGTCCTGATCGGCTTCTGGCTGCTCCTCACGCGCCACTCGGCGGTGAGCCAGCTCGTCGGTTTCGTCGTGCTCGACAACGGCATCGCGATGGTGGCGTTCCTCACCTCGGACGGCCTGCCGCTCACCGTTGAACTCGGCGCGACTCTCGACGTGCTGCTCGTGGTCGTGATCCTGCGCACCCTGACGACGCGGATGCGTGCCACCCACGGCGGGACGGACGTCGACGACCTCAGGGAGCTGAAGGACTGATGACGATCGTGCTCTGGCTCCCCATCCTCGTGCCGACGCTCCTCGGCGCCCTCGTCACGTGGCGGCACGCTGATCGCTGGGCGCGGCTGGCCCCGCTCGCGACCGCCGTGGTGATCTTCGCCACAGGCATCACCCTGGTCGTTCGCGGGACGGTCACCAGTTCGTGGGTCCTGAGGGCTGACGCCACCAGCTCGTACGTCCTGCTGTGCATCGGCGCCGTGGCCATCGTGGCGCTCTGGGCCGGTCTGACGTCCGGCGACCACACGGTGGGCGTGCACGGCCGCGCGGACGCCCTGCTGTGCGCGTTCCTCGCGGCGATGAGCCTCGCGGTGCTGTCGGACAATCTCGGCGTCATGTGGGTCGCGGTCGAGGCCACGACGATCGCCACCGCCTTCCTCGTCGGCCAACGCGGCACGCGCAAGGCGATCGAGGCCGCCTGGAAGTACGTCGTCCTCGGTTCCGTGGGCGTCGCCATCGCGTTCCTCGGCATCGTGCTGATCTACGCGGCGAACCCTCCCGGTGAGTCGGCGACCCTCTCGTGGATCGCGCTGACGAGCTCCGACCACGGTCTCAACCCGTCGGTCGCTCGACTCGGCATCGCGCTCGCCGTCCTCGGGTTCGCCACCAAGGCGGGGCTCGCGCCCATGCACTCCTGGCTGCCCGACGCCCACTCACAGGCGCCGGCGCCCGTCTCAGGGCTGATGTCCGGGGTGCTGCTGTCGGTCGCGATGTACGCGATCGTCCGCGTGCAGGCGCTGACCGGGCTGTACTCCGGTGCCGGCCTGGTGCGTGGTCTGCTACTCACCGGCGGCATGCTGAGCCTGGCCGTAGCGGCCGCCTTGATGCTCACGCAACGCGACTACAAGCGGCTGCTGGCGTACTCCTCCATCGAGCACATGGGCATCATCGCTCTCGGCGTGGGCTCTGGCTCGACCCTCGGACTGGCCGCCGCCCTGCTGCACGTGCTGGGGCACGGCGTGGTCAAGGCGGCCATGTTCGTCGTCGCCGGACGCATCCTGACCGCGACGGGCAGCTCCCGCATCGAGGACGTCTCAGGACTCCTCAAGACGCGCCCGGACCTCGGTTGGCCCTTCCTCGCCGGGGCTGCCGCGCTGCTCGGCTTCCCGCCGTTCGTGACCTTCTTCACCGAGGTGGCGATCCTCGTCGCCCTGGCAGTGTCCGGGCTAGGCTGGGTCGCTGCGGGCGCCGGTGTGCTGCTGCTCGCGTGCTTCGCGGGCATCGCCCGCCAGGTCCTCGCCATGACCGTGGGGCCGCGCCACCAGGCCGCAGATCACCATCCCACTCCTGAACACCCGAGCCGCTCCGCCATGGTGCCGGTCGCGGTCGGGATCGGCCTGTGCGCCGTGGCCAGCCTGCTCGCCTTCCCCCTCGCTCCGGTCCTGCTCGCGGCGGCCCAGTCGCTCACAGAGGTGGTCAGATGACGACGGCGTTGACGGTCACGCGCGAAGACCTCGCCTCCACGGTCGCAGGGCTGCTCGGTACAGGCCACAGGATGGCCCTGGTGGCGGCCCACGAGGAGACGGACGCCTTCCGGGTCGTGTACGTGCTCCTCGGCGCCGACCGCGTCGAGCTCACCGTGACCATGCCCCGCGACGACGCCTGGCTTCCGAGCCTGGCCGCCATCTGCTACCCCGCCGGCCGCTTCGAGCGTGAGATCCGCGACCTGTACGGCATCCGCCCCCTCGATCACCCGCTCCCCCACCGGCTGGTGCGTCACGCGCACTGGCCGACCGGGTGGTACCCCATGCTCAAGGACGCCGGTCCCATGCCGGCCGGGGACGGCTCGGCGTCGTACCCGTTCCTCGAGGTCGAGGGCGACGGCGTGTACGAGATCCCCGTCGGCCCGATCCACGCCGGCCTCATCGAGCCCGGGCACTTCCGGTTCTCCGTGGTGGGCGAGACTATCCTGCGGATGAAGGCGCGGCTGTGGTTCATGCACCGGGGCGTCGAGAAGCTTGCCGAGGGCAAGGCCGTCGGTGAGGTCGTCGGCCTCACCGAGCGGATCAGTGGCGATACGGCGATCGGGCACTCCGTCGCGTACGCCATGGCGGTCGAGGAGGCCCTCGGCATCGAGGTCTCCGAGGACGCGCGCATGGTCCGCGCCCTGCTGCTCGAGTGCGAACGCCTGTACAACCACGTCTCCGACCTCGGGGCCATGGTCAACGACGTCGCGTTCGGGATTATCCATTCCCACACCAGTCGCCTGCGCGAGCAGCTGCTGCGCCACAACGAGGCCCTGACCGGGCACCGACTGCTTCGCGGAGCCGTCGAGATCGGAGGCGCGCGGCTCACCCGCGCGGCCGACACCGCCCTGGTGGAGCGCGTCGTGGCGGAAGCGCGGGAACTGGCCGAGCTGGCGCTCGCGCACACGGTCGTCGCCAACCGGCTGCGGGACACAGCCGTGCTCCGCCGCGAGCAGGTTGAGCACATGGATGCCCTCGGCTACGTGGCCCGGGCCTCAGGGGTGCCCGTCGACGCCCGCGCGGACCACCCCTTCGTCGACCTGGGCCCCGATTTTCACATCATCACTGAGACCGACGGCGATGTACGGGCGAGGTTCCTGGTCCGCTACTACGAGCTGGGCGTCTCGGCGGACGTCATCGCCCACCTCACCAGGCGCCTCGGCGGCCGCCTCGGGGACGTCGCGCCACCGGCTCGCGGAACGGGTGCTGGATTCGGTGTCGTCGAGGCCTGGAGGGGCACCCTGTGCCATCGGGTCGAGGTGAAGGACGGCATCGTCACGCGTCTCAAAGCGGTCGATCCGTCATGGTTCACCTGGCCCGCGCTGCCGCAGGCGCTGACGGACACGATCGTCCCGGACTTCCCCCTCGCCAACAAGAGCTTCAACCTCAGCTACGCCGGGAATGACCTCTGACCTCGAAAGTGTCTCGCATACCGAGATTTCGTCCCACTTCATGGACAATGCGCTTGCTTTCACGAGTCCATCCGACCAGAGTTCTGCCTAGCGACGGGCATAGCACGCGCAACGACCGTGGCAACGGCTAGGTCTCGACTTTCGAGACGAGCACTGGGAGGCCTTCTCCCGAACGGCAATGGGGCCGCCATAGGACACGTTCGGAAAGGTGGGTCCCCTGATGCCCGCACCTGCCCTCGTGATGCTCTCCCCGGGGAGTTCAGATCCTCGCGTGACCCAGGTCGCGCACGAGCTCCGTCGTGAGCTCCAGACGATGCGTCCGGAGCTATCGGTGAACGCTGCGTTCCTCGGGCATTGCCCACCCACCGGGCCCCAGGTCGTCTCCCAGCTCGCCGCCCGCGGCCACGACGAGATCGTCTTCGTCCCCCTGTGCCTCACCCGCGCCGCGAGCAACTGCGAGGACCTGGACACCTTGGTCTCCCGCGTCAAGACGTCGCACCCCGGCCTTCGGTTCGCCGTCAGCGCCCCGGTCGGTCCCGCGGCCAGCCTGCTGTCTGTGCTTGACCTGCGCCTTCGTACGGCACTCGCTGCCTCCCGCGTTCTCGAAGTGGACGGCCTCGTGCTCAGCACGGAGGGCGCGGGCGACGTCCGAGGCGGCGCTCTGATCGCGCGGCGCGCACGCCAGTGGTCCGGCCACCACCGCGTACCCGTCGTCGCGGCCTGCAGCGACGGCTCCGGCCCCAACACCGCTCAGGCCATCGCGTCACTGCGCGCCCAGGGCCGTCGGCACATCGCGGTCGGCTCGCTGTTCCTGGCGGCGGACCAGGCGTTCGAGGACCAGGCCGAACTTGCCCGGCGCTCCGGCGCAGTGGCCGTCGCCGAACCGGTCGGCGCGCATCGCGAGCTGATCGATCTCCTGCTGTCCCGCTACGCGTACGCCGCGATGGGCATGCTCGAGTTCGAGGGCGAAGCCGCAGACGCAGCCACCGCCTGAACCGCCGACGCGCCCTCCGGCCCCTTCAGCCATGGCTCGATAGCATGAGCCGACCACGAAGGAGGCCATGGTGCAGGTTCCGTTCAATGCGCTCGGCAGGGCTGTCGCCGACCAGCGCGACGATCTGCTCCGGGCGACGACCGAGGTCCTGGACTCCGGCTGGTTCGTCCACGGCTCGCAGCATGCGGCCTTCCTGAGCGAACTCGCCGCCTACCTCGAGCTTCCCCACGTGGTCGGCTGCGGCAATGGCACCGACGCCCTCGAGATCGCGCTCCGCGCCGCCCGTACGGACTCGCGGTCGACGGTCGTCACCGTGGCGAATGCCGGCGGCTACACCAGCACGGCGGCGCGCGCGGCAGGTCTTCGGCTGCGCTACGTCGACGTCGACGCAGACACCCATCTCCTCGATCCGAGCGGGTTGGGTCACGCCGTCGACGACGACACCTTCGCTGTCGTCGTCACCCATCTGTACGGTCGAGCGGCGGACGTCGGCGCCGTCCGCTCCGCGCTCTCGGGCCGAGACGTGACCGTCATCGAGGACTGTGCACAGAGCTTCGGCGCGCGGACGCCGGTCGGGGCGGCCGGTTCCCTGGGCGACGTCGCGACGTTCAGCTTCTACCCGACGAAGACCCTCGGGGCCATCGGCGACGGCGGGGCCGTGGCCACGCGCGACCCCGCGCTGGCCACACGAGTCGCTCAGCTCGCGCAGTACGGGTGGGGCTCCAAGTACGAGGCCACGCTGAGCGGCGGTCGGAACTCCCGCCTCGACGAGCTTCAGGCGGCGTACCTCCGCGTACGGCTTCCTCTCGTGGATGCCGGCAACGCCACCCGCCGGGCGATCATCGCGCGCTACGCCGACGCCGCATCGTCGCGGGTCCGCGTGCTCCCCGCCGACGACGCCTCACACGCGGCCCATCTCGCCGTGCTCGTGACCGACGACGCCTCCGATCTCGCGTCCCACCTTGCGGCGGAGGGCGTCGGCTCGGCCGTCCACTACCCCGTGCCCGACCATCGACAGGCAGCCTTCCGGGACGGTACGGATCACGTGCTGCCGGTCACGGACGCGCTCGTTGGCCGGATCCTGTCGTTGCCGCTGTTCACCGAGCTCACCGGTGCCGAGATCACGAAGGTGTGCGATGTCCTCGCCCGATACTGAGCTCACCCGACCCGCCGTGCGGTACAGCGTGGTCGTGCCCGTGTACGGCAACCGCGACACGCTGCCGAACCTCCTCGAGCGGCTGGCGGCCCTCAGCACGGGGCTCGACGGCGCCCTGGAGGCCGTGTTCGTCATCGACGCCTCGCCCGACGACTCGGCCGAGATCCTCAGCGGTCTCGCGCCGACGGCAGGAATCCCGGTCCGTATCCTCCAGCACTCCCGGAACTTCGGCTCCTTCGCAGCCATCCGTACGGGGCTCGCGGCGGCGCGGGGCGACTACATCGGGGTGATGGCGGCGGACCTGCAGGAGCCGCCCGAGCTGATGACCGACTTCTTCGCAGGACTGGCCGCGGGCGCCGACGTGGCCATCGGCCGCCGCACCGGCCGCGCCGACCCTGCCTCCAGCTCGGCGGCGTCGCGGCTGTACTGGTCCCTGTACAGGCGGCACGTCATGCCGGCGATTCCGCCGGGTGGCGTGGACGTGTTCGCGGTCACCAAGCCCGTCGCGCAGACGCTGATCGGTCTCACCGAGGCCCACTCGAGCCTGGTGGGACAGCTGTTCTGGGTGGGCTACCGGCGCATCGAGGTGCCGTACGAGCGGCTTCCCCGCGAGTCCGGGCACTCGGGATGGACCTTCCGCAAGAAGGTCGACTACCTCCTCGACAGCGTCTTCGCCTTCACCGACCTGCCCATCCGCGCGCTGACGGGCATCGGGGTCGTCGGGATCGTCATCACGGCGGTCGTGTCCCTCGTGGTCGTGGTCGCGCGGTTGACCGGCAGCATCGACGTCGCCGGCTACACGCCGCTGATGCTCGTCCTGCTGTTCTGCACCTTCGCGCTACTGCTCGGCCTGGGCATCGTCGGGTCGTACGTCTGGCGCATCTACGAGAACAGCAAGGCGCGTCCGCTGTCGATCGTGCGGAGCGAAGACTCGTACGGCGCCCCGTGAGGCGCGACGTTGCGGCCGGTCTTCGCTTCCTGGTGGCCGGAGGGGCGAACACGTTGGTGACCGGCGCCGCGCTGAGCCTGCTGTCGTTCGTCATGGATGCCCGGATCGCGTACGCCATCGTGTTCGTGCTGGGGATCGGACTGTCCCTGTTCCTCTCCGGGAAGTTCGTGTTCCGGCGACGCATCACCTGGCAGCGCACGGTCGGCTACGTCGTGATGTACCTCGTGGTGTTCGCCATCGGCCTGGGCATCCTGCACCTGGCCCTCACGGCCGGGCTGCCCCCGGCGTGGGCGGGTGCGGTCGCTCTCGTGACGGCGCCGCTGTCGTTCGTGGGCGGCAGGATACTGTTCTGGACGTTGGGTCCGGACGCTTCAGAACAGGAACACGATGGGCTACTTCGTGCACCCGCAGGGGATCTGCGAGTCGACGACGATCGGTGACGGCACACGGGTGTGGGCCTTCGCCCATGTCCTCCCGGGCGCTCAGATCGGCAAGGACGTCAACATCAACGACGGTGTCTTCGTTGAGAACGACGTCACGATCGGCGACCGCGTCACCCTGAAGTCCGGCGTCCAGATCTGGGACGGCGTGCATCTCGCCGACGACGTGTTCGTCGGCCCGAACGTGACCTTCACCAACGACCCCTTCCCCCGCAGCAAGCAGTACCCCGAAGCGTTCGCCCAGACTCACATCGAGCAGGGCGCCTCGATCGGCGGCGGCGCCGTGATCCTGCCCGGCGTGACGGTCGGTCGGCGCGCGATGATCGGTGCCGGGTCCGTCGTCACCAAGGATGTCCCCCCGTACGCCGTCGTCGTCGGCAACCCGGCGCGGATCGTGCGCTACGTCGACGCTGAGCAGACGCGGGGCACGCAGCGGGCAGCGGCCGACACGATCACACCCCCGCTGTACAAGCTCACGACCGCCTCCGACATCCGCGGGTCCCTCACGGCCGTCGAGTTCGATGGGCTGCCGTTCGTCCCGACGCGCTTCTTCACGGTCTTCGACGTGCCGAACCGGCACGTCCGCGGCATGCACGCCCACCGTCAGTGCCAGCAGCTCCTGGTCGCGCTCGCCGGGTCCGTCACCTGCTTGGTCGACGATGGCCACGAGAGGCGCACGTACGTCCTGGACAACCCGGGCGTGGCACTCCACATGCCGGCGATGACGTGGGGATCGCAATACGAGTACGAGCCGGGGACGCTCCTGGGCGTCTTCGCCTCACACCCCTACGACGCGGGCGACTACATCCGCGAGTACGACGAGTTCGTCGCGCTGGTCGCCGAACGCTGAGCGTCAGCCGACGGGGCACCCCGCGGGAGCCACCTCAGGCACGCTGACCCGGTAGCGGACCTCGCGGCCGATGAGGGTGGTGACCACCGAGGTGCCCACGACCTTCTCTCCGGGCAGCGCGGAGCCGTCGTCGTACGAGACGCGAATGCATGTCGTCGTCGCGGGGAACAGAGCCCAGTACCAGGGCTGGCCCGCCGGGATCGTACGGACTCCGAACGGGTTCGGGTTGGTGTAGCCGAACCACTCGTAGCCGGCGTCGACCGTGGCCGGCGCGTACCCCTTCGCGACCCACGTGGTGGCCATGGCGTTCTTCGCGCCATCGTTGAGGTTGGCGATGTCCGTCGTCCAGGCGCCCACCGCGGCGAGTCCAGTGAGGCCGGCGATGGCGATCCGCTGCATCACCGGGGTCGTCAGACCCGCCCGAACGGCGGCGTACGCGACGGTGGCGCCCACCGGCAAGATGCTGGGGAGGAAGTACCGGTCGAACATCAGGGCACCGGTCAGGCCCTGCACGGCGAGCATGCCGCCGGTGTATCCGACCGCGAACATCGCCGTGAGGACGAACCCGGGACGCGCCACTCCCCCCTCGGAGTCGCGGCGGCGCGCCGGGATCGTCACGAGAGCGGTCAGCACGACGGCGACGAGGATTGTCGCGACCAGGGCGCCGATCGCCTCTTCGGCCCTGAACGCCGTCAGCGGGGTCACCGCCGGCGCGGCACCGGCCACGGTTTCACCGTACGGGAACGTGGTGGTCACGTAGTTGGGAAGGAGCTTCAGCGAGACCCTGTTGCGCATCGACCACGCGGCCACGCCGATGGCCGCGACGGCCACCGCGGGCACCCACCACAGGCGCCGCAGGACGAGGAGAGCGCGCCGTGGCGAGGCGAGCGCCGCGACAGGAGCGACGAACAGTCCCAGGGTCATGGCGGACCGGCTCAGCATCGAGAACGCGTACTCCGAGGGCCAGGGCGTTCCCCCGCCGGCGACCATGGTGCCGGGGATGGCCCGCCGCCACAGCAAGAACCCCACGGCGAGCGCCAGGGTCAGGGCACCCGCGGCAGCGCCGACGAGCGCCTGGCCGTACGAGCGCCTGCGGAGCCGCTCGACCAGGTAGCCCAGGGCGACGCACGCGGCGGCCGCCAGCCCGAACTCCCGCACCGAGAACGCCCAGTAGCCAGCGACCAGCGCAGCAGCCAGCCAGCCGTAGCCGCCACGCGCATGGCCCATCGCCTTGCTGCCGAGCAGGAGCGCGGTGATCGAGAGCGTGTCCATGTACGGGTCGCTCATGAACGAGATGGCCAACGACCCGAACAGGGGGCTGACGGCCACTGCACCCACGACGATCACGCTGACCAGCCGTGGCAGGAACGTCCGAACCAACAGGTATCCCGCCACCAGCCCCCAGGCGGACACCAGGGCCGTCAGAGCCTGCAGGGCGACGATGGAGTGGCCAACGACCGCGACCAGCGGGGCGGCGATCACCAACTGGCCGAGCAGCGAGGCCTGTGAGAACTCCGGGGCGAACACCCCGGTGTCCACCAGCCTGTACAGGGCCCTCACGTACACCCAGTCGTCGTTGCGCAGCGCGCCGACGGCACCTCGCGCCCAGGCGGCCAGCCAGTACAACACCAACACCGCGACAGCCACGGCTGCCGCGACGAGGCCCTCGCGTCGCGTCACACTCGAAGTCGCTTGCACCCGCACGACCCTAGTGGCGCGCCAGGCCCTAGGAGGACGCGACCCGCGCCTTCTCGGTCGCGACGTCGAACGTCGCCGGCGGCCACGAGGGATCGATGGAGAGCATCGCCTCGTGCAGCAAGGTGGCGACCGCCCAGTTGCGATACCACTTGCGGTCCGAGGGCACCACGTACCACGGCGCGACCTCGGTCGAGCACGTGCTCAGCGCGACCTCGTACGCCTCCTGGTACTCGGCCCACTTCCCACGGACGTCGACATCCCCCGGGTTGTACTTCCAGTACTTCGACGGGTCGGCCAGACGCGCGGCGAGGCGGGCCTTCTGCTCCTCGGGCGAGATGTGGAGGAAGCACTTGACGATCCGGGTCCCAGACGCTGCGACCTGCTCCTCCCACGCGTTGATCTCCTCGTAGCGCTTGCCCCAGACATCCGGCGGCACGAGGTTCTCGACGCGCACGATGAGCACGTCCTCGTAGTGGCTGCGGTCGAAGATGCCGATCATTCCCTTGCCCGGCAGCGCGTTGGTGATGCGCCACAGGAAGTCGTGCTTGCGCTCCTCCGGGGTGGGCGCCTTGAACGCCGTCAGTTCCAGACCGGCCGGTGCCATGAGCCCGAACACGTGGCTGATGGTGCCGCCCTTGCCCGAGGTGTCCATGCCCTGCAGCACGACGAGCACGCTCTTGGCGGTCTCGGGGAACGACCGACCGTCGGCGAACAGCCGCTCCTGGAGGTCCGAGAGCTCGTCGGCCATGCCCAACCGCAGCCGCTCGGCATCCTTCTTGCCATCGCCGGGAAAGCCAGGGGCCGCCTTCGTGTCGTACGAGGAGAGGTCGACCGCCGATCCGGGGAGGATGCGAAGGAGATCTGAGAGCCGCCGGGACTCGCCCGCGGACATGTCGTGAGACGCCATGGCGCATAGTCTGCCGAATCCAGGGGCCCACCACCCCGGTGTTCGCGTTTCCTTGATGGAGCCCTACGCTCTGGCACCAGAAACTCTGAGACTGGAGCCCCCATGCCGCACCCGCGCGTCGAGATCGCGAACTCCCTCATCGGCACCTGGCGAGGCGAGGGCCACGGCCTCACGCCCCGCCCGTTCGACTACGTGGACGTGTGGGAGTTCTTCGAGACCGGCAAGCCGTTCGTGGGCTTCGTGGAGAGGACGACGCGCGACGGCGCGCCGGCCCACACCGAGAGCGGCTACCTGCGCTTCGTCGACGAGGCCGGCACGATCGAGATCGTCGCCTCACTGCCGACGGGTCAGACCGAGCTCGGCGCCGGCTCCGTACAGCTCGACCCCGAAGGGCTCACACTGGTGACGGACGCCGACGTACAGTCCACGCCCACCGCGACGCAGGTCGTACGGCTCGTACGGACGTTCCGGCTCGTCGGAGACACGCTGACGTACAGGCTGGACATGGACTGGGCCGGCGGCTCGCAGGAGCACCACCTCGCGTCCACGCTGACGCGCGTCAGTTGATAGCGACGTACCTCACGGCGGTACGGGGCTCGGCCATGAGCTCGTCGACGGCCGTCCGCCACGCCGCGTAGTGGGCGCTCGCCCGATGGGCGAGCACGGCGTCCTCGGACACGTACCCCTCGATGAGTTGGAACCACGTCGGATCGTCCATCCGCTGGACGACGTCGAACCGCGTCACGCCCGGCTCCTGCCGCGAGTTCGCGGCGTTCTCCAGCGACGCCGCGAGGAACGCGTCCTCGGTCCCCGGCAGAACATGGACGTGGACGAACGTGACGAACGCCTCAACGGACATCTGCGACTCCTTCGAACGGTGACCTGCACCGATCCTAGGGTCGCTGTCCGATGCCGGTAGGCCAGGCCAGGGAGTCGGGTCTCGCGAGTGGAGCGCGCGGCCGGCGCCCAAGTCGTGCGTCGTCAGGCGCGAAGAACTTCGTCCGTGATGAGCACGGATGGTGCGACTTGGATGCGGCTTCGTCCAGCAACTCCACAGATGCCGAACTCGATGATGACTTCCCTAGCAGGCCCACGGCTGACCACTGTCAGGAGAGTCGCCAACTCGCGGAAGAGATCGCACACGATCGCGTCGCTCCGATAGTGACGCACCCGAACGCTGCAATCTGTCACGTCCCAAGTGATCTGGACCTCTTCAGCATCGCCCACGGGGATACTCAGTTCGCGAACGTAGTCGTTGCCCGTTGCACCTTCGGTTTGAGGCAAGACGCCGAGCGACGCCAGCCAGGATTCGTCATCCGAAACTTCGAGAGCGGGCACCTTCGAACCCTAGTGCCGGTAGCGCACGGTCATCGGCACGATCGACCGCGATGACTTTGGCAAGAGCGTGCATCCCCACCAGTACGTGCGGGAGCATGTGTCCATGGGCACGGGACCGAGCGAGCAACTGGCTCATGTCGCTGCCGCGATCAACCAACGTCGCGACGACCTCTCCAGTGATGGCGTGAGCTTTCAAGCTCGAGCTGCGCGTCGGATGACGTTTCGAGGAATCACCTATGAGTTCCGGCTACCCGTCTGGCCCGAAGTTGGCTTCGACGACTTCGCTTGGGTGACGTTCGAGCGTTCGTGGATCGGCACCGTTCGCTTAGTCGAGTCCGTGGAAGGTATCGAGGCGAAGGCGAATCGGGTCTTGGATGCCTACGCCGCCGGGGACACCCCACCAGGCCGAGCGTTCTCCTGATCGCCCTGGGCAATCCGCGGCAGCTGCGCGCGGTGCCGAGCAGGAGGCATGGAGTTGCTGAAGGATGGAGCCATGGACTCCTGGCAGACCAAGCGGCCCTTTCGATGGGGCATCGTGCTCTTCCTGGACCGCGACAGGGTCGAAGTTCCGGAACTCTCCCACTCTTGGATCTCCCAGTCGCCTCACGGCTTCGTGATCAAAGTGCGACACGCGGAGGATGTGGACCTCAACGTGGTCTCGGACGAGGACGACGTTCCTCCGGCGGAGGTCCAAATCGCGATCTGGGTGGACCGTGAAGCTCCCGGACCCGTCTCATTCAGCGGTGTTATCGACGTCCCGTCTGGCGTTCTCACTGTCGGCGATGCAGACCTCGAAGACGCTCTCCCGATCGGTGCGGGTCGTTGGTCCGTCCAAATCGCTTGTGAACCACCCACCCACTCGGATCGGGTAACTGTCTGGCTGCGACGCGGCTAGGGACCCTTCGCTGATGGCGGCATGAACGGTCGATCGGGCGGGGTCTGTTGCGGGTGCGCGGGTGCGCGCGGCGTGTTGCCAGAGGGACAGGCCGAGAACATGATCGCTGCATGGTGACTGGCCGGAAGTTGATCGTGGGCGCAATGTGCGAACCTATGCTCGCGCGAGGGTGGACACCTCGAGCAGCAGGGTGGTTCACACGCAGCGTGGGCCGCGTCCACCTGGGCGTGGTAGCGATCGGAGTGGCGTCGAAGCACGCGGCACCTGGAACCGCGACGGCAACTGCCTATGTCCACTTCCGAGACAACGAACTTGAGGCCGGGGTGCAGCGCCTGTGTGGCTGGCCGGACCACGGCTACCAGACCACCACTGCCACGACGTCCATCGGCTACCTCATGCCGGACGCCCGGTGGCACGAGTGGTTCGTCGAATCAGAGAGTGTCGTCTGCGTGGGCGACGAGATCGCCGACGCAGTACGCACCTACGCTCAGCCGCATTTGGCCATGCTCGCCGAGGACCCACATCTCCTTCTCGCCTCTATCCAATCATCGCCGGCGTACGCGACCGCGCGCGGACTGGCTCGAGCTGCGCTGCTCCTAAGCCGCCTAGGAGACAACGCCGACGCAGGCGAGCTGGTCAGCCAGCGGTTGGCTCTTGTCGGTGCGCGGATGGATGCGGCGGCCGTCGAAGAGCGTCGCGTTGCAGACCTCCTTCGCGGCTGGTTAGGGACATAGATGC
The DNA here is from genome assembly GCA_027492675.1 of Propionibacteriaceae bacterium. Lineage (GTDB taxonomy): Bacteria > Actinomycetota > Actinomycetes > Propionibacteriales > Propionibacteriaceae > Fen-668. The sequence goes on along the minus strand of JAPUEI010000075.1, from coordinate 130,094 downwards.
AAGCGTGACGTCGCCCCGAGCGCGGCATGACCGACGGCTCGAGCCACCTACTTGGTGAACGTTCTCGCAACCTCGCGTCCCGACCCGGCTGGCCCGTTCAAGTCGAGCAACGCCAGATGTCAAGCAGGAAAGCCGTATCGGCAGGTGCCCCGAGAGCGTGAAGCGCCTCGTAGATCCCATCCAATGGGACATCACCGAATGGGGCCAAGGCGTAGGCACTTAGCACGGGCGCGGCGCAAGGCCTGATCATAGGCGTCGAGCTGGGCGGCGTCGCGGTCGTGGATGTCCCATGCGATCTGGTCCCAGCGCTCGACTTCCAGTCGCAGGACCTCTTCGTTGGAATCCGGAACCGGCAACCGGACGGCGTCGAGGCTGGTCATGGCGGCAAGCAGAGCCACTTCACGTTGCCGATCGACCGTGACTGCCTCGACTTGTTCCGCCAGCGCCGGCCACTGCTGCCCCAGACGGTTCACAAACCACAGTAGCGGCGAGCGGCATGGTGGCTCGTCCTCCTGCGCTCCCCCTCTCGCTCGTCCGATTGCAGGACACGTGTGACGACCCACACAATGCGCGGCAGAAGCGCGTGCTCGTCACATTCGCTCCGCCTCGGGAGCGATCGACGCGTCAGGGTAGGACGCGGTGCGCACCCGGCCACTTGGCTTGGCACAATCTGAGCCATGAGCACGGGCGTCACCGCGGACATCAAAGAGATCATTTATCACTGGCACTGGGGAGATACTGAGCCGGCCCCCGGTTCGCAGCACTTTGGGGTTACCGTCCAGGTCCTGATCGGCCAAGTCGGAGAGGACTTCGCCGACTCATTCGACCTCAAGGTCTTCTCCCCGAGCATGCTTGCCGAGAGGTATCGCGCGGACCACTGGGATGAGGACCTGATCCTTCCTGGCGGAACCGTCTTGCCGCTGACTGGAGTGTGGCTGATGAAGGAGTGGTCGCGTGCAGAACTCGAGGCAGCCATCCGGCGCGTCGTCCCCGCCTTCAGCCCCGCCCCCGACTTCGAGACCGCAGCGCACCGCATCTCCCGGGTCATCCCGTGGGAGTACGAGTACGAGGGTGATGTCGCCGTGAATCACGCTGCAGGCCTGCCCGACACCCCAGTTTCGTTCTGGCACGACGAGTAGGCCAGAACTCCCGCTGTATAGCGCCGGCGCGACAGCGAAGAGCGGCAGATCCGGACGTCTGCGGTTACCCGGTGACGAGTTGGTCTTGGGCTTCCATGAGGGCGAAGCCGAGGAGGTTGAGTCCCCTCCAGCGCTGCGGCACCGAAGAGAAATCGGAATCGGCGGCCAAGCCGATACCCCAGATTCGGTCGACCGGCGATGCCTCCACGAGCACCCGCCGGCCAGTACCGACCAAGAACGCACGCAAGTCGCTGTCACTCGCGAACTTGGCCACAGACGCCGACACGACCGTCTCCCAGCGATGCTCGGCCCACAACGCCTCATCGAAGTGCTGGACCTGCCTACCCAAAGCCTTCGCCTGAGCGGGCGAACGAGCCTGAAGAATCTGCTGGGTGTGAGCAGAATCACCGAACAGCAGCGCCGTGCGCCACATCATGTACTGCTCCGCCGACCCGAAGTCGTGTCCTTCACAACGGAACCGCACCGGCCACCACTGGCTGAGGCAACTCGCGTCGAGACGCCCATCGCGACGTCCTTGAGGGTCCCAGAAGAACAGATACCTGGGGTGGGCGCCAGCTTGCACCAGCCGGACAAGCTGCTCGACCGACCTGACTCCACCGACACCCTTCGCCACCATGGACAGTCTTCAGCAGACGACGTTCCCACATGGGCAAACACACGAACGCTGCAGAACCGGGCGTTGGGCAACCGCTTCAGTTCGTGAGTACCTCACCCGTTGCCAACCACGCCGCCATTCGATGGATGAAGTCGGCTACAGCTGCGGCCTCATCTGCGTGCACCCGCACAAGCTGGCGAGCGGAGTCGAACCAGCCGGTCTCGGTGCCTTCCACGTACGCGCTCGGAGTCCAGCGCTGGTCGGCGCTCCAAGTCGCCCACAGACCGCAAAGTCGAGGTTCGGAACGAAGCACATCCGAGAGCTCGGCCTCGAATCCGGCGTCCTGGAACTCAGTGTTGGCCTGGCGAAGCTGGCTCACGAACACCGCTTGGTCCGGACCTTCGATGATGCGTGCAACGATTACCGCTCTCACCCCCCTCACACTATCGCGCAGGTCAACAGGTGATTTGACCATGGCCCCATTTGCGCACTTGAAGGCGTCCCGCGGAACGTCCGACGCGCGGCAGAAGGGTAGGTTCCGGGTATGTCATCACCGCTTGGGGTTCCGGGGTATGACTTCATCGGCTGGGGTCCGTCGGCCACCGGTTCTGGAGTCGGTTGGGCAACCCGGTCCGACCTCTTCGGCAGGTGCAATCGCTGCGGCGATCTTCTGAGCCTCTATCCAGACAAGGATCAGTCCTGCCGTTGTGGTGCCCTTTGCAGGGACGTCGGCGCTGGCCGGTTCGGCTCAGCCGATGGTGACGACAGCATCGCCATCTACAGGTCCGTGTGATTGGCGAACCATCCCCACCGATCGGGGCAGATCCGGACGTGCCGCTCCAAGAGTGGGCGGCAGCGTGAAGCTACAGTTCCCAATTGTCGATAGTGTGCGGTGATTGCCGACGAGAGGGGGGGGCATGTCGCAGAAAGCGGCGATTGTGACCGGTGAGGTTGATGCTGATTGCTCGCAGTTCGACCTCTTTCTTGGCGATGGCGGTGGAATTTCGGGATTCCCCACTGCTGTTGGTTTGGCTACCAACGACGGCGACGAACACGTGCGCCTAACTACAGCGAGGCACCACGGGACCATCGCTGTCGAGGTGCAGTTCCTGGATGCGGAGCCTCCGATCTACCAGTGGTGGGACGCGGCCGTCGAGTTCTCTGTCCGCACCGGCCAGTCGTGGTCCTCACGTTCCGATGGGGTTCCGGTGTGGGTCTACGGGTTCGCCGGCGCGGGAGGTTTCCCGGTTCCAGTACCAGCTGATGCTGATATCCGGGTGCGGTACGTCGTCCTTGACGGGCAAGTGACCAAAGACCAGCCGGGGCCTTCGGGCACGCCGGGTCCGGATCGTTATCTGCTGCAGATGTGGCCGGCCGCACCAGGGCCGGCACGGATCGTGGCAGCAACGTCGCCGTGGAGCCAGTACTGGGCCTTCGGCATGGCCGCCTCCGAGTTGCTTGTCGAGCTCGCTGAGGATCCGGACCCCGGTCGGCTGATCCATGTCATCGACCGCGCGTTGACAGATCATCCGGACGTGGCCGAGCGGCTGTGCGCGGGGGATCAGCGGTACCGCTCCGGGATCCTCCGCTACGTCCAGCAGCTGTTCTCAGTGACCTTCCACTCTCCGGTCTACAGCGACGTCCGCCACGACCACGACCACATCGGCCGCCTCATCGACGACAGGGCCAGACTCCTCTGCGAGTGACCTCACCGCAGGTCTCTCCCCCTCCGCCGCAAGGGGCACGCGCCATCCGCGGCAGTTGAGGATCTTCCCGAAGGTGCGACTGCAGCGGTTGAAGGGCTTGCCGCATCGATGGGTCAGATCTCACTGGCTCAGTAGTGGGCAATGAGTGGCTCAGGCAGGCGTCTCAGTCACCCATTTTGGTTCATAGTCACTGACAGCCCTCGTGGATGAGAAGCGATGCCATAGCACCGCCTCTCTGACATGGACCCACGCGTATCCGTTGGCCTCGACGGCTCCCTCGCGGAGGTATCCGACCGAGATCCAGAACGCCGACAGCACGTCGGTCTCCTTGTCCAGCTCGTACACCAACCCACTGCCCAGTGCGGAGAATTCCAGGTAGAACCTGCCGCTACCGTCGGCTCGACTCGGCTCATCCCAGCAGACGAGGATGTCCCCGCCCGGGCCGGGAGGAGCCTTCAACAGGATCTGATTCGGCTCCTCAGCTTCCGAGACGACCACGGCGGGGACAACCGACTGGACGGCGTCGCACAACACAGCAGCGTTACTCGCCCCATCCCGGCCCATGGCTCTGGTCAAAAGTATCGGAGGGAACGTGGGCGTGGGGTCGTGGCGGAGCCTCTTCACAACTCCTGGCAGCAGGATCAAGGTCCATCCGACCACGTTCGCCAGCACAAACAGGACCACGAGGACCCGTCCCGCCGTCTCCAACACACACGTATTCTGCCAACCTCGGGTACTGGCCGCCTGCGAGTTCGCCGGGCCGCGATCCTCGCCCACACTCCCCAGGAGCGGCATGATCGGATGGGTCCCATAGACGCAGTCCACCCTGACTGCGTCGGTCATGAAGCATCCAGGGGACGGCGTGCGCTGCAACCCGATTGGTAGCTGACGTCGCCCCAGAGTGAGTCGACCCGGGTCGAGAGCTGGTTCCACTCATCATTGATGGCGCTTCTCACGTACTGGTCCCGAAGTGCCGGCTTGTCGATCAGGGCCCACTGCAGTTGCTCCACGGAGTATCTGGCGAAGGCGAGCCACTGGGGGTAGTTGATGTTCAGGGGGTTCTGCGTGAAGGCCACCTTCGCCGCGTTCATTGCAGTGCTGGCGGAATGGCCGATGAACAGCGTTGTGGCGAGCTTCGGCTTCTTCGTGTGACTGAGTCCGACAGGGGTCGCCTCGCTCACGGAGTAACCCTCGTGCAGCCTCTTGGCGAAGTAGGACACCCGCACGATGACCTCTGTGATCATCCCTGGGATCGACATGGAGCAGAAGTGCCTGAAGTCGTAGCCCTGGTAGAACATGCTCTTGACGAGTTCTGCGATGGTCTCGGTGTCGCCGAATCTTCCGAACTGCAGCTCGCTGAACAGCGCCATGAAGGGCGCAGGCAGGCCCATGCCCCCGTTCTTCGCACTGGATGAGCCGTTGACGTCGGAGAGCATATGGAGGAACACCGTGGCCAAGGCCTCGAACACCTCTTGCGCCTTCCGGTCGCTGAAGCCTTCTGCCGCCTGGATGACGAAGTGGCCGTTGAAGTCCAGGGTCGTCACGGTCCCATGCATCATGTCCAGCGTGCCGAATACGAATCCGAGAATCGGATCGTGGGCAAGGGACACTTCGTGGTGGAAGATCGGACTTAACCCTTCAACGATGGTCCCCACGATGACGTTGCCCCGGTTGTCGTAGTTGAGGGCGTCGTAGGGAACCTTGGCGATGTCTTCGAGCTTCTTGATGGTCTCCGCAGGGAGCGCCTTGTCGAAGAGCTCCCTCACGAACTGCGACATGGCGTTCGGAGTCCTGACGCCCCCGCCCCCAGTCATGAAGCCCCCCAGGGCGCAATCCACGGCGCCACTCAGAGTCCCCGCCAGAGCAGGTATGATCACGTCAAGGGCATCCAATTCGTGAACGGCGTCGAAGTCTGCGTTGAGCTGACGTATGTAGTCGCGGTTAGCGTCCATCTCCTCAGCGCCGAAGAGGTTCTCGAAACCAATTTCTTCTGTTTGGTTTCCGAGCGCGTCCTCAAGCAACTGCCTGAACGGACGAATGACCAGTTCCCGTCTGACGTTGGGATGGTCCGTGCCCTGTTGAGCGAGTTCCAGCTGCCCTTTCACGCCGAGGGAGAGCAGCAACTCCTCACTTTCGGCGATCCTGGCGTCGAGGGTCAGCTGGGTGTCGTTCAGCGACGGAACGTCCAGGGCTCGGGCCTGTTCCTTATTGATGACCCGCAGCAGGTCTCTTTCGCCGTCAGAAAGCCGTCGATCGGGCATCACCGACACCGCCGCCTTCTCGACACCTGGCAGGTAAGCGTCATCAGGCGGCTTCTCCCAAGTCAGCCTGCAAGTCATGAATCGCCTTCTGTAAGAGGACGTTGAGGGCGTTGAGGTAATCGGCCCGTTGCTTGGTCGCATTCACCTCTTCATGCAGCGCCTCCACAATCGCGTGGTGCTTCTCCACCGCGGCCTGAAGAAGACGTTCCTTCTCTTGACGGAGTTGACTTCCCTTGATCGCTCCCGCAATCAACACACCACCGACGGCCAGGATTGCAACAGGGGCCGCCAACACAAAGACTCCGGCGACCATCCCTCCGCCGACCAGGGCCCCGGCGGTCGCCAGGCCAGAGGTGATCCCTGCGGCGCTGAGGCCAACCGTTCCGAGGCCGTAGAGAGCAGTGAAGGACGCAAGGCCTCCAATCCCGGCCCCCGCCGCTGCGGCCAAGACATCAGGGATGGCACTGTTCGCTATCGTCCTGCTCTTGTCCTTGACAGCCTCGCCTGCCTCGTTGAGGACCTTGACGATAGGCACCAGCGCATCGAGTGACTTGAAGATCTGGTCCTTGGCCACGAGTGCTCCCCCTACTGATTGTGACCGACGGGCCTCGGGAGGCCGATCCGCTGCGCAGCCCGCACCGGGCTTCACTGCATCACGCCTTGTCTGACCTCAAGTCACGTGCTGTGAGAAGCAGCGTAATGGTCGCCTCCGACAGTTTGTTGGTGCGGAGGCCGTCGATCGGATCCGGGCCGAAAAGTGAAACCCCACCCCGTCACTCGCGTGCATCGCGAGTCGGCTAGCCTGTCCAGAGACTACCACTCGAAGGGAGGAAGAATGGGGCTCGTCGACAAAGCTGTCGTTGCAGGCGCCGTTGCCCTAGCTGGCGTGGTGTCCCGCGCGTTGTATGTCCATGGCAGGGAGACCAAGCGCCGAGCCGAAGAAGAAGAACGACGCAGGAACTCCCCACTCGTTTTCGACGACCGCCTCAGCTACCAGGACTTCCAGGATCTCATTGGCGAGATCGCGAAGAAGACGCCGAGACTCCTGGATGTCAGCATCACCGGGCTGGTCGTCTTCCTCGAAGTACGATCGAACAGCGGCCTAACAACCTGGACAGCAAGCATCGATTTTAACGACTTTGGACACCTCACCGGCAGGTTCTGGCTGAACACCGACAATACCCAATCTCCTATCCCCAAGTTCCTTGCCAACGCAGTGCAGGCGGAGATCCAGAGAAGGGTCGCATAGGGCTGGTTCGGCACAAATGCCATACCGGTGATGCAGGAATTGTCCCCGGGTGCGCGATCGCCCACGGGTCCGACCAGGATCACAGCCCGAGCTGGCGCGCGTAGCCTGCCCGCCGTCCGTGGTGTTCTCGAACGCCTATTTTCTGAACCGCCAAGCTCGCGGCCGGCCCGACGTGCCCGAGACTTTTGACGGTGGCGAGGCTAGAGCAGCCACTGATAAACGGACCGCCGCCTACCCCGGTCGTTCAGGATCAGGCTCCCTCTCATCCCCAAGCGGTGAGCTCGAACCGATACGAGCCCCGTGAACTCGCATTCGGGCGATCCTCGGGAGTGAGTAAGGGAGAACGTGAAGGGCCGCCGCGCGTCACCGGTCCACCGGCGGCAGACTGACGGTGGGCGACAAGAGCGCACGTTGAGCTGCTACGCGGGAAAGAGGCGGGCGCCAGTTGATCTCATTATTAGACATGGATCTCTTCAGGCCCGTTCTGCGACTGCCGCCGAGAGGGCGCTACGGGTATCTTCGTATGACCGGTGCGCCATTCTCCCAGTCACACTTAACGATCGATGTCTCGATGCCTCGATGCTTGGCTAGAGGGGCCAGCCAGCGTGCCCCGTGCCAGCGTTCTCCCAGGACGACGCCGCGAAGGCTGTCCTGGTAAGAGACCCCGAGTGGAAGTCCGGAGTGCGCAAACGCTGCCTCTTCCCCGTAGACGAACAGAATTCGGAATTCTGTTTCTCCTTCCCAATCTCTGTTTTTGACGAAGAAGAGGTCTCGCACCGAGGATCCTTTGGACGTCACATCGTTGATCGCCTCGATCGTATTGTAGGCGCCGCTGATCGGGATGGACAGGCGGCGGTCCTCATATTGCATGCTGCTAGGCGAAAAGACGTCACCCTCGCCGAGTTTGCAACCTGCATCCAATGCCATGATGAGGGCATCCCGCTCAAAGACCAGCACAGCCCCCTCGTGCTGCTGGGCGTACTGCTCCCACATCCTGGCCCTTCCCCAACCCTTGTGAAAGAAGGCCAATGGGTCACCCGCCCGATCACGGGGCCGGTCAGCGGTTAGGCAGGCGACGCGAGCGGCTAGACGTAACAGTGCGTGAATCTGGCCGACCACTTTTGCGTGGTTCCGGAGGCTCGCAGGGGTTAGCCCGGGTGGAGGGAAGATTCCGTCGGCCAGCCACTCCCTGCGCTCGCGCGGATCGTTCATCCGATCCAGGGTGTTGAGCCGGAGTTGGCCCGTCTCCAGGATGGCTCGGAGCCCCTGGCGTGACGTGTAGTGGTACAGAAGCGGGGTCCTGGTTCGGGTCGCAGTGAGCAGGTGTTCAAAGTCGGTCATTGAGTCTCCTTCGTTGCTCTCCCGAAACCTATGGCTTCGGACGATCCACCCGACACTTCCTCGCAGGCATCACCGCTAGGGCCACGCGGCGAATCCTGTATCAGGCTCACTGGCGTCTCTAATCGAGGGTGGCGGAAGCGTGTTCATCGTCCCCGACCTAGGCCCTTCAAAATGGCCCCATGCGTACCCGTACTGATCGCTGAGATTCGTCCGAGGCAAACCCCAACGATCATGGATAGCATTACAACGTAATCATAGTCATTCAAGCGCGGGTTGATTAAGGCCTGCGGTCTGCCCACTCCGCTTGGCACATCCTCCCATGCGTGGAGAAGGCAGAACGGTCGCTCGTCGATCGAACTTGATTCGTTGTGCCCTCGAAAAGCCTTTCGCTCGGCTTCGAGGCCGCTCCGGGACACGAGAAAGACCAGGCGACATGTCACATCGGTCAGCACCACTGCATCTAGGGTTGTCGATGCGCCCGCGCAGACGCTCAACGGAGGCGCGCCGGCCGGTGTTCCTGCGAGATCCCGGCATGAGACCCACCGGGGGACGAGAATCCTCCGAACGAAATCTCCCTGCCTGCGCATCACCTGGTCTGGCCGTCCAGTGCGTCAGCTCTTCGGCGCCGGCGGACGCACCACTCTCGGCGGACACGCTCACATCGGCATGAGCGGACGTTGCTACGAGATGGACCCCGCCTGTCACTCGCGGCCGTCGTCAGATCTTCTCGGAAGCGTGTCCACCGACGCCCCACAGCTCGTGCTTGGCGAGGAACGCCTGCAGCAACACCCGGTTCACGGGCGTGGGGATCCCGTGGGACTCCCCCAGCCGCACCACCGCGCCGGCGAACTCGTCGACCTCCGTGCGGCGGTGCGCCATGGCGTCCTGTGCCATTGAGGTGTAGTTGTCCGGGCCGAGGGTCATCATCACGTCGAGGAAGGTCGCGATGTCGGCCTCCGTGAGGTCCACGCCCTCCGCCTCGGCCACCGCGACCACCTCGCGCTGAGCGGCGACGACCAGCTCGCGTCCCGGTCCTGGCCGCTGGACGATCGCGTACGGCGCCTCCAGCAGGGCCGTGACCTGGTTGACCCCGACGTTGACGAGGAACTTCCACCACAGTCCGCGCACCATGTCGGCACGGACCTTGCACACGACGCCGAGATCGGTGAGGAGATGCTCGAGCTGTACGAGACGGGGCGAGGGCTCCCCCGCGACCCGATCGCCGAGTTCGACCCAGCCCAGCGTCGTGTAGCGCACGTCACCGCCGAGTCGCACCGCGTCGATGCCGACGCACACCGCCAACGGCACGTACGCCATCGGGAACGCCTCCGCGAGCCGGGCCTCGCTGGTGATGCCGTTGAGCAGGCTGAGAATGGTCGTCCCGGGGCCCACATGTTCGGCGAGCTGGTCGACGACCTCGGGCAGGTCGTGGCACTTCGTCGCCACCACCACGACATCGGCGGGCTCGACGTGATGGCCAGGCTCCACCACGGCGAAGCGGTGGTGCACGCCGTTGACTGTGACACCGTCGCGCCGCAGTCGCTCCGCACGGTCTCCCGACGCCAGGACCCGCAGCCGCACCTCGGGGCTGGTCTCGACCATGCGGGCGGCGTACGAGGCGCCCACGGCTCCGAGCCCGATGACGGTGACTGTCGTCACGAGGTCCCCTTTCGGCGTCAGCCCCGGTCGCCGTCCAGCAGCGACTCCAGGAGGTCGAGGAAGACCGTATCGCCATCGAACCGCCCGTAGACGCGGGAGCTGCGCTCCTGGCACTCGCGGTAGCCGTCGAGGTTGGCGAGGAAGTGGCCGAGGTTCTCCGGCGTCAGCAACGCCGCGCTCGTACCGACGCCCTCCTCTGTGACGATCCGCGCGTTCAACTGCTGCTCGTAGTGCGCGAACGGGAGCAGGAACATCGGCACCCGCAGGTACAGCGCCTCGGTCACGAGATTGTGGCCCGCTGTCGAGACGACAGCCGATGACCGGCGCAGGCTGTCCACGAAGGCCGCCCTGTCGGTGTGCCGTACGGTCACGTTCGGCGGCACCTCAGCGACCGTGGTGTCCACGAAGACGTCGAACCGATGCTCGGGGAACCCGGCGAACACCTCGACGAGCTCCTCCACGGACTGCTCGACGTGGCTCGCGGCCGACACGTACACCGTCACGTGCCGTTCCTCGGGCTCCGCAACCAGACCCCGGACGTCGTGGCCGAGGATCGGCGGGATGACCGTGACCGGGTACTCGGGCACCGGCTCGTACCCCACCGTGAAGAACGACGTCGCGATCCGGACGCGGGCCTTGGGGAAGAAGTAGCCCAGGCGCATCCGATGCTCGTACGGGGTGTAGTCGCCGATGGGCGGGCATTGGAAGCCGAGGAACTTGCTCTGCTGGTCCAGCGTGACCAGCGGCACGTCGAACAGGTACGCGATCTGCCCGGACACCTGGTCGTAGTCGCTGATCACCACGTCGGGCCGCCCGAACCGTGCCTGGACCATGCCGCACGCTCGCCAGAACGCGGCGTTCGCCTCGGGTGAGGAGTTGCGCTCGTCGTCCGCGGTCGCGTCGAAATCGATCCCGTCCGGCGTCGCGTGGATGACCGGCACCCGGACGCGCATGTTGGTGACCTCGGGGAACTGTTCGGAGAAGACCTCGAAGCTCTGGTCGTTGGTCACCAACACCACGTCGTGTCCACGCGCGAGCAGACCCTCCAGGATCGGACGCTGGCGCGTGCTGTGGCCATACCCGAAGCCGCAGACGCCGAGCACGACCTTCACGATGCCTCCCGTTGCGTCACGCTGATGCGCACCCCCAGCAGCCGGAGCAGCGTGCTCACGTGCTGGATGGGGATGAAGCAGTGCTCGAAGTACCAGTTCTGAGTACGCCGATAGTGCCGACGCTTGAGAAGGGTCCTCGGTATCTCCACCGCCACCGTCCGCGCCGCACGACCGACCAACCGCAACCGCCCGCCGAGGCCGTCGGCCTGCGAGAGCGCGAACCGTGCCTCGAACTGCCCGTTGGCGGTGGCCCTCTTGAGGATGTACGTCATCGTCATCTTCTCCGGCGGCACCCAGTGGTAGACCTTCAGCTCCGGCGAGTACCAGAACACCGGGGAGCCCTCGCCTTCCCACACCCGGCGGAAGAGTGCAGTCTCCTCCCCCATCCCCAGCTGCTCGCCCTTCATGCCCGCTGAGGTGTCGAAACCCCCGTACGTCGCCAGCAGGTCGCGTCGCCAGACCATGTTCGACCCCGAGAAGGACTCACCGGGCGTGAGGGGGCGCTCGATGTCTCCGCGCGTGCGGATCTCGTACGCGTCTTGCCACCAGTCGGGCTTCTCGCTCGTGTAAAAGGGGTGGATCGGGCCGCCGACGCAGGCGAGGTCGTCCTGGTGGAGCTCGATGAGTGCCCGGGCCGTCTCCAGCCACTCAGGTCCGACGCGGGCGTCGTCGTCGAGGAACGCGACGAACGAGCCGGTGGCCGCGCCCCATCCCGTGTTCCGCGCGACGGCCAGCCCCGGCCGCTCCTCGTACACGTAGCGCACCTGCGGGTGGTCCCGCACGATCTCGGCCATGGCCTCCGCGGTGCCGTCGCTCGACCGGTTGTCGACCACGACGAGCTCGTACTCGCCCTTCTGCTCGAGCACGCTGCCCACGGCGGCCACAAGGTGGTCACGCCGGTTGTACGAGCAGATGACCACCGAGATCAGCACGGCGCCGACACTAGTTGCCTTCCGCCCAGTTGGCTTCGTTCATGCGGCTCGGCTGGACGCGCGGCGGCTCGCCGGGCATCTTCGGGTACTCCGGTGGGTACGGCATCTCGCCCTGCCCGTTCGCCTCGTCCCGGTCGTACCAGTCGAGGGCCGTACGGATCGGGGCCGGCGTGGACTCCTCCAGCGCGCGCCACACGTCGCCCCGCTCGGCGAACCACGCGGGCATGGACACGACCGTGAAGTCGTCGGGCGTGACGTGCGGCACCTCGTCCCAGTCCAGCGGCGCCGAGACCCGCGCCTCGGGCGTCGGGCGGATCGAGTACGCCGACGCCATCAGCCGATCACGGGACATCTGGTTGAAGTCGACGAAGATCTTCGCCCCCCGCTCCTCCTTCCACCAGGCCGTCGACACGGTCTCCGGCAGGCGACGCTCCAGCTCGCGCCCGACGGCGATCGCCGCATGCCGGGCGTCGATGAAGTCCGCGGGCTCGACCCGCGCGAACACGTGAAGTCCGCGGCCGCCTGAGGTCTTCACGAACCCCTCAAGGCCGGCGTCCGCGAGGACGCCACGCAACCCGAGGGCGGCCTCCCTCGCCTGCGCGAAGGTCGTGCCCGGCTGTGGGTCGAGGTCGATCCGCAGCTGGTCCACCTCATCGGTACGCGGGTGGCGTACGGGCCAGGGGTGGAACCGGATCGTCGCGAGGTTCACCATCCAGACGATCGTGGCGAGGTCGGCGGGTGCGACCTCGACCGCAGGACGCCCCGAGGGGAAGGTCACCGTCGTCGTCTGCACCCAGTCCGGAATACCGCGGGTCGGCGCGTGCTTCTGGTAGAAGGCGTTGCCATCACGGTTGTCGGGACCACGCAACGACGCGCCGGGAGTGACCCCCTCGAGCCACCGTTCCATGGTCGTGGGCCGGTCCTTGAGGGCAGCGAGGATGCCGGGACCCACGGCGAGCACGTACTGCACGACATCGAGCTTGGTGAGACCGAGCTCGGGGAAGTACGGCTTGGACGGGCTCGAGATCCGCACCTCGCGGCCGTCCGCGTCGACGGTGGTCTCGTCCTTGGCCATGGATGCCACCTAGGTTTGGAAGTCGAAGGGAGTTCTAAAGTGACCGCACAGCTCAAGATCGTCAAGACCGAGGACGAATGGCGCAGCCAGCTCAGCGCCGCCGAGTACCACGTGCTGCGCCAGGCCGGCACCGAGCGGCCGTTCATCGGCGAGTACACCGACACCCACACCGAGGGCGTGTACGAGTGCCGCGCCTGCGGTGCCGAGCTCTTCCGCTCGACCGAGAAGTTCGACTCGCATTGTGGCTGGCCCTCGTTCTTCGCGCCGCTCGCCGGAGACAGCGTGCTCTACGTGGAGGACAACTCCCTGGCCAGCAGCCGCGTGGAGGTGCGGTGCGCGTCGTGCGGGTCCCACCTCGGGCACGTGTTCCACGGCGAGGGGTACGACACCCCGACCGACGACCGCTACTGCATCAACTCGGTGAGCCTGCAGCTGCGTCCGTCCGAGCAGTGAGCGCGATGCTCTCGGCGCGTCCATCCGCGCCGAGAGCATCGGCCACCTAGATTGACCCTGTGACCGCGCGAAGCCACCCGTCAGTCCCGCCGACGTTCGCGCGCGCCCTGCGCGACCTGAAGGGGACGGCCTGGCGTCCCGAGGTCTCGATCGAGGAGATCCCGTCACCCCAGCGCATCGCCCCGTACTCGGTCGCGGTCAGCGCGGATGTCGTGGTTGGCGATGACGAGCGCGGCTCGGGTCGCCTCGTGCTCCTCCACGATCCCGCCGGCAACGAGGCCTGGGACGGCACCTTCCGCTGCGTGACGTACAGCAAGGCTGACGTCGAGCCGGAGATGGTCCGTGACCCGATGCTTGCCGACGTCGTCTGGAGCTGGCTCGTCGAGGCTCTGGAGACCCGCGGCGCCACCTATCGCGAACCCAGCGGTACGGTCTCGGCGGTGATCAGCACCCCGTTCGGCGAGCTCGCCGCGGACCCGGGCAGCGCCGAGGTCGAGATCCGCGCCTCCTGGACCCCCGACCTCGGACCGGGGCTGTCGCTGTCGGGGCACATCGCCGCCTGGCAGGACGTCCTGTGCACGCTCAGCGGGCTCCCGCCGGTCCCCCCCGGCGTGGTTCCTCTCACCGCCCGGCGCCCGCGCCGATGACCGACGAAGAGCCGGTCGCCGACGTCCCCGTCCTGACCTCACCACGCGAGGGTGTGCCCGCGGTCGTCGACGATCCTGCGGCGCTCGATCACCTCGCGGCCCAGTTGGCGACGGGCACCGGCCCGGTGGCTGTCGACACCGAGCGGGCCCAGGGCTTTCGCTACACCGGTCGCGCGTACCTCGTGCAGTTCCGCCGCGCCGGCGTCGGCAACGCCCTGCTCGACCCGATCCCGCTCATGCCCGATCCCGGGCTCTCCGTCCTCCAGGACGCGCTCAAGGACGCCGAGTGGATCATCCACGCGGCCACCCAGGACCTTCCGTGCCTCGTCGACGCCGGCCTGATGCCGGGCAGCCTGTTCGATACCGAGCTGGCCGCGCGACTGCTGGGCTATCCCAGGGTCGCCCTGGGGACACTCGTGGAGCAGCTGCTCGGCGTACGCCTGCTCAAGGAGCACAGCGCCGCCGACTGGTCCGTACGACCGCTCCCGGCCGACTGGCTCGCGTACGCGGCTCTGGACGTCGACCTGCTCATCGACCTGCGCGACATCCTCGACGGCCAGCTCGTGGCCGCGGGCAAGAGGGAGTGGGCCGAGCAGGAGTTCGCGTACCTGCTGGAGCAGGCGGCCCTTCCGGTCGTCCCCCGCACCGATCCCTGGCGACGTACGTCCGGCATGCACAGCGTCCGCAGTGCCCGTGGGCTCGCCGTCGTCCGCGAGCTGTGGACGGTGCGCGACGGGATCGCTCGGGAGCTCGACAAGGCGCCCGGCCGGATCCTCGGCGACGAGGGCATCGCCATGGTGGCGGCCGGCGTGAAGGGCTCCTCGCCCTCCGTTGACCACCGCACCCTGCAGGCGATCCCCCGGTTCAACCGGCGGGAGGCCAAGCGGTACAGGCAGACCTGGTTGGACGCGATCCAGCGGGCGCTCGACCTTCCCCCCACAGAGCTGCCGCCCTTGTACCTGCCGGCCGACGGACCCCCGCCGCCGCGCTCCTGGGCGTCGCGCGATCCGGAGGCCGCGGCGCGCTGGGAGGCTGTACGACCGGTGCTCGTGGACCTCGCCGAGACGCTGCAGCTGCCCATCGAGAACCTCATCGCGCCGGACCCGTTGCGCAGGCTGCTGTGGGCGCCGACCGCGATCGACGAGAGCGCCGTACGGGAGCAGCTTGCTCACCTCGGGGCACGAGCGTGGCAGGTCGACCTGGTCGCCCCGCCGATCGCCGTGGCCCTCGCCGCGCTCTGAGCCTCAGGCCTCGGGAGCCGGCGGTAGACCGATCGCCGTAGGCGTGGCCGGGGCCCGGTCGTCATCGTTCGAGACGAGGGACTCGATGGTGGCCAGAGCCACAGCCTGGGCGGTCAGACCCACCCTTTCGAGCACTTGGTCGCGCGTGCCTTGCGGCAGGAACTGGTGCCCGATGCCGAACTGCCGCACCACGACGGGCCGCGCGGACGCGGCGACGGCTGCGGAGAGCTGCGCTCCCAGGCCTCCGCCGACGACGGCGTCCTCGATGGTGACCACCAGGTCATGGTCACCGGCGAGCTGTATGAGGGCGGGGTTGACCGGGAGCGACCACACCGGATCGACGACGGTCGCGGGGATGCCCTGCTGGCTGAGCCGTCGGCCCACGTCGAGCGCCATGTCCACGAGTTGCCCATGGCCCACGACGAGCACACGCGCGTCGGGCTCCTCGGCGAGAACATCGACCCCCTGCACCGTCCGTACGGCCACGATGTCGTCCGGAACCGGTTCCTTGGAGTAGCGGATCACGGTCGGTGCGTCGTCGACGGCGGCCGCGGTGCGCAGAGCCTCGCGCAGCCGGGTGGCATCGCGCGGCTCGCACATACGCAAGCCCGGCACGACGGCAGCGATCGTGTGGTCCCAGACGCCGTGGTGGCTGGCGCCGTCCGGACCGGTGACGCCACCGCGGTCGAGGACGAAGGTCACGCCGAGCCGGTGCAGAGCGACGTCCATGATGAGCTGGTCGAACGCGCGGTTGAGGAACGTCGAGTACAGCGCCACGACAGGGTGCATGCCTGCCATCGCGAGTCCGGCCGCCGAGGTCACGGCGTGCTGCTCGGCGATCCCCACGTCGAAGGTGCGCGATGGGTAGGCGGCCTGGAAGGCGCCGAGGCCCACCGGATTGAGCATCGCGGCCGTGATCGCGACGAGGCGCTTGTCGTCGGCCGCGATCCGTACGAGCTCGTCGCCGAACACATCCGTCCAGGACTCGGCGGTCGATGTGTGCAGCGGTTCGCCGGTGTGCTCGTCGATCTTGCCGACGCTGTGGAACCGGTCCTCGTCGTGATCCTCTGCTGCCTTGAACCCGCGGCCCTTCACGGTGATGGCGTGCACGATGACCGGCCCGCCGAAGCGCTTGGCCTGCGCCAGCGCCGTCTCGAGGGCACCGATGTCGTGGCCGTCGATCGGGCCGACGTACTTCATGCCGAGGTCGGAGAACAGCCCCTGCGGCGCGAGGACGTCCTTGATGCCGCTCTTGAGGCCGTGCAACAGGTCGTACGCAGGCTTTCCGACGATCGGCGTGTTGGAGACGGTGGTCTTGATCATCTTCAGCATCGGCTCGTACCGCTTGTCGGTGCGCATCGCCGACAGCTGGTTGGCGATGCCGCCGACCGTGGAGGTGTAGGAGCGGCCGTTGTCGTTCACGACCACAACGAGCGGGAGATCGGGGTCGGCGGCGATGTTGTTCAACGCCTCCCAGGCCATGCCGCCGGTGAGCGAGCCGTCGCCCACGACGGCGACGACGGTGCGATCGGTCTCGCCGCGCAGCCGGAACGCCTTGGCCAGACCGTCGGCCCACGACAGCGCAGCCGAGGCGTGCGAGCTCTCGACCCAGTCGTGCTCGGACTCCTCACGGCAGGGGTAGCCGGACAGGCCGTCCTGCTGCCGCAACGTGGGGAAGCGGTCCCGGCGTCCGGTGAGGATCTTGTGCACGTACGTCTGGTGGCCGGTGTCGAAGACGAGCGGATCGCGCGGGGAGTCGAAGACGCGGTGGAGCGCGATGGTCAACTCCACGACGCCGAGGTTGGGGCCGAGGTGCCCGCCCGTACGACTGACGCTGGACACGAGGAACGCTCTGATCTCGGCGGCCAGCTCGTCGAGCTGCTCCCTCGTCAGCCTGCGCAGCGCGGCAGGCTCCGAGACCCGTTCCAGCAATGACATGCGAACGAGTCTAGGGCGCGCGACCCCGGATCACGATTTGGCGAGCGGGGCCGCCCGGGGATTCGCGACCACGATCCGACCCGGGGTCAGACCGCTGACGCAGGCGGCGTGAGACGCGGGTGACGATCACTACAGGCGACGGATGAAGATGCGTCCCCGCAGCGCCTCCTCGACGAGCGCGACGGCACGCCGCACCCGTACCAACCGCGCAGCCTCCTCCTGCCACGCATCGGCGGCGGACTGGATGACCTCCACGGGCACGTAGTCGGCTAGCGCCGAACGCACTCCTGCGAGCCCGTCCTTCGCCGCCCGCAGCTGGGCCTCGACGTGCTCGGCGGCGAACCTCGCCAGCACGACCGGGTGTCGGCGCAGCACGAGGTGAGACCGGTAGTCAGGTGGGCAGCAGTCCAGCAGGAAGGCCGTCGCCGTCACCTCCCAGTCGGGAGCCCCAGGCGGTCGTACGGCGTCGGGCCACCCCGGTGGCACGTAGATCCGGCACTCCTCGCGCCACGATCGCTCCTGCGTCCACGTCACCGCCGGCTGCGCCATGACCGTCCCCCTTCATCGAACGTATGTTCGATTATGATTCGAGGGGTGCGGCGCCGTCAAGCCCCGGCGAGAACCCCGAACCACACCCAGAGCGGGAACTCGACCAGCACGACCGCTCCCCCGGCGAGAATGGTGATCGACTGCCAGCGCGGCACCTCGTCGCGGACCCGTCCAGGGTCGCTGAGCAGTGCGGCCGCAACCGGCACGACGAGCAGTCCCACCAACCACCACAGCGAGTCGGACTGCAGCACGGCCTGGATGAGCAGCAGCTGGAGACCGATGTTCACCACCAGGAAGCGCCAGCTCAGCCGCATCACCGACGACAGCCACGCCATGACCAGCCAGGTCCCCACCGCCCAGGCGATGAGGCCGACGGCGAGGCCGCAGAACAACGTCTCGTCGGCGGCGCAGACGCCGGACCTGGAGATGATCGGGCTCACCATCGCGAGCACCAGCAGACCGCCGAGCCCGCTCAGAACGGTGACCAGGAAGGCGTACGAGACGCGGAGCCCGCCCGACGGTGTCTCACGGACGCGCATAGCCATGACACGGGAGGTTACAGAATGGGCCTGTGACCACGCCCGCAGACCCCCGCGACATCATCTGCCGGATCGCCGCCGGCGACCTGGACGCCGAGATCATCGCCCGGACCGACCACGCGATCGCGTTCCTGGACCACCGTCCGGTGTTCCACGGCCACACGCTGGTCTGTCCGCTCCAGCACGTCGCGACGCTCCCCGAGCTGCCGGCCGACCAGCTCGCGCCGCTCATGGGCCTGGTTCAGCGGCTGGCATCCGCGATGGTTACCGGCCTGGGCGCTCAAGGCAGCTTCGTGGCGGTCAACAACACCGTGAGCCAGTCCGTACCCCACCTGCACGTCCACGTGGTCCCCCGCACGAAGGGCGACGGTCTCAAGGGGTTCTTCTGGCCAAGGCGCTCGTACGCCGCGGGCCAGATGGCCGCCTACGCCACGCTGCTCCGCGACGCGCTGGACGCCTGAGGCGAGTGCATCGAGACCGGGCATGGCGACGGGGCGCCACCCGAAGGCGACGCCCCGTCGACGGTGAACCTGTCAGGCAGCGAGCAGCGAGCGCAGCACGTACTGCATGATGCCGCCGTGGCGGTAGTAGTCCGCCTCCCCCGGCGTATCGATGCGCACGACCGCGTCGAACTCGATCGGCGCGCCGGCACCCGTGGCCACGACCCTCACGGTCTTCGGCGTGGTGCCGTTGTTGAGCTCCTCGACGCCCGTGAACTCGAAGGTCTCCTCGCCCGTGAGGCCGAGCGACGTCGCCGACTCACCCTCGGGGAACTGCAGCGGAAGGACGCCCATGCCGATGAGGTTCGAGCGGTGGATCCGCTCGTACGACTCGGCGATGGCCACCTTGACGCCCAGCAACGCGGTGCCCTTGGCCGCCCAGTCGCGCGACGAGCCCGAGCCGTACTCCTTGCCGGCCAGCACCACGAGCGGCGTGCCCGCGGCCAGGTAGTTCACCGACGCGTCGTACACCGTCGTGACCGGCCCGCCCTCGAGCGTGAAGTCGCGGGTGAAGCCACCCTCGGTCCCCGGAGCGATCTGGTTGCGCAGGCGGATGTTGGCGAACGTGCCGCGGATCATGACCTCGTGGTTGCCACGACGGGAACCGTACGAGTTGAAGTCCTTGGCGCCCACGCCGTGCTCTGTGAGGTACTTGCCAGCCGGGCTGTCGGCCTTGATCGAGCCCGCGGGGCTGATGTGATCGGTGGTCACCGAGTCACCCAGCTTGAGCAGCACCCGAGCGCCCGTGACGTCGCGCACCGGGACCGGCTGCGACGGCATGCCCTCGAAGTACGGGGGCTTCCGCACGTACGTCGAGTCGGCGTCCCACTCGAACACCTCACCGGCGGGCGTCGGCAGGTTCTGCCAGCGCTCGTCCCCGGCGAACACATCGGCGTAGCGAGAGGCGAACATGTCGGCGTCGATGGCGGAGGCGACGACCGCGTCGATCTCCTCCTGGCTCGGCCAGATGTCGGCGAGGAAGATCTCTCGGCCCTCGGCGTTCGTGCCGATCGGGTCGGTGGCCAGGTCGATGTCCATCGTGCCGGCCAGCGCGTACGCGATGACGAGCGGCGGGCTGGCCAGGTAGTTCATCTTCACGTCCGGCGAGATCCGGCCCTCGAAGTTGCGGTTGCCCGACAGGACGGCGGTGACCGCGAGGTCGTTGTCGTTGACGGCCGCGGAGATCTCCGGGATCAGCGGGCCGGTGTTGCCGATGCAGGTCACGCAGCCGTACCCCACGAGGTTGAACCCGATCTGGTCGAGGTACGGGGTCAAGCCCGCCTTCTCGTAGTAGTCGGTCACGACCTTCGAGCCGGGCGCCAGGCTCGTCTTCACCCACGGCTTGCGGGTGAGGCCGGCCTCGACGGCCTTCTTGGCGACCAGGCCGGCGCCGAGCATGACGCTCGGGTTCGACGTGTTCGTGCAGGACGTGATCGACGCGACCGTGACCGCGCCGTGGCCGAGCTGGAAGCTCGTGCCGTCGGCCAGCGTCACCGGTACGGACTTGGAGACGTCGGTGGTGTAGCCCGGCAAGGCGGACTCGAACGACGGCTTGGACACCGAGAGCTGGATCCGGTCCTGGGGACGCTTCGGACCGGCGATCGACGGCACGACATCGCCGAGGTCGAGCTCGAGGTACTCGGAGTAGACCGGCTCGTGGCTCGCGTCGTGCCACAGGCCCTGCTCGCGGGCGTACGCCTCGACCAGAGCGATCTGGTGCTCGGGACGGCCCGTGAGCCGCAGGTACTCGGTGGTCTTGTCGTCGATGGGGAAGACCGCGATCGTCGAGCCGTACTCAGGGCTCATGTTGCCGATCGTCGCGCGGTTGGCCAGCGGCACCGCGCTGACGCCGGGTCCGTAGAACTCGACGAACTTGCCCACCACCTTGTGAGTGCGCAGCATGTCGGTGATCGTCAGCACGAGGTCGGTCGCCGTGGTGCCCTGCGTGAGCTTGCCGGACAGCTTGAAGCCGACGACCCGCGGGATCAGCATGCTGACCGGCTGGCCGAGCATGGCGGCCTCGGCCTCGATGCCGCCGACGCCCCAGCCGACGACGCCCAGGCCGTTGACCATCGTGGTGTGCGAGTCCGTACCGACGCAGGTGTCGGGGTAGGCCTGCAGAACACCGTTCACCGTGCGCGGGAAGACCACGCGGGCGAGGTGCTCGATGTTGACCTGGTGCACGATGCCGGTGCCCGGCGGGACGACCTTGAAGTCGTCGAACGCCGTCTGGCCCCAGCGCAGGAACTGGTAGCGCTCACGGTTGCGCTCGTACTCGAACTCGACGTTGCGCTTGAACGCGTCGCTGGTGCCGAAGACGTCAGCGATGACGGAGTGGTCGATGACCAGCTCGGCGGGCGACAGCGGATTGACCTTGGCGGCGTCGCCACCGAGCTCGGCGACAGCCTCGCGCATCGTGGCGAGGTCGACGACACACGGGACGCCGGTGAAGTCCTGCATGATCACGCGGGCCGGCGTGAACTGGATCTCCTTGTCGGGCTGGGCGTTCGGGTCCCACCCGGCGAGCGCCGCGATGTCGTCCTTGGTGATGTTGGCCCCGTCCTCGGTGCGGAGAA
Organism: Propionibacteriaceae bacterium; assembly: GCA_027492675.1. Classification (GTDB taxonomy): domain Bacteria; phylum Actinomycetota; class Actinomycetes; order Propionibacteriales; family Propionibacteriaceae; genus Fen-668. Next base: position 108,561 of record JAPUEI010000075.1, on the reverse strand, counting down.
GATTCTCCAGCAGGACCTTGAGGCTGTACGGGAGCTTCTCCTGCCCGTCCACCGCATCGAGGCGGAAGATCTCGTAGGAGGTGTCGTCGACCGTCAGGGTCGACTTCGCTCCGAAGCTGTTGACACTCATTGAAATGCTCCTCCGACGATGAGGGCGGGACAGAGTCCCAGGTATCTTGATGTCAAGATACCACGCGACACGCGTTCAGGACACCCATCCTGCCAAGACAATTCCCTCAACGGGGACAAAGACGCGCCCGGGTTTCAACGAGCCAGGACGGCCACGCACTCCACGTGCTGCGTCATCGGGAAAATGTCGAACGCCCGCAAGGATTTCACGGAGTATCCGGCGGCTGCGAAGGTGGCGATGTCCCGGGCGAGCGCGGCAGGGTCGCAGGCGACGTACGCGACACGCCGGGGCTGACGACGTACGACCTGCGCGACGGCCGCCTTGCCGAGACCGGTGCGGGGCGGGTCGCACACCACGAGGTCGACGCGGGAAGGCCAGCGACGGGTGACCAGCTCGACACGGCCGGCCGTGAAGTCGGCCTCGGGAACGTTGCGCATGGCGTCTCGTACAGCGCGTCCCGACGACTCGACGCCACGTACGGACGCGCCGGCGTCCACCAGGGCCCCGGCGAACAGGCCGACCCCGCAGTACAGATCCCACGCGGTCTCGCCGGGGTGTGGGTCGAGCCCCTCCAGCACCGCGCGTACCAGCGTCTCGGGCGCATCCTCGTGCACCTGCCAGAAGCCGTCCGCGGCGACCCGCCACGACCGCCCCGCGGCCTGCTCGACGAGCGTCCGCTGGCCCGAGGCCACCTCACCGTCGACGACCACGGCCGACTGCGCCCCGTGGCCGGCGACCACCACCTCGAGGCCCGGCTCGTACAGCCCCTCGAGTGCGGGCTGGTCGGGATGGGCGATCAGGCAGCCCTGTTCGGGCAGGCGGACGATCTCGTGGGACCTGTGAGCGCGCAGGCCCAGCGTGCCGTCCGAGGCCACCTGGTACCGCATCCTCGTACGCCATCCGAGCCCGGACGCGTTCCCGACTACCTCTACCTCGCCGTCCCACTCGTACGTCGCCAGCCGCATCAGCTGCTCCGCCACGATCCGGCGCTTCAGCTCGCGCTGCATGGCCAGGTCGACGTGCTGGAAGTCGCAGCCGCCGCAGCCACCCGGACCCGCCACGGGACACGGCGGCACGACGCGGCCCTCGGCCGGTTCGAGAACGGCCACCGCGTCGCCCCTCGCGTACGAGGCATGCGCGTCCTCGGTGATCCGCACCTCGACGACCTCACCGGGGAGCGCGTGACGTACGAAGACGACCCGGCCGTCGACACGCGCGACGCAGTGTCCGCCATGCGCGACGGGGCCCACGGTCACCGGGCCGATGGTCTCGCCCGGAGCCCACGCCACGTCAGTGACCGCTCTCGGCGCGTTCCATCTCGGTCTCGCTGAGGCCGGTGCCGATGCGGCGCCACGCCAGCGGGTCCTCGCGCTGCAGGCGGTCGATGGCCGCCTCGGACGACCGCAGCTGGTACGGCACCGTGATGACCATGATCCCCGGGATGAAGTGCAGCCTGGTCCGTACGACGAGGGCCGTCTGGTTGTGAAGCAGCTGCTCCCACCAGTGGCCGACGACGAACTCGGGAACGAAGACGCACACCACGTCGCGCGGATTGGCGGACCGGATCGACTTCACGTAGTTCACGAAGGGGTTGGTCACCTCGCGGAACGGCGACGCGATCACCTTCAACGGCACCGGGTAGTCCTGCGCCTCCCATTCGGTGATCACCTGCGCCACCTCGGCCGTGTCGACGGAGACGATGACGGCCTCGAGGGTCGTGGGCCGCATCGCCCGGGCGAACGCGACCGCGCGGGCGGTCGGCTTGTTGACGTTGCTCACGAGGATGATCGCCCGCACCCGACTCGGCAGCGCGGAGTCCGCGCTCCCCTGCAGCTCGACCTCCTGGGCGACCTTTGCGTAGTGGCGCTTGATCGCCTTCATGACGAAGAAGACGAAGATCATCGCGATGATCGCCAGGTACGCGCCGTGGATGAACTTCGAGATCAGCACGATGACGAGCACGATGCCGGTGAACGTGAGGCCGATCGCGTTGATCACCCGGCTGCGCATCATCTGGCTGCGTACGGCGGGGTCCGTCTCGGTCTTCAGGTGCCGGGTCCAGTGGATCATCATGCCGGTCTGGCTCACCGTGAAGGACACGAAGACACCGACGACGTACAGCTGGATCAGCGCCGTGACCGAGGCGTTGAACGCGAGCACCAGACCGACGGCCACCAGAGCCAGGGCGACGATGCCGTTGGAGTACGCGAGACGGTCGCCGCGCGTGTACAGCGCCCGCGGCAGGTAGCCGTCCTTGGCCAGGATCGAGCCCAGCACCGGGAAGCCGTTGAACGCCGTGTTCGCCGCGAGCACGAGGATGAAGAGCGTGAAGAACATCAGGATGTAGAAGCCGGGCGGGAAGTCCCGGAAGACCGCCTTCGCGAGCTGCGCCATGACGGTCGGCGCGTCACCCTCGACCCGTACCCCGTCCTTGGTGAAGTACGAGCCGCCGTGGGTGTCGATGAGCTTCGTGTGCGTGAGGTTGGCCAGCACCAGGATGCCGGTGAGCATCGAGACGGCGATCCCGCCGAGCAGCAGCAGCGTGGTGGCCGCGTTCTTCGACTTGGGCTTCTGGAACGCCGGCACGCCGTTGGAGATCGCCTCGACGCCGGTGAGAGCCGCGCATCCCGAGGAGAACGTACGTGCCAGCAGGGCGATCGCGACCAGCCCACCGAAGCTGGCGTACGACGGGTCGGGGACGACCTGGAGGTCCGTGGTCTCGGTCACCAGGTGCCGTCCGAGCACGAAGATCTGGAACAGCCCGTACAGGCTCATCAGGATGACGCCGATCATGAACGCGTATGTCGGGACGGCGAACACGGCGCCCGACTCGCGAACGCCGCGCAGGTTCATGGCCATGAGCAGGAGGATCGCTCCGGCGGCCCACAGCCCTTCGTAGCCGGTCGTGATCCACGGCACGAACGCCTTGGCGTTCTGGATGCCGGACGACACGGACACGGCGACGGTCAATACGTAGTCGACCAGGAGCGCGCTGGCGACGGTCAGCCCCGCGTTGGGCCCGAGGTTGACGGTGGCAACCTCGTAGTCGCCGCCACCCGAGGGGTACGCGTGGACCGTCTGGCGGTACGACGCCACGACGACGAGCATCACGAGCGCGACGAGCAGGCCGATCTTCCACGAGAACGAGAACGCGGCCATGCCTGCCAGTGACAGGGTGAGCAGGATCTCGTCCGGTGCGTACGCCACGCTGGACAGCGCGTCCGAGGCGAACACCGGCAGCGCGATCCGCTTGGGCAGCAGCGTCTCGCCTAGCTGGTGGCTCGCCAGCTTCCTCCCGATGAGGATCCTCTTGAAGCCTTCCGAGAGATTCACGGTGACGACAATACGACCCATGTCGTTGGACGGCGCTCTGCGCCGGTAGCGTGGACCCGTTCACAGCGGTTCGTCAGTGGAGGTCCAGTGCACTACGTGATCATGGGGTGCGGCCGAGTGGGGTCGAGCCTGGCGCACAGCATCGAGTCGCGACAGCACACCGTGGCGGTGATCGACGTCGACGTCGACGCGTTCCGGAGGCTGGGAACCGACTTCCGCGGCACCACGGTCAAGGGCGTCGGCTTCGACCGAGATGTGCTGCTCGCAGCCGACATCGAGCACGCCGACGGCTTCGCGGCGGTGTCCAGCGGCGACAACTCGAACATCCTCGCGGCGCGTGTCGTCCGAGAGAGCTTCGGAGTCGAGAACGTCGTCGCCCGCATCTACGACCAGGGCCGCGCGGCGGTGTACGAGCGGCTTGGTATCCCGACCGTCGCCACCGTGCGCTGGACCGCCGACCAGGTGCTGCGGCGCATGGTCCCGGGCGGCATCGCCGGGCTGTGGCGCGACCCCTCGGGCGCTGTCCAGCTGTGCGAGGTGCCCGTGCACCAGGGCTGGATCGGTCACAAGGTGAGCGCCGTCGCCGCCCACGCCCGCGCCCAGATCCCTGCCCTCACCCGGTACGGGAACGCCATGGTCGTCAGCGAGAGCACGGTCCTGCAGTCGGGCGACATCGTCTACGCGATGGTCGAGTCGGCCCGCATCGACGACGTGCAGGACAGCCTGTCGGTCCCCCCGATCGAGCACTGAGGAGAACCACCATGCGCGTCACTATCGCCGGAGCCGGCAACGTCGGCCGTTCCATCGCCCGCGAGCTCATCGCCAACGGCCACCGGGTGCTCCTGATCGACAAGGAGCCCGGGGCCATCAAGCCGGCCTCCGTGCCCGAGGCCGAGTGGCTGCTCGCCGACGCCTGCGAGCTGGACTCGATGGCCGAGGCCCACCTCGACACCTGCGACGTCTCGATCGCCGCCACGGGCGACGACAAGGCCAACCTCGTCCACGCGCTGCTCGCGAAGACCGAGTTCGGCGTGCCCCGCACGGTCGGACGGGTGAACCACCCCGGCAACGAGTGGCTGTTCGACGACATGTGGGGCGTCGACGTCGCCGTCTCGACACCGCGCCTCATGTGCGCCCTCGTGGAGGAGGCCGTGACCGTCGGCGACCTCGTCCGACTTCTGACGTTCCAGAAGGGCCGTACGAACCTCGTCGAGATGACCCTGCCCGAGAGCTCCCCCACTGTGGGACGGCGGATCGGCGACATCACCTGGCCGGGCGAGACCGTGCTCACGGCGATCATCCGCGACGGACGCGGCATGGCGCCGGATCGCGACGGCGCGCTGGAGGCCGGTGACGAGTTGCTCTTCCTCATCGACCCGGACCACGAGGCCGAGCTCTCAGCGTTCCTGTCCCCGCGCGCCACGGCCGCGACCCAGCCTCACGAGCTGGACCACCGGGCGGCGAAGATCACCCCGACGCCGAAGGTGGAGGTCAACCCGCTGGCGTCCCCGGCTCCTGCCGCGGTGAAGGTGCTGGACGCGCAATCCCCGTCAGGCCCGCAGGCACCCCCGACGCACGCTCCGGCAAGGGACGACGAGCCGGACCTGCCCTTCGAGGAGTAGCCGCTCAGGCGGCGAGCTCATACGCCGGGTTGAAGATGACCCGGCGTCCGTCGGAGATGGTGAGCGTGCCCCACACGTCAAGCGTGCGGCCGACCTCGATGCCGGGGATCAGGCGTCGGCCCATCCACACGAGGGTGACGTTGCCGGTGCCGTCGTCGAGCTCTACGTCGAGCCGCCGGTCGTCCTGCTCGGGAGTGAGCGTGATGGCCTGGATGGTCCCCCGCAGGTGAATGTGCTGGCGAATGCGTGCGTCCTTGATCTGCTCGCAGCCCGCGGACGCGGCCTCGTTGGCGAGCTGCTCGGAGACGAGCTCGTCGTTCGACGACACGAGCCTGCGGGCCAGCCGACGCCAGAACCCCTCCGTCTGCGAGTCCATCTCAGCCCTCCGGGATACGGATCGGGATGGTCTGCCCCGGCGCCATCGGGTCATCCCCGCGGCGCACGATGAGGTTCCTGAACGCCTCGTCGAAGATCGCCGCAGCGCCGTCGCCCTCGACGTCGACAGCGGCCTCGCCCATGAGGCGGGCGACCAGGATCCAGCGCGGCCCCTCCACGAGCCAGTCACGCATGGGAGCGAACGCGTCCTCGCCGTCAGCCCCCTGGACCTGGACCACGCGGCGCAGCTCGGTGCCGTACGGGCCCTTGGCGAGCTCGGTGCGCCCCCCGGTGGCCCGGGTCTCCTCGATGATGTCGCTGCGGATCTCGGCGGAGAATCCACCGCTTTGGGGAGCGGCCTTCACCTCGACCTGGATGGCCGACCCGTCGAGGCCCAGCACCAGGGCCAGCCCGTTGCCCGACTCGGAGTCGGCGATGATCTGGATCTGCATCCCCTCTTCAGGGGTCACGATGAGCGAGCCCAGGTCGAGCCGCGCCACCGAGTCGGAGTCGAGGTCCACCTCACTGATGTCGAAGGGGCCGTCTTCACGCCAGTCCTGCGACTCGTCGAAGGCGACCCACTCGTCCTGAGCGTCCTCGTGGTCGTCGTCGTAGACGTCCTCGTCCGGAGACTCGAGCTCGTCGGTCTCCTCGTCGTCGAGTTCGTCGTCCTCGTCGAGCTGGTCGTCGTCGAGTTCGTCGTCCTCGTCGAGGTCGACCTCCTCATCGGTGTCCACCGGCTCGGGTTCGGCGGGAGTCGCCTGCTGCTTCTTGCGGCCGAAGATCACGTCATAGCTCCTGAGAGGTGGCAGATGGTTGCTGGTCAACGCTAGTCCACGCGGCGACCCCGCCGCTCGACCCGTGCCCGCCCTGGCCGCGGACGGTGTCGGTCAGGTCGTCCGCCACCTCGAACGTCGCGTGTCCGACCCGCTGCAGAAGCAGCTGGGCGATGGCATCTCCGCGCTTGAGACGGATGGTTGCGCGCCTGTCGGTGTTCAGCAGGTTGACCTGCACCTCGCCGCGGTAGCCCGAGTCGATCGTCCCCGGTGCGTTGACGATGGTCAGCCCCTGTCGGGCCGCCAGCCCCGATCTGGGGTGAACGAGCCCCACCCAGCCTTCGGGGATCTCGAGGGCGACACCTGTTCCGACGAGCATCCGCTCGCCGGGGATGATGGCGACGTCGTGGGCGATGCGCAGGTCGGCCCCTGCATCGCCGGGATGCGCGTACGTCGGGACGTCCATCCCCTTGTCCAGGAGACGGACGCGGACGGTGACCTGTTCTGCTGTCATGCGACGACCCTCGCCTTCTCGATCGCGTCCGCGAGAGCCGCCGCGTCCCTCGTGGACACCAGCCAGTACGGATGTGGGTCGGCCGGATCCGACACGGCGATCTCAACGGCCTCCGGGGCGTACGAGCGGTACATCAGATATGCCCGCGGGTCGGCGTCTCGCCCGAGGCGCAGCCGTACCTCCTCGCCGGACAACGGCGTGACCGCGCCCACGTACGGCCATTCGAGCTGCGCGCGACCCGCCGAGACGCCCTTGGATGTGACCGTCACGGCTGCGGTGAACCCGAGCATCGTCACCACCTCGACCGCGAGCACGACGACGAGCGTCGCGAGCACGAACCATCTGTCGAGGAAGACGGCGACCGCGATGACGAAGGTCACGCCCACGAGCAGGAAGACGATCCACCACAACACCGGTGGCCGTAGACGCTCGGAGTAGGTCACGCCGTCAGACTACTCGGACGCGTCGGCCGGATCCGCAGGGGCGACGGGTGGGTTTCGGGGTCCGCGACACCGTGTCGGCGGCTACGGACGTGCGTCGGTCGGGCAGCCTAGGATTGAGCCCACGCAACAGGAGGCTGCATGAACGACAAGATCCTTGAGAAGGCGTACCCGGCGATCATCGGTGCCCTCACCACATTCCTCGCCCAGTTCGTCGTCCGGAAGCTGTGGCAGGCAGCCACAGGCGACACGCCTCCCGATCCGCACGACCCCGAGGTCCCCGCCCGCGAGGCGGTCACCTGGTTCGTGGCGTCCTCGATCGGCGTAGGCGTCGCCCAACTGCTCATGGGGCGGTTCGCGAACCGCAAAATCCGCCAGTGGCAGGGCAGCCTCAAGGGCTGACCTGCCCGTCGGTGCGGGCTAGTGCCGTGCGTCCGAAGCTAGACGCAGTCGACGCAGTACGACTGGCCGTTGCGCGTCTCGGCGATCTGGCTGCGGTGCTTCACGAGGAAGCATGACGCACACGTGAACTCGTCGGCCTGCCGCGGCAGCACCCGTACGGTTAACTCCTCGTGGGAGAGGTCGGCGCCGGGGAGTTCGAACGCCTCGGCGGCCTCGGCCTCGTCCTCGTCGACCTTGCCGGAGTTCTTGTCGTTCCTGCGGCTCTTGAGTTCCTCGAGGCTGTCCTCGTTGGTGTCCTCGTCGGTCTTCCTGGGCGCGTCGTAGTCGGTCGCCATGGTCCCTTCCGTGTCCTGCCGTCATGCATCGTGACCGCGTCGTGCGGCGTCGTTCGTGGGAATGTGTACCACACTGCGCAAGAACCTCCTGATCCGGCTCCCCCCTTGAGCGCCGTCGAACGGCCCGTTCGGTCTGCCTCCACGCACGGGACGCGCTCGCGTTGTAGGTTGGGCCGACATAGCGGAACGAGAATGGCCACGCATGCGGATGGGACGGCCCCTCGGGCTCACCGGAGACGGCGCATCACTCCTCGTCGCGATGGACGACGAGGAACAGATCGTCGTCCCGGTCGATGAACGCCTCACGGCCGCCCTTCGCGGGGACCGGCCTCGACTGGGTCAACTGGAGATCGACATGGAGAGTCAGCTGCGGCCTCGCGAGATCCAGGCGCGGGTACGGGCGGGTGAGGCGGTCGAGTCGGTCGCACAGGCCGCTGGCGTGCCCGTCGAGAGGATCGAGCCGTTCGCTGCCCCCGTGCTCGCCGAGCGTGCCCACCTCGTGGGCATGGCGATCGCCGGCACGGTGCGCCGACGCGGCGAAGCAGCCTCCGTCCGAGGTCTGCGCGCCACCGTGGCGACCCGACTGCTGCAACGCGGGATCGACATCGACGCCGTCGACTGGGATGCCTGGAAGCGCCCGGATGGACGCTGGGTCGTACAGGCGACGTACGAGTCCGGCAGCTCACACCACGTGGCGGCATTCCTCTTCGACCTCGCCGGCAGGTTCTCCGTCGCCGACAACGACGAGGCACGGTGGCTGATCGACGAGACCAGCCCTGCCCACGGCCCACAGCCCGGTCGCAGGCGCAACCCCAACCCCGACGACGAGCCGACGATCGACCTCGATGACGAGCTCGCCCTGGTGCGTGCGACGCTGACGGCGAGCGGCCCCGGCTCGTACGGGCTGACGACGCTGCACGAGGTGCACGACTACACGCCGGCGGAGCTGCAGGAGGTCAACGGCGTCTACGACCTCGTGCCGCCGCGATCCGAGATGGATGTGCTGTACGACATGATCTCGGGCATCGACGAGGACTCGGTGCGGATCTACAAGGGCCTCCAGGACCCGGTGGCGCCGCGTGAGGAGCCGGAGCAACTGTCGCTGTTCACCGACTCGTCAGACCCGACCCGGATCGTGCGCATCGATCCCGAGGACCAGGCTTCGGAAGATCCTGAGCCCATCGAGGCTCCCGCCGTGGCGGAGACCCCACCTGTACCCCCGTCGGTCGCCGAGCCGGCCTCAGACGAAGCTCCTGCGGCCCCGTCGAAGCGGAGCCGCAGCAAGAGGGCCTCTGTGCCGACGTGGGACGAGATCATGTTCGGTCCGAAGGACTGAGATTCCGCAGGACTGGGATACAGCCGTACGACTGGGGCTGTACGCCGTGCGCTGAGGCGTGGATCAGCTACCCCTGGGCCGCGGGGTACTCCCCCGGCTCGGCGCCCGTGGCCACCGGCCGCGACGGGTCGGTGATCCATCCCGACCACGAGCCTGGATACAGCACCAGTCCCTCGATGCCCGCATGCTCGGCCGCCAGCATCGCCGCCGAGGCGGTGATGCCCGACCCGCACGAGAGCACATCGCCGGGTGAGACCGAGGCGAGCTTCTCGCGCAGGGCCTCGGCAGGCAGGAAGCCTCCACCACCGGTGAGCGCCATCACGGGGACGTTGCGGGCTCCGGGAATGTGACCCGCAACGGGGTCGACCGTCTCGTCCTCGCCGCGGTAGCGCTCTGCCCCACGGACGTCGTGCAGCGCGCCGCCCGACCTCACGTGAGCCGCCACTCCCTCAGCGTCCACCGTCGGGCGGTGCCCCGGCTCGGGCACGAAGCTGCCGCGGTCCGGCAGCACCTCGCCACTCTCGACGGGCTGCCCAGCATCACGCCAGGCGCGGAAGCCTCCGTTGAGGACGCGCACGTCCGCGTGTCCGGCATCGGTCAGCAGCCACCAGAGCCTGGCGGCCGAGAACCCCGGTGCCGCGTCGTACGCCACCACGGGCCGGTCGGCATCCACGCCCGCCCTCTGCATGGCCTCGGTGAAGACCTCTGGGCTGGGCAGCGGGTGACGACCTCCAGCTCCCGGCGCAGAGGCGAGCTCGTCGTCGAGGTCGACGTACACCGCCCCGGGCAGGTGGCCCTTCAGGTACGCGTCGTGCCCGGTCCGCTCACCGAGCGTCCAGCGGACGTCGAGGAGCGTGACGGCAGTCCCGTCCAGCAGCTGGGTGAGTTCGACGACGTCGATGAGTGGATCCATGCCCGCACCTTAGTGCCGCGCCCGGACTACTCACAGATCAGAGGAATCTCCATCTCGGCCTTCGTCAGCGACCCGTGCATGCCGATGAGCCCGAACTCGCCGGGCACCTCGCGGGTGAACACGGCCCAGTCGTCGCGCAACGCCACGACGACGTCGCCGAAGCGATCGGCGACCCGGGGCGCCAGCCGGCCGAACCAGCCCTCCGCGTGCGCCTCCTCGCGGGTCCGCACCCAGGCCATCGAGCCGAGGCGGTCCGCCCAGCGCGCTGCCACCGCATCCGGGCTCGTCGTGTACAGCTGGCGCAGCCGCGGCTCGCCGCCGATGAGATCGACGCCGGCCAGGAGCTCGGGCTCGTCCTCGATGACCACCCGATGGTCCTCCGGCACGTCGACCATGCCGTGGTCACCGGTGACGATGAGGCGGGTGTCGTCCGGAAGCTCCTCGCGCAGCGCGTCGGCGAAGGCGTCGATCCGGATGAGCTCGTCGAGCCACTCCTTCGACGCCGTCCCCTTGCCGTGGCCCGCGTGGTCGAGCATACGCTCGTACACGTACACCATGGACTTCTCGCCCCGCGACGCCGCGCGGACCGTCTTGGCCACCCGGTCCTCGTCGTTGCGCTCGTCGTTCACGGCCTCGAACGTGCCACCGCGCAGCGCGGCCCGCGTGAGCCCGCTGTCCTCGAAGCGAGCCGGCAGCACCGAGGTCACGGCGACGCCATCGGCCTTCGCGCGCTCGAAGATCGTCGGCATGGGCTGCATGGCCAGGGGGTCGCTGACCCCGTCCCAGGTGAGTGGGCTGAAGATCCGCTTCGTGTACGGGTTGCGGTACATGTAGCCGGCGATGCCGTGCTGCCCGGGGGTGAGACCGGTGCCGAGGCTGGTGATCGACGTTGCGGTCGTCGACGGGACGCCGGTGGTGATGAGCTGTGCGTGTCCGATGGCGCCGGCCAGGAACGGCGTCCTCGCGAGCGCGGCCCGCGACTGCTGCCACCCGAGTCCGTCGACCAGCAGCACGACCCAGCGCTGGGCGGTCGGCAGGCCCAGGGCATCCTCGCGGCAGCCCGGCACTCCGAGATGGGCTCCGACGGCGGCCAGGACGTCACGGATCGTGCCGGTCCCGTACGTCGGCAGGACGGGTTCGCTCATCGGCCGACTCGCGTCACCAGTGCACCGCGATGCGAACGGCGTTGCAGCTCCACACCGAATGAGACCAGCTTGCCCACGTTCTCCAGACCGTCGGCTGCGGCGCTCATCCGTACGGTGAGGTCATCGGCGGTGAACGTGCCCATGTAGCCGTGGTCCGCATCGCAGGACGGGTCGCCGCATCCCGCCGGCTCGAGGTCGGCGCGCCGCATGGTGCCCCAGCCCACAGCGAGCCAGGCCTCCTCGACCCGCGACTGGTTCGTACCGAACTTCTCCGGGTGGCTCACGATGCGGGTCAGCGACACCGAGGTGAACGCGTCCAGCGACACGACCTCAGTGGTGCTGGCGGCCTGCATCGGGCCCAGCTCGATCGTGTGCTCATCGGTGTGGCTCACCACCAGACGAGTGTCCGTGAGGGCCAGTACGGTGAGGTGGCGGTGCAGGGAGTCCTCCACGAACGTGGCCTCGTGGTGCACCAAGTGCCGGACGAGCGGCTCATCCCCGATGGCCAGGACCATCCCGTCGGTGATCAGGTCCGGGAAGTAGCCACAGGCGGCCACGTCGTCGCGCATCGCGCGAAGCGAGTCAGTCACGCGGCCCATCCTCGCACGACACCGCGTTCTGACTCTCTTCGGCCATGAGCCGTTCCCGCACAGGACTTCGGCGTCTCGTACGCTCTACATCGTGGCCAACCGAACATTCATCGCGGCGCGCGTCGAGGAGAAGGTCAATCGCGCGATCGAACGCGTCGCCCGGAGGGCGGGCTGGCAGGAGCATGTCACCGGCTACGTCGGCTACGGCAACCACAAACGTCTGCGCGTCCTCGGCCGCCTCGGACTCCAGCCCCGTCTCGTCGAAGGCATCGTCGGCCAGGAGGTCGAGCGGTTCTTGGCGCGGCGCGGATGGCGCAACTTCATCACGCTCGCCTGCGTGTCGCGGCCGGTACAGATCACGCTCGGCGACCGCATCTACGAGGTCGAGACCGACAACCAGGGCTACATCGACGTCCAGATCGCCGACCACGACCTGCCGCCCGGCTGGCACACGGTCAAGATCTCCACGCCGGAGGCCGACCCGACGCTGGCCGATGTGCTCGTGGTCGCCAAGGACGTGACGTTCGGCATCGTGAGCGACATCGACGACACCGTCATCACGACGTACCTGCCGCGGCCGTTCATCGCGGCCTGGAACTCGTTCGTCCTCACTGAGAGCGCGCGCCAGCCGGTCTCGGGCATGTCCGAGCTGTACCGGCGGATCCTCGACGAGCATCCCGGTGCACCGATCGTGTACGTCTCGACGGGTGTCTGGAACACCCTGCCGTTCCTGCGACGCTTCCTGCACCGGCAGCGGTTCCCGTCAGGGCCTCTGCTCCTCACCGACTTCGGCCCGACCAACACCGGCTGGTTCCGAAGCGGCGTCGACCACAAGCGCAACGCCCTGCGCCAACTCGCGCGGGACTTCCCGCACATCTCGTGGCTGCTCGTGGGTGACGACGGTCAGCACGACCCGATGATCTACGGAGAGTTCGCGGCGTACGCGCCGAAGCGGGTCCGTGGCATCGCCATTCGCCAGCTCAACCCCATGGAGCAGGTGCTGGCCCACGGTCTGCCGACGGAGCGTCTCGACACGGCCCGGTCCGACGACCTCCCCCAGGTCGCGCCGATGATCCATGGGGCCGACGGCTACGTCCTGGCCGACAAGATCGACCGCATCCTCGCATCCGACTAGGCCCGACCCGGCCAAGCCTCGGCCACTGTGCGTCGCGAACACGGCAGAATGCTGGCGACAATGAAGGAGGCCCATGGCCACGCGTACGCCGGACGTGGACGACGACACCACCGAACGGATCGTCGACATCGACGTCAGCTCGGAGATGGAGTCGAGCTTTCTGGAGTACGCGTACTCCGTCATCTACTCCCGGGCCCTTCCCGATGCGCGCGACGGGCTGAAGCCTGTACAGCGCCGGATCCTGTACACGATGGACGACATGGGGATCCGCTCCGACCGGCCCCACGTGAAGTGCGCGCGCGTGGTCGGTCAGGTCATGGGTGTGCTCCACCCGCACGGCGACGTCGCGATCTACGACGCGCTCGTCCGCCTCGGACAGCCCTGGGCCCAGCGCCTGATGCTGGTCGACGGTCACGGCAACTTCGGCTCGCTCGACTCGGGCCCTGCAGCGATGCGCTACACCGAGTGCCGGATGGCTCCGGCAGCGCACGCGATGACGGCCGGCATCGACGAGGACACCGTCGACTTCCGCCCCAACTACGACGGCAAGGGCTCTGAGCCGGTTGTGCTGCCGAGTGCCTTCCCGAACCTCCTCGTGAACGGCGCCACGGGCATCGCGGTCGGCATGGCCACGAACATGGCTCCGCACAACCTCATCGAGGTCGTCCAGGCGCTCAAGCACCTGCTACGCAACCCGCACGCCGGCACCGACGACCTGATGCGCTTCATCCCCGGGCCGGACCTCCCCGCCGGCGGCAAGATCGTGGGCCTGGACGGGATCCGGGATGCGTACGAGACGGGGCGGGGCACGTTCCGGATCCGCGCGACGGCTCGCGTCGAGCAGGTCACACCCCGTCGCAAGGGCATCGTCGTCACCGAGCTCCCGTACCTCGTCGGCCCCGAGAAGATCATCGAGCAGGTGAAGGCGCTCCACCAGGCCAAGAAGCTCACGGGGATCGCGGATATCAAGGACCTCACCGACCTCGCGAACGGTCTGCGGCTGGTCATCGAGGTCAAGAACGGGATCAACGCCGACGCGTTGCTCGAGCAGCTGTACAAGCTGACCAAGCTCGAGGACAGCTTCGGCATCAACAACGTGGCCCTCGTCGAGGGCCAGCCACGGACGCTCTCGCTGCGCGACCTGCTGAGTGTCTACCTGCAGCATCGCCTCGACGTCACGTTGCGACGTACGAATTTCCAGCTGGGCAAGGCTCGCGACCGGCTGCACCTCGTCGAGGGACTCCTCCTGGCCATCGTCGACATCGACGACGTGATCGCGATCATCCGGTCGTCGGACGACGTCGCGACGGCCAGAGTCCGCCTCATCGACGCGTTCGACCTGTCCGAGATTCAGGCCAACTACATCCTCGATATGCAGCTGCGCCGCCTCACCAAGTTCTCGACCATCGAGCTCGAGGCCGAGCGGGACGAGCTCAACGCCCGCATCGCCGACCTCGCGGCGATCGCCGCCGATCCGAAGCGGCTGGCCCAGGTGGTCTCCGACGAACTCGACCAGGTGGCCCAGACGTTCGGCACTCCGCGCCGCACCGTGCTGCTCTCGGGCTCGGGCGCGGCGACCGCTGCGGCCGCCACGGCCCAGCCGCTGGAGGTCCCCGACGGCCCGTGCCACGTGCTGCTCTCGTCGACCGGGCTGCTGGCCCGCCTCGACGGCGAGGAGCCGCCCGGCGCCGGTGGACCGCGTGCGGGTCACGACGTGATCGTCTCCACCATCCGTACGACGACCCACGGCGACCTCGGGCTGCTCACGAGCATCGGGCGGGTGATCCGGCTCGCCGCGATCGACCTACCGTCTGTCCCGCTGCTCGCCACGGCCCCCAACCTCCAGGGCGGGTCGCCGGTCGCCGAGCTCGTGGCTCTGGAACCCGGCGAGCGCGTGCTGGCGTTGACGCGCCTCGGTGACGCCACAGGCATCTGGGCGTTCGGGACCGAGCGTGGCGTGGTCAAACGGACGAACCCGGAGATCATCGGCAAGGACTCGTGGGACCTGATCCGTCTCGACGAGGGCGACAGGGTCGTGGGCGCGGTCGAGCTGATCGACGAGTCCGTCGAGCTCGTGTTCATCACGTCCGACGCATCACTGCTCCACTTCCCGGCCGCGTCCGTACGTCCTCAAGGGCGCTCGGGTGGCGGCATGGCGGGCGTCAACCTGGCCAAGGGAGCAAAGGTCGTGTGGTTCGGCGCCGTGTCACTCGACGACTCCGAGGTGGTCACTGTCGCTGGTTCGTCCAGCGCGCTGCCCGGCACGGACGCCGGCACCGTCAAAGTCACGGCCCTGTCGGAGTACCCCGCCAAGGGACGCGCCACCGGCGGCGTCCGGTGTCATCGCTTCCTCAAGGGCGAAGACACCCTGCAGCGCGCCTGGGCCGGTCCGGCCCCCGCGGTGGCTGCGGCAGCCTCGGGCAGCCCGATCACGTTGCCGACGCCCGACTCCCGTCGCGACGGCTCCGGTACGCCGGCTGCCCAGCCGATCGACGGCATCGGCACCCGGTCAGTGGCCTCGCTCTAGCCGAGCTGCTGGTCCACGTAGCACCAGCGCCAGGCCTCGCCCGGCATGATGCTCCGCATCACGGGGTGACCCGTGGTCGTGTAGTGGGCCGTCGCGTGGCGACCGATCGACGAGTCGCAGCAGCCGACGTGGCCGCACTCCAGGCACATGCGCAGGGCGACCCAGGGAGTGCCGTCGACGACGCACTGCTGGCAGACATCGCCGTCGGGCGCGGGCTCCGTCCGTACTGCAACGAGGTGCTCGCACTCCCCCGGCGCGCGGACGGTCAGGTCCTCGGCCCGGGCTAAGGGGGTCGACTGGGCTGCTCCGAGCACGACGATCATCGACTCCTCGAGGTCGATCGACGCCAGCACCCCGTCGAGCACGTCGCTGGAGAACCGGCCCTCGTCGCGCGCCTCGAGCCACGCCTCACGCTCCGCGTACAGCATCTGCTCGCGCAGGCGCCGGTACGCGGCCGCCGTGCTCTCCACCGCGGACGTCTCGAGCCGCTCCCACGCCCCATGAGCGCGGCGCTCGGCGCTGGCGCGAAGGGCTCGTTCCACGGGCTCCATGAGCGGCTCGTCCTGGGCCTCCAACCGTGTGATGCCCGCGGCGACGACCCGGTCGACGAGCTCGGCCGTCTGTAGGGCCGACTCGCGGGGGTCGGTCGGCCTGAGCCCGGATCGGCGGATGACCCAGGGCAGCGTGTACCCCTGCAGCACCAGGGTGCCCACCGTGACCACCAGGGCCAGCAGCACGAGCACGGGCCGTAGCGGAGCGTCCTCAGGGATGATGAGCGCTGCCGCGAGCGTCACCACCCCGCGCATGCCCGCCCAGCCGGTCACCAGCGCGGCCCGCAGCGCCTCCACCGTCGAGCCCTTCGAAGAGCGCCACAGCGGGACGAACACCGTCACGGCGACAAGGCGGATGCCGATGACCGTGCCCAGCACGGCAGCCGACGCGCCAAGGAGAAGCTGGGGCGGCTCGCCCGAGACGTCTTTGACGATGCCGCTCACCTGCAGGCCGATGAGCAGGAAGACCGCGTTCTCGAGGACGAACTGGACCGTCCCCCAGTTGATCCGCTCCGCTGTCCGGGACAGTGCCGACTGGAACAGCGGCGCCTTGTGGCCGAGGATGACACCGCACACGACGACCGACAGGATCCCCGACGCGTGGACGGCCTCGGCAGGCAGGTAGGCGAGCCACGGACAGAGCAACGAGAGCGCCGTGTCGGTGACGGGCTTGCTCACCCGGCTTCGGATCGCGCGGACGGCAGCGGCGACCACGAACCCGAGGCCGATTCCCGCCCCGCTCGCCCACAGGAAGTCGAGGGCGATCGCGCCCGGGGTGACGTTCACGGCCATCGCGGTGAGCCCCGTACCCACGATGACAAGGGCCGTCGCGTCGTTGAACAGCGACTCGCCCTCGAGTATCGTCACGAGACGCCGAGGCAGACCCACGCGGCGGGCGACGGCCGAGGCAGCGACCGCATCGGGCGGTGCGACCACGCCGCCGAGCACGACAGCGAGGGCGAACGGCACGCCCAGCACCCACCACACCACCACCCCCACACCAAGGGCTGTGGCCGCCACCAGCACCACCGAGAGCAGGGCGATGCTCAGCTTGTTGGCGCGAAGGTCGAGGATCGAGGTACGGATGGCGGCGGCGTACAGAAGTGGCGGCAGCAATCCGACGAGGACCAGCTCCTGGCTGATCCGAAGCTCAGGCAGGCCCGGGACGAAGCTGAGGGCGGCGCCTGCGACGAGCAGGAGGAGGGGTGCGGACGTGCCCAGACGACGTGCGAGGGCCGACAGCGCGACGACGACAGCGATGAATCCGACCAGCATGGTCGCCTGTTCCACATCGCCTCCTCGTTCCGGAGCGGCCCACCCTATCCGCGGGTCGCTCGGCTCCTGAAGACGTCCGCCATCAGCAGAGTTCGCTCAGCAGCCCGGAGTCGACGTCGTACACGAAGCCTCCGACGGTTACCCGCCCGGTCAGCGCGGGGTGCGAGCGCAGCAGCGCCACGTCGGCGGCGAGAGCCTCTTCCTGCTGGGTCGTTGCCCCGATCGTGAGATCGCCCAGGTCCGTGCCCGTGGCACCGAGGATGCGGGCGCGAATCTGCTCGTCCGACCCGCTCGCCATGGCGCAGCGCGTGTGGGCGATCACGAGGATGCGCTTCACGTGCAGCAGGTGAGCGCCCAGCACGCACCCGACGAGGGCGTCCGGCGTGACGCGTCCCCCCGGAGTGCGGAGGATCTTCGCCTCGCCCAGGTACAGCCCGAGCATCTCCAGTGGCTGGAGGCGGGAGTCCATGCAGGTCACGACGGCGATGCCGGCGTGCGCGATCCCGTCGAAGTTGCGCGGCGCCTGGGTCGAGTAGCGGACGTTGGCAGCAAGAAGATCGTCGAAGTCACCGGTCACGATCTCGTTCCTACCTGCCGGAGGCCGTTCGTGGCAAGCCTCTTAGGCGTCGATACGCTCCGCGTCGAGGGCGTACGCACCCTCGATGATGAACTCCTTGCGGGGGGCGACGTCGTTGCCCATGAGCTTCTCGAACGTCCTCACGGCGGCCTCCACGTCGTCGACGGTCAGCCTGCGCAACGTCCGGTGACGCGGTGACATGGTCGTGTCGGCCAGCTGGTCGGCATCCATCTCGCCGAGACCCTTGTAGCGCTGGGGCTCCTTGAACGAGATGCCGCGCTTGGTGAGTTCGGCGGCCTTCCGCTGGTACTCCGGGTCGGAGTACGTGTAGATGTACTTCTCCTGGCCCTTGCGGGGGTTCGAGATCTCGAAACGGTGCAGCGGCGGCACGGCGGTGAACACGCGGCCCGCCTCGACCATCGGCCGCATGTACTTGAAGAACAGCGTGGCCAGCAGCGTACGGATGTGGGCGCCGTCGGAGTCGGCGTCGGCCATGAAGATGATCTTCCCGTAGCGGGCCTGCTCGATGTCGAAGCTGCGGCCCGAGCCGGCACCGACGACCTGGATGATCGAGGCGCACTCGGTGTTCTTCAGCATGTCGGTGACCGATGCGCGCTGAACGTTGAGGATCTTGCCGCGGATCGGCAGCAGTGCCTGGAACTCGGAGTTGCGGGCCAGCTTCGCCGTGCCCATCGCGGAGTCGCCCTCCACGATGAACAGTTCCGTACGGTCGGAGTCGTTCGAACGGCAGTCGGCCAGCTTCGGGGGCAGGGTCGACGACTCGAGCGCGTTCTTCGCGCGCTGCGCCTCCTTGTGAGAACGCGCGGCGACGCGGGTACGGGCCGCGGCGACGACCTTCTCCATCAGCGCTCGCGCCTGCGCCTTCGTGGCCGCTTTGGTGCTCGTCAAGTAGGCCGCGAGCTCGTTCTCGACGATCTTCGCCGTGATCCGCGAGACGGCCGGCGTGCCCAGCACTTCCTTGGTCTGACCTTCGAACTGCGGCTCGGCCAACCGGACCGTGACGACGGCCGTGAGACCTTCGAGGATGTCGTCCTTGAGGAGCTCCTCACCGGCTTTCATGATGCGCGTGCCGTCGAGACCCCGCTGGAAGGCCTTCACCAGACCCCGCTCGAAGCCCTGCTGGTGGGTGCCGCCCTTGGGCGTCGCAATGATGTTGACGAACGACTGGTTGACCGTGTCGTAGCCCGCCCCCCACCGCAGGGCGATGTCGACCTCCAGGTCACGCTCCACATCGGTCGGCGTCATGGACCCGGAGTCGTCGAGCATCGGCACCGTCTCCGTGAACCGGTCGCTGCCCTTCAGCCGTACGATCTCGGTCACCGCGGTGTCGTGGGCGAGGAAGTCGCAGAACTCGGCGATGCCGCCGTCGTGCTTGAACTGCTCCGTGACGACCTCATGTCCACGAGCATCCGTCACCGTCAGGCACAGGCCCGGGATCAAGAAGCTCGTCTGCCGCGCCCTGTTGAGCAGCGGCTCCCACGCCAGCTCGGCGTCGGGAAGGAAGATCTGACGGTCCGGCCAGTACCTCACCCTGGTGCCGGTGACGTTCCTGCCCACCTTGCCGACCTTGCGCAGCTCGGAATGGGGGGTGAACGTGGACGTCGGCCCGTCCCCGTCGAACACGCCGGGAGTGCCACGGCGGAAGCTCATCGCGTACGTCACGCCGCCCCGGTCCACCTCGACATCGAGGCGGCTCGAGAGCGCGTTCACCACCGAGGCGCCGACGCCGTGCAGCCCGCCGGTCGCACTGTAGGCGCCGCCGCCGAACTTTCCGCCGCCGTGGAGCTTGGTGTAGACGACCTCGACGCCCGAGAGCCCCGTGGCAGGGTGCTTGTCGACCGGGACGCCACGCGCGTGGTCGGCGACGAACACGGACCCGTCGTGGCGCAGCTCGACCTCGATCTGCTCGCCGAACCCGGCCAGCGCCTCGTCGACCGAGTTGTCGATGATCTCCCACAGGCAGTGCATGAGGCCCTTGGTGTCGGTGGACCCGATGTACATCGCGGGCCGCTTCCGTACAGCCTCAAGGCCTTCCAGGACCAGCAGGTGGCGAGCCTCGTAGTCGTGGCCGAGCGCCTGAGGAGCGCGGGCGCGCGCGCGGGTCGACGTATCCGAGGTCACTTGTCGAGGCTATCCGGCGGGACCGACGTTTCCCGTGACGGCACGCCCGCCGGCGCCGAGGTGGGCAGTTCTGCTCTCACAGGTTGAGCGCGGTAGACTCAGGTTTGCATCCCACCGTGTGATCAGACTGGAACAAACGCGCAACGTGAGTACGTTCTCCAGATGCATCGCTCGTAACGCGGTCGGTGCGACGATAGAGGCATCACCTCAAGACACGGCCACTGGCCGGGGGAAGAGAGGCATTGTGAGCACCACCGTTTACGACGAGTCCCTGACCGCCGCCGATCGCTGCGACCGTTGCGGCGCCCAGGCGTACCTGCGAGTGAACTTCGAGAACGGCGGGGAGCTTCTCTTCTGCGCTCACCACGCCAGGGCCCACTCCGACAAGCTCAGCCAGGTGGCGCTCAAGATCCACGACGAGACGGACAAGATCGTCTGAGGTACGAACTGGCTTCGATCGCGACCCCCGGCTGACCAGCCGGGGGTCGCGGCGTTCCAGGGCTCGGGGAGAGGTCTCGTACCCCTCCGGGGGAGGTCTGGTACTCCTCGAGGAGAGATCTCGTACCCCTCCAGGAGAGATCTCGTACCCCTCCAGGAGAGGCCTCGTACCCCTCGGGGAGAGGTCTGGTACCCCTCGAGGAGAGGTCTCGTACCCCTCCGGGAGAGGTCCCGCATCGTTCCGGGCTAGCGTGGCGGGTGCTGGTTGGGCGCGATCAAGCCCGCGCTACCCTCGGCACGTGCAGGAGATCTCGTTCGATCCGCGGTACCTCGACTGGGTACGGTCCGGGAGCAAGACGCACACGACGAGGTACGGGGAGGCCGTGGCCCTGGGGCCGGCCAGGTTCCGCTTCGAGTCGAACCCGCCCGTGTGGCTGGACGCGGAGGTCACTGCGATTCGTACCGTTTCAGTGGTAGACCTTGATGACGCGGACGCGGCCTCGGAGAACTTCGCCGACGCCGACGAGTTGAGGGCCGCATTGCGGTACCACTACCCCGGTCTCGAGGACTCCGCGCAGGTGTCGGTCGTAGCGTTCGACGTGCACCATTGATGGGCTGACAAGGGAGGACGAGATGGAGAAGCGCAGGCTGGGGCGGATCGGTCACGAGACGAGCGTGCTGGTGTACGGGGCGGCGGCCTTGGGTGATGTCACCCAGGACGTGGCCGACGCGTCGATCGCGCAGGCGCTGGCCGCCGGCATCAACCACCTCGACACCGCGGCCTCGTACGGCGACGCGGAGCTCCGCATGGGCCCGTCGGTCCCCGCGATCCGCGACCGGGTCTTCCTTGCGACGAAGTCGACCGAGCGCCGGGCCGAGGACGCGTGGCGCCAGCTGAACCGGTCGCTCGAGCTGCTGAACACCGACCACATCGACCTGTGGCAGGTGCACGCTGTCTGCGACCTCGAGGAGCTGGACAAGGTGTTCGCCCCGGGCGGCGCGATCGAGGCGTTCGTACGGGCCAAGGACGAGGGCATCGTGAGCTGGGTCGGCATCACCGGCCACACGGAGGCCGCGCCGGTCGTGCACGCCGAGGCCCTGCGCCGCCACGACTTCGACTCGGTGCTGACGCCGATGAACTACCACCTGTACACCGCCGACGCGGAGTTCCACGACAACTTCGATGTGCTGTACGGGCTGGTCCAGGACCGCGACGTCGCCCTCCGTACGATCAAGGCCATCGCCCGCAAGCCCTGGATCGGCGACCATCAGTACGCCACCTGGTACGAGCCGTTCACCGATGCCGAGGACATCCGCGCCGCGATCTCGTGGGTGCTCAGCACCTTCCCGTACATCGCCGGCCTGGCGACCGCGGGCGAGACCACGCTCCTGGGCAAGGCGATCGAGGCCGAGGCCAACCGCATGGATCTCGATGAGGCCACAGCCCGGCTCGCCGCCATCCACGACTACGCTTCGATCTTCGTCTGATACGAGGAGCGCTCGGCGCCCGATGCCCCGCGGTCAGTTTCACAAGGCCGAGCGGGATCCGGGAGCCGTTCGGACGAGTTGACGTGGGCCTACGCTCCGCGTACCCAGCGTTCTTTCGTCGTGTTGAGACCTTCGATCCAGCACGTGGTGCCGTCCGGGGCGAATCCATGTCGCGTATAGAAGGCCTGCGCGCGGTCGTTGCCGGTCAGGACCCACAAGAACGCCGGGGCGTCACCGATCGCCACCTGCAGCAGCGCGTCGGCGATCCCGCTTCCCTGCGCGGCCGCCACGAGGTAGATCACCTGGAGCTCGAGTGGTGTGGGCGCGTCCACGTCGTCGCCGACGCACGCGTGGGCCACACCTGCAAGCTCTCCATCATCGTCCACGACGATCCAGACATAACCGCCACGTTCCATGGCGGCCTGCCAGTACGCCACCGTACGAGCGACGCGTTCCGGGTCGAGTTGCCGCCGCAGCGCCTCATCCGGGACGACACCAACCAGCGACTCGTTCCACGCCCGCGCCTTGGTCCACGCGGCCGCCTCGAGGTCCTCGTACGCGGCTTGGCGGATCCTCCAGGACATCAGTCGAGGTAGTCGCGCAGCACCTGGGAGCGGGAGGGGTGGCGGAGCTTGGACATCGTCTTGCTCTCGATCTGGCGGATGCGCTCGCGCGTCACGCCGTACACCTTGCCGATCTCGTCCAGCGTCTTGGGCTGGCCGTCGGTCAGGCCGAAGCGCATGCTCACCACGCCCGCCTCACGCTCGGACAGCGTGTCGAGTACGTCGTGCAACTGCTCCTGGAGGAGGGTGAAGTTCACCGCGTCCGCCGGGACGACCGCCTCGGAGTCCTCGATCAGGTCGCCGAACTCGGAGTCGCCGTCCTCGCCGAGCGGGGTGTGCAGGGAGATCGGCTCGCGACCGTACTTCTGGACCTCGACGACCTTCTCGGGGGTCATGTCGAGCTCCTTGGCGAGCTCCTCCGGCGTTGGCTCCCGACCGAGGTCCTGAAGCATCTGCCGCTGCACGCGCGCGAGCTTGTTGATGACCTCGACCATGTGCACGGGGATACGGATCGTACGAGCCTGGTCGGCCATCGCGCGGGTGATCGCCTGCTTGATCCACCACGTCGCGTACGTCGAGAACTTGTAGCCCTTCGTGTAGTCGAACTTCTCGACCGCACGGATCAGTCCGAGGTTGCCCTCCTGGATGAGGTCCAGGAACAACATGCCGCGGCCGGTGTAGCGCTTGGCCAGCGACACGACAAGGCGGAGGTTCGCCTCGAGCAGGTGGTTCTTCGCCCGACGGCCGTCGGCCGCGATCCACTCGTAGTCCTCGGTGTCGCTGGTGGTGACCGCCGCGGTGTCGTTGAGCCGCTCGTCGGCGAACAGGCCGGCCTCGATCCGCTTGGCGAGCTCGACCTCCATCTCGGCGTTCAGCAGCGCGACCTTGCCGATCTGCTTGAGGTAGTCCTTGACCGGGTCGGCCGTGGCGCCGGCGGCCATGACCTGCTGCTCGGGCTCGTCGGCATCGTCGGCGTCGGAGAGGCTGAAGCCCTCGTCCTCGGTGATCTCCTTCTCGACCACCGCCTCCTTCTCGGGCTCGAACTCGGCGTCGTCGACGTCCTCGAGCCCGCGCTTCTTGCCACCGACGGTCAGGACGACATCGTTGCCCTCGCGGGTGAACGCGACAGCCTTCTCGGTGGCGCCGGAGAGCGCCTCGACGATCGACGGGACCTCTTCCTCCTCGTCGACGACCTCGATCTCCTCGAGCTCGGTGACGTCGATGTCCTCGAGGTCCTCGTCGCCGGCCTCGTCCTCATCAGGCTCGTCAGCGCTGTCCGCAGTCACCTCGGCGGCCTTGGGCTTCCGTCCGGGACGTGCAGGAGCCGCATCGCTCGTCGCGGCCTTCGGGCGTCCACGACGCGGTGCCGGCGTCTCCACCGTCACCTCGAGGTCTTCCTCGACCGCCTCGACGACTTTGACCGCCCGGGATCGTCGCGCAGGCGTGGGGGAAGCTGCGGAATCGTCGGAACGGGCTGCTGCGGATCGAACCACGGTGTGCCTCTCATGGGAGGGGGTCTGACAAGGGTCTCTGGACATCGTCAGCGGGCGAAGAGCATGCAACGCCCCGCGAGTGTCAATGGCCCGGGGGTCAAGTCTGCCATGCTGACCGCCTGCAGCCAACTCCGCCACTAGATTGTTCCGAGTGTCAGCGCCGTCTCCTGCCCGAAGGATCTCCGAACGAACCCTTCACGGGGTGACCGTCGCCGACCCGTACGCCTGGCTCGACGACCTCAACGATCCCGAGGTGGTCGCGCACCTCGACGCGGAGACCACCTACGCCGACACGCGGACCGCTCACCTCGAGCCCCTGCGGACGCGCATCTACGCCGAGATCTCCGCCCGTACACAGCAGACCGACCTCAGCGTCCCCGACTACGACGTCGACAGCACGGGCCGCGCATGGTGGTACGTCGCGCGCACCTCCGAGGGCTCCGACTATCCGGTGTACGGGCGGGCGCCGGCCCCCTCTCGCGATGCCGTGCCGGACATCGACGCGCCCATCCCCGGCGAGCAGATCTTCCTCGACGTCAACGCGGAGGCGGTGGGGCACGAGGTGTTCTCCCTCGGCGACCTCGACGTCTCCCCCCATGGCGACCTGCTGCTCTTCACCGTCGATGCCACGGGGGAGGAGCTGTACACCGTCAGGTTCCGCAACCTGGCCACCGGCGACGAGCTCCCCGACGTCATCGAGGACGTCTCCAGCGCCTGCTGGATCGACGACGCGCACATCGCGTACACCGTCACCGACGACGCCTGGCGGCCCTACCTCTTGCGCCGTCACGCGCTCGGCACCCCCACGTCCGCCGACGTGGACATGTTCCGCGAGGACGATGAGCGCTTCTGGCTCGCGGCCGGCCGCTCCGGCGACGACCGCTGGCTCGTGATCGACAGCGCGAGCAAGGCGTCGAGCGAGGTCCGGATGGTCGACGTGCGTACGCCGACCGCCGAGCCCGTTCTCGTGGCCCCGCGCGCCGAGGGACTGGAGTACAGCGTCGAGCCCGCCGGCGACCAGCTGTTCGTCGTCCACAACGCCAACCACCCCGACTTCGAGCTCGCCTGCGCCCCGATCGACGACGGACACTGGCACGAGTGGCTGACAGTCATCGAGGGACGCGACGACGTACGCGTGCTCGACGTCACCGCGTACGCCGACCATCTCGTCGTCGCCGTCCGCCGCGACGGTCTCCCCCGCGTCCTCGTGCTCGACCGTGATCCCGACGGTACGGCCGGTGCCGGATCCGTGCTCGCAGGCGACGCCGACCTCGAGACGCTCGCGGCCGCCGACCTGCTGTACGGCGCCGACCGACTCCGCCTCCATCGCGAGTCGTACGTCGAGCCCGCCACGATCGTCGAAACCGACTGGTCGGGCGGCTCCCCCCGCCTGCTCCGCCGCCATCCCGTACTGCCTGATCCCGACGGCCGCCCGTACGACCCGGCCGACTACGTACAGCACCGCCTCTGGGCGCCTGCCGCCGACGGGGTGCTCATCCCGGTCTCGATCGTCTCCCGCCGCGACACGGCCTGGCCCGCGCCCTGCCTGCTCTATGGGTACGGCGCGTACGAGACGAGCCTCGACCCCGCGTTCTCGATCTCGCGGCTCAGCCTTCTCGATCGGGGCGTGGTCGTCGCCTACGCCCACGTGCGCGGCGGCGGCGAGCTCGGTCGTTCCTGGTACGCACAGGGCCGCCTCGAGGCGAAGCCCACGACCTTCTCCGACTTCGTCTCCGTCGGCCGGTTCCTCGTCGACCACGGCGTCGCGGCTGCGAGTCGCCTTGCCGCCCGCGGCGCCTCCGCCGGCGGGCTCACCGTGGGCGCCGCGCTCAACCTGGCCCCCGACCTGTTCTGCGCCGCGCAGGTCGGCGTTGGCTTCCTCGACCCGCTCACGGCGATGCTGGCCGAGGACCTCCCGTTGACCATCACGGAGCGCGACGAGTGGGGCGACCCGCTGGCCGATCCGCAGGCGTTCGCGACCATCGCCGGCTACAGCCCGTACGGCAATGTCGCTCCCGGCCCGTACCCCGACGTGCTCGCCACCGCGGCTCTCCACGACCAGCGCGTCTCGGCTTCGGAGCCGGCGAAGTGGGTCGCGGCCCTGCGCGCGCGGCCCGAAGCGACGGGCGAGGCGCTGCTCCGCGTGGAGATGGGCGGGCACCAAGGGGCGACGGGCCGCTATCAGGCCTGGCGCGATGAGGCGTACGAGCTGGCGTGGTTGCTGGACCGCCTCGGAGCCGTCTCGACGACCCTCAAGACCGCATCAGGGTAGGTTCAGGGTCGCTTTCCGGCGGTCGCAGGAAACCTTTCGGGGTAATCACGCGTTGTGATGGTGACGACGAAAGGATTCCTCATGGCAGTGACTACCGCCCGCAGGACCCGGACCACGGACGGCATCGACGGCAAGGACGCAGTCGGCCTGTACCTCGACGGCATCGCGAAGACCGCGCTGCTGAACGCCGAGGAGGAGGTCGAACTTGCTCGGCAGATCGAAGCCGGACTGTACGCACAGGCTCTCCTGGACGGCGAGATCACCGATGACGACCGCGGCGTAGGTGCCGTGAAGGCGACGACGGCCGAGCTCGAGGAGCTCGCCCGGATCGGCGAGGAGGCCATGACGAGGTTCGTCACCGCCAACCTCCGCCTGGTCGTCTCCGTCGCCCGCAAGTACGGACGTTCCGCGATGCCGTTGCTGGACCTCGTCCAAGAAGGCAACACCGGACTCATCCGCGCCGTCGAGAAGTTCGACTACACCAAGGGCTTCAAGTTCTCGACGTACGCGACGTGGTGGGTCCGGCAGTCCATCAGCCGCGGCATCGCCCAGCAGGGTCGCATCGTGAGGCTCCCCGTCCACGTCGCCGAGCAGATCAACCAGGTCTCAGCCGTCCGCCGCACCCTCGAGCGAAGGTTCGGCCGCGACCCGGAGCTCCGCGAGATCGCCGAGGAACTGGGCATCCTCGAGGAGAAGGTCGTCGAGCTGATCCAGTTCTCCCGCGACCACGTCTCGCTCGATGCGCCGATCGAGGAGGACGGGGACACCGCGCTCGGTGACCTGATCGCCCGCGAGGCGGCTCCCGGTCCCGACGAGGTCGTGCTCGACGCCGAGGAGCGCGCCCGCCTGGAACAGATGCTCTCCCGGCTCGACGAGCGGTCGGCCGACGTCGTACGGCGCCGGTACGGGCTCCTCGACGGACGTCAGGCCAAGCTCGCCGACATCGGCGAGGTGTGGGGCATCACGGCAGAGCGTGTCCGACAGATCGAGCGTCACGCGATCGCCAAGCTACGCAGCGGCGAGCTCGCCGCCTGACACACAGTCTCGACGCCGCCCCCGGCACCAGGGGGCGGCGTCGTCACGTCTGGTCGACGACCCGGATCAGGCCTTCCTGAGCCGCCGACGCCGCGAGGTGTCCCCCGCCGAAGATCCGGCCGAGCGAGAAGCCACGGGCGCCCGAGGCCGACGGAGAGATCTGCTCGTACAGCAGCCAGTCGTCGGCGCGTACCGGCCGGTGGAACCACATGCCGTGGTCCAACGATGCCCCGACCACACCGGGGCCGAAGGTCATGCCGTGCGGGATGAGGCTGACGCTCAGCAGGGTGAGGTCGGACAGGTAGGCCAACACCGCCTGGTGCAGCACGGGGTCGTCCGGCAGGTGGCCGTTGGCCCGCACCCACACCGACAAGGCCCCCTTGTGGTGGGGCGCGGCGTCAGCCAGCCCCGACGCGTACCGCACCTCGAGCCCGTCCCACTCCTCGAACATGCGGGCCGCTGGTGCCCCGCGACGCACCAGCACGTCGGCCATGCTCGGGCAGTCGTCGGGACTCGGCACGTCCGGAGCGACGTCCTGGTGATCGAGGCCCGGTTCCGGGGCCTGCGCGGAACAGCCCATCGTGAAGATTCGGCGGCCACCCTGACGGGCCGTGACCAGCCGCGTCGAGAAGTGCGCCCCGTCGCGCGTGGGCAGTACGTCGTACAGGATCGGCGAGTCGGCGCGTCCCGCCTCGAGGAACTGGGCGTGCAGCGAGTGCAGCACGCGGCCGGAGCCGAGCGTGCCGTACGCCGCGACGACGGCCTGGGCGAGCACCTGTCCGCCGTACGTCCTCTGCAGCCGGGTGTCGGCCGCGGGGCCGCGGAAGAGATCCGGCTCGATCTGCTCAAGATCGAGCACCGCGACCAGGTCGTCGATACTTCGACTCATGTCAGGGCTGGTCCTGTTCCCGCTCCTGCAGGAACTTCTCGAACTCGGCGGCGATCTCGTCTGCGGTCGGTACGGGCGCCAGCCGCTCGTGTGCCGTGTCGAAGGCATCCTCCAAGGCGGACACCAGCTCGCCGGTCTCGGGAGACCCCGCGACCTCGGAGTTGATCAGCGACAGGCTCTCGGCGATCTCGTCGTCCAGACCGGTGAGCGGGATCACCAGACCGGTGTCGTCCATGAAGGCCTGGAGCACCGCCTTCACCGACTGCGGGAAGAAGACCTGCGAGAGGTAGTGCGGCACGTGGGCGACGTAGCCCATAGCCACCCGGCCAGCCTCACCGGCGCGCAGCTGGAGGAGCGCCGACCACTGGCCCGGCACGTCCATCCGTTCGATCAGTGGCGGGTTGTCGTGCACCAGCGCTTCGTCGGTCGCATGCCGGGTGATGCCCGTCGGGCGCGTGTGCGGAACGGCGAGCGGGATGCCGGTGACGGTGTACAGGCGGCCTGCGCCCACCTCGGAGCAGATCGTCAACGTGGCCTGGATCATCCGCTCCCACTGGGAGTCCGGCTCCTGGCCGTGCATGAGGAGGAAGGCCCGGCCCGTCGCATCCGTGAGGCGGTCGATCGCGATCACGGGCGGCTGGATCGCGACCCAGCGGTAGGTGTCGAAGGTCATCACCGGACGACGGCTGCGGTAGTCGTGGACGGCGTCCACGTCGAAGGTGGCCAACCGCTCGGGATGGCAGGTGCGCAACAGGTGGTCTGCGACTCCCCGGGTGACGCGACCGGCGTCGAGGAAGCCGTCGAGGAGGTGCAGCATGGGCGCTGCGGCGCCCTGCACCTGCTGCCACGTCTCCGGGACCACTTCGTAGAGCTCTCGTGGATCCTTCACAGGAGCGAGGGTATGGCCTGCACACAAGGGCTGGCGCCCGTACTCAGAATCCTGATGGAAGAGGTACGCCGGGCCGGGAGCGCCTCACGGCGCGGGGCCGCTCGTAGCGGCTGAAGTTGGAGCCCGGGGCATCCACGACCCGGCGTACCGCGGGCAAGTCTAGGGGCGACGGGCGAGGAACCAACCGCGTTGGTCAGGCGAGTCGGCCCGCCAGCTCCAGGTGGCCCGCCTGCTCCAGCTGTTCCGCCAGGGTGATCATGCGCGCGGCCTCGCGTACGGACGAGGCCTTGGGCTGTTCCAGCGCGCGTCCTGCCGCGAGCACATGCAGCACCGCAGCCGCTCGCCACAGCACGTCGGCGTACTCGCCGTGGACGATCCCCCGCAGCACGTCGTCGATCACCGCACAGAGCTGCTCCGGACCGGACGGGTCGGGCACGCCGGCGATCACCTGGGCGGCGTGCGCGGTGCGCTGTCCCGCTTCGTACGCCCCGGCTGCGCGCTTCCCGTCGGCGTAGATCCAGGCCCGCAGCACGTACAGACGCCACAGCGACCCGGCCAAGGAGTCGGCCGGCGCGGCGGCCCACATCTCGGCCATCGTCTCCAGCCCCTCGGACTCAGCCAGGTGCACGACGCGCTCGGCCAGCTCGCTGTCACCGGTCAGACGCGCGCCACGCACGAGGATGGTCGCCGTCCTGTCGGCGACGTCACGGCGTTGGTCCGGGGCGAGCCCGTCCGGGATCCCCTCGAACCAGGCGGACCCAGGGTTCGCCGGGCGATGGTGGTCACGCATCGGCGGCGTCCGGACGGCGGGTCATCGGCCCAGGATAGGCGAGGCGGCACACTCGGCCATCGCGGTGCGCACGCGCTTCGCCGAGACGGGCTCCGCGGTGCGTAGCTGCTGCGCGAACAGGCTGACCCGCAACTCCTCGAGCAGCCACCCCACACGGGCCACCGGTGTCGGGAGCGGTGGCTCGGCGAAGCGCGCCACCAGTCGCGCGTACTCGTCCTCCAGGTCCGCGATGAGGTCCGCCGACTGGCGCTCGCGGGCGGGGTTGGTGCGGTACGCCACGAGACGCAACTCCGCCGCGTGCAGGTAGCGCGACAGCCGTTCGAACCAGGGGCTCGGCGTGGCCAGGACGAACCCCGGGTAGACAAGGTTGGCCACCTGCTCGCGGACATCGTCGGTGACGTACGAGGAGGTCATCCCCGGGAGCTGCCTGAGGACCTCCTGATGGCGCGCGAGCACCTCACCGATGTACGCGACCAGCGCTCGCATCGTCTCGGCCTGCCGCTCACGTACGGACACCTGTACGGCGGCGAACCGCTCCGCGTCCCGTACGGACGCCGGGTCGACCTGCAGCGCACCCAGCGCGTCGTCGATCGCCCTGAGCCGGGCGTCGGCCAACAGCGCCGGGACCGTGGGGTACGGGCTGGAGCCGAGCTGGAGCTTCGTCGCGTTCGACATCCGCGACACCACCCAGGTGGTGGGGTCCGGCGAGGTGAGCTGGATCAGGCGCCGGAGACCCCGGGCATGGCTCGTACGGGCACGCTCCTCGGTGTCCAGAACGACGACGCCGACAGACGTCCCCTCGTCGCGTAGCGCCGGGAAGCCCACGACCTCCGTGCCGTCCACCGTCGTGACCAACCGAGGCTCGAGCGGGGGGAACGACCAGGTGACCGCACCCGTCACCGTGGCGCGGCGGTTGACCTTGGTCAGCGTGCGGCTCACGGTCGTCGTGAGCTGCCGCTGCAGTGCAGCCAGGTCCTCGCCTCGGGCGAGCTCCTTGCGGCCGTCGAGCACGACCAGCGTCGGGCGCAGGTGAGCGGGCAGCTCGCGGTCGCCCCACTGCCCCGCCGGGTCCGTGCCGGTGAGGGCACGCAGGGCGACGGCGAGAGCGTCGGGGAACGTGACTGTGTCCGGCGCCGTGTCGCCCTGTGGCGCTGACGCGACGTCGGGACGCTGGGCGAGCCAGGCCAGCGCGGCGGCGGCGTGGTTCGGGGCCGGTACGAACGACGTCCGCAGGCTCTTGGGCAGCGACCGGATCAACTCAGTTGCGAGGTCCTCGCGGTAGCCGGGCACGTGCCAGGTGAACGCCGCAGGCGGAAGCTGGTTGAGCACCGTGACAGGGATCTCGATCGTCACCCCGTCGTGCTGGGACCCCGGGTCGAAGACGTACGTGACCTCCAGCTCGTGGCCGCCCGCCCGCCACCAGTCGGGGAACCCACCGGCAGAGACGTCCGTGTCCTCGCTCGCGACCAGGTCGGACAGCGAGAGGTCGAGGTACGCGTCGTCCTCGTGCCGCTTCGTACGCCACCAGGTGTCGAAGTGGCGCTGCGACACCACATCGGCCGGGATGCGCTCGTCGTAGAAGGCGAAGATCGTGGCGTCGTCGACGACGAGGTCGCGCCGTCTCGTACGCTCCTCCAGCTCGGCGGCCTGCTCGCGCACCGTGGCGTTGCGGGTCGCGAAGTGATGCCTCGTGCGCCAATGCCCCTCGACGAGTGCGGCCTGGATGAACAGGCGCCGGGCCTCCACAGGATCGATGCGCGCGTACTGGACGGTGCGGCCGGAGATGATCGGCACGCCGTAGAGGCTCACCGTCTCCAGCGCCACCACCGAGCCTTGCGACTCCGACCAGTGCGGCTCGGCGTACGTGCGGCTCAGCACGTGCTCGGCGACCGCCTCGATCCACTCCGCGTCGACGCCGGCCACCGTACGGGCCCACAGCCGGCTGGTCTCCACCAGCTCGTACGCCACGGCTAGCGGCGGCGGCGTCTTCGCCAAGGACGACCCCGGGGCGATGGCCCACGCCGTGCCGCGGGCGCCGCGGTACTCGCGAGGCCCGAGACGGGCTCGCTTACGAGGCGGCAGGTCCGTGCGCTCGCCGCGCGTGTCGAGAAGGCCGACGTGGCTCAGCAGACCGGACAGCACCGCGGTGTGCACGAGGTCGGTCGGAGCCGGCTCCGCGTTGCGGTCGAGTTCGAGTTCGTCGCAGATCTGGCGGATCTGCGTGTGCAGGTCCTGCCACTCCCGTACGCGCAGGAAGTTGAGGTACTCATCTCGGCACATGCGCCGGAACGCGTTGCCGGAGAGCTCGTGGCGCTGCGTGCGCAGATAGTCCCAGAGCCGCACGAGCGCGACGAAGTCAGAGCCGTCCGGCTGGCCGGGCTCGCCGTCGGCGGTCGGCCCCGGAGCCCAGAAGCGGCGGTGCGCCGTGTCCGCCTGTTCCCGCTTCTCGAGCGGTCGCTCGCGGACGTCGGGGATGGCGAGGCCAGCGACGATGACCTGTGCTTCGCGCAGACATCCCCTGACCGAGGCCTCGACGAGCATCCGACCCAGGCGCGGGTCGACCGGGAGCCGCGCGAGCTGATGCCCCACGGGCGTGAGCTTGGGTCGCGTGCTCCGATCGGCGAGGGCGCCCAGCTCGGTGAGCGTACGAAGGCCGTCGGTGATCTGCGCGGCATCCGGCGGCTCGACGAAGGGGAAGTCGACGATGTCGCCGAGGTCGGCGTCGGCCATCTGCAAGATGACCGAGGCGAGATTCGTACGGAGGATCTCGGGCTCGGTGTACTGCGGGCGGGCCTCGTAGTCGGCCTCGCTGTACAGGCGGATGCAGATGCCTGGCGCCACGCGCCCGCAGCGGCCGGCCCGCTGGTTCGCGGAGGCCTTCGAGATGGGCTCGATCGGCAGCCGCTGCACCTTCGTGCGCTTGGAGTAGCGCGAGATCCGTGCCGTGCCGGAGTCGACGACGTACCGGATGCCGGGCACCGTCAGCGAGGTCTCGGCGACGTTGGTGGCGATGACGACGCGCCGTCCGGTGTGCGAGGAGAACACGCGGTGCTGTTCGGCGACCGACAACCGCGCGTACAGCGGGAGGATCTCGGTGAACCGCAGCTTCCTGGCCTCAAGTGCTTCGGCCGCGTCGCGGATCTCGCGCTCGCCGGAGCAGAACACCAGTACGTCGCCGTCGCCCGCGGCCTGGAGTTCGACGACGGCGTCGCAGATCGCGTCGGTGAGGTCCTTCTCGTCGGCCGGAGGAAAGGGTCGGGTGCTGCGCTCCTCCTCGTCGTCGGAGCTGACAGCCCCGTCGTCACGTACGGGGCGGTAGCGGAGCTCGACCGGGTACGTCCGCCCCGAGACCTCGATGATCGGCGCGTCGTCGAAGTGCGACGCGAACCGCGAGGTGTCGATGGTGGCGCTGGTGACGATGACCTTGAGGTCTGGACGGCGCGGCAACAGCTGCTTGATGTACCCCAGGAGGAAGTCGATGTTGAGGCTGCGCTCGTGGGCCTCGTCGATGATGATCGTGTCGTAGGAGCGCAGGTCGCGGTCGTGCGTGATCTCCGCCAGCAGGATCCCGTCGGTCATCACCTTGACCCGGGTCGCCCGGCTGGCCTTGCGGGTGAACCGCATCTGGTAGCCGACCACGTCGCCGAGTTCGGTGCGCGTCTCCTCAGCGATGCGCTCTGCCAACGTACGGGCGGCGATCCGGCGGGGTTGGGTGTGGCCGACGCTCCGCCGACCGGCGAGGAGGCAGATCTTCGGCAGCTGTGTGGTCTTGCCCGACCCCGTCTCGCCGGCCACCACGACCACCTGGCTGGACAGCAGCGCCGCCGCGATGTCAGGCACCGCGGCGGCGATGGGAAGGTCGGGATCGACCACGAGGTACGGGTCCATGGCCGCTCCAGACTACCGGCGCGCCCCGTCACCGTGCCGCAGCCTTTCGGCTGCCCGGTGACTCGGGGTCAGCGCACGAGGCAGACGGGGCAGAGGGCGTGGGCGAGGATGCCGCGCAGCGGCCCGCCGAGGGAGACGCCGGTCACGGGATGGGGGTGCACGCCGAGAACGAGGAGGTCCACGGTGCCGGTCTCGGCGACCAGCTGCTCGATGGGCAGGCCGTGAAGGATCTCGCCCTCGATCACGACCTCGGGATAGTCAGCCCGAAGCTCGGTGAGCATCGCCTCCAGCGCGAGCCGGGCCTTCTCGTTGCCCTCGGGTGTGGGCTGCTGCTTGAAGGCCGCGAACAGCCCCGTGGGGGCCGGGGAGAGCACGTGGGCAACCACCAGCGAGCAGCCGCGGTCGCGGGCCTCTCCGAGCGCCCAAGACACCTGGCTCTTGGCCTTGTCGGGAGCGGTGACAGCGACGGCGATGCGCTTGTGGCCACCCGTGGGACCAGGCGTCGACGCCGCGGAGATGACGATCACCGGGCAGCGCGCGGAACCGGCGAGCGTGACGCTGGTCGAGCCAACGAACATCCGGTCCAGACCACCAGCCGCGCGGCGACCCACGACGCACAGCTCGGCGCTCTCGCTGAGGTCGGCCAGAACGGCCGTGGGATGGCCCATGAGCACCTCGGCGTGAATCCGCGCCGCCGGGAACCCGTTGTCGGTCAGGAACGTCTTGGCGACGTTCAGCGCCTCCTCGCCGACCGCGGACAGGATCGTCGGGTCGTAGACCACGCCCCAGCCGCTGGTGAGGACGCCGTCGTCCACCGCGTGCACGAGCCAGATGTCCTGGCCTGTCCGTTCCGCGGTGCCGAGTGCGTACTTCACGGCCCGCATCGCGTCATCCGACCCGTCGACGCCGACGAGGATGCGATGGCTGTCAGGCGCCTGCGGCTGGGTGGTGTCCTGGGTGCTCATGAACCCACCCTAGCCCTGCCCCTGGACCCCAACCCTGTGGTCGCCATGAGTTCACCTCCGACCTCCGCCAGGTGGTCCGCCACCGTCCGTACAGCACGCCTGGCGTAGTGGTCCGGGCGGGCCAGAGCCACCACGGCACGATGCGCCTCGACGCCGGCCAGCGGCCGAAGCACCGTGCCCCCGTGCGGTCGAGTCGTGAACCTCGGGAGCAGGGCCAGTCCCTCCCCCGCCGCCACCAGCGACTCCACGAGTCGGTTGTCGACCAACCGCATCCTCCGGTCGAGCGGATGACCCGTAGCCGCTTCGACGGCCAGCAGGACGGTGTCGAACGGGAACCCCTTTGGCACGGCGATCCAGGTCGTGCCGACCAGATCATCGGGCGTCAGGACATCGCGCCCGGCGAGCGGGTGCCCGGCGGGCAGCGCCACGTCAAGGGGCTCGTGGGCCAGGACCCGGCAGACGAGGCCCTGGGCCCCTGCGGGCACGTCACCGGTGAGGCTGTGCGCGATGACGAGGTCGTGGTCGAGGGTGCGGGTGGCGTACTCGTCCTCGGCGAGGTCGAAGTCCCGTACATCGACGGTGATGGCCGTCCCGCGGAGCCTGGACACCAGCCCGGGGAGCAGCGCCTCCCCCGCGCTGGGCAGCGTGCCGATCGACACCGTGCCGCCCGGCTGGCCGAGACGCGCCTCCAAGCGGGCTTCCACCTCGGCGATCACGCGCCCCACGTCGTCGGCGCTCTCGGCGAGCAGTAGCCCTTCGGCGGTGAGGCGAAGCCCACGGGACACCGGCTCGACCAAGGGCACCCCGAACTCACGCTCGGCGCTGCGGAGCTGCTGCGAGACCGCGGAGGGCGTGCGGTGCGTCGCCGCAGCAACAGCGGCCAGCGTCCCCCGAACCGCGATCTCCCTGAGCAGGAACAGATGACGTACCTCCATGTAGGCAACCTACAGTGAAACGTCAGATTCTTTCGCTTGTCCTTCAGGGTTGATCGCTGACAGAGTCATCCCGTGCCGATCCGTCATGTACTCCTCGCCGTGGGTGTCGCCGTCGTCTGGGGTCTCAACTTCATCGCGATCCATGCCTCGCTGCAGCAGTTCCCACCGCTGTTCCTGGTCGCGTTGCGGTTCGCGCTGCTCGCGGTGCCCACGCTCCTGCTGGTCCCCCGGCCGAAAGTGCCCACGCGCTGGCTCCTGGGGTACGGGCTGGGCTTCGGCACGCTGCAGTTCATCGGCCTGTACCTCGGCATGGCTGCCGGCTTCCCCTCCGGACTGGCGTCGCTGGTGCTGCAGTCGTCCGCGCCGTTCACGGTCCTCCTCGGCGCGTTGCTCCTCAAGGAGCACATCTCCGCCCGGAGCGCGGTGGGCATCGGCGTCGCCGTGCTGGGGCTCATCCTCGTCGGGGTGGCTCGCGGCGGCGCCGGCTCCTGGGCGCCGTTCCTGCTGGTGGTCTTCGGCGGATTCGGATGGGCGCTGGGGAACCTCGCCACCCGGAAGGCCGCCGCGCCGAACCCGCTGCACCTGACCATGTGGATGTCCGTCGTGCCGCCGCTGCCGATGCTTGCGTTGTCGCTGGCCGTGGAGGGACCTCACCGCATCGCCTCGTCCCTGACCTCGTCGCTGACGGCCGCCGCAATGCCGGCGTGGGCGGGTCTCGCGTACACCGTCCTGATCGGCACGGTCGTCGGCTCAGGCGTGTGGGTGTGGCTCATGAGCCGCCACCCGGCCGGGCGCGTGGCGCCGTTCTCCATGCTGGTGCCCGTCACGGGACTCACCGCGGCCTGGCTGGCCCTCGGAGAGACCCCGCAGCCGCTCGAACTCGTCGGCGGCCTGGCCGTCATCGGCGGCGTGCTCTGGGCGAGCCTCCGTCGACCTCAGCCGGTCGCCGTCGAACCTGCACGCCTCGACGACGCCGCGCTGGAACCTGCGGCCGACTGAGCGCTACTCGCCCACGGAGACGGCGCGCCCGCTGAACGCGTCGAACGTGATGCCGACCAGCACCTCGTCAGGGCCCGGCACCCATGGACGCGGTACGGCGGGTCCGGTGTAGCGCTCAGCGAGACCGTGTGCCAGCACGGACCAGCCATTCATCAGGTCCTCGGCGACGTCGTCGAGTTGGAGCGTCGCTCTCACTCCCCTCGCCAGACGCGCCAGGACCCTCTCCGCCGACGTGGCGAACGCGAGGACACCGTCGCCGTCGATGACATAGGCGATGGGCAGGACCAGCACGTCCCCCAGCTCTCCGACGAACGCCACCCGCGCCACCTGGTGCGAGGCGATCAGCTGGCGGCACTCATCGGGCTCCAGAGCCTCCACGTACCCCATGCTCACAGCGCGGGAACCTCCGCGCCGAGCGTCCAGTTGCGGATCTCCGGCAGATCCTCCAGGTTCTCGACGATGTACGTCTCATGGCGCTCGAGCTGGGACATGCAGTACGCGCGCAGGTCCTCGGCTCCCGCCGGAGCCACGTGGGCGTTGTTCAGGACGTCGAGGACGAGGTGATAGCGCGACGCCCTGTTCCGTACGACCATGTCGAACGGCGTGGTCGTCGTGCCCTCTTCGATGAAGCCCCGCACCCGGAACCGGTCCGCGTCGGGACGTCCGTGGACGAGCTGGTGGACCGCGCCCGGGTAGCCGTGGAACGCGAACACCACATCCTTGGTGTCGGTGAACAGCTCACGGAAGTACGTCTCGGTCATCCCGTGCGGGTGGTCCTTCGGCCTCCGCAGCGTCATCAGGTCGACGACGTTGACCACGCGCACCCGCAACGACGGCAGCCGGGTGGTCAGCAGCTCGGCGGCCGCGACCGTCTCCTGCGTCATGATGTCGCCGGCGCAAGCGAGCACGATGTCCGGCTCCCCCGGACCTTCCGGCGAGCCGGCCCACTCCCAGATCGACGCGCCCTTCGTGCAATGCGCGATCGCCTCGTCCATCGACAGCCACTGCGGCTGCGGCTGCTTGTCGATGACGATGAGGTTGACGTACGACTTCGAGCGGAAGCAGTGGTCGGCCACCGACAGCAGGCAGTTGGCGTCCGGCGGCAGGTAGATCCGGTTCACCGCGCTGCCAGAGTTGAGCGCCACCTGGATGAGGCCCGGGCCCTGGTGACTGAAGCCGTTGTGGTCGTTACGCCACGCGGTGGAGCTCAGCAGGATGTTGAGGCTCGGCACCTTGGCCCGCCACGGCAGCTCCAGCGACTCCTGGAGCCACTTGGCGTGCTGCACCGTCTGCGACGCCGACACCATGGCGAAGGCCTCGTACGTGGCGAACAGCCCGTGCCGACCGGTCAGCGTGTAGCCCTCGAGCCAGCCGTGGCAGTTGTGCTCGCTGAGCACCTCCATCACGCGGCCCGTCGGGCCAAGCTTCACGTCGTCGGCGGTGACACCCTCCATCCACGCCCGGTCGGAGACGTCGAAGACCGCACCCACGCGGTTCGAGTTCGCCTCGTCGGGGCAGAACAGCCGGAAGGTGTGCGGGTTCCGCTCGTACGCCGCCTTCATCAGCTCGCCGAGCTTGCGCGTGGACTCCGCCTTCGTCGCCGCGCGCGCGGGCAGGTCGATGGCCAGCTCCCGGAAGTCGGGCAGATCGAGCTCGGTGGCGAGCAACCCGCCGTTCGCGTGGGGCGTGCCGGACATCGACAGCGGCTTGGAGGGGTTGGCCTGCTTGACGAGATCGACGAGATGTCCGTCGGCGTCGAAGAGCTCCTCAGGCTTGTACGACCGCATCCAGCTCTCGAGCAGGGCGAGGTGGTCCGGGTTCTCCTTGACCCCGGACAGTGGCACCTGGTGCGCGCGCCACGTGCCCTCGACCTTGACCCCGTCCACCACCTCCGGGCCTGTCCAGCCCTTCGGGGAGCGCAGGATGATCATCGGCCAGCGGGGCCGGCCCGTCGGCTCGGAGCCGTCCCGTGCTGCGGACTGGATGGCCTGGATGGTGTCGTACGCGCTCGAGAGCGCCTCCGCGAACCGGAAGTGCATGCCGGGCAGGTCGTCACCCTCGACCCACAGCACCTGGTAGCCGTGGCCCTCGAACAGCTTCTCGACCTCATCGTGGGGCTTGCGCGACAGCACCGTGGGGGCCGCGATCTTGCCCCCGTTGAGGTGCAGCACCGGCAGTACGGCACCGTCGTGGGCCGGGTTGAGGAACGAGATCCCCTTCCAGGAACCCTCCAGCGGGCCCGTCTCCGCCTCGCCGTCACCGACGACGGCGATGGTCAGCAGATCGGGGTTGTCGAAGGCTGCGCCGAACGCGTGGATCAGCGCGTACCCCAGCTCGCCGCCCTCGTGGATCGATCCGGGCGTCGTCACCGACACGTGCGAGGGGATGCCGCCCGGCGCCGAGAACTGCCGGAAGAACGCGAGCAGACCGGCCTCGTCCTCGGTGATCTTGGGGAAGGCGTCGGTGTACGTGCCCTCCTGGTACGACGCGCCCACCAGCGACGGTCCACCGTGCCCGGGACCGGTGATGAACAGGCACTGCTGACCGGTGTGGCGAATGAGGCGCGACACGTGCGTGTAGATGAACGCCAGGCCGGGCGAGGTGCCCCAGTGACCCAACAGACGCGGCTTGATGTGCTCGGGCCGCAACGGCTCCCGCAGCAGCGGGTTCGCCATCAGGTAGATCTGGCCGACGGTCAGGTAGTTGTTCGCACGCCACCAGGCATCCAGCGGTGCGATCTCGTCATCGGTGAGTCGGGGCAAATGAGCCATGGCTTCACGATAGCCAGTCCCGGGGACAGGACCAGCCTTCCGTCACGGCTAGGCGCGCACCCCGTCGCGGGCAGCCTGGACAGCGGACTCCCGGTCGGACGCGTACGGCACGGACACGGTCCGCATCCGCTCCGCGAGATCCATGCGTCCGAGTCCGTCGAGCCCCTCGGCGACCCCGTGGATGTCGTCCACCGAGCGGTTCTGCGACAGCTTCGACTTGCCCTCCACCGAGGTGACGACGACCTGGACTCCGACGATCGCCCGCAGCATGCGCTCGATGCCTGCGCGGTCCTGGGCGTCGAGGTCGTAGTCGGGGTCGTGGTGAGCCGTCAGGGCCCGCAGGTGGGCCTCGAGCCAGGCAGGGTCGGTGTGCGCGGTGAGCGACCCGGTGGCCTGCACGACCTCGTAGTTCCACGTCGGCACGGAGTCCTTGCCGCCGCGGTAGGAGGGGTACCAATCGGGCGTGACGTACGCGTCGCCGCCTCGCAGGACCACCAGCGCGGGGTGGGCGGTGTGCGACCACTGGGTGTTCGGACGGGCGAGATGGCCCAGGAATGCCCCGTACTCGCCGACGCTCGGGTCGTAGACGAACGGGACCGGCGTCAGGACGGGCGCCGAAGTCTCGGGGTCGACGGTGATGAGGTCGGCGAGCCGCACCTGGGCGAGGGCCGCGCGTGCCTCGGCCGGCTCCATGCGGAAGTGGCGTGGGACGTACATCAGGAGACCTTCCGTTCAGCGAGAGCCGCGTAGGCGTCGGCGAGCAAGGCCTCGTCCGGCCCCTCGACGATGACGGGGTGACGGAGCCCTTCCAGCAGCACGAAGCGGAGCGTGGCGCCCCGCGACTTCTTGTCGAGCGCCATCGTCGCGCGCAGGCCGTCCCAGGCCGCCCGGCTGTACGTCGTGGGCAGCCCCACGGACGTCAGCTGATCGCGGTGCAGGGCCAGGGCGTCGGCGTCGAGCAGCCCGAGCCGGTGCGCCACCTCCGCCGCGAACACCATGCCGATGCTCACCGCCTCGCCGTGCCGGATGCCGAAGTGCTCGAACTTCTCGATCGCGTGGCCGAGCGTGTGCCCGTAGTTCAGCGACTCGCGCCCGATGTCCTCGCCCTCGCCCGTACGCTCGCGCAGGTCCACCGAGACGACGTCGGCCTTCATCTGGATGCTGAGCCGGACGATCTCGGCGAGCGACTCGCTCGTCACGTCGCGGACGGCGGTCGGGTCAGCCGCCACGATGTCGGTGATCCGGGGGTCGGCGATGAAGCCGGCCTTGACGATCTCCGCCAGGCCGGACGAGATCTCTTGCGGCGGCAGGGACCCGAGAAGATCGAGGTCGCAGAGCACCGCCGTGGGCTCGTAGAAGGCCCCGACGAGGTTCTTGCCGGCGGACAGGTTGATGCCTGTCTTGCCGCCCACGGCCGCGTCGACCATGGCGAGCACGGTGGTCGGCACCGAGACGTACCGCACACCACGCAGCCATGAGGCCGCCACGAAGCCCGCGAGGTCGGTGGTCGCGCCACCGCCGAGACCGACGACGACGTCGCTGCGCGTGAAGCCTGCGGCGGCCAGCCGATCCCAGCAGCTGGCGAGGGTGTGGGGGGTCTTCGCGGCCTCCCCGTCCGGCACGTCCAGGAGCAGAGTGGCCGGGCCGAGAGTGGCTGCCACCTGGGCGGCGAGCGTGCCGAGAGCTGAGGCATGGACGAGGGCGACACGGCGCCCCGAGGTCAGGCCCGCCAGTGCGGCAAGGCAGCCATGGGAGACCGTGACGTCGTACGGCGTCTCCGCGTTGACGTGGATGGTGTCGCTCATAGCTCACCCTTCTCGAGCGCCTCGACGATCGCGGCGGCCAGTTCCGGCGGCGTTGTGCGCTCGGTGGAGATGCGGATCGTCGCCACCTCCTCGTACAGATGGCGCCGCTCGGCGAGCAGTGCCTCCATCCGCGCCCGTACGTCCCCGAGCAGCAACGGCCGCAGCTGGTTGAGTCCAGCGCGGCGGGTGGCGGTGGCCACGCTGACCTCG
Organism: Propionibacteriaceae bacterium; assembly: GCA_027492675.1. Taxonomy (GTDB): domain Bacteria; phylum Actinomycetota; class Actinomycetes; order Propionibacteriales; family Propionibacteriaceae; genus Fen-668. Next base: position 67,013 of record JAPUEI010000075.1, on the reverse strand, counting down.
AGCCAGGCCACGGGAACCGACGCCAACGCCGTACGGATCGCGTCGCTGGTCACGGCACCCCCGCCCAGTGAGACGACGCCATCGCCGTTGATCGCCTCGAGCGACGCCTCGCGCTCGATCGCGCGGAACGCCTCCTCGCCGTCATCGGAGAAGATCTCGCGGATGAGCTTGCCGGTCCGCTCTTCGATGAGCTGGTCGACGTCGCAGAAGGGCACACCGAGCAGCTCAGCGACCTCCTGGCCGACCGTCGACTTCCCCGAAGCCGGCATGCCGACGACGACGACCCGGGCCGTCACTTGGGAGTCCGCAGGCCGCGCTCGTCGAGGTGCGCCAGGTAGCGCTCGTACGACGCTTTGACCTCACCCAGTGAATCGCCGCCGAACTTCTCCAGCACCGCTTCCGCGAGGACCAGGGCGACCATCGCCTCGGCGACGACACCCGCTGCCGGTACGGCGCAGACATCGGAGCGCTGATGGTGGGCCGCCGCCTCGCCGCCGGTGGCGACGTCGATGGTCCGCAAGGCCCTCGGGATCGTGGCGATGGGCTTCATGGCCGCTCGTACACGCAGCACCTCTCCGGTGCTCATGCCGCCCTCCGTACCGCCGGAACGGTGCGTGGCGCGCCGGGCTCCCCCGGGCGCGGGCAGGATCTCGTCGTGGGCGGCCGAACCACGGCTGGCCGCAAGGGCGAACCCGTCGCCCACCTCGACCCCCTTGATGGCCTGGATGCCCATCAGGGCGCCGGCCAGGCGCGCGTCGAGTCGCCGGTCCCCCATCGTGTGCGAGCCGAGACCCGGCGGCAGCCCCCAGGCCAGGACCTCAACGACGCCGCCGAGGGTGTCGCCCTCCTTCTGGGCGGCGGCCACCTCGGCCTGCATGGCCTGGCTGGTCGCCGCGTCGAGACAGCGCGTGGGGTCGGCGTCGATGGCGTCCAGGTCGGCGATGGTGGGGTACGAGCCGGCCGGGGCCGAGACTCCCCCGAGGGCCACCACGTGACTGAGCACGGTGATGCCGCACGCCTGCTCGAGGAACTTCATCGCGACGGCACCGAGCGCGACCCGGGCCGCCGTCTCCCGAGCCGAGGCGCGCTCGAGGATGGGCCGGGCCTCGTCCCAGTCGTACTTCTGCATGCCGGCGAGGTCGGCGTGACCGGGCCGCGGGCGGGTCAGGGGCGCGTTGCGCGCGAGGCCGGCGAGCGTGTCCGGGTCGACGGGATCGGCCGCCATGACCTGCTCCCACTTGGGCCACTCGGTGTTGCCCACCTGGATCGCGATCGGCGAGCCGAGCGTCTCGCCGTGACGCACGCCGCCCAGGATGGTCACCTCGTCGGCCTCGAACGCCATGCGAGCGCCGCGTCCCACCCCCAGTCGGCGACGGGCGAGCTGTCGACGGATGTCGTCAGTCGTGACGCGGACGTGGGAGGGCAGGCCGTCGATGGTCGCGACCAGTGCCGGGCCGTGCGACTCCCCGGCAGTCAGGTATCGGAGCATGGCGGAAGTCTGTCACGCCCGCGAGGTGAGTGCCGTGCGCGCGGCGTCGAGCAAGACGTCGACGGGCACCGTGCGCCCGGTGAAGAGCTCCACCTGGAACACCGCTTGCCACGCGAGCAGGTCCAGCCCGTTGAGCACGGTCGGCCGCCCGTCAGCCAGTGCGGCCGCGGCGAGCGGGGTGGGCCACGGGTCGTAGATCGCGTCGAACACGATCCGCGCCGATGCGGCAAGGGGCTCCGCCAGCACCTGCTGCGCCACCGCCGGGATCGTCGACAAGGCGATGTCCACGCGCGGTACGGCTGCGTCGAGGGGCTGGTGACGTACGGTCAGGCCCAGTCCGGCACCCAGCACGCCGAGCGCCGCCGTCTTGGCAGGGTCGCGGCCGATGACGACGACCGACGTCACACCGAGCCGCGCGAGCGCCGCGATCCCGGACCGCGCCGTGGCCCCGTTGCCGATCACGACAGCGCTGCTCGCGCCCTGGGCATCAGCGGCCAGCAGGGCGCCCTCCAGCCCGAGCACGTCGGTGTTCCGTACCCGCGTGGTGGAGACATCTCCGGGCCGACCGTCGAACACCAGCGTGTTGCCCACACCCAAGGCGGTCACGATGTCGTCGGGCTGTCCCAGTCGTACGACGGCCTCCTTGAGCGGCATCGTGCACGACAGACCACGCCAGGACTCGTCGAGGCCAGCCACGAAGTCGGCCAGTTCATCCGCCACGACCTGATGCCGCTCGTACGACCAGTCCAGACCGAGGTACGCGTACGCCGCCGAGTGGATCGCCGGAGACAGCGAGTGCTCGATCGGCGATCCCAGGACCGCGCAGCGGCGCGTCAGCACTTGCCCTTGTTCGCCGCGCACCAGGCCTGGAACTCCTTGACGTTCGCCTGGTGGTCGGCGAGCGTGGAGGCGAACTTCGTCTCGCCAGTCTCGGGATTGACGACCACCCAATAGATCATGTCGCCGTCGGCGGGGTTCAGCGCCGCCTCGAGTGACGCCTTGCCGGGCGAGTTGATCGGACCCGGTGGCAGCCCGTCGACGACGTACGTGTTGTACGGCGACTTCAGCGCCCGCTGCTCATCGGTCGTGGTGAGCTTGCCGTCGAGGTTGTTGGCGTAGATCACCGTCGAGTCCAACTGCAGCCGCATGACCTGGCCGTTCTCGGTCTTGCCCTGAAGGCGGTTGTAGATCGCCCGGGCGACCTTGGGACGGTCCTCGGCGCGGTTCACCTCGGCCTCGATGAGGCTCGCGACCGTGACCACCTGCAGCGGGGTCAGACCCAGCGCCGCCGCGCGGCTCTCGAGGCTCAGCGTGCCAGCCACGGAGGAGTACTCCGCGACCATCGCCTTGAGCATGGTGGCGGCGTCCGGTGCGTCGGCGATCTCGTAGCTGTCAGGGAACAGGAAGCCCTCGGGGTTGTTGGCCGCGTAGGCCGGCAGCCCGAGCTTGCTGGGGTCCTTGAGCACGGCGTTGAACTGGTCTTCCGTCAGTCCCGTGCCCTTGGCGAGGATCGGGACAGCCGCGGTGATCCTCAGCCCTTCACGAACCACGACCCGCTTGACGACCTTGTTGTGCGTCGGGTCGATGAGCATCGAGACCGCGGTCGAAGCTGGCAGGTGGGTCTTCAGCTTGTACGTGCCCGGCTGGATCGACGTCGACTTGGGCTCCTTCGCGGCGGCGTTCTTGAACGCCTTCGTGGAGCGCACGACGTCGGCCTTGACGAGCACGTTGCCCATCTCCGAGATGCTCGCGCCGGCGGGGATCGTGACCTGGATGTCGTTCTGGCCCGCTCCGATGTAGTCGTCGGTCTGGCGCCAGTCGAGGTACTTCGCGTAGCCCTTGCTGGCCGCGAACCACCCGCCACCCACCAGGACGGCCAGGGCAAGGACCACTGCGAGCCCGCTCTTGACGCGCCGCCCGACCTCCGAGCGGTCGACCTTGCCGTTCTCGTCGAACAGGTCGCTCACGTGTCCTCCTCATGGGCGCGAGGCACCCTCTCGAACGTCGCCCGGCCGGCGCGTTCAGCGTCCAGAACGCCCTCCAAGATAGCCACTGCAGCCGCCTGGTCGATCACGGAGCGCCCAGTTCGGGCGTTGCGGCCCGCAGCGCGGAGCCTCCCGGCGGCAGCGGCGGTGGTCAACCGCTCGTCAGCGAGGAAGACGGGCACGTCCACGGCGCCCGCGATCCCGACCGCCCGGACGCGTACGGCCTGGGCGGCGATCCCGTCACGCCCCGCGAGGTCGCGCGGGAGCCCGACGATGACCGCGACCGGCTCGTACTCGTCAACCAACGCCCGGATGGCCGCGAGCGGCTCGGGCTTGGCGGCGAGCGTCGTGACGGGGTACGCGAGCAGCCCCTCACGATCGCAGGCAGCCACCCCGATCCTCGCGTTGCCGAGGTCGAGTGCGAGTCGCACTCCCGTCGGCACGTCCTCCCCGGTCAGCCGCGGGCCTTCTCGCGCACCGAGCGGACCAGGGCGTCGAATGCGGACTGGGCCGCGGCACCGTTCGTACCGCCACCCTGGGCGAAGTCGTCCTTGCCGCCACCGCGACCACCGATCTCCGGTGCAGCCACGGCGACGAGCGCACCCGCGCCGATGCCACGAGCACGCGCACCGTCACCGGCGGCGACGACCAGCGAGGGCTTGTCGTCGGTGCCGCCCACGAGGCAGACCACCGCGTCGGCCCCCAGCCGCGCGCGCAGGTCGAGCGCGAGCGTGCGGACGTCGTTGCCCGAGACCTGGACGCGAGCCGTCAGGACCCGCAGTCCCTCGACATCGACGGCCGTGCCGACGAGATCCGCCGCCTGCGACAGAGCCTTCGCCGCGTTGAGGTCGTTGATCGTCTTCTCCGCGTGCTTGAGCTGCGCGACCATGCGCTCGATGCGCTCCACGAGCTGGTCGGGCTGCACCTTCAGCAGGTCGGTGAGGTTCGACACCAGGGCGCGCTCACGGGCGAGGTGGCTGAACGCGTCCTGGGACACGAACGCCTCGACGCGCCGCACACCGGCGCCGACGGACTGCTCGCCGAGAAGGCTGAGCAGCCCGATCTGGGTGGAGCGTTCGACGTGCGTTCCGCCGCAGAGCTCGCGCGACCAGGGGCCGCCCATCTCGACCATGCGGACGACCGACCCGTACTTCTCGCCGAACATCGCCATCGCACCCAGCGACTTCGCCTCGTCGAGCGCGATCTCCCGCGTGGTGACGGCGAGGTCGGCGCGGATCGCGTCGTTCGCCTTCCCCTCAAGCTCCTCGCGCATCGCCGCGGACATCGCCGCTGAACTCGAGAAGTCGAAGCGCAGGTAGCCGGGCTTGTTGTACGAGCCGGCCTGCGTCGCCGTCGGGCCGAGCAGCTCCCGCAGCACGGCGTGCACGACGTGCGTCGCGGAGTGGGCCTGACACGCGCCGAGGCGGGCCGCGGCGTCGACCTGCGCCTGGACCGTGTCACCGACCACGAGCTGGCCGTCCGTCAGCGTGACGGTGTGGACGTACAGGCCGGGGACCGGCTTCTGCACATCCACGACGTCCATCGCCAGACCCGTGCCGAACAGCTGGCCGGCGTCGGCGTCCTGGCCACCGGACTCCGCGTAGAACGGCGTCTGGGCCAGCACGACCTCGACGGTGTCGCCCTGCGATGCGGACTGTACGAGCTGGCCACCGGACAGGATGCCGAGGACCGGCGACTCCGCGGCGAGCTCGGTGTAGCCGAGGAACCGGGTCTCCCCCGCCTTCCGCAGCTGTGTGTACAGCTCGGTCGACTGGGCGCCGCCCTTCTTCGCCTTCGCATCCGCCTTCGCGCGGGCCTTCTGCTCGGCCATCAGGCTGCGGAAGCCCGCCTGGTCGACCTCGAGACCCTGCTCGGCCGCCATCTCGAGGGTGAGGTCGATGGGGAAGCCGTACGTGTCGTGCAGGCGGAACGCGCTGTCGCCGGTGAGCACGGTCGCGTTCTTGCTGCGCGCGTCCGTGACCGCCATGTCGAACAGCTTCGTGCCGTCGCTGAGGGTGCGACGGAACGCCGCCTCCTCGCGCTCCGCGATCTGGGTGACGCGCGTCCACTGCTCGTCGATCTCCGGGTACGAGGTGTTCATCTGATCCCGCGACACACTCAGCAGCTCGTTGACGACCGGAGCGTCGACGCCCAGCAGGCGCATCGAGCGCAGCGAGCGCCGCAGCAGCCGCCGCAGCACGTACCCGCGAGCCTCGTTGCCGGGAGAGACACCGTCGGTCATCAGCATCAGCGAGCTGCGGATGTGGTCGCCGACCACGCGGAGCCGTACGTCGTCGCCGCCGTCGGCGCCGTACTTCTTGCCCGCGATCTCGGAGGCGCGCTCGATGACGGGGAAGATCTCGTCGATCTCGTACATGTTGGGCTTGCCCTGCAACAGGTACGCCGTGCGCTCCAGGCCCATGCCAGTGTCGATGTTCTTGCTCGGCAGCGGCCGGAGCACGTCGAAGTCGTCCTTCGCGCGCACCGCGGAGAGCTCCTCGGTCTGGAAGACGAGGTTCCAGATCTCCAGGAAGCGGTCCTCGTCGGCGATCGGTCCACCATCACGCCCGAACTCGGGGCCGCGGTCGACGTAGATCTCCGAGCAGGGGCCACCCGGCCCGGGGACACCCATGTGCCAGTAGTTGTCCTTCAGACCACGGCGCTGGATGTGAGCCTCGGGCATGCCGACGGCGCGCCAGTACGAGATCGCCTCGTCGTCGTCCAGGTAGACGGTGACCCAGATCTTGTCGGGGTCGAAGCCGTAGTTGCCATCGTCCTGCGAACCGGCGACCAGCTCCCAGGCGTACTCGATGGCCTCCTTCTTGAAGTAGTCGGCGAACGCGAAGTTGCCGTTCATCTGGAAGAAGGTGCCGTGGCGGGTGGTCTTCCCGACCTCCTCGATGTCGAGCGTACGCACGCACTTCTGCACGCTGACGGCGCGCTTGTACGGGGCGGGCTCGGCGCCGGTGAAGTACGGCTTGAACGGGACCATGCCCGCGTTCACGAACAGCAGTGTCGGGTCGTTGTAGAGCAGCGACGCGCTGGGCACGATCGTGTGGTCGTGCCGCGCGAAGAAGTCGATGAAACGACGCCGGATCTCGGCGGTCTTCATATCTGGTGGTTCCTCACATGTGTCGGGTTCTCAGGAGCGCCTAGGACGCGGCGCGGCGTGCAGGGGCGGCGGCGAGCCGCTCCGTAGCGTCGGCGTCGGAGATGCCCAGCGCCTCGCGGAGCTCGGTCTCGCGCTCGGCCATCGCCGACGTGAGCGTCCGGACGAACGTCGTCGCTCGCGCGCCGAGATCGGCCGAGACATCGGCCACCTGCTCCTGGACTCCGGCAGGCGTGACCTTGCGCAGCAGCCGGGCGCCCTGGACGACGACCACGACAGCCACCGCAGCGCCCACCGCGAACCACACCGCGCGACGCATGTCAGTCCTTCTTCGTACGGACGGAGTTGATCGCACGACGCACGCCGTACGAGAACGCGGAGAGCTTCACCAGCGGAACCGCGATCGTCGAGGTCACCAGGCTGGAGAGCTGGGACGCGTCGCTCGCCACCGAGCTCGCGTGTCCGGACAGCTTCGCGACGTCCTGCGTCACGACCCCGACCTTGTCGAGCTCGTCGTTGACCGAGACGACCAGGCGCTTGACCTCGGGCATCGTCTCGGAGACACCGGCGTTGACCTGGCTCAGCGTGGCCGTCAACTCCTTCACCGAGCCGGACACCCGTCCCAGCAGCATCGCGACCCACACAGCCCCGATGAGCAGGGCGAGCGCGGCGATGAGACCGGCGATCGCGCCGATCAGGCCTGCGACCTCACCACCCGTCATTCCCGTCACCGTCCTTGAGCAGCCGACACTACGAACCGCCGACAGCCTAGTCGGCGCCGACGCGGGTCCGCACGCTCACCCGTCGACGCGTCGCACCCATGGTCTGTACCCGTTGACGTTGTTGGC
>JAPUEI010000075.1:31436-59482 GCA_027492675.1 Propionibacteriaceae bacterium | reverse complement strand
TTTCGCTGTGACGTTCCTGCGAAACACCCGGCAACCCTTGCCCCCGCGCATGGCCAGCGAGAGGGTGGGGTGTGTGGCCGCCACCTGGTGACCTGCGGTGCGGGCCGGACCTCCTACCGACCGGGTCGATCGCAGTCACGAGAGGCAGGTCTCTGGATGGACCCGGAGACCCCCGCTGCGGAGGTTTCGCCACATGGTGGGTCGACGAACGGTGACGGTGTGCGCGCGAGCGCAGGCGGCCCGTCACGGCTCGTCGACAGTTGGGTTGGACGCGTCGATCCGACGCATCGGTGCACGAGGGCTCGCCCGTCCAGGGCGGGCCCTCCACCGTCTCAGGGCACGCGCTCGCTAGGGTGCCCGACGTGCTGACACACGTGGTCTGGGACTGGAACGGGACGCTCCTCGATGACGTGGCCTGCTGCCTGACCGTCGCGAACAGCCTGCTCAAGGAGTTCGGCCTGCCGCAGCTCGACGGGCTCGCCGCCTACCACGCGGCGTTCCGCTTCCCGATCGTGGAGTACTACGCCGACCTGGGCTTCGACACCGGACCCGACGGCAACTTCGACGTCGCCGCGCATCGCTACCTGGAGCTGTACGGACCGGCCTCGACGGCATGCGGACTGCACGAGGGGGCGCGCGAGGCGCTCGAGACGCTCCACGGCGAGGGCGTACGACAGGTGGTGATCTCCGCGTCGCGCCAGGACAACCTGGTCGCGCAGCTGGCTCCCTTCGGGCTGGAGACCCTGCTCGACGGCGTGCACGGCATCGAGGACATCTACGCGGCCTCGAAGGAAGGTCTCGCCCGACGCTGGCTCGAGGCGTCCGGGGCGTCACCGTCGCAGGTGCTCTTCATCGGCGATTCGGCCCATGACGCCGAGATCGCGCGAGCCCTGGGCGCGGAGTGCGTGCTGTACAGCGGTGGGCATCATGCGCGGGCCCACCTCGAGACTCTCGGCCCGCGAGTGGTGGACGACCTGCGGATGGTCCCGAGGCTCGTCGCGGCTAGTTGAGCGGACGGTGCGCGGCCACGTCGCACGTGTCGGAGAAGCCAGCCGGCTGGATGCCCAGGCCTCGGATGAGCCGGGCCCAGGCGTTGACCTGAGCGGCTGTCGTCGCCAAGACGACGACCTCGCGGGGCGTGAAGGTGGCGGTTACCTCGGCAAGTACGTCGTCGGGCAGGGTCGGTGTCGCCGACAGCACCATCGCGTACTGCGAAGCCAGCCGTTCGAGGTCGCTGACGGTGTCGGGCCAGTCCGGGGCTGACCCCCCGGCAAGCCGGGCCACCGCTCGTACCTCGTCGTCGGTCAGCCGGTTGCGCTCTTTGCCCAGCCCGTTCAGGTCGATGCAGAACAGGCAGCCGACCGCGAACGAGGCCACGAGACGTACGAGCTGGAGCAGGCGCTTCGTCAGCCGCCCGTCGTGATGCGCCACCAGGGCCTCCATCACGCCGAAACCGAGGGCCGCCTTGGGGTACCACGCCAGCAGACGCGCCGGTTCGAGCCGCTTGCCGACCGTGCGCTCGGAGAACGCGACGCCCAGCCGAAGCAGGGGGTTCGGTCTCCGCGGGGCGGGGATTGCTGCCATGGCCTCATCTCTCCTGATCGCGACCGAGCAGTCCGTCCAGCACGTCGAGCCGGTCGGCGATCTGCGCCTCGTTGCCATGATCGGTGGGCCGGTAGTAGCGCGTGCCGACGAGCTCGTCGGGCAGGTACTGCTGCGCCGCGACGCCGTGGGGTGCGTCGTGCGCGTACAGGTAGCTCGCGCCGTGGCCGATCTTCGCCGCGCCCGGGTAGTGCGCGTCGCGCAGGTGAGGCGGTACGAGCCCGATCTTGCCGGCGCGGATATCGCTCAGCGCCGCGTCGATCGCCACGATGACCGCGTTCGACTTGGGAGCGGTGGCCGCCGCGATCGTCGCCTGTGCCAGGTTGATCCGGGCCTCCGGCATGCCGATCAGCTGTACGGACTGGGCCGCGGCAACGCACGTCTGCAGCACCGAGGGGGCCGCCATGCCGATGTCCTCGCTGGCCAGCACGATGAGGCGGCGGGCGATGAACCGTGCGTCCTCGCCCGCGTCGATCATCCGCGCCAAGTAGTGCAGCGCGGCATGGACGTCTGAGCCCCGGACGCTCTTGATGAACGCGCTGATGACGTCGTAGTGCTGGTCCCCGTCGGCGTCATAGCGCACCGTGGCCCGGTCGACAGCCTTGTCGACCTCGGCGATGCTGATCTCCGTACGGTCGATGGCCGAGGCACCGGCCGCGGCCTCCTCGAGGTACGTCAGCACCCTGCGCGCATCCCCGCCCGCGAGCCGCAGGATCTGCGCGCGGGCCTCGTCGGTGATCGTGTACGGGTCGTCGCCTGGAGGCCGAAGCCCTCGCTCGTCGGTGAGCGCCCGGTCGATGAGGCTCGACAGGTCGTCGCTGGTGAGCGGCTCGAGGGTGAGCAGCAGCGAACGGGACAGCAGCGGGGCGATCACCGAGAAGCTGGGGTTCTCCGTGGTGGCGGCGATGAGCGTGATCAGGCGGTTCTCGACGGCCGGCAGCAGCACGTCCTGCTGTGCCTTGTTGAACCGATGGACCTCGTCGACGAACAGCACCGTCGGACGACCGCGGCCCAGCTCGGCCTTGGCCAGCTCCAGCTCAGCCCGTACGTCCTTGACGCCTGCCGTCACCGCGCTCAGCTCAACGAATCGCGACCCGCTTGTCCGCGAGACCACCGCCGCGATCGTGGTCTTGCCGACGCCCGGAGGACCCCAGAGGAACACCGACATCGGCTGACCTGCCGCGAGGCGCTGCAGGGGAGATCCCGGCCCCAGCAGGTGCTGCTGGCCCACGATCTCGTCGAGCGTCGTGGGCCGCATCCGTACGGCCAGCGGCGAGCTCGCATGGACGTCCGCCAGTGATCCCCCACGCCCCGTACTCGGAGCCGGGCTCAGGTTCCCGAACAGGTCCTCGCTCATCAGAGGTGAGCATAGGACCGAGGACTGACCGACGGCGCGCGCCCCGTCGCGGATCGGCTCAGTGCGCGGCCGCTGCGGCCAGGTCGTCGGCCTGCGCGAGCAGGATGCGTTCGAACGCGTCCTCGGTGATGATCGGGATGCCGTACGAGCGAGCCTTCGCCGCCTTGCCGCTCAGTGAGTTGGGGTCCGCAGCCACGACGACCTTCGTGGACTTCGTCACCGTGCCCACCTCGAGCCCCACGACGCCGCAGACCTCTTCCCACTCCTCGCGCGGCCTGCGCATCGCTCCGGTGAACACCACCCGGTCCCCGGCGCGCAACGTGATCCCCGCATGGGTGAGCGCGGTGGCGGCCTCTCCCCTGCCCAGCGCGGCCTCTGCGTCATCGAGAGCCGCCTGTACGTCGGCGCTACTGAGCCCGAGGCATTGCGCGACCCGCTCCAGCTCGGCGCGCTCGGCGTCGGTGACCACGCCGTCGTCGAGAGCTACCTCGGCCATGGCACGCACGTAGCCCGCGTGCAGGTCGATCACCAGTCCCCGGCTGAGTCCTGAGTCCGTCGCCACGGCCACGAGCTCTTCCTTCTCGTGCTCGGCGAGGAACTTGTCGAGCAGGGCCTTCTCGAGCACCGCCAGGTATCCGTCGACCTTCGCGTCCGCGGCGCGGGGCATCCGCGACACGATGCGGTTCAGCCAGGCATCCTCGCGGCGCGCGGCTCTGACCTCGGCCCGTCGCGCGAACCGGAGCTCGGGATAGGGACCCGAATAGCTCGGCCACGCGTACGTACGCGACTCGGACAGGGTCTCCGTCCAGGGCGGCTGCCAGGCGGACCGCTGCAGGTAGTACGAGAGCAGCCCCGCTGTGGCCAACGCATCTGCCCCAGCCGTGTGGGCCTCCTGGAGGACGACCCCACAGGATCGGCAGCAGTCACCGAGCTGACGGCTGGGAGCATGCAGGAACGTTGACGACCAGTGCATCGTGCACAGGCCCCGCAACGGGAGCTGCGCCAGTGGCACTCCCGCGTGCAGCAGTTCGTGCGCGACGAAGCGAAGATCGAAGGACGCGTTGTGCGCCACGATGACGCGACCCGTGACGGCATGAAGCAAGTACGGGGCGATCTCCTGGAAGGTCGGCGCGGAAAGCACGTCGCTCGCGGTGATGCCATGGATGGAGGTCGGCCCGACATCCCGCATGGGATTGACGAGGGTGGACCAATGGTCCTGGATCTCCCCGTGATGAGAGACGAAGACCACACCGATCTCGACGATGCGGTCGTGCTTCTCGGGCGAGAGCCCTGTCGTCTCGACGTCGATCACCGTGTAGCCGGACATTCTGATCATCCCCCTCGCTGACCGAGTGTCTCGTACGAGAACGTCCCCACTGTCGCGGGGGGTGTCCCGCACGCCTCGGCGTGCGTAGACGACTGCGGGCGCACCCTGACCTTCCCCGCCGCAGTGCTTTCCCCAGGCTCGGCGCGGGACCCGGCCGGTGCCGGAGGACGCCAAACGTGAGACCCACTTGTCTGGTCGCAGTCGGCGTGGTGTCGTTGCGGCCGTGACTGATCACCGCCGCCTCCTGCTGGTCCATGCCCATCCCGACGACGAGTCGAGCTCCACCGGGGCGACCATTGCCCGCTACTGCGCCGAGGGGGCCCAGGTGACGCTGGTCACCTGCACGCTCGGCGAGGAGGGAGACATCGTCTCCGAGGACCTCGCGCATCTGAAGCCCGGCGAGGATCTGGGCAAGCACCGACTCGGCGAGCTGCACGAGGCGGCGCGCGCCCTGGGGCTGACTGACTACGTGCGGCTCGGCGGCGATGGGCGCTTCCACGACTCGGGCATGGCCCATGCCGAGGACGGCACCGCCATGGCGCGCGACGAGACCACCGCCACGGCGTTCTGGAACGCCGACCTGCTGGAGGCCGCGCTCGCCCTCGTGCCGGTGATCCGCGACCGACGTCCGCAAGTCCTGGTCTCGTACGACACCTTCGGCATGTACGGGCATCCCGACCACGTCATGGCGCATCGGGTGATGACGTACGCGTGCGTGCTCAGCGGTGCGCACGGCTACCGGCCGGACCTGGGGCCCACCTGGAGGGTCTCGCGCGCGTTCTGGGTCACCAACGGGTCCCAGGACATGCTGGCGATGGTGGCTGCGGCTCGAGAGCAGGGACTCGAGGGCTTCTGGAGCGACATGGATCCCGACGGTCCGCTCCCCCCGATGATCACTCGCAGTGAGGACGTGGACGTACGGATCCCGCTCGGCCCCTACCGGGAGCAGAAGCTCGCCGCGCTGAGGGCCCACAAGTCGCAGGTGAACCTCGACGACTCGTTCTGGAATCTCATGACCAGCATGGACCTCGGTGAGTCGTTCCTGCTGGCCACTGGCGTTCCGCTCCCGCACGGCACGGCGACGGACCTGTTCGAGGGACTCGAGCTGACGCCGTAAGCGCGAAACGGACACCGTGGCTGGCCGCCAGACCCCCACCGAACACCGCTCAGGGGCCGCGCTCAGAGAGGATCAGGGAGCCCTCAGGGTTGTATCGATAGGTCTTTCGATATATCGTTATCTCCAGTGAAGGTGCACGGCGCACCTACTTCCCGATTCCACTGGAGGACATCATGTTCAGCAACCATCACCATCATCGAGAGTACGGGCCCGCCGAGCGCGGGCGACGCGGCGACGACGGCCAGGAGTTCGGCCCCGGCGGCGCTCCCTTCGGCCCCGGCGGCCGCTTCGGTCGCGGTGGACCCATGGGCCCAGGCGGTCCGATGGGCCCCGGCGGGCACTTCGGTCCGGGAGGGCCGTTCGGTCCCGGCGGCCCGATGGGCCCACGCGGCTTCGGCCCCCGGGGCCCGTTCGGACGAGGCCGCGCCCGCCGCGGTGACGTCCGGACCGGCATCCTGCAGCTCCTCTCCGAGGAGCCCCGCAACGGCTACCAGATCATCTCCGAACTGGCTGAGCGCAGCGGCGGCTCCTGGCGGCCCAGCCCGGGAGCCGTCTACCCGGCCCTGAACCAGCTCGAGGACGAGGGCCTCGTCGAGACCTTCGACAACGAGGGCTCGAGGGCGTTCCGCCTCACCGCCGCGGGCCGCGAGGCCCCGGAGGTCCACTCCGACACTCGTCGTGTGTGGGAGGACTGGAACACCGGTCAGGACCAGATCGACCCCCGCGCCCTGTGGCGCGAGTTCGGCGAGTTCAGCATGGCTCTCAAGGCTGTGGCGATGTCCGGCGACGCCGGCCTCGTCGCCAAGGCCGAGACCCTGCTGGCCGACACCAAGCGGGCGCTGTACGGGCTGCTCGCCACGCCCCCCGCGTCGCCGGAAAGCGACGCCGAGTAGTCACTCGCATCGCAGCAACGGGCAGGTACCTCGCGTACCTGCCCGTTCGTGCGTCACAAGGCATTGATTTGACGTCACAATGGTGTCATCATGGCGTCATGCAACTGACTCCCTATCTGGAAGCCGTGGCCCGCGACCTCGAACGGGCTACCGCTCTCGCCGACGACGCGACCCGGGAGACGACCCAGCGGGTCGCCGCTGTGCTCGAACCCGGGCTCCGGCTCGCGATGGTCCAGCTCCTCAGCGACGTCGCCGCGCAACTGACCGCCGAGCTGGACGGTCCCGTGATCACGATCCGCATGGAGGGTCGCGATCCCAGCTGGCACATCACCCGAGACGAGACGCCGCACCCCGTCCCAGCCCCCAACGAACCGGACGATGACGAGGGCACCTCGCGCATCACCGTACGACTGCCGGAGGCCCTCAAGAAGCGCTCCGAGAGCGCCGCGCAGTCCAGCGGGCAGTCGCTCAACACCTGGATCATCCAGGCGCTACGCCGCGCGACCAGCACCGAGCACTCCCCCAACCGTTCCGCCCGCCGCATCACCGGCTGGGCCTGATCCACACGAGGGCCACATGATGACCACCACGCAGACACACACCCTGGAGTACGTCCTCGACGGGCTCCCCCAGCTCCGCCTCCACAACCACAAGGGCGACGTCCGCGTCACCCACGACGCCGATCCCGGAGTCGTACGGATCGCGCTGCACGCCCATCGACCAGTGAACTTCGACGGCATCCAGGAGCGGGTCGACGGCACCAGCATCTCGGTGACGATCCCGCAGCTCGCCGAGCCTGAGGGAGGTACGGGCTTCACGTTCCGCATCGGCGGGCTGGACCTGTTCTCGGCTTTCCGCGGCACCACCGTCGACGTCGAGGTGCACCTGCCCGTTCACGCCGACCTCGCCCTCGAGACCGGGGCCGGTGACATCTCCGTGAGCGGCGAGAGCGGCTCCCTGTCGGGGAAGACCGGCAGCGGCGACATCCGGGTGTCCCGTGCTCAGAGCATCGCCCTGCACGCCGGTGCCGGCGACGTCAGTACAGGCGTCATCGGCGGCGGCAGCCTCAAGACGGGCAGCGGAGACATCCGCATCGAACGCACCACGGGCGACACCGACATCAACTCCGGTACGGGCGACGTCAGCGTCCTCGACTCGACCGGGGCGCTGCGTATCACCACCGGCGCGGGCGACGTGACCGCGGTGCTCAGCTCGGGTCGCATCGACGTGCGCACCGGCATGGGCGACGTCAGCATCCAGGTCCCCACGGGCGTCGCCGTCTGGCAGGACCTCACCACAGGGGTTGGCGAGGTGCGCAGCCGGGTCCAGTCGATGGGCGAACCCGAGCCCGGAGAGCCGTTCGTGAGCGTCACCGCGCGGACGGGCGCCGGCGACGTCAGCCTGTCCCACTGAGAACGCAACGCGGCCCGCGGACCATCTGGTCCGCGGGCCGCGTCGTACGTGCTGCTACTCCTTCGGAGCGTCCTTCGGGGCCGCCGGCTTGAGTACGCCGTCGACGCCGGCCTCCTTGCGCTGCTGCGGCGTGATCGGGGCCGGAGCGCCGGTGAGCGGGTCGTAGCCGCCACCGGACTTCGGGAACGCGATCACCTCGCGGATCGACTCGTACCCTCCGAGAAGCGCGACGACGCGGTCCCAGCCGAGCGCGATGCCGCCGTGCGGCGGGGCGCCGTACTGGAAGGCGTCGAGAAGGAAGCCGAACTTCTCCTGCGCTTCCTCGGCGGTCAGGCCCATGACCTTGAAGACCCGCTCCTGGACGTCGCGACGGTGGATACGGATCGAGCCGCCGCCGATCTCGTTGCCGTTGTAGATGATGTCGTAGGCGTAGGCGAGCGCCGATCCGGGATCCGTGTCGAACGTGTCGAGGCAGTCGGGCTTCGGAGACGTGAAGGCGTGATGTACGGCCGTCCACTGACCGCCGCCGACCGCGACGTCACCCTCGGCGACCGCCTCGCTCACCGGCTTGAACAGCGGCGCGTCGACGACCCACAGGAACGAGTGGGCGTTCGGGTCCAGCAGGCCCAGGCGACGGCCGATCTCGAGGCGCGCGGCACCGAGCAGCGACTGCGACGCCGCCTTGCCGCCCGCGCCGAAGAACACGCAGTCCCCCGGCTTCGCACCGACACGCGCGGCCAGACCGGCGCGCTCCGCCTCAGAGATGTTCTTGGCGACCGGACCAGCGAGTTCGCCGTTCTCGTCGACCGTGACGTACGCCAGACCCTTGGCGCCGCGCTGCTTGGCCCACTCCTGCCAGGCGTCGAACGTACGTCGAGGCTGCGATCCGCCGCCGGCCATGACGACGGCACCCACGTACGGCGCCTGGAACACGCGGAACGGCGTGTCGGCGAAGAAGTCGGTGACCTCGGTGATCTCCAGGTCGAAGCGCAGGTCGGGCTTGTCGGAGCCGTACTTCGCCATGGCATCCGCGTACGTCATCCGCAGGAACGGCGCGCCCACCTCGACGCCCTTGAGCTTCCAGATCTCGGTGACCAGCGCCTCGCCCAGCTCGATGATGTCGTCCTGGTCGACGAAGCTCATCTCGATGTCGAGCTGCGTGAACTCGGGCTGGCGGTCGGCGCGGAAGTCCTCGTCGCGGTAGCAGCGGGCGATCTGGTAGTAGCGCTCCATGCCGGCGACCATGAGCAGCTGCTTGAACAGCTGCGGGGACTGCGGCAGCGCGTACCAGGAACCCGGAGCCAGTCGAGCCGGCACGATGAAGTCGCGCGCGCCCTCAGGCGTCGATCGGGTCATCGTCGGCGTCTCGATCTCGACGAACTTCCGCTCCCCGAGTACGCGACGTGCGGCGGCGTTGACCTCGGAACGCAGCCGGATCGCGGCCGCGGGCTCTGGCCGACGCAGATCGAGGTAGCGGTAGCGCAGTCGCGCCTCCTCGCCCACCGTCACCCGGTCGTCGATCTGGAATGGCAGCGGCGCGGCGGTGTTGAGGACGGTCAGCTGCGCGGCCGCCACCTCGATGGCCCCGGTCGCGAGGTTCGGGTTGGCCGTGTCGTCGGGGCGGACCTCGACGACGCCGTCGACCTGGATGCAGTACTCGTTGCGCAGCGCGTGCGCGCCACCGGCAGCCAGGATCTCGTCGCGCACGACCACCTGCACGATCCCGCTGGCGTCGCGCAGGTCGAGGAACGCCACCCCGCCGAGGTCTCGGCGCTTGGCCACCCATCCGGCCAGCGTCACGGTCTGACCTGCGTGCTCAGCGCGCAGTGTCCCTGCCTCGTGCGTACGAATCACGACGTCCCTCTCTAGAAACCAGCCCTCGCATCCTACGGGGTCGGGCTTGTCCGCTCCTCACCCATTCCCCCGCGCTGGGCTTTCGGACATCGGTTCATCACGTGATGCGGGCGAGTGTGAGGTTCTCATGGTCGATCCGCCATGAGAACGTCCAATCCACCTGCTTAACGTGATGAACCGGGCCCGCACTCGTCGTGAGCCAGCGACCCCTCAGTCCCAGGCGCCGACGATGCCGACGGTGAGGTCGTCGGCCGGTGGTGTCCACGCGTCTGCCGACGCCGCGGCCTGGTCGCCCGTACGGATGTCCTTGACCTCGCCGGCCATTCCCCCGAACCAGACGTACGGGATGCCGCGCCGGTCAGCGTGCCGGATCTGCTTGCCGAACTTGTCCGCCTTGGGGGCCACCTCGGTCGAGATGCCGCGTGAGCGAAGCGCGCGGGCCACCGCCATCGCCTCGCCGCGGGTCTCCTCGTCGGTGACGGCGACCAGCACGACGGTCGGCACGCTACGGCTGGCGGCGAGCTTGCCCTTGGCCAGCAGCGGGACGAGCATGCGGCTCACGCCGAGCGAGATGCCGACCCCCGGGTACGTCGTCTTCCCGTCCGACGCCAGCGAGTCGTACCGGCCGCCCGACGAGATCGAGCCCATCGACTCGTAGCCGACCAGCTGCGTCTCGTACACCGTCCCCGTGTAGTAGTCGAGGCCACGGGCGATCGACAGGTCGGCCACCAGCCGTCCCGGGGCGGTCTCGCGGGCCGCCGACACCACCTCGCGGAGCAGCGCCAGCCCCTGGTCAAGGAGCTCGTGCTCGACGCCCAACGCGCGGACCTGGTCGACGAACGACTCGTCGGCGGTACGGACGCGGGCCAGGGCGACGATCTTCGCCGCCTTCTCGCCGTCGATGCCGATCTCAGCCAGCGATTGGGTCACGGCCTCGACGCCGATCTTCTCGAGCTTGTCGACGCGCTGCAGCACGGCGGCGGGCTCCTCGATGCCGAGGCCGCGGTAGAAGCCCTCGGCCAGCTGGCGGTTGCTGACCCTCATCAGCACGGGCGGCAGCCCCACGGCGACGTGCAGCTTCTCCAGCGCCTCAAGCATCACCAGCGGGATCTCGACGTCGTGGTGTGCGGCCAGCGCGTTCTCTCCCACGATGTCGATGTCCGCCTGCGTGAACTCGCGGTAGCGGCCCTCCTGCGGCCGCTCGCCGCGCCACACCTTCTGGATCTGGTAGCGCCGGAACGGGAACGCGAGGTGACCGGCGTTCTCCAGCACGTAGCGGGCGAAGGGCACGGTGAGGTCGAAGTGCAGGCCGAGCTCGTCGGGGTCGGAGACGGTCGGGTCGGCGGACAGCCGCCGCAGCACGTAGATCTCCTTGTCGATCTCACCCTTGCGGGCCAGCTGCGACATCGGCTCGACCGCGCGGGTCTCGATGTTGACGAAGCCGTGCAGCTCGAAGGTCTCCCGGAGCACGTCGAGGACGTACTGCTCGACCAGCCGCTGCGCGGGCAACAGCTCGGGGAAACCGGACAGGGGACGGATGCGGCTCACGTGTACTGCCTTAGGAAGCTGGGTTGAAGATACGGATTAGTGGCGCACTCCCGACCAATGGTCGTGGTGGGACCGTGCCCGGGCAAGACTGCCAGGTCGTACGGAAGGTCGAGGACGACGTCTCGCAGCGAGGTCGCCATCTCGGCCATCGACCCGCCCGGGAGGTCGGTCCGTCCGATGGAGCCGGCGAACAGCACGTCGCCAGAGAACAGCACCGTCTCGTCGCCGTCGACGGCGCGCAGCAGGACGCATCCGGGGGTGTGGCCGGGAGCGTGCTGGACGGTCCACCGAAGCCCTGCCAGCTCGAGCTGGTCGGCGTCGCCCCACTCCCGCACGTCGTGCGGTTCGGGGAACTCCGACGATCCGTACATCGAGGCGACCAGCTCACGACCCCCGAGTCCGAGCCCCGCCCCAGGGTCGGTCAGCAGGTGCCGATCGGCGGGGTGGATGTGGAGTGGAATGCCGTACGCGTCGGCGATGGTGTGCGCGTCAGCGACATGGTCAAGGTGTCCGTGACTCGCCAGAACGGCCACCGGAGTCCGTCCACTGGCCTCGATCATCTCGCCCACCGGACCTGCGGACTGCATCCCAGCATCGAGAATCACGCATTCCGCGCCCTCGGAGGACCCAACTAGGTAACAGTTTGCCTCCCATGGGCCGCAGGTCGAGGTCATGGTGAACACGCACCTCAGACTATCGGGCAAGATATCCCCCATGAGCGAGGCAGCCCCGCCACCGGAGTCCTATGGCCGCGTCGATACCGACGGCACCGTCTACGTGACGACAGCCGACGGCGAGCGGAGTGTCGGACAGATCCCAGACGTCACCGCCGAAGAGGCGCTGGCGTTCTTCACCCGTCGATTCACGGCCCTCGAGACGGAGGTCGGGCTCCTCGAGGAACGGATCAAGAGGGGCGCGCTCAATCCTGAAGAGGCCCGCCGAAGCATCGCGGCCGTCAAGTCGTCGATCGTGGGTGCGAACGCCGTCGGCGACCTCGCCGCCCTCGCGACTCGGCTCGACGGGCTCGCGCCAGTGCTGGCGGAGGCCAACGAGGCGCGCAAGGCCGAGCGTGCGAAGGCGCACGACGAGACCAAGGCCGCCAAGGAGGCCATGGTCGCCGAGGCCGAGAAGATCGCCGCGGGCAACGACTGGCGCGGCGGCGTGAACCGGTTCCGCACGCTGCTCGACGAGTGGAAGGGGTTGCCGCGCATCGACCGCGCGACCGACGACGACCTGTGGCACCGCTTCTCGTCGGCCAGAACGACGTACACGCGTCGCCGGAAGACGCAGTTCGCCGAGCAGTCCGCTCAGCGAGACGGCGCGAAGCAGGCCAAGGAAGCGATCATCGCCGAGGCGCGCCAGGTCGCCCAGTCGACCGAGTGGGGCGCCGCCGCAGGCTCGTTCCGCGATCTGATGACCCGCTGGAAGGCCGCTGGGCCCGCCCCGCGCGACATCGACGACGCCCTGTGGGCCGAGTTCCGAGGCATCCAGGACGACTTCTTCGCACGACGTACGGAGGTGGCGGCGGCCACTGACGCCGAATTCGGCGCCAACCTCGAGGCCAAGCTGGCGATTCTCGACGCCGCCGAGAAGGACATCCTCCCGGTCACGGACCTCCAGGTGGCCCGCCAGAAGTACAGGGCGTTCCTCGCCAAGTACAACGAGCACGGCCGCGTACCCCGCGACAGCATCCGTCCGCTCGAGGGTCGCGTGCGCGCGATCGAGAAGGCGATCACGGAGGCCGAGGAGAACGAGTGGCGCCGTACGGACCCGGAGACGCAGAAGCGTGCCAGTGGTACGGTCACGCTGCTGAGCGACCAGATCGCCAAGCTCAACGCTCAGCTCGAGCGCGCGACGGCGGCCAACGATGCCAAGAAGATCGCCGACCTCACGAGCTCGATCGCGACGTACGAGTCGTGGCTCGAGCAGGCGACGAAGACGCTCGAGGACTTCAAGGGCTGATCTCTTTCCAGTAGACACAGTTGTGCGGTGGCGACCTTGTCGCCACCGCACTGGTGTTTCTCGGGCCCTCAGCGCCTAGGAGCGCACGCGCCTGACCTCGTACACACCTGGCAGCCGGTTCAGCCTCTTCATGATGTGCTGCAGGTGGGTGGTCTCGGCGGTCTCGAACGTGATCGTGCTGCGGAACTTGCGGTCCTTGCTCGTCTCCAGCCGCACCGAGAGGATGCTGACCTTCTCCTCGGCGAGCGTGGAGCTGATCTCGGCGAGCATGCCTGTGCGGTCGAGGCCCTCGATGTACACCGCCACCACGAACGCCGACGCCACCGTCGCGGACCACGACACGTCGACGATGCGCTCGGGCGTCGCGAGCAGGTTGGCCGCGTTCGTACAGTCCTTGCGATGTACGGACACACCCTGGCCACGCGTGACGAAGCCGATGATCTCGTCACCAGGCACCGGCGTACAGCACCTCGCGAGCTTCACCCACATCGACGAGTCGCCGTGCACCTCGATGCCAGTCTCGCCGCCGGTCGACTGACGCGGTCGATGGACCGGGTGATCCTCGTACGTCTCCTCCGCCGCGTCCTCGGCCGTGCCCTGCAGCGCGATGATGTGCTCGACCACGGACTGCGCGCTGACCTGATGCTCGCCGATGGCGGCGTACAGACTCTGGACGTCGGACAGCTTGAGGTCGGTCGCGACCGCGGTCAGCGTCTGGAGCGTGAGCAGCCGCTGCAGCGGCATGCCGGCGCGGCGGAGCTGGCTGGCCAGATCCTCCTTGCCCTGATCGATCGACTCCTCGCGACGCTCACGGGTGAAGTGCTGGCGAATCTTCTGACGGGCCCGCGGACTGCGTACGAACTGCAGCCAGTCACGCGACGGCCCCGCGTCCTCGGACTTGCTCGTGATGACGTCGACGGTGTCGCCGTTCGCGAGCGTCGTGTCGAGGCTGACGAGCTTGCCGTTGACCCGCGCGCCGACGCAGCGGTGACCGACCTCGGTGTGCACGGCGTACGCGAAGTCGACCGGCGTCGATCCTTCCGGCAGGGCCTGGATGTCGCCGCGGGGGGTGAAGACGAAGACCTCGTTGTTCGTGAGGTCGAACGTCAGCGTGTCGAGGAACTCGCGCGGATCGGAGGTCTCCTTCTGCCACTTCGACAGCTCGTGGACCCACGACAGCTCGGTCTCGCTGTTCAGCCGGGAGTCCTTGGGACGCTCCTTGTACTTCCAGTGGGCGGCGACACCGTACTCCGCACGCCGGTGCATCTCCTTCGAACGGATCTGGAACTCGATCGGCCTGCCACCAGGACCGATGACCGTCGTGTGCAGCGACTGGTACATGTTGTACTTCGGCAGCGCGATGTAGTCCTTCACCCGGCCGGGCAGGGGGTGCCAGCGAACGTGGACGACGCCCATCGCCGAGTAGCAGTCGGCCTGATCGTCGACGAGGATCCGCAGTCCGAGAAGGTCGTAGATGTCGCCGAACTCGCGACCTCGCACGACCATCTTCTGATAGATCGAGTAGTAGTGCTTCGGTCGCCCGTAGACGGTGGCCGGGATCTTCGCCGCCGCGAGATCGGCCTTGATCTGGTCGATGACCTCGGCCAGGTAGCGCTCGCGTCGCGGCTGGTTCTCGGCGACGAGATGGACGATCTCGTCGTACACCTTGGGCTGCATCGTCGAGAACGCCAGGTCCTCGAGCTCCCACTTGATGGTGTTCATGCCGAGCCGGTGAGCCAGCGGCGCGTAGATGTCGAGCGTCTCCTTGGCGATCCGGTTCTGCTTGTCCGGACGCAGCGAGCCGAGCGTGCGCATGTTGTGCAGGCGGTCAGCGAGCTTGATGACGAGCACGCGGATGTCACGGCTCATCGCGACGACCATCTTGCGGATCGATTCCGCCTGCGTGTTCTCGCCGAACTGGACCTTGTCGAGCTTGGTGACACCGTCGACCATGGCCGCGATCTCCGGGCCGAAGTCGACGGTGAGCTGCTCCATCGTGTACGAGGTGTCCTCGACCGTGTCGTGCAACAGGGCGGCGCACAGCGTCGGCTCCGTCATGCCCAGCTCGGCCAGGATCGTGGTCACCGCGAGGGGGTGCGTGATGTACGCGTCGCCGGACTTGCGCGTCTGCCCTTGGTGGTGGTGCTCCGCTGTCCTGTACGCCCGCTCGAGCAGTGCCAGGTCGGCCTTGGGATGGTTCTGCTTGACGACGTTGAACAGCGGTTCCAGCACGGCGTGCTGGGGCGCGCGGGGCGCCGTCCAGCGTGCCAGCCTCTGCCGCATCCGCAGGCGCGGCTGTTCCGGTCCGGTAGCCGTGCGCGGAAGCGTCGGGGGCAGACCAGTCGGGGGCAGACCAACGGCAGCCGTCGGCTCGGTGGTCTCCGAGACGACGTCGGGCGACGCGATGCTCTGCTCGGTCACGTGCCTCCCCTGGGTTCTGTGAACGCCCAGTCTAGTGGCGTCTCACCTAGCGGGGGTGAGGATCAGATCGTGATCAGCGCGCCCACGCTGGAAATGCCCATGGCCGAGAGGTTTTCGCGGCCCCCGAGGAAGCCGAGCTCCATGACCACGAGCACGTGGACGAGGTCAGCACCGAGCTGCTGGACGAGCCGTGAGGTGGCGCCGATCGTGCCGCCAGTGGCCAGGACATCGTCGATCACCAGCACGCGAGCGTGCGGAGCGATGGCGTCCTGATGCACCGTCAACGTGTCGGAGCCGTACTCCAGCGCGAAGGACTCGCTGTAGACATCCTTGGGCAGCTTGCCGGGCTTGCGGACGGGGACGAAGCCGACGCCGAGCGCCAGCGCCACGGGAGCGGCGAAGACGAAGCCCCTAGCCTCCATGCCGACCACCACGTCGATATCGCGCGGGGCCGCCTCGACGAGCGCGTCGATCGATGCCTGGTAGCCCTCGTGGTTGCCGAGCAGTGGGGTGATGTCCTTGTAGACGACACCCGGCTTCGGGAAGTCGGGGACGTCACGGATCAATGAGTCGACGAGAGCGATCCTCTCGGCGTGTGTCTGGGGGGCCACGACTGTCCTCCTACCGCTTGCGGCGGGTCTGCTTGGTGGGCTGCTTGCGCGGGGCAGCGGGCGTGACCTCGGCCGGAACGACCGCGGGCTCGACCTCGGCGTCCGCGTCGCTGGCATCGACGTCCGCGTCGCTGACGTCGGTGTCCGCCACGTCCTCGACGAGATCGGCCACGGGAGTCGGCTCCTGGATGACGGTGGTCACCGTGATGGGTGCGGTCTCCACGACGGGAGCTGCCGTGGCGGGGACCTCGACAGTCGCCTTGTACGTCGACTTCTGCTCCGCTGAGCGACGGCGGCGCTCGATGCGCTCGCGATGAGCCTTCATCTCCGGCTCGCGCTCCCGCAGCTGGGCCAGGAGCGGAGTAGCGATGAAGATCGACGAGTACGCACCGGCGATCATGCCGACGAAGAGCGCCAGACCGAGATCCTCCAGCGGCCCGGAACCGAGCACGAACACCCCTGCGAACAGGAGCGCCGCGACCGGCAGGACGCCGATGATGGTCGTGTTGAGCGACCGGACGAGCACCTGGTTAACGGCGTGGTTGGCAGCCTCGGTGTACGTCATCTTGTTCGTCTCCATGGCCGCGATGTTCTCGCGGACCTTGTCGAACACGACGACCGTGTCGTACAGGGAGTAGCCCAAGATGGTGAGCACGCCGATCATCGTGGCCGGGGTCACGGTGAAACCGACCAGCGCGTACACACCGACCGTGATGACGAGGTCGTGCGCCAGGGCCATCAAGGCCGCCAGCGACATCTTCCCGTCACGGAAGTAGATCCAGATGAGGAAGCCGACCAGCACCAGGAACACGACGAGCGCGATGCCGGCCTGCTGCGTGATCTGCTTGCCCCACGACGCACCGATCAGCTGGTACGCGACCTCGTCGGGCGACACACCGGCCTTGTGCGCGATGGCGCCACGCACCGTGGTCTGCTCGGCCACGTTCAGCGCGCGCGTCTGGATGCGCACCTTGTTGTCGCCGACCGTCGTGACCGTGGTGCTATCGAGGTTGGGGACGCCCGTCTCGAGAACCGCGTTGCGGAAGTCGCCCACAGTGGTCGACGTGACGGCCGTGGTGGCCTGGAAGTCCGAGCCGCCTCGGAACTCGATGCCGAGGTCGAGACCTCGGGTGAGGAGCGCGACGACCGAGATCAGCAGCAGCACACCGGAGATCGCGTACCAGATCTTGCGGCGCCCGATGAAGTCGTACGAGATGTCGCCGGTGTAGAGCCGATGAGTCAGGCTCTCCTTGGGCTTCTCGGTCTCGCGGTCAATGGTCGGGGTCGACACGTCAGCCCTGCTTCCTGGCCACGGCGGGACGGCGGACAACGACAGGCCCGTCCTTCACAGCACCCACGTGACCTGCGTCTAGCCCGGAACCGCGCTTGCCCATCCCGAAGAACGTCGTGCGGACAAGGAGCGCCACGACCGGCTTCGTGAAGAAGAACACGATCGCGAGGTCGAGCAGCGTCGTCAGCCCAAGTGTGAAGGCGAAGCCCTTCACCGCGCCGACGGCGAGGATGAAGAGGATGGCGGCGCTCAGCAGCGAGACCGCGTCGGCCACGACGATGGTGCGCCGTGCCTTCGCCCAGCCGGTCTCCACCGACGTCTTGATGCTGCGACCCTCGCGCATCTCGTCTCGTATTCGTTCGAAGTAGATGACGAACGAGTCGGCTGTGACACCGATGGCGACAATGGCACCGGCAATGCCCGGCAGGCTGAGCGCGAAGCCCATCGTCGAGCCGAGGAGCACCATGAGGGAGTACGTGCCTGCCGCGGCCATGGCGAGGGACGCCACGACCACGATCGCCAGACCGCGGTAGTAGAGGATCGAGTAGACGACGACCAGGCCCAGTCCGATGAGGCCGGCGATGATGCCGGCGCGGAGCTGGTCAGCACCGAGGGTGGCCGAGACGTTGTCGACGCTGGAGACGTCGAAGGCCAGCGGCAGGGCGCCGTACTTCAGGACGTTCGCCAGGTCAGTGGCGGACCGCTGGGTGAACGACCCGCTGATCTCCGCGGCACCGCCGGGGATCTGCGCCGCCACCGACGGCGCCGAGATCACCTTGCCGTCGAGCACGATGGCGAACTGGTTCATCGGCGTGGACTGGGTGGAGAAGTACTTCGTGGCCTCGGAGAACAGCTGCGCGCCAAGGGTGTTGAAGTCCAGGGTGACGACCCAGTTGAGCTGGTTCGCGGGGACGCCGGCCTGCGCCTTGGTGACGAGGTTGCCCTCGATCAGCGTCGGGCCCAACAAGAACTTCTGCTGACCGGTCTTCGCGAGGTCCGGACGCAGACATGCGAGCAGCGGCTGGTCGGCGACGTCCGGGAAGGAGTCACCGCAGTTGTAGGCCGCGTAGTCCTGGGTGTCGGCGGTGCCGGGCACCCACTTCAGCTTCTCGGCCAGCAGGTTGGTCCGCGCGGCGTCCTCCGTAGGCAACGGCGACGTGATGGCCGTCGGCCGAGGGCTGCCGAGATCCGGGACGGCCGGCAAGGCGGTTGCCTCGTCGGGGGCGGGCGCGTTGGCCGTCGACTCCGTGGCGTAGACGGCGCGGAACTCGAGCTGGGCGGTCTGCCCGACCAGCTCGACGAGCTCGTCCTTCTGCATGTTCGGCACCGAGACCTGGATCTGGTTGCCGCCGGACGTCGTCACTTCGGACTCGCCGACACCGAGGGAGTCGACGCGCTGCTGGATGATCGAGCGCGCCAGGTCGAGGCTCGCCTGGTCCACTGCACCGGAACCCGACGAGTTGCGGGCGGTCAGCGTGATGGTGGTGCCACCGCGCAAGTCGAGTCCCAGCTTCGGGCTCCACGTGTGGGAGAACGCCATGAGCACGTACAGGATGATCAGGACGATGAGGAATGAAAGGAGCGTACGCAACGGGTGCGTGCGCCGAATGCTCGTTCTAGCCACGTATAAGCCTTATCCCTGGTCCGCGGCCTTGGCCTGCGGCTCACCCGTTCCGGTCTCGTCGTCCGCGGGCACCTCAGCCGGAACATCCACGGGCTCGGCCGTCGCGAGCTGCTCCGAGCCCGCCTCGTCGCCCACGACCTCCTCGACCGGAGCGGCGACGGTGCTGTCGTCGTACTCGAACTCCTCGTCCTCGTCCTTGAGCGGACGGACGATCGCGGCCTTCACGAAGCTCAACTCGACGCCGGGTGACACCTCGACCACGACCTGCTTCTCACCGAGGTGACGGATCGTGCCGTAGATGCCGCCGGACATCATGACGCGCGTGCCGGGCTCGAGGGCCTTCATCAGCGCGGCCTGGTCCTTCGCCCGCTTCTGCTGGGGGCGGATGAGCATGAAGTAGCCCACTACAGCGAGGAGGGCGATCATCCCAAGGGTTGCGAGATCCATGTCATCCTTCGAGCGTCAACGGGCCCTCCACGCGAGAGCCTTGCACAGCCTAGCGGCCGGTCCCCGGGAGCACCGAACGCACGTCCGGCGTGGGCCGAACCTGTGAGGTGGGTCAGTCGAACAATCCCGGGACCGCGGCGACCCCAGGCGGGGGTATGAGACCCAGGTGGGCGTAGGCGGACGGTGTCGCGACACGGCCGCGCGGCGTGCGCATCAGGAATCCCTGGCGGACCAGGAAGGGCTCGGCCACCTCCTCGACGGTCTCGGTCTCCTCCCCCACGGCGATGGCCAGCGTGCTCAGACCCACCGGGCCCCCGCCGAACTTGCCGCAGATCGCCTCCAGCACACCCCGGTCCAGCCTGTCGAGGCCGAGCTCGTCGACCTCGTACACACGGAGCGCCTCCAGAGCGACCGCCTCGGTGACGACCCCGTCGCCCCGCACCTGCGCGACGTCCCGTACCCGACGCAGCAGCCGGTTCGCGATGCGAGGCGTGCCTCGTGACCGCGAGGCGATCAGATCGGCGGCATCGCCCTTGAGGGGTACGGACAGGCGCTGAGCAGACCGGCGGACGATGTGAGTGAGGGAACTGACGTCGTAGAACTCGAGCTGGGCGGTGAACCCGAACCTGTCCCGCAGCGGACCGGGCAGCAGGCCGGCCCTGGTCGTCGCCCCGACGAGGGTGAACGGCGGAATCTCGAGAGGGATAGCCGTCGCCCCGGGGCCCTTGCCGACGACGACGTCGACCCGGAAGTCCTCCATCGCGAGGTAGAGCATCTCCTCGGCCGGGCGCGACATCCGATGGATCTCGTCGAGGAAGAAGACCTCGCCCTCGCTGAGACCGGAGAGGATCGCGGCCAAGTCGCCTGCGTGCTGGATCGCCGGGCCCGACGAGATCCGCAGCGGCGCGCCGAGCTCGTTGGCGATGATCATGGCCAGCGTGGTCTTGCCCAGACCTGGGGGCCCGCTGAGCAGGACATGGTCCGGGACCGTGCCGCGGTGCTTGGCCGCCTGCAGCACGAGGCTCAGCTGGTCGGCGACGCGAGGCTGCCCTTCGAACTCCTCCAACGTCGTCGGCCGAAGGGCGGCCTCGACCGTGCGCTCATCGGGCGTCGCGTGGGGATCGACAGGACTGGGTTCGTGCACGGGCCACAACCTACTTGGCGAGCGAGCGCAGCGCCGCGCGCATCAGCCCTGCCACGCCGAGCGAAGGATCCTCGTCGGCGAGCGGCTGGACGCGGTCACAGGCGGCCTCGGCGTCGCGGGCCGACCAGCCGAGCCCTTCGAGCCCGAGTCGTACTTGTTCCCGCCAGGCCGGGGGCGCCGCAGGCAGCGTGGCCGAGCCGGCGACAGCGAGAGCCCCCACCTTGTCCTTGAGCTCGATCACGAGGCGCTGGGCGCCGCGACGGCCGATGCCGGGCACGGTGCACAAGGCGGCGAGGTTCTCCGTCGCGATCGCCACCCGGAGGTCGTCGGGCGACAGCACCGAGACGATGGCCTGGGCGAGCTTGGGCCCGACACCGGTCGCGGTCTGTACGAGCTCGAAGGTCTCGCGCTCGGCATCATCGGCGAACCCGTACAGGGTCAACGAGTCCTCACGGACGATGAGCGAGGTCGAGAGCGTCGTCTCCTGGCCGACCCGGAGTCCGGCGGCGGTGGAGGGCGTGCACAGCAGTCGCAGCCCGAAGCCTCCCACCGTGATGACGGCCCAGGTGGCACCGACCCCGCTCACGACACCCGTCACCTGCGCGATCACGACGCACTCCTTGCCTTGACGATCTGGGCCCAGGTCACCGGGCGGGGACCCGAAGCCTTGGCGGCCTCGGCGAGCCTCGACGCCGCTCCCCCGCGCCATACGTGGCAGATCGCCAGCGCCACCGCGTCCGCGGCGTCCGCAGGCTTGGGAGGACTGTCGAGCGAGAGGATGCGCGCGACCATCGCGCCCACCTGGGCCTTGTCGGCCCGGCCGGACCCGCTGATGGCCGCCTTGACCTCGCTGGGCGTGTGCTGGAAGGCCGGAATGCCGTGACGGGCGGCGACGAGCATCGCGATCCCTGCCGCCTGCGCCGTGCCGATGACCGTGGTGACGTTGTGCTGGGAGAAGACGCGCTCGACGGCGACCGCGTCGACCGTGTGGAGGGCGAGCCACTCCTCGAGACCGGCCTCGATCTGCAGCAGGCGGTGCGGCAGGTCCAGTTCCGGGCTCGTACGGATCACCCCTGCGGCCACCAACTGAGCTCGGCCGGGGCTCCCGGTCACCACCCCGACGCCACAACGCGTGAGCCCGGGGTCAACGCCCAACACCTGCACCGGCACGTCCTTTCCGAACACGTGTTCGAGAGGCTAGCCCGTACAGCCGTCAGCTCGTCGGTGCCACGCCGACGAGGTCACTCCTCGTCGAGTGCGGCCTCGATCTCGGGGGCGATCGCGTCGTTCGCGTACACGTTCTGGACGTCGTCCAGGTCCTCGAGCGCGTCGATCAGCTTGTAGAGCTTGCGGGCGCTCTCGATGTCGGTGATGTCCTGGGCGAAGGACGGAACGAACAGCACCTCGGCGGACTCGTAGTCGAGGCCTGCTGCCTGTACGGCCTTGCGGACGGCGACCAGCTGGTTGGGGTCGGAGGTGATCGTGAAGCCCTCGCCCTGGTCGCTGATGTCCTCGGGCTCCGCATCGATGGTGGCCTCGAGCAGATCGTCCTCGCTCAGCGTCTTGCCGTCCTGCTTCTTGGCGACCTCGACGACACCCTTGCGGGAGAACAGCCGCTGCACCGAGCCGACGTCGGCCATCGTCGCGCCGTTGCGCGTGACGGCGACGCGGACGTCCGAGGCGGAGCGGTTGCGGTTGTCCGTGAGGCACTCGATGAGGATCGCGACACCGGCCGGGCCGTACGCCTCGTACATGATGTTGATGTACTCCGACCCACCGCTCTCAGCTCCCGAGCCGCGCTTCACCGCACGGTCGATGTTGTCGATGGGGACGGAGTTCTTGCGCGCCTTCTGGATCGCGTCGTAGAGCGTCGGGTTGCCGCCCGGGTCACCGCCGCCGGTGCGCGCCGCGACCTCGATGTTCTTGATGAGCTTGGCGAACAGCTTGCCCCGCTTGGCGTCGATGACCGCCTTCTTGTGCTTGGTCGTCGCCCACTTGGAGTGCCCGCTCATCGGTTCCCTTCCTCGCCCCGCTCACCGCGGTGGCCGGTCGCGCATCGCGCGCCCCTGTTCGATCCCGCCAGAAACATGCCCACTCTACGCAACGCGGCCCGGGCGGGGCGAACCAGCGCCGCGGCTCAGTGCAGCGTCCGCGAGTAGCCGACCAGTGCGTCGACCGCGTCGTAGCCCAGCCCGCGGTAGCGCGCCATCTCCGCCAGCGGGTCCTCCGTGTCCACCCCGATGCCGGCGCCGGGAAGGCCGGCCTCGTAGAAGGACGCGGCGGATGCCTGCAGCAGCACGCCGGAAAGTCCTCGCCCGCGCCACGCCGGGATGACGCCGAGACGGTCCGTCCAGCCCTCCGGCGCCTCGTCGTCGGACTCGGCGTCGACGCAGTTGAGCGCGTAGCCGATCACCCGCTCCCCCACGGTCAGCGCCCACGAGAGGTCGGGGCGGCTACCAGGGCGGGTCATCGACTCGTGCCATTCCGCAGGTCCGAGCTGCACGGCACCGCTACGACCGAGGAACGCCTCGTTGTGCGCGGCAAGCACGGCGTCGGCGGGAACCTGGGGGTACGCCTTGAGCTCGATCCCGTCAGGCACGGCGGGCCTCTTGGGCGGCTGGGCGTCGGCGAAGCTGCGGTGGGCGTCCAGGTACCAGGTCTCCGGCATCAGGCCGTACGACTCGTACAGCTCCCTCAGGCCTGTGAGCTTCGAGTCGGCGGTCGCGCAGACCTTGAGCGACCCATGGTGAGCGCGCCGAGTCGCGTAGTCCCAGCGTCGCGCCGCGGCGAGCTGCCAGTCGAGCAGGGCGTGGCCGATCCCCTTGTCGCGCCAGGCGGGGTGGATGCCGCCCACGATCTGTACGCGACGGGGAGAGGTGTCCTTCGGGTGGACCAGGTCGAGCGCGTACGCCACGATCGACCCGCGCTGATCGCGGCCGACGACGCCTAGCTCGGACGGGTTGGGCGCATCGTGCTCCAGCGACGCGAGCAGCTCATCCATGCTGTGGCGCTCGATCGTGTCGTCGAGGTGTTCCAGGGCGGCGGCCAGCGAGGAGAGCTCTGGATAGTCCGCCGGCCTCAGCGCCTCCCAGTAGAGGACGCCGGCATCGCGCAGGGCCTCCAGCGGGTCGGTGACCATGCGGCTCCTGACTGTCGAAAGGCACGGCGCCGTGCCGCCTCCATCGTACGGGCTCGGCCGGGGCCGTACCTGCGTCGCGGCGCACACGCAGCCGCCGGGCAGCACAGCGACGCCTCGTCGGCCCGGTCTGGGTCATCGACCCCCAGGCGTGGTCAGCGCCAGATACGGCGCGGCGAGCGGGCGACGTCGCGATCCGGGTCCGTACGCTCCCACAGGCGGCGCCACGACGGCATCGAGCGCACCAGCGGCGAGGCTACGTCCCCGCTGACGACCTCCCACCAGGTCGCGTCGTCCTCGGCCAGAAGGTCGCCGACCGCGTCGAACGCGAGCTGGGCGATCGTCACCGGGTTCTGCTCGCGGATCTGCTCGCCGTAGCGCACGAGCACCTCATCGACGCGCTTCGGCGCGGGGATCGTCGGCCCCTCGTCCGGGGGCATCCCCGAGGTGAGCCGGCGGACGACCACGGGCACCACCGAACGTCCGTTCCGGGTCGCGAGCTGCGCGGCCTGGGCGACGACGTCCGCTGCCGAGGCGGAGGCGAAGTCGGTGATCATGAGCACGCTGCGGCCCGCGGCGAGCGCCCTGGGGATGCGTGTGGTGACGACCTTCCACGAGGCGGGGATCGACTCCAGCAGCACGGCGAGGTCGGCGCCGGACTCGACGTGGGCCAGCACGACGCGTGCCTCGGCGGACCGGCTCGACAGACCCGTGATCTCCACCTTCACGCGGCGCAGCCACCCCACGAACGGGTCACGCACCGTCGCACGAACAGGAGCCGGCGCGACCGACTTCCGCTGCTGGGCGGGCAACCGGTCGACGTCACCCGGACGTACGGCTCCTCGGCCCCAGCGCCACCCACGACCCACCAGCCGGATGTCGCGTACGGCGCCCTTGAACGGGTTGTTGACCTGGGCGCCGCGGGCCTTCGCCGGAATACGGGGATCGGCCCAGGGCGCGATCTCGCGACTCACGAGACCGCCACCTGGACGCCTGCGCCGTCACGGACGTACGTGATGGCGGGTCGGCGGCCCAGCCTGGTCGCCGCGATCTCGAGAGCGTCGGCGTAGGTGGTCGCGGCGCGGAAGCCCATGGCCTCGGCCGTACGGCGGTTGGCGCCCACGAAGATGATGTCGCCCATCGCCTCGATCGCGGGCTGGATCGCGAACCACTGGTGGAACGCGTGCAGGGGGTGGTAGGCGCCGCGCTGCCTGTACAGATCGGTGTACCAGGGGTCGGCCGCGAACCTCGGCAGGAACCTGGTCGCGATCTCCTCAGGGTCCAGCGTCTCCGGCAGCACCTCGGCGATGACGTCGGCTGCAGCCCCATGGTGGCGCGTGGAGAACCGGTCGCCGAGCGGGTGGAACGCGATGATCGCACCCCCGTCACGGACGACCGGCGCGTCGCCTCCGAGGCCGTACACGTGCTTGAGCACCCACCACGCCGCACCCAGGGGGCTGGAGTCGTTGTCGGGCGCGGCGAGGTGCACCGACGGCACGCCGGTCACGAGCACGTCGGCCGTGCCCTTCACGGCGACCGTCTGCTCCTGCGCCAGCCGGGCCTGAGCCGCGTCGCGGGCCTCCGACAGATCGCCCGCGACCACGGCCATGATCGGGTAATCGACGGTGCGGTTGGCGTACAGCAGACGGCCGGTCTGTACGGGCGCGGTCGCCAACGCGCGCCGCGAGGCGAGGTAGGCGGCCTGGTCCTTCAGCGACCACTCCCACTCGCGCGACGACAGGAACCGGAGCGCGCCGCTCCAGGACGGCTGTCCGAGCACGACGGCCACCCCGAGCACCTCGATGCGGCTCTGTACGGCCTCGAGCAGCGGTGCGGCGGAGCCCTTCCAGCCGTACGCGGCGTCGATCGTCTCCGCCGAGGCCAGACCGGAGGCGAACTCGTCCCAGCCGGCGTGCTCGCGGCCGGTCACGACGCTGACGTGGATGACGAGGTCAGACTCGACGACCCGGCGGTTGAAGCGCAGCTGGACGTCCTCGGCCTCGCCGATGGTGACCAGGCCGGTATCGTCGCTGGCGTCATGGCTCGACAGCCGAGGGTCGCCGGCGAAGCTGCGGCTGACGCGCTCACCGAGGATCCGGCGCAGGTCGTCAGCGCCGAGACGCCGCCGCAGACCGGTAGCCGCCACCAACGCGACATCGTCGACCCCGGCCTCGGCGGCCGCCGACAGCACGTGCTCCACGACGACCCGGCGAGGGTCGTCGGCGGCGGCAGGCGCCGGTACGGAGCTGTCCGCGAACGTGATCGTCAGCCGCATCCCCGGACGGAGCCGGCCTGTCAGCGACTCGCCTGACAGCGGCGCGGCAAGGGCAGCCGCCGTCGCGGCGACGGCGTCACCCCACGGCTGGCCGTCGGGCGGGTACACGATCTGGGTGCCGAGCGAGAACCGCTCGAGCCGGACGTCGCCGGCGGACCGGACGAGGGCGGGTGGGGTGCGCTCGTCAACCTCGAGAGCAAAACCTGGGCGCATGCTCGTGCTCCTTAGGAGGGAAGGATCCAGCGCGGGGCCGGGGACTGTACGGACCATTCGACCGTCGACCAGCCAGCCTGTTTGGCGGCGCGCTGGAGACCGAGATCGGGGTTCACGGCGACCGGGAACCCGACCGTGCGCAGCATCGGCAGGTCCACGTGACTGTCGGCGTAGGCGAAGCTGGACGTGAGGTCGATGCCGTGCAGCGCCGCGTAGTGACGCAGCCACGCCGACCGTGACTCACCGACCATGGGCGGACCGGTGAGGTAGCCGGTGCAACGTCCGTCCGCGTCGACGCCCAGCTCGGCGGAGACGACCACGTCGAACAGCTGCTCGAGCGGCTTCGTCAGCGGGCGGATGACGCCGGTGATGAGGATCGTCGTGTGACCGGCCTCGCGGTGCTGCCGCACGCGACGGATCGCGTCGCTCGACATCCGGTCCAGCATGTGCGGCGAGATGGTCTCGTCGATGAACGCCTCGAGGGCCTCGAGATCCGCACCGCGGTACCGCCGGTACACCGACCTCAGGAACGTGCCCCGATCGCGACGCTCGGCCGTCAGGTAGCTCGGCAGCTGCGAGATCACCGCCGCCAGCTCCCGTACCCGCCCGACGGCGGACAGCTCCGGCAGACGTGCCCACAGGTACGTCTCCAGCACGTTGGCGCTCAGCACCGTGCCGTCGAGGTCGAACGCCACCAGCACGTTGGGCCGCTCGGCGCCGGGCGCCAAAGGCTTGAGGTCGCGGTACGTCGATGCGCGCTCGCCGCGACGGCTACGGGCCGCTTCCAGGCGTCGTACGGGATCGGTGATGGACGGGATGTGGATCCGCTCCATGTATTCGGTCCAGTCGAAGTCGCCGCTGTCGAAGCCCCACGCAGGCACGTCGTCGGCGTGCAGCGAGCGGTGCAGCGCCAGCGTGCGGTCGTCGACGAAGTGGAGCTCGGACTGCAGGTACTCCGAGTAGAGCGACAGGTACTTGCGCAGGAACGACAACTGGCTGCCGCCCTTGTCGAGCTTCGCGGCCAAGGCCCTGGTCCGCGGTCCACGCGGCAGGAAGGTGAGCGCACGCTCCGCCGTACGGTGCAGCACCTCGGACGTCTGCAGCAGCCGTTCCACGGGCTCGGCGCCCGGGAAGTCCCACCAGGCGAGCTTGGCGGCCTGACGGCCGGTGGCGTACGGATGGGCCGCGAAGTAGTCGTGGACGTGGTGGAAGATGCCCCGGAACGTCAGCGGGTTCCGCGCGCCGGACGCCGAGTGGTAGAACTCCGGCCTGCCGACCTCGGGCTCGGTGGCGCAGACCGCGAGGATCGCGTTCACCACGTAGTCGCACGGGATGATGTCGATCACCGCGTCGGGCGACGCCGGGAACTCGGGGAGGTTGCCGCGCCCGTACGCCAGGATGATCGGGTCGGCCATCTTGAAGCCCTCGATCCAGCCCGGGTACGGGTGGCGCAGGCTCGACTCGACGATCGCCGGCCGGACGACGGAGACGCGGATGTTCTTGCCCACGTCGGCGACGACCCGCTCCCCCATCGCCTTGGCGAAGGTGTAGACGTCCGTCCAGCCCAGTGAGCGCGCACGCTCCGTACCGGCGGCGACCAGCTGGCTGGTGACCCACTCCTTGCGGCGGTTCTCGGTGTCCTCGGCGGTGGTGAGGAAGCCGGCCTGCCGATGCAGCCGTTCGGCCTGCTTGCGGAGCTTGGTGAGCTGCGACGCGGTGCGCGACTGGGCCTCGATGAGGTCCTTCATCGCGAGCGCGGCCTTGGTCTCGGCCTCGTAGTCGACCTCGTGGCGATGGGCTTCCTCGGGGAT
>JAPUEI010000075.1:26203-31336 GCA_027492675.1 Propionibacteriaceae bacterium | reverse complement strand
GCGCCCCCGGCCGCCTCTCGTACGTCGGCGAAGATCTTCTTCTTCACCAGAGCGACCACGCGGTCGTACGCGGTCGAGGAGCCCTTGCGACGGACAAGCACGCCCACCTTCGTGTCGGGCAGCTCGTTGAGCGTCTTCCACAGGATCTGCTCGCCGATGAACCCGGTGACGCCGGTCATGACGATCTTCTTGCCGGCCAGCAGATCGGCGAGGCGGCCCGTCAGCAGCGGCGGCGGGTCGGCGGGCAGGTGCTCCGCGTGGAAGGCCGCTGCGGGAACGGCCGTCACAGGGTGCTCCCCGCCGGGTCGTGGGTCAGGGCGAGGGCCTCGGTGAGGGTGAAGTTGCCGACGTACAGGGCCGTGCCGACGATGGCGCCCTCGACGCCGAGAGGGACGAGACCACACAGCGTCTTGAGGTCCTGGAGGCTGGAGATGCCGCCGGACGCGACGACGTGCGCGTCCGTACGAGCGCAGACGTTGCCCAGGAGCTCGAGGTTCGGGCCGGAGAGCATGCCGTCGGAGGCCACGTCGGTGACGACGAACCGAGCGCAACCAGCCTCTGACAAGGTGGCGAGCGTCTCGTACAGGTCGCCGCCCTCCTTGGTCCAACCGCGTGCGGCGAGCTTGGTGCCCTTGACGTCGAGGCCGATAGCGATCCGGTCACCGTAGGAGGCGATGACGTCGACGCACCACTCAGGGTTCTCGAGCGCGGCGGTGCCGATATTCACGCGGCGGCAGCCGGTGGCCAGGGCACGCTCCAGGCTGGCGTCGTCGCGGATGCCTCCGGAGAGCTCCACGTTGAGGTCCATGGCGCCGACGATCTCGGCGATGACGTCGGCGTTGGAGCCGCGGCCGAACGCCGCGTCGAGGTCGACGAGGTGGATCCACTCGGCGCCGTCGTCCTGCCAGCGCCGGGCGGCGGACAGAGGGTCGCCGAAGACCTTCTCGGACCCCGCCACCCCCTGGACCAGCTGGACGGCTTGTCCGTTCTGCACGTCGACGGCGGGCAACAGCACGAGGGATTCCACGGCCCGCACCCTACCCGAGTGCTGCACACGCGCCCTAGCGTTCCAAGCCCGCGGATACGGGCATGTGGGGACGCCCCTGGACTCTTCCCGCCCCCCACGCACCCGCCCGACGGCACCAGCCCGTCGGCACCGGCCGATGGCACCGGCGGCCGTCCGTCATCCCCCCTCCCCGACCGGACAGGCAATTGGTGCGCATGTGGCGACTCGCTCGGCGTGTCGCCCTGTGGGGGCCCGGTCTGCCTGTCCGCCGAGTGAACCGGACAGGCAGATGGCGTCACGCACGGCCGGTTCCTCGGCGTGTCGCGAACCCGTACGGCCCTACTGCCTGTCCGGTCTCAGTGGCTCGGTGGCTCGGCGGACCCCGCAGGTACGGGGGTTCGGCCTGTGGACAACCAGCAGACCCAAGGAGTTCTGTGGACAAGTGACGCATGTGCCCAGTCGCGCACATGGTCCCAGGCATGACGACCTCAGCCATCACCGACGACGACCCGTACTCGCCCCGCACCGACCTGGAGGAACACCGCCTTCTGGCGGAGTCTCTCACCGGCGTCCTCTCACACCTCAGCGCCGCTATCCACCACGGATGGAAGGTCAAGATCCCTCCCTCCGAACCGTGGGTCGCGGTCCCCCGCAAACGACATGTACGAGTGGACGTCAAGGGCTTCCACCTTCACTGGACCCCGTTGACCACTTCGGAGATCGCAGCGGGAGTGACCAGCCCTGTGCGTACCGTCCTCGACTGCGCGCGGGTGCTCCCGTTCGACGAGGCCTTGGCCATCGCCGACTCGGCCCTGCGATCCGGGAAGGTCACACCGAGTCGCCTCGCGACGGCAGCAGCGGCGGCCCGCGGTCCCGGCGCCATTGCCGCCCGACGCGTGGCGAGGCACGCGGACGGTCGCGCCAAGAACCCGTTCGAGTCCGTACTCCGGGCCATCGCCCTATCCGTGGGGATCGAGCTGACGCCGCAGCTGGTTGTGGCGGAGCCCGGCTTCTTCGCGGTCGCGGACCTGGGCAGCAAGAAGCTGCGTCTGGCAGTTGAGGCTGACGGCTTCGAGCACCACGGAACCCGGGACGGTCTCAGAAAGGACTGTCACAGGCACACCGGGTACGCGCTGAATGGATGGGCCTCCTTGCGGTTCACGTACGAGGACGTGTTCTTCTCGCCGGCATGGGTCGGCTGGGTCCTCCTGAGCTGGCTCACGGGTGAGGCCACGACGCCGCCGAAGCGACATGCGGCCGCCTGACATCTTCATGTGGTGACAGGGCGTGATCTGACGGTCGTACAGACAGGCAGAAGCCGGTCCGAAGACGCCGACACGCCGGGTCAGCCGCCTCACACGCACCACTTGCCTGTCGAGGCGCCCCGGTGGACAGGCAGAAGCCACTCTCCGAAGCCGACACGCCGAGACAGTTGCCCCATGCGCACCAATTGCCTGTCCGTACGGTGGTTGTGCGTACGGGGAACCGTGGTGCGGCGGCCGACCGTACAGAACGTGGTGAGGACCCTGGCCCCCACAGCGGATCCGTCCGAGCTAGAGCGTCGCGATCCAGTTGCGGAGCAGGCGAGCGCCGGCGGCGCCGGACTTCTCGGGGTGGAACTGGGTCGACCAGACGACGCCCCACTCCACTGCGGCGACGAAGTCCGCGTCCTCGTGGTTGGCCGTCGTGACGAGCGCGTCGTCGGGGAGGTCGGCCGTCGACAGCGCGCCGTACGAGTGGACGAAGTAGAACCGCTCCCCCGCGACCCCGGCGAACATCCGCGTCGACTCCGGCGCGTGAACCTCGTTCCAGCCCATGTGCGGCAGCCGTACAGCCTTCAGCTGCGTCACGAGGCCGGGGTAGATGCCGCACCCCGGTACGAGCTCGCCATGCTCGTCTCCTCGCGCGAACAGCACCTGGTGGCCCACGCAGATGCCGAGCACCGGGCGCTGCGACGCGATCCGGTCGGCGATGATCGCATCGCCGCCGACTCCCAGCAGCCCGTCCATGCAGGCCGCGAACGCCCCCACGCCGGGGACGACCAGCCCGTCAGCGGCCGCAGCGATCTCGGCGTCCGCCGTGAGCACCACCTCCGCGCCCGCAGCGGCGAGCGCCCGCGTCGCCGAGTGGAGGTTGCCGGACCCGTAGTCGAGGACCGCGACGCGGGGTCCCGTCACAGGGCGCCCTTCGTCGAGGGGACGCCGGTCACCCGAGGATCGGGCTCGACCGCCGCGCGCAGCGCCCGAGCCAGTGCCTTGTACTGCGCCTCCGCGATGTGGTGCGGGTCACGCCCCGCGAGCAGCGTGAGGTGCACGCACAGACCCGCGTTCATCGCCAGCGACTCCACGACGTGGCGGGTCATCGAGCCCGCGTACGGTACACCGGAGCCACCGATCAGCGCGTACTCGTACCCCGCCGGCTCTCCCGCGCACACCACGTACGGTCGCCCGGCCACGTCGACGACGCACTGCGCCACGGCCTCGTCCAGCGGCACGATCGCGTCGCCGAACCGCCGGATGCCCTTCTTGTCCCCCAGCGCCTCGCGGATGGCCTGCCCGATCGCGATCGCGGTGTCCTCCACGCTGTGGTGCCCGTCGATGTGCACGTCGCCGGTCGTGGTGATCGTCATGTCGATCAGCGAGTGGCGGCTGAGCGCCGTCAGCATGTGGTCGTAGAACCCGACACCCGTCGAGATCGTCGACGCACCCGTACCGTCGAGGTCGATCTCGACCGACACGCTCGACTCGCTGGTGACCCGCTCGACCTTCGCACGACGACTCATGACTCCCCTTCCAGACGCGGCGCGCCCTCGGCGAGCACCTCCGCGAGCGCGGCGTAGAACCGCTCCATCTCTTCAGCCGTACCGGCGGACACCCTCAGGTACCCCGCCGGACCCGTCTCGCGCACGAGCACGCCACGGTCCAGCAGCCGCTGCCACACATCATGCCGGTCCGCGAACCGCCCGAACAGGCAGAAGTTCGCGTCGGACGGTACGACCTCGACGCCGAGCGCCGGCAGCCTGACCAGCGCCTCGTCGCGAAGCCTGCGCAGCACGTCCACCTGGCCGAGCATCTCCTCGGCGTTCCGCAGCGCCACGAGCGCCAGCGCCTGGGACTGCGCGGACAGGTGGTACGGCAGGCGCACGATCCGCAGCGCGTCGACGACGGCCGGGTTCGCGGCCAGGTAGCCCAACCGCCCACCGGCGAACGCGAACGCCTTGCTCATCGTGCGGCTCACGACCAGGTTGCCGTGCTCCGCCAGCAGCGTCAGCGCCGTCTGATCGGGGTGCGTCGCGAACTCCTGGTACGCCTCGTCGACCACGACGATCGCCTCGGTTCCCGCCAGCACCTCGGCGATGACGCCCAGCGGCGTCGGCGTACCGGTCGGGTTGTTCGGCGTGGTGATGACGACGACCGTCGGCTCATGCGCGGCGATGGCGGCGAGCACGAGCTCGGCGTCGAGCGTGTGGTCGGCGCGGCGAGGCATCGTGACGTACGCCGTGTGGGTGTTCCGCGCGTACTCGGGATACATCGAGTACGTCGGCGTGAACGACAGCACCGACCGGCCAGGGCCGCCGAACGCGCTCAGCACGTGCGTCATGACCTCGTTCGACCCGTTCGCCGCCCACACCATCTCCGGCGTGATGCCGTGGCCGAGGTAGCCGGCGAGCGCCGTGCGCAGCTCCCAGGCCTCGCGATCCGGGTAGCGGTTCACCCCGCCCGCGAGCGCCACCACCGCGTCGGCCATCTCCTGGCGCACGCGCGACGACGGCGGGAACGGGTTCTCGTTGACGTTGAGGCACACGGGCACATCAAGTTGCGGCGCCCCGTACGGCTCCTCGCCGACCAGCTCCGGCCGCAGCGGCAGCTCGGCCAGCGTGACGTCGGCTCTCATCGCGGACGGCGTACGGTCACGGCGTTCGCGTGGGCCGGCAGGTTCTCGGCCAGCGCGAACCGCTCGACGCCGTCGGCGAGGTCGAGCAGGGCGGCCTCGTCGTACGCGATCACGTGGACCGTACGCCGGAAGCTCGCCACGGTGAGCCCCGAGGAGTGACGCGCGGCGGCGGCCGTCGGCAGGACGTGCGTCGAGCCCGCCGAGTAGTCGCCGAGCGACACCGGCGAGTACGG
>JAPUEI010000075.1:0-26103 GCA_027492675.1 Propionibacteriaceae bacterium | reverse complement strand
AGCCCGCCGAACTCCTTCTGCGGCGGGCTGGAGACGGCGATCGAGGACACGCCCGTGGCCTGCGCCGGGACGACGTTCATGATCACGCTGGATGCCAAGGGCGCGAGCCCGCCCGGCACGTACAGGCCAACTCTGCCCACGGGGACCAGTCGCGTGGTGACGGTCGCGCCGGGCGCCAGCTCCGTGGTCGGCTGCGGCATCGCGGCCTCGTCGGCGCACACCAGCCGCCGACGCCGGATCGACTCCTCGAACGCCGCACGTAGCAGCGGGTCGAGGTCGGCCAGACACGAGTCGAGCACCTCGACGGGCACCCGCAGCGACACGGGATCGACGCCGTCGAACTGGACGCTGTACCGACGAAGCGCCGTCTCGCCCTCGTTCGCCACCGCTGTACAGATCGGCGCGACCGTGGCGACGGCATGCTCGACGTCGAACTCAGCCCGCGGCACGACGGACGCGTAGTCGAGATCGG
Organism: Propionibacteriaceae bacterium; assembly: GCA_027492675.1. GTDB lineage: Bacteria > Actinomycetota > Actinomycetes > Propionibacteriales > Propionibacteriaceae > Fen-668. The sequence continues at coordinate 25,631 of JAPUEI010000075.1, read as the reverse complement.
CATCAGCAGTGTCACGCAAGTCGATTCGTCGAAGCACGGCGTGAGTCTATTGACAGCAGCCGATGTCTCATGCCCAGATATCACGCTGCGTCAACGCACCCGACCCGCCTCCTCTCGTACGGTTGAATGGTCCTTGTGCCACTCGAGACAGTCCTCGCGCCCCTGTTCATCGGCGTAGGGACCGTCGCCAACGTGGGTACGGTCCTGGTCGGCGGTCTCCTGGGGCTGTTGATCGGGAACCGGCTGCCGGAACGTACCCGCACGCTGGTGACGCAGTCGCTGGGCCTGATCACCGTCGTGCTGGCGCTCATGAATGCCTGGCAGATCTCGTCGACGCCGTTGTCGGACCTCGTCGGCCGCGGCGTACCGATGATCATCCTCGTCATGGCCCTGCTGTTCGGCGGCATCCTCGGCTCCGCGCTCAAACTGCAGGACCGCGTCGAAGGCCTGGCCGGCTGGCTCACCGACCACATCGGCCAGGGTGGCGAGTCCCGGCAGCACTTCGTCACCGCGATCGTCACGCCCTCGTTGCTGTTCTGCATCGGCCCGCTCACCATCGTCGGCTCGCTCACCGACGGCCTGGGGCGCGGGTCCGACCAGCTCATCGTGAAGTCGATCCTCGACGGCTTCGCCGCCATCGCGTTCGCGTCGTCGTTGGGCGTCGGCGTGCTGTTCAGCGCCGGTATCCTCGCGATCATCCAGGGCTCACTCACGTTGGCCGGATTCCTGCTCGGCGACGTTCTGCCCACCGCGTACGTCGACATCATCACCGCCACCGGCGGCGTCATCCTGCTCGCCCTGGCCCTGGGCCTGCTGGACGTCAAGCGCATCCGGGTCGCCGAGCTCCTGCCGGCCCTGCTGCTCGCTCCCCTGCTGCTGCTCGGCGTCTCGGCGGTGTTCTGATGGCCAAGAAGCCCGCCGGCACGCCCGCGCTGGAGATCCTCGCCAAGGCCGGGGTCGTGTTCACGGTCCACGAGTACGACCATGTGGCCAAGGACCACTTCGGCGACGAGACCGTGGCGGCGCTCGGCGTACCGGCGGAGCGCGTCTTCAAGACGCTGCTCGCCACGGTCCTCGGCGGACCCAAGCCCGAGCTCGCGGTCGGCATCGTGCCGGTCTCCGGGCAGCTCGACCTCAAGTCTCTCGCGGCCGCCCTCGGCGGCAAGCGCGCGGAGATGGCCGATCCGGCCGTCGCGCAGCGGTCCACCGGCTACGTCGTGGGCGGCATCTCGCCACTGGGCCAGCGCACGAGGCTGCGCACGGTCATCGACAGCACCGCGTGGGAGTACGAGACGATGCTGGTCTCCGGCGGACGTCGCGGTCTCCAGCTCGAACTGGCGCCGGCCGATCTCGTACAGCTCACCGGTGCTGTGGTGGCCGACATCGGGCGCCGGTCATGACGCGCGCGTTCGTGCTCCTGCACGGCTGGCAGAACCATCGCGAGGTCGACCACTGGCACCACTGGCTGCACGACGAGCTCGTCGCGCGGGGGTTCCTCGTGCGCTATCCGCAGCTCCCCGACCCCGACGAACCACACCTCGACGCCTGGCTGGACACGCACACCGCCGAAGTCGAGGCCTGCGGCGAGGCCGAGGTCACCGTGGTGTGCCACAGCCTGTCCGTACCGACCTGGTTGCATGCCGCGGCGCGCAACCGAGTGCCGGAGGTCGCCCAGCTCATCCTGGTCTCGCCGCCGTCGCCCAGTCTCATGGCCGAGCTGTGGCTCGACGAGTTCACCTGGACCCCGACCGGCGAGGACCGCACCGGCGCGCGTCGCGCCGTCATGATCGTCGGCCCGGACGACCCGTACTGTCCCGAAGGTCCTGACGAGCTGTACGTGGGGCCGCTGGGCATCCCGAAGATCACGATCCCCGGCGCCGGGCATCTCAGCACGCCGGACGGTTACGGCCCGTGGCCCCAGATGCTCGCCTGGTGCCTCGACCCGTCCACGCTGCCGTAGGTCAGGACCGGCCAGGTGTCGCCTGGTGCGCGCTCAGGGCGTCGTAGCCCTTGCCTCACGCCGATGTGGCCCGCGGGCCAGGCCGCTGTACAGAAACCCGGTGGGCGGGTTCCCGGCCCTGCGATGATGACGTATGACCAGGTTCGAGCAGTGGCAGCGAGAGCCCTTCGTTGACGACGCTCTCGCCTGGGCCGATGCCCGGCTGCAGCAGGCGGGCATTCGCCGTACGGGAGACGCCAGCTGGTCGCGCGTGCGTCCCTGGGGGATGGTGATGTCCCTGCCGACCGACGACAGCCAGGTCTGGTTCAAGGCTGTGCCCGAGAACAGCGCAGAGACCGTCCTGCACGGCGTGCTCGCCGAGGAGGCACCCGAGCACGTCGCACCGGTGCTCGGCGCCGACGAGGAGCACGGGTGGCTGCTGCTCGCCGATGTGGGCGCGTCACTGGGCGACGGCGTCGACGAAGAGGAGGTGGGCGTCCTCTACGCGGGTGACCCGTTCCGAGAGGCGATGTCGACGTACGCGCGGCTGCAGCGCACCGTGTCGCACCGCATCGACGAACTCGTGGCGCGGGGCCTTCCCGATGCCCGCCCGGAGGCGATGCCCCAGGTCTTCGACCGGCTCCACGCGTCGCTCGAACAAGCAGCGGTCGACAACGACGACGAGCACGCGCTGGACACGCTGCGCCGCATCCGTACGGCTCGTCCGCTGGTCGTCGACCTCGCAGCGCGCCTCGACGGGTTCGCCAGCGTCGACCACAACGACCTCCACCCGTGGAACGTCATGGTGGGCAGGCCGCCGGTCTTCCTCGATTGGGGCGACGCGATGGCGTCCCATCCGTACGCGAGCCTGCTGGTGCCCGTACGCATCGCGCTCATGGACTCGCGCGCGTCAGGCGAGACCGTGCTGGCCGCGTACGAGCAGGGAATGGGCGAGCCGCTGGATCTGGCTGCGCTCGACGCGGCCCTCAGACTGGCGGTCGTGGCACGCGCCTGGACCTGGCAGCGATCGATCGCCTCGAGCCCGGACCCGACTGACTACGACCATGCGCCGATCAAGTGGTTCGAGCGGATCCTGGACCCCTCCCCGCTCATGGCCGAACGGGACTGACGCTACTCGGCGTCGTCGTGACCGCCGAAGCGGAAGAACCGGTGGCGCGGCGTCGGCTCCGGGAGCGGAGCGATGTCATGGCCGACGACCTCTCCAGCCTCGACCGCCTCGTCGCGGCGGAGCGACAGGTGGCGCCGCTGCCGCGGGGGCCGAGGCTCCTCTTCGGCGTCGGGACCCATGGAGCTCGCGACGAGCACCGGCAGCACGCCGGCGAACGCCCAGACGACCAGAGCGACGGGCGAGTGCAGCTGGAAGTCGATGGGGATGACGTCGCCCGGGCTCGCGGCGGCGAGACGACCGTCGAAGTCTCCGGGGCCAAGCCAGCTCCCGGTGATGATGCAGATGCCGCCCGCCACCAGAGCGCCGATGGCCGCGACGAACGTGACCGGCCAGCCGAGACCGGAGAACCAGCGCCAGGCGAGGTAGCCGAGGCCCGCGCCGACCGCGAGGCCGAGCACGCAGAACCAGGCGTCGGTGCTGAAGAACTCGGTGAGCCCGCGTTCGGTGGTGTAGCCGCGGAAGTCGTCGGCGATGGTGTACGTCGGGAGGTCCACCACACCCCACCAGAAGACCCCGCACAGGAAGCCCACGACTGCGGCCATGCCGGCGAACGCAACGAACCACGCGAACTTGGTCGACAGTGCGCGCCACACCGGGCGTCCGCTCTGCGGATCCTCGCTCCCTGCGAGCACCTCGTCAGGCACCGTCATGCTCATCGTTCTCCTGCCGTCACGTGCGCGCCCACTCTAGTGCGCTCACCGCCGGCCTCTAGGCGACGCACGACGGCCCGAGCAGGGCCTTGAGGTCGGCCATCAACGAGCTCGAGGTCGCCACGCGCAGATCAGGGCCCAGCCGCAGCGTCTTCGGCTCCGCGCCGTTGAGCAGCTTGAGCCGTACCTCCTGGCTGCCCGGGTGGCTGTTGAGCACTCCCTTGAGCCGGTTCACGAGCTCGGGGGTCACCCTGACCGCGGGCACGGAGATCGTCAGCGGCTCGGCCGCCGATGCGGACATGTTGATCACGGTCACCGAGCTGCCCATGATCTCCACGCCGTCCTCGCGCGCGCGGACCCGTCCTGTGACCGAGACCACAGTGTCCGTCGCCAACGCCATCGCCACGCCCTGGTACGCCTTCGGGAACAGCATGATGTCGATCGACGCGTCGAGGTCCTCGACCGTGATGATCGCCCACAGCTCACCGTTGCGGTTCTGCTTGCGGGAGACCTGGGTGATCATGCCTGCGATCGTCGCGATCCCCTCGCGCGGCTCGGCCAGCAGGGCCGAGATCGAGACGTCCCGTTTGCTCGCCAGCACGTGATCGAGCCCGTTGAGCGGGTGGTCCGACACGTACAGGCCGAGCATCTCCCGCTCGAAGGCCAGCTTGGTGCGCTTGTCCCAGTCGGGCAGGTCAGGCACCGAGGCGCTCGACGATGAGGCCTCCTCGTCGGCGCCACCGCCGTCGCCGAACAGGTCGTCCTGGCCGAACGCCTGGTTCCGCTTCAGATCGAGGACGTGGTCGATCGCGCTCTCGTACACCTCCATCAGCGCGCGCCGCGGGTGGTTCATCGTGTCGAAGGCGCCGGCTTTGATGAGCGACTCGACGGTGCGCTTGTTGCAGACCGCGAGCGGGGCCTGGTCGAGGAACTCGTGGAAGCTGGAGGCGGGGCCGGTCTCGGAGCGGGAGGCGACGATCGAGTCGACGACGGCGCTGCCCACGTTGCGGATGGCCGCGAGCCCGAACCGTACGTCCTCCCCCACGGCGGAGAACTCGCCGATCGACGTGTTCACGTCCGGCGGCAGCACGTTGATGTGGAGCGCCCGCATGTCCGCCAGGTACAGCGCCATCTTGTCCTTGTCGTCGCCCACGCTGGTGAGCAGCGCGGCGCCGAACTCGGCCGGGTAGTTGGCCTTGAGGAAGGCCGTCCAGTACGAGACGTACGCGTAGCCGGCGGCATGGGACTTGTTGAAGGCGTAGTCGGCGAACGGGACCATCGTCTCCCAGAGGACCTTGGTGGCCGTCTCGGAGTAGCCGTTGCCCACCATCCCCGCGTGGAAGTTGGCCCACTCCTTGTCCAGGATCTCCTTCTTCTTCTTGCCCATGGCGCGCCGCAGAAGGTCTGCGCCACCGAGCGAGTAGCCGGCGAGGCTCCTGGCCGCCGCCATGATCTGCTCCTGATAGACGATCAGGTGGTACGTGTCGCCCAGGATCGGGTCGAGCGCCGCCTGCAGCTCCGGGTGGATCGGCTCCACCTTCTGGCGGCCGTTCTTGCGCTCGGCGTAGTTGATGTGGGCGTTGGCGCCCATCGGGCCCGGCCTGTACAGCGCGATCAGCGCCACGATGTCGTCGAAGACGGTCGGCTTGAGCAGACGCAGCAGCTGCCGCATCGGGCCACCGTCGAGCTGGAAGACGCCCAGCGTGTCGCCGCGCGCCAGCAGCTCGTACGTCGGCTGGTCGTCGAACGGCACATCACGAAGGTTGAGTTCGATGCCCCGGTTGAGCTTGATGTTGCGCACCGCGGCGTCGATGACGCCCAGGTTGCGCAGCCCGAGGAAGTCCATCTTCATCAGGCCCATCTCCTCGCACTGCGGGTAGGCGAAGCCGGCGATGATCATGCCGTCCTTGTCCCGCTTGTGCATGGGGATGACGTCGAGAAGTGGCTCGTTGGAGATGATGAAGGCGCAGGCGTGCACGCCGGTCTGCCGGATCAGTCCCTCGATGCCGCGTCCGGTGTCGACGACGCGACGGACATCGGCGTCGCTCTCGTACAGCGATCTGAACTCGCCGCCCTCGGAGTAGCGCTTGTGGCTGGGATTGAACAGGTCGTTGAGCGGCACGTCCTTGCCCATCACCGCAGCCGGCATGGCCTTGGTGATGCGCTCGCCCATCGCGAACGGGTAGCCGAGGATGCGGCTCGCGTCCTTCACAGCGGCCTTGGCCTTGATGGTGCCGAACGTGTTGACCTGGCTGGTGTAGGCCTCGCCGTACTTCTCGGTAACGTAGGTGATGATCTTGTCGCGCTGCCGGTCGTCGAAGTCGAGGTCGATATCGGGGGGCGAGACGCGTTCGGGGTTGAGGAACCTCTCGAACAGCAGTCCGTGCTGCATCGGGTTCACTTCGATGATCTGGGTCAGGAACGACACCATCGACCCGGCCGCCGACCCACGCCCGGGTCCGACCGGCACGCCGTGGTCGCGCGCGTACTGGCAGATGTCGGCCACGATGAGGAAGTACGAGCTGTACCCCATCGGCTCGATGACGCTCATCTCCAGCTCGATGCGGTCCCGCAGGTCCGACGGCGGGTTGTCGCCGAACCGGATCTGAATGCCGCGATCAATCTCCTTGCGCAGCCATGACGACTGCGTCTCTCCCTCGGGCACGACGAACTGCGGCATCCGGTCGACGTGGCGGAACACATCGGCGTAGCTGCCGATCCGCTCGGTGATCGCGAGCGTGTTGTCGCACGACTCCGGCAGCTCGCGGAACAGTGAGCGCATCTCGTCGGAGGTCTTGAGGTAGTAGCCGTCGCCATTGAACCGGAAGCGGTTGGGGTCGTCCTTGTTGCGGCCCACGCCGACGCACAGCAGGTTGTCGTGGGCGTCGGCCTGGTCGGCGGTCACGTAGTGGGAGTCGTTGGTGGCCAGCAGCGGCATCTTGAGCGCCTTGGCGATCCGCAGCAGGTCGGCGCGCACGTTGGTCTCGATGCTCAGGCCGTGGTCCATGAGCTCGAGGTAGAAGTTCTCACGGCCGAAGATGTCCTGGTACGCGGCCGCGGCGGCGAGCGCCTCGTCGTACTGACCGAGCCGCAGCCTGGTCTGCACCTCTCCGGACGGGCAGCCCGTCGTCGCGATGATCCCCTTGGCGTGGGTCGCGATCAGGTCGCGGTCCATGCGGGGCTTCATGTAGTAGCCCTCGAAGCTGGCCAGGCTGGACAGCCGGAACAGGTTCCGCAAGCCCTCGGCGTTCTCGGCCCACATCGTCATGTGCGTGTAGCGACCGCCGCCGGAGACGTCCTTGGTGCCCTCGGCGTCGAGATCGGCGACCTCGCGCTTGCCGGTCGACCAGAACTCCGGGGTCCGGTTGAAGCGGCTCGACGGCGCCACGTACGCCTCGATGCCGATGATCGGCTTCACGGGGTGGTTCTTGGCCGTCGAGTAGAACTCGTACGCCCCGAACATGTTGCCGTGGTCGCTCATCCCCACGGCCGGCATGCCCTGACGGGCCGCCTCGGCGAACAGCAGCGAGTTCTTCGCGGCCCCGTCGAGGGTCGAGTACTCGGTATGTACGTGGAGGTGGACGAAGTCTGAGCCCATCTTCCCCTCCTTCGACGCGCGCGAAACCCACGACACACTGCCGTGTTCGGACCGTCGGGGGAAGTCGACGCAGGGCCTCACGACCCCAGATACGTCACCCTAGCCGGGCCGTACGACACTACCCGGATGGCTCCTCGGAGTGTCTCGACCTAGTGTCTCGCGAGCTCGTCAGAGGACGAGCGCGGTCTCATGTGCGACCGCGAAAGCGGCCTTCACGTCGGCCAATCGGGTGTCCGAGGTGACCACGACGTGCGCCTCACCGCTGGTGAACGCGAGCACCTGAGGACCGCAGCGACCGGCGATGGCCCGGGTCAGCTCGAGGGCTGCGGCCAGCGAGCCGAGCTCGAATCGATAGCTGGTCTCCGCCAGCGTGATCCGTGTGCAGTCATGGGGTGCATCGGTCGGCAGGAACGTCCCGACCCAGGTGGAGTACGCGTGGCGGCCGAACCTATAGGTGATGGCCGACGAGAGCAGCGGCCATCCCAGGTCCGCGCACACCGCGCCCACCATCGCTTCGGTCGGAAAGACCGCGCGAGCATCAGCCTGGACCCCCCAGCGCGTCGACACATCGGTGTCGAAGCGCGTGACCGGCCAGACCAGAACAGAGTCAGCCACAACTGAAGACTACTCACATCCCCACACCACGCAGAAGGCGGCAACCCCCTTCTGACAAGGCACGATATCTCTAGTTCGCGTGAGGTCGAGGTCTCCCCCGCCCCCGGAGCAACACCACAACGCCGAACGGCCCCCGCGTGAGGCGAGGGCCGTTCGGACGTGGTCTGCGTCAGACCGCCAGCGGGCGGGCCGTCGGCGGGATCGGCTTGGGAAGCTTCGAGGAGCCCGAGAGGTACGCGTCCACGCCGTTCGCCGCGGAGCGACCCTCGGCGATCGCCCAGACGATCAGCGACTGGCCGCGGCCCGCGTCACCGGCGACGAACACGCCGGGGACGTTGGTCTCGTACGACCCGTTACGCGCGATGTTGCCGCGCGGGTCGGTCTCGAGACCCAGCTCCTCGATCGCCGTACGCTCCGGGCCCGTGAAGCCCATCGCCAGCAGGACGAGTTGCGCCGGCAGTTCGCGCTCGGTGCCCTCGACAGAGGTGAACCGACCGTCGACCATCTCGACCTCGGAGATCCGCAGGGCGCGAACCCGGCCGTCCTCGTCACCGAGGAACTCTCCGGTGTTGACCGCGTAGAGGCGCTGGCCGCCCTCCTCATGAGCCGAGGAGACCCGGTAGATCATCGGGTACGTCGGCCAGGGCTGGCCGTTGGGCCTGCCCTCGGTCGGCGTCGGCATGATCTCGAGCTGGGTCACGGAGCGGGCGCCCTGACGGATGGACGTGCCGAGGCAGTCCGCGCCGGTGTCGCCGCCGCCGATGATGACCACGTCCTTGTCCGTGGCGAGGATCTGGTCCTCGACGGTCTTGCCGCGCGCCACCTTGTTGGCCTGCGGCAGGAACTCCATCGCCTGGTGGATGCCGCCCAGCTCACGGCCCGGGATCGGCAGGTCGCGGGCGACCGTGGACCCGATGGCGAGCACGACCGCGTCGTACCGCTCGCGGAGCTCGGAGAACGTGATGTCCGTGCCGATGGTGACGCCGGTCTTGAAGATGGTGCCCTCGAGCCGCATCTGCTTGAGGCGACGGTCGACGACGTCCTTCTCCATCTTGAACTCGGGGATGCCGTAGCGCAGCAGGCCACCGATATCGTCCGCCCGCTCGTACACCACCACCGTGTGCCCCACGCGCGTCAGCTGCTGCGCGGCGGCAAGGCCCGACGGCCCTGAGCCCACGACGGCGACCGTCTTGAGCGTGTGCCACCCCGGCTGCTCGGGGACGACACGACGGTCGTCCCACGCCTTGTCGATGATCGCGACCTCGACGTTCTTGATCGTCACCGGGTCACGCGAGATGCCTACGACGCACGCCGTCTCGCACGGAGCCGGGCACAGCCGGCCCGTGAACTCCGGGAAGTTGTTCGTCGCGTGCAGCCGCTCGACCGCGCCGTGCCAGTCGTCGCGCCAGATCAGGTCGTTCCACTCGGGGATGAGGTTCCCCAGCGGGCAGCCCGTGTGGCAGAACGGGATGCCGCAGTCCATGCAGCGTCCGGCCTGGGTCTGGATGATGGGCAGTACGGCGCGCCCGGGGGTCTCCGGGTACACCTCTTTCCAGTCATGTACGCGCTCGTCGACCGGGCGCCTCGCGGCGACGGCCCGCGGGGTCTTCATGAAGCCACGGGGATCAGCCATGAGCGGCCTCCATCATCTTCTTGGTGGTCTCTGCCTCGTCGAAACCGGCAGCCTCGGCCTCGGCCTTGGCGCGCATGACGCGGGCGTACTCCCGCGGCAGGATCGTCGTGAACCGGCTCCGCAGCTCGTCGTCGGACGCGCGCAGCAGGTTCTCGGCGACCGTGGACCCGGTCTCGGCCACGTGCCGCGCGAGCAGCTCCTTGACCCGTTCCAGGTTCGCGTCGTCGAGAGCGACCGGGTCGGCGAGCTCGGTGTTGAGCCGCTTGGTCGCCAGGTCGAGCACCCAGGCCACGCCACCGGACATGCCGGCCGCGATGTTCCGGCCCGTCGGACCGAGGATCAGCGCCTCGCCGCCCGTCATGTACTCGAGTGCGTGGTCGCCCACACCCTCGACCACCGCGGTCGCTCCCGAGTTGCGGACGCAGAACCGCTCGCCGACGATGCCGCGCAGCAGGATCTCGCCCGAGGTCGCGCCGTAACCGATGACGTTGCCGGCGATGATCTGCTCCTCGGCGGCGAACGTCGCCTCGGGCGCAGGGGCGACGATCAGGCGGCCGCCCGACAGACCCTTGCCGATGTAGTCGTTCGCGTCGCCGACCAAGCGCAGCGTGATGCCGGCGGGGAGGAACGCGCCGAAGCTCTGCCCGGCCGTGCCGACCAGCGTCAGGTCGATCGTGTCGTCGGGCAGTCCCTTGCCCTTGGTCGCCTTGGTGACGACGTGGCCGAGCACCGTGCCGACCGTACGGTCCACGTTGCGGATCGTCGTGCCGTCCTTGACCGGGGTGCCGGTCTCGATCGCCTGACGCGCCATCTCGATGAGCTTCACGTCCAGGGCCTCGCCCAGACCGTGGTCCTGGGTGGTCGTGGAGTGCAGCGGGGACGGCGAGTCGATCCGGGTGAGGATCGGCGACAGGTCCAGACCGGACGCCTTCCAGTGGTCGACCGCGGGCCGCGAGTCCAGCTTCTCGACGTGGCCGATGGCCTCCTCGATGGTGCGGAACCCGAGCAGGGACAGGTACTCCCTGACCTCCTCGGCGATGAACTCGAAGAAGTTCACGACGAACTCCGCCTTGCCGTTGAACTTCTCGCGGAGCACGGGGTTCTGCGTCGCCACGCCGACCGGGCAGGTGTCGAGGTGACAGACGCGCATCATCACGCAGCCCTCGACGACGAGCGGCGCGGTCGCGAAACCGAACTCCTCGGCGCCCAGCAGCGCGGCGATGATGACGTCGCGACCCGTCTTGAGCTGGCCATCGGTCTGCACCACGATGCGGTCACGCAGGCCGTTGATCAGCAGCGTCTGCTGGGTCTCGGCCAGGCCGAGCTCCCACGGCCCACCGGCGTGCTTGACGCTGGTGAGCGGCGCCGCGCCCGTACCGCCGTCATGTCCTGAGATCAGCACCACGTCGGCCTTGGCCTTCGAGACGCCCGCCGCGACCGTACCGACGCCGACCTCGGACACGAGCTTCACGTGGACCCGTGCGGTGGGGTTCGCGCACTTGAGGTCGTGGATGAGCTGCTTGAGGTCCTCGATCGAGTAGATGTCGTGGTGCGGCGGCGGCGAGATCAGCCCGACGCCGGGCGTCGAGTGCCGGGTCTTGGCCACCCACGGGTAGACCTTCGCGCCGGGCAGCTGGCCACCCTCACCAGGCTTGGCGCCCTGGGCCATCTTGATCTGGATGTCGGTGGCGTTGGTCAGGTAGTCGCTGGTCACGCCGAACCGACCGGACGCCACCTGCTTGATCGCGGAACGACGCTCCGGGTCGTACAGACGGTCCGCGTCCTCGCCGCCCTCACCGGTGTTCGACTTCGCGCCGAGCCGGTTCATGGCGATCGCGAGCGTCTCGTGCGCCTCCTTGGAGATCGAGCCGTACGACATGGCGCCGGTCGAGAATCGCTTCACGATCGAGCTGACCGACTCCACCTCCTCGAGCGGCACGGGCTGCTCGGCGGGCTTGAGGTCGAGCAGCGAGCGCAACGTCATGAGGCGCTTGGAGTTGTCGTTGACCAGCCCGGTGTACTGCTTGAAGACGTCATAGCGGCCCGTACGCGTCGCGTGCTGGAGCCGGAACACCGTCTCGGGGTCGAACAGGTGCTCCTCGCCCTCGCGACGCCACTGGTACTCGCCGCCGACGGGCAGCGTGCGGTGCGCCAGCGGGATGCCGTCGGCCGGGTAGCCGCGCAGGTGGCGCCTCAGGATGGTCTCGTGGACCTCCTCCAGGCCGATGCCCTCGAGGCGGCTCGTGGTCCCCTCGAAGTACGCGTCGATGAACTCCTTGCTCAGGCCGGTCGCTTCGAAGATCTGCGCACCCGTGTAGGAGGCGATCGTCGACACGCCCATCTTGCTCATGACCTTGAGCACGCCCTTGCCGAGCGCCTTGCGCACGTTGTAGATCGCCTTCTCCGGGTCGACCGTCACGTACAGCTCGTGCCGCGCGAGATCCTCCGCCGACTCGAAGACGAGGTACGGGTTGATGGCCGCGGCACCGTAGCCGATGAGCAGCGCCGCGTGGTGCACCTCACGCACGTCACCAGCCTCGACGACCAGGCCCACCTGCGTACGCGTCTTGCGTCGCACGAGGTGGTGATGGACGGCTGAGGTGAGCAGCAGCGACGGGATCGGCGCCAGCTCGGCGGTCGAGTGGCGGTCGCTGAGCACGATGATCTGCGCACCCTCCTCGATCGCCTCGTCGACCTCGGCGCACAGGGCCTCGAGACGGGCGGCCAGCTCAGGCGCGCCCTTGTCGAGCTCGTACAGACCATGGACGACCTTGGCGGCGAACCCGGGGGTCTCGCCGGCACGGTTGATCCGCACGAGCTTGGCCAGCTCGTCGGAGTCGAGGATCGGGAAGTTGATGACGATCTGGCGGCAGCTGTCCGGGCCGGGCGCCAGCAGGTTCTTCTCCGGGCCGACCGAGCTGACGAGGCTCGTCACGAGCTCCTCGCGGATCGCGTCCAGCGGGGGGTTCGTCACCTGAGCGAAGATCTGGCTGAAGTAGTCGAACAGCGTGCGCGGGCTCTCGCTGAGCACGGCCAGCGGGGTGTCGCTACCCATCGATCCGATGGGCTCGGCGCCGGCGTTGGCCATCGGCGCCACGATCAGCCGCAGCTCCTCGTGGGTGTAGCCGAAGATCTGCTGGCGGCGCGTGACCGACGAGTGGCTGTGCACGATGTGCTGCCGCTCGGGAAGGTCGGCGAGGTTGATGTGGCCCTGGGCCACCCACTCCGCGTACGGCTGGGCAGCGGCCAGCTCGGCCTTGACCTCCTCGTCGTCGATGACGCGGTGCTGGTCCAGATCGACGAGGAAGATGCGGCCCGGGCGAAGGCGCCCCTTGCTGGCCACGTTCTCCTGCGGGATGTCGAGCACGCCGGCCTCGGAGGCGAAGACCACCATGCCGTCCTTGGTCACCCAGTAGCGGGCGGGACGCAGGCCGTTGCGGTCGAGGGTGGCGCCGATCGTCGTGCCGTCGGTGAACGTCACCGCAGCGGGACCGTCCCAGGGCTCCATCAGCGAGGAGTGGAACTCGTAGAACGCCCGACGTGCCGGGTCCATCTCCGGGTTCTGCTGGAACGCCTCGGGGATCATCATCAGCACCGCGTGCGGCAGGCTGCGACCGCCGAGGTGCAGCAGTTCCAGCACCTCGTCGAACGACGCGGAGTCGGAGCCGCTCGGCGTACAGATCGGGTACAGACGGTTGAGGTCTCCGGGGATGAGCTCGGAGGCGAGCAGCGCCTCGCGGGCCCGCATCCAGTTCCGGTTGCCCTTGACCGTGTTGATCTCGCCGTTGTGCGCGATCAGCCGGTACGGATGGGCGAGCTCCCACGCGGGGAACGTGTTCGTCGAGAACCGCGAGTGCACGAGAGCCAGGGCGCTCGCGAGGTCGGGATCGTGCAGCTCCGGGTAGACCGCTTCGAGCTGGTCGGTGGTGAGCATGCCCTTGTAGACGAGCGTGCGGCACGACAGGGAGGCGAAGTAGATCTTCTCCTCGTGCTGGGCACGGCGCCGCAGCACGAAGGCGAGACGCTCGAGCTCGATGCCCGACAGGCCGTCGTACGAGTCGACCAGGAGCATCGCCATGTGCGGCATGACCTCGAGGGAGACGGGGCTCAGCGTGCCGGTCTCGACGGGCACGTCGCGCCACGCGATAACCCGCAGGCCCTCCTGGGCGGCGATGTGGGCGATGCCGGCCTTGGCCGTCTCGCGCGAGCGGGGGTCGGTGGGAAGGAAGGCCATGCCCACGGCGTACGCGCCCTTGTCGGGCAGCTCTGCCGGCACGACCTTGCGGAGGAAGGCGTCGGGGACCTGGACCAGGATGCCCGCGCCGTCACCGGCCGCGGTGTCGGCACCGGTCGCACCGCGGTGATCGAGGTTGCGCAGCACCTCGAGGCCGGACTCGACGATGTCGTGGGACGCCACGCCGTCGAGGCGGGCGACGAACGCGACACCACAGGCGTCGTGTTCGAACGACGGGTCGTACAGGCCCTGAGCGGTCGGCCGGGCAAACGGCACGTAGACCATGGGTCTCCCTTCGGTACGGGCCGGGCTGTGCCGGCTCGGGCACGAGGCCTCGGGCATGCTTGCGCCGAGGGGCATCGTTGTCGGGCCTAACCTACCCAAGCCGGACGTGGTTGAGCCGGTTTCGCCGCATGGCGGATGGTCGCGTCGAGACACGCACGCGTGGCCGCGCGAGCAGGCTCAGGACAACATCGCGGTGAGCGAGTCGACGGTGCCCGTGGTGAGGTCGAAGGGCTTGCCGTTGACGTACACCGCGGGCGTTCCGTTGGCGGCAGGGCCGGCTTTCGCCACGGCGAGGATGCTCTTCACCCAGGCCGCGTGGGCGCCTGAGGTGACGCACGTCTCGAAACCCTGAGGCAGGTTGCCGTTGCTGAGCTGCGTGGCGAGGCTGATGAGCTGGTCGTTGGACCAGTCGAGGCCGTAGTTGCCGAAGATGCCGTTGTACATCGCCACGCCGAACTGCGGCTGACGTTCCGCCGCGCAGGCCATCGCGTTGGAGGCGCGGGCGCTGCCTTCGGACAGTGAGCCGAGCGGCCAGTAGTCGATGCTCGTGCCGCCCGCCTGGACGATCGTGCCGAGCGTCTGCCCGTACGCCTTCTCGAAGTCGTGGCAGTGCGAGCACGCGAAGTCGGAGTAGACGGTGATGACGTTGGGGGCCCCGGTGAGTCCGATCGTGATTCCCTTGCCGTCGGTGATCGTGACCGGCAGGTACGCCTTGTCGGTCGCCGCCGCGCTCGCGCTGCTGCTCGCGTCAGGGGCCGAACTGTCGGAGGCGGTCGCGAGCGGGTTGCTGGTCGCATCGGCGACGGGCGTCTTGTGGGTCGAGTACCAGCCGTACAGTCCCGCACCGGCGACCAGCAGGGCCACGATGACGATCAGGGTGACCGCTGTCCGGCGACGGGCCTGCGCCTTCGCGCGGGCCTCGGCCTCCCGCTGTGCGATCAGACGGTTCTTGGCGCCGGCAACCTTGGCCGGCCTGCTCTTCTTGGTGCTCATCGCTCGTCCTCGGGGTTTAGATGCGGGCCAGTGTTTCGAAGTCGGTGCGGAAGTCGCCCACGCTCGTCGGGTAGGTCCACACCACGGTCGCCTTGTGATCGGAGCCGAACCCGATCACCTGCGTGCCGTGCGTCACCTCGTAGCCACCACTCGGGAGCTTCTTCGCGTCGTCGATGGAGACACCGACGCTCTCCGCCACGCTGACGATGGTGGCGAGGTCGCCCGTGAGTCCCACATAGTCGGGGTCGATCCGGTCCAGGTACTGCTTGAGCACCGGCGCCGTGTCGCGCGCCGGGTCGGTGGTGATGCACAGCAGACGGACCTTGCTCTTGAGGTCGGCCGCCATCCGGTTCCGAGCCGTCGCGACATCGGCCAGGATCCCCGTACACACGTCCGGGCAGTTCGAGTAGCCGAAGAACAGGATCGTCACCGGTGCGGTGACTGGATGAGCGCTGCTGCCCGTACGGACGCTGTACGGGGCGCCGCTGGTGTCGGTGAGCATGGTGTCTGGAAGCGCGTACGAACGGGCCGGGTCGAGCTCGGCCCCCTTGTACCGGCCCTGTGTGCCGCTAGCGGTGATGAGCGCCGGACGGTTGTCGGGAGCCGTGCACCCGGCCAGGAGCGCCAGCGCCCCGGTCCAGGTCAGCAGCTCCCGGCGCCTCACGCCCTGTCCGCCCGTCGTACGCCAGCGGCCAGGTCGCCCACGAGCGCTCGCAGCGCCGTGAGGTCCTGGGGCGTGCCAGCAGCCTCGGCCGCCAACAGCGTGGACACCAGGGCCGACCCGACGATGACGCCGTCCGCGGTCGAGCCCACCGAGGCGGCCTGGTCGCCGTTCGAGACTCCGAGCCCGACGCCGATCGGCAGCCCGCAGTCGATGTCGCGGATGCGCTGGACGAGCTTGGGCGCAGCGTCGGAGGTCTGGGTACGGGCTCCGGTCACGCCCATCACGGACGTCGCGTAGACCCAGCCGCGGCAGGCGGCGAGCGTCGAGGTGATGCGCTCGTCGGTGCTGGACGGCGCGACCAGGAAGACCCGGTCGAGCCCGTACTCGTCGCTGGCCGCGACCCACTCCTCGGCTTCATCGGGGGTGAGGTCGGGCGTGATCAGGCCCGCTCCCCCGGCGGCGGCGAAGTCGCGGGCGAAGGCCCGAACGCCGTAGTGGTCGACGAGGTTCCAGTACGTCATGACCAGGGCCGGCGTGCCCGTGGCGGCGACCGCGGAGACGGCCGTGAAGACGTCGCGGGTACGAACTCCGCGCTCGAGCGCCGCCGTGCCAGCACGCTGGATCGCGACGCCGTCCATCACGGGGTCCGAGTAGGGCATGCCGATCTCGATGACGTCGCAGCCGACGCCGTCGGTGCCCTGGGTGAGGGCGACGATCGCGTCGACGGACGTGGAGACGTCGGGGTAGCCCACGGGCAGGTAGCCGACCAGGGCCGCGCGGCCCTCGGCCCAGGCCCCGGCGTACGCACGGCCGGAGTTGCCCAGGCGCGACTCGTCGAACGTCATGCCACGCCCCCCGTCGTGGTGTCGGCGCTGCCGTCGACGCCGAACCAGTTCATGGCCGTGTCGACGTCCTTGTCGCCGCGGCCAGAGAGGCTAACGATGAACAGCGGGCGCGCGTCGGGGTCGGCCTCGGCGATCCGCTTGCCGACACGCATCGCCCCGGCCAGCGCGTGGGCGCTCTCGATCGCCGGCATGATGCCCTCGGTCTGCGTGAGGAGCTTGAGGGCGTCCATGGCCTCGGTGTCGGTCACCGGCTCGTACGTCGCCCTCCCTGTCGCCGCGAGCCACGAGTGCTCGGGACCGACGCCCGGGTAGTCGAGGCCGGCCGAGATGGAGTGCGACTCCTTGGTCTGGCCGTCCTCGGTCTGGAGGACGTACGTGCGCATGCCGTGCAGCACACCCTCGGCGCCCTCGGTGATCGTGGCCGCATGACGGCCCGTCTCGACACCGTCGCCGCCGGCCTCGAAGCCATACAGCTTCACGGACGCGTCGGGAATGAAGTCGGCGAAGATGCCCATCGCGTTGGAGCCGCCACCGACGCACGCGAGCACGGCATCCGGCAACCGCCCGTACCGCTCGAGCACCTGCGCCCGCGCCTCGGTGGAGATGATCCGCTGGAACTCGCGCACCATCTCGGGGAACGGGTGCGGGCCGCCGACCGTACCGATGAGGTAGTGGGTGGTGTCGACGCTCGCGACCCAGTCGCGCAGCGCCTCGTTCATCGCGTCCTTGAGGGTGCGCGAACCGGAGGCGACGGCGACCACCTTCGCGCCGAGCAGCTGCATCCGGGCCACGTTGAGCGCCTGGCGCTGGGTGTCGACCTCGCCCATGTAGACGGTGCAGTCGAAGCCGAACAGGGCCGCGGCGGTCGCGGTGGCGACGCCGTGCTGGCCGGCGCCGGTCTCGGCGATGACCCGGGTCTTGCCCATGCGGCGGGTCAGCAGGGCCTGGCCGAGCACGTTGTTGATCTTGTGCGAGCCGGTGTGGTTGAGGTCCTCGCGCTTCAGCAGCACGGTCGCGTTGCCGCAGTGGGCCGAGAACCGCGCGGCCTCGGTGAGCGGGGACGGACGGCCGGCGTAGTCGTTCTGGAGGCCTCGCAGCTCGGCGGCGAACTCGGGATCAGCCTGTGCCGCCCGGAACTCGCGCTCGAGCTGGTCGAGCGCTGCGAACAGCGCCTCAGGGACGTACTTGCCGCCGAAACGGTCGAAGTGTCCCCCGGCATCGGGCATGCGGGTGGTCATGGTGTCCTTTCAGGTACGGCTCCGTGCGAGCGTACCGGCCGCGATCATGTCGGCCACGGCCCGTCGCGGTTCCTGGTCACGCACCAGCGCCTCGCCCACGAGGACGACGTCCGCGCCCGCGGCGGCCGCTCTGGCGGCATCGGCGGAGTTCGCCAGGCCGGACTCGGCGACCTTGACGACGTCGGAGGGTACGAGATCGGCGAGGCGGGCGAACATCTCCTGGTCCACCTCGAGCGTCTTGAGGTTGCGGTTGTTGACGCCCAGGACGGTCGCGCCGGCATCGAGGGCGCGAGCGACCTCCTCGGCGGTGTGGACCTCGACCAGGCAGGTCATGCCGAGGTCGTGGGCCAGGTCGCCGAGGGCCTTCAGCCGTACGTCGTCCAGCGCCGCGACGATGAGCAGGATCAGGTCGGCGCCGTGGGCCCGGGCCTCGAGGATCTGGTACTCGTCGACCATGAAGTCCTTGCGGAGCACGGGGATGCGCACGTGCTCCCGTACGGCGTCGAGGTCGCTCAGGGAACCGGAGAACCGGCGCTGCTCGGTGAGTACGGAGATCGCGGACGCTCCCCCGAGCTCGTACTCCCCCGCCAGCACTGCGGGTTCGGGAATCTCGGCGAGGTGTCCCTTGGACGGCGAGCGCCGCTTGACCTCGGCGATGACCGACAGCTCCGGGCTGCGGAACGCGGGCAGTGGGTCGAGCGCCGGCGGGGCCGCAGCGATCGCTCGCTCGAGGTCAGCCGTGCTCACCGACTCGCGGCGGACCGCAAGGTCCTCCCGTACACCGGCGATGATGTCGTCGAGAACCGTCATCGTGCCCCTTCGCCCGCGCGCGGGCTGGTCGTCACTTGTCGTGGTGCTCCGACGGCTGGCCGTAGCCGAGCGCGCGCAGCATCACGGTGGCGATGAGCGCCAGCCCGATGATGACGAAGCCCGCCACGATCACCGGTACGGAGTTCACGAGGAAGCCGATGGTGCCGACGATGGATCCCGCGAGGGCGACCATCGAGCCGGTCCAGCTCGCCGGCGTGCCACCGTGGTGGTACTCACGCGCCTCACGCTTGATCTGAGGCTCGGTGATCGTCGACAGCAGTGGAGTCTGCCGCTTCGCGACATCGCTCATGGGTTGGCTCCTCGATTCGGTTGTGCGCATTCTCGCCTGAACATCGACCCTACGTCACCTTCCGACGGCCCGGCGGGTCGTCACGCCCGGCGGACGCTTCGGCGGGTTCGCGGCTGGGCCCCGTGACCGCCCTCCGCGTTGCCCGGTCGGTCGCGTCGCCACGCTGCCATGGCAACAACGCCGAGCCATCGACCCAGGGTGGCCACTCCCCCGTTCGCGTCGAAATGACGGGCTGCGGCGACCCGGCTCCGGCCCACTCCCCCGCTTGTGTCGTTATCGGGCAGGAATCCACCCTCAGAACGACGTCATTGGGGGATCAGCGTGCCGAGCCCCTGATCCCACTCTCCATTCCGACGGGTACGGGGGAATCGTCCCTTGATGAGGGCATGATCAGCGGCGCATGGGTGCGCATCGCGGGCAACAGCTCATGGCTCCAAGTAGGGGGCCGCGAGCTTGATATAGACGCAGATTTGGCGCGCGGATCCTGATGGCTGCTTGACGTCAGGAGAACGCGTCGACTTCGCGATGCTGCAGGTTATCCAAGAGTCGTCCTGCTCGATCTTTCCGACATACCGTCGATCGCGTTCTGAATATCCCGCGTTGGTGCGGGCTTGTACTGCCGAATCGAGAACAGTCGACACGAGTTCTGGATCGTCGGGGGTCAGCCAGATGTCGATCGTCGACCTTTGGCCGGCTCGTGCGACGGGTCGTCAGACCCAGCGGCGCATGGCGTCGGCCGCACGTACAGCTCGTACGATCGAGGCCGCCTTGTTCTGGGTCTCGGTGTCCTCGGTCTCGGGGACCGAGTCGGCGACGACGCCGGCACCCGCCTGGACGTACGCGGTGCCGTCCTTGATCAGCGCCGTACGGATCGCGATCGCGGTGTCGGCGTTGCCGGCGAAGTCGAAGTAACCGACGGCACCCCCGTAGACGCCGCGCCTGGTCTTCTCCAACTCGTCGATGATCTCCATCGCGCGCACCTTCGGGGCACCAGACAGCGTGCCCGCCGGGAAGCCCGCCAAAGTCGCATCCAACGCCGTACGACCGGGCGCGAGCGTGCCGGTGACCTCGGCCTCGAGGTGCATGACGTGGGAGTAGCGGCGCACGTTCATGAACTCGAGCACCTTCACCGTGCCCGGCACACAGACGCGGCCGACATCGTTGCGGCCCAGGTCGACGAGCATGAGGTGCTCGGCGGCCTCCTTCTCGTCGGAGAGCAGCTCCGCCTCGTACGCCGCGTCCTCGTTGCCCGTCGCCCCTCGCGGCTTCGTGCCGGCGATGGGGTGAACGGTCACCGACCCGTCGCGCACGGTGACCAGCGCCTCGGGGCTCGCGCCGACGATGGAGAAGTCGGCCAGGCGCAGCAGGTACATGTACGGGCTGGGGTTCTGGCGGCGCAGCATCCGGTAGACGTCGAGCGGGTCGGCGTCGGTGCTCAGCTCGAAGCGCTGGCTCGGGACGATCTGGAACGCCTCGCCGGCGCGGATCTGCTCGACGCAGTCGCGCACCATCTGGCAGTACTCCTCGCGCGTCCGCTGCCGTACGACCTCGGCCTCGGGCACGTCGACGGGCTCGGTCACCAGCGGCACGATCGGCTGCGCCAAGGCGGCCAACAGCGCTTCGACCCGAGCCACCGCGTCCTCGTACGCCCACTCCACCCGCTGCTCGGAGTCGTCGTAGTTCACCGCGTTCGCGATCAGCCAGACGTCGCCGGTGTGGTGGTCCATCGCCGCGAGGTCACCGACCAGCAGCATCGTGAGCTCCGGCAGCTGCAGGTCGTCGACGCAGGTGTCGGGGAGCTTCTCGAGGCGACGTACGACGTCGTAGCCGAGGTAGCCCATGAAGCCCGACACGAACGGTGGGAGGCCAGGCTCGGGCTCGGTGTGGAGCGCCGCCAGGGTCTGCGCGAGCGCGGCCAGGGGGTCGGCGTCGATCGGCAGGCCCGCCAGCTCCCGCCCCTCCCACGTGGCCAGCCCCTGCTTGGCCGACAAGGTGCCGAGCGCGTTCACGCCGATGAACGACCAGCGCCCGAAGCTGCCGTGCTCGGCCGACTCCAGCAGGAACGTGCCGGGTCGCGTGCCGCAGAGATGGTGGTACAGGCCGGTCGCGGTCAGGCCGTCGGCCTGTACGCGCGCGTGGACCGAGATCACCCGTGCACCGCGGTCAGCGGCCGCGCGGAAACCCTCCGCGTCGGGGACGATCGTCGGCATCAGGCAGCCCCGGCCGCGTCGTCGGTCAGCAGCGTCTCACCCGCGTCGAAGCACGTCGGCTTGTTGGTGTGGCAGGCGGGCCCGACCTGGTCGACCTTGAGCAGGATGGTGTCGCCGTCACAGTCGAGGTGCACCTCGCGGACGTGCTGCGTGTGACCCGACGTCTGACCCTTCACCCAGTACTCCCCGCGCGACCGTGACCAGTACGTCGCCTGTCGGGTGTCGATCGTGCGGCTGAGCGCTTCGTCGTCCATCCACGCGAGCATCAGCACGGCGCCACTGGCAGCGTCCTGGACGATCGCGGGACGCAATGCCCCGGGCGGGTTGTTGGCCATGCCCGCCATTGTTTCTCACCTGCGCTCCACCCCCTGACTCGCGTGCACGGTGTGGACGCCACGCCACGCCGACCAGCCACAGGACATCGCTGCCCGTGCCGGGCGCGGACCGGTAGCGTGGGGCTGTGCCCGTGACGCTGCGACCCGCCCGGACGCCTGACGTACGGGCGATCCGTGGCCTCGTGGCTCCCTACGCCGAGCGCCGCATCCTCGTCGCCAAGGATCCCGTCGCCTACTACGAGGGGCTCCAGCAGTTCGTCGTCGCCGAGCTCGACGGGGTCGTCGTCGGCTGCGGCGCGCTCCATGTGTTCTGGGAGGATGTCGCCGAAGTACGCACGGTGGCCGTCTCCGAGAACGCTCGCGGCCATGGCATCGGCGGACTCGTGGTGGACCAGCTCGTCGCGAACGCCCGAGCCCTCGGCGTGAGCCGCGTGTTCTGCCTCACGTTCGAGACCGAGTTCTTCGCCCGGCACGGGTTCGTACCGCTCGAGGGTGACCCGGTCACCACTGAGGTCTTCAAAGAACTGCTCCGCTCGTACGACGAGGGCACCGCCGAGTTCCTCGACCTCGACCGTGCCAAGCCGAACACCCTGGGCAACACCAGGATGTGGCTCGAGCTGTAGCTCAGCCCGCCGCGACGACCGTCTGCCCCTGGGCCTTCCGCAACGCCACCTGCGTCCGCTCCGCCGCCTTGTCGGCGGTGGCGATGCTCGCCGCGTCGTTGAGGTTGACTCCTGCGGCGGCTGCTGCGGCCTTTGCCCTCGGCGACGACAGATCCGGCGTCGAGACGAGCTGCGGCCGGATGCCGGCGTCGCGGGTCGCGTTCGCCTTGCCCTGCGCGGTGAGCGCGGCGGCCAGGTTCTGCGCGCTGGTGGACGAGACGGTCGCCGATCCGAGAAGTGGAGCGACCACACCTGCGTACCCGACGTGTCCCGCCTTGTTGGGGTGGTACGACTCCGAGACGGGGTACGAGAGGTTGTTGAGCCACGGGGCGCCGGAGCAGACCGCGTGGCCGGTGAACGCGGAACGCGGGTCGGCGAACCGGAAGCCTGCGGCGGCGGCTGCCGTCGCAGTCACCGAGTCGAGCAGGTCCGCGGTCGCGTTCAGCCTGGTCATCTCGGCGCCGGAGAAGAACGTCAGCACGTGGCAGTCGACACCGTTGAACAACCTGGGGTAGCCGACCACCACGACGCGAGCGTTGGGCGCGTGGGCGCGGATGTCGGCGTACAGACCTGCCAGCGCCGACGGCAGCTGGGTGCGGATGTTCGCGACCGCGCTGTCGATGGCCCCGTTGCAGTTGCTCATCCACGCGGGCAGTGCGCACTCGGTGAGCACGGACGCCCATCCGATGTCGTTGCCGCCGGCCGTGACGGTGACGTAGCCGGTGCCGGCGCTCAACGCGCTCACCTGGCTCGCCCGGACATCGCCGATCGTCGCGCCCGAGCAGGCGCGCAGCGTGAGCGTGAGGCCGAGCCGGGCTGCGTCGAGGGCGGGGTACGAATAGACCGAGCGCTGGCACGAGGTGCCATCAGCGAGGTAGGTGCCCGTGCCGACACCGGAGGAGTACGAGTCGCCGAGGGCGACGTACGACGTGGACGCCGCGGAGGCGTACGGGGCTCCGGCGATCATCAAGGCGATCACCGCGGCAGCGGCCGCCAGGCGTGGCAGAAGACGAGGAACGGTCATCGGGGGGCTCCAGCCGTCGGTGGTGGGTGGTCGTGCCGTCTGGGCGACACCCTGCCACACGAACGAAGCGTGCGGAATCCCTACGAGGTCAGAAGGTTCGTGCGGAACCGGCGGACACGAGGCCCGCTGCCTCGGCCCTCACCGCCGCGAGCGCCCAGTCCGCCTCGCTGGTGTCGTACGGCACCGCAAGTCCGGCGCACCGCTGCCCCAGCTCGGCGAGCATCTGCAGCGAGCTCCGCGCCACCGCGATCTGCTCCTCGACGAGGGGCATCAGCGACGTCACGGCCTCATCGGTGCGACCCGCGACCTGCGCTCGCCAGCTCTCGATGAGATCTGTCGGCATCGCGATCAGCCCACTGGCGTTCTCGATGAGCTCGACGGTCGTGTCCGCGAGCTGCGCGTTGCGCTCCATCTCGGCCCGGGTGAGGTCGAACCCTTCCGTCATGGCCTGGCAGAGCATCGTGATCGAGGAACCGGCCCGGGCAGCGAGTGCGGGTTCAAGGCCGCCGTCGGAGATCTCCGCGGCGAACTGGCCAACGGCCTCGTCCTGGAGCTGCGCCAGGGCGACCCGGAACCGGGTGCTCCGGCAGGAGTGCTGCAGGGTGGCCAAGTCCTCGGTGAGGTCGTCGGCGACCTCGACGATGACGCCCATCATCTGAGCCCACAGGTCGATCGTCATGAGGGCCGGGGCGAAGCCTGCTTGGGCCGCAATCGCGTCCCGGAACCTGTTGGCAGCGTCGAGAGCGGAGTCCATGCTCCGCGTGAGACCCGCCTGAGCGGCGACCAGCTGATCCGCGACCGCAGCGAGCTCTTGCTGCCGCGACGACCAGCTGTCCAGAGCCGTGCCCAGCATGGTCGCCGAGGTGAGGATGCGTCCGACGGGACCCGTCGCGTACGGACGGCGCGGGATGCCGATGCCCGCCGCCCGACGAGCGCCGACCTCGGCCGGCAACGTGAGGTTCATGACGTCGGTGTACGTGCCGATGCCCGCCGCCTCGATCTGCGCGGCCAGGTCGCCGAGCCCGACGACCGCGGCAGCGTGCGCCGAGGCGCCGGCTCGCCGAGCGGCCAGCTCCTTGGGGCGTGCCGCCACGTACATGCCGCGCACGATGTTGAGCAGGTCTGTACAGAGGGGCCTGGTCCGTACGGAGAGGAATCCGCCGTCGGCCAGTGGCGTCACCGTGGCCAGCACCGTGTACCGGCTGCCGTCGGCCGCGAGATTGTCGACGTACGCGCAGAACGGGTTGCCCGCCAGCAGGGTCGACCACATCAGTTCGAAGGCGCCGCCTGGCATGTCGGGGTGACGAATGATGCTGTGTGGCGCGCCCAACAGTGAGGTGAGCGGGTGACGCGAGAGCCGTACGAAGACGGAGTTGGCGTCGGTGATCACTCCACGACGGTCAGTCGTGGAGAAGAACATCTCGTGCGGAGCGACCTCATGACTGGCCCCTGTTGGCCAGGGGTGCGTCATCGAGGTCGGCCACGCGGGGTCGGTCACCATCACCGTTCTCCTTAGATCGCGAACATCGTCGTCCCCGGCCCCCAAGCCGAACCACACCCTACGCCCGCCGAAGCGCGCCCCTCGCCCACGTTAACGGACCATCATGTTGACGACCAAAGACGCGCCCGCAGGGCCATGAAGACGGGCACCTACTCTGGGGGGCATGACCTTCGCCCAGGATGAACGACAGGCTCTGTGCGCCGATGCCCTCGAGGCCGGTCCGGATGCCCCCACGATGTGCGAGGGCTGGACGGTGACTGACCTCATCGCCCACCTCCACGCCCGCGAGAACGATCCGCTCGGTGCCCTGAGCCTGCTCGTACCGCCCCTGAAGGAGGTTGCTGCGAAGCGCCGTCGAGACCTCATGTCGACGTACGGCTTCGCGGGAGTCGTCGCGCGCGTGGCCGACGGCCCGAGGCGTACCTCGGTGTTCGGCCTCCCCGGCGTGGATGACAAGGCGAACGGGGTCGAGATGTACGTGCACCACGAGGACATCCGCCGCGCGGCGGACCCCATTCCCCCGGCCCGAGTGCTCGGCCAGGACATCGAAGATGCTCTGTGGGGCAAGCTCGGAATGGCGGCATTGACCTTCCGGAAGTCCCCGGTGGGCGTGGTGCTGGAGCGATCGGACAGGCCAGGTCAGACGCGACGGGCCAAGGCCGGCACCCGTACGGTCACTCTCGTCGGGCTCCCCAGCGAGCTGTTGCTGTACGTGTTCGGCCGCCGCACCGTTGCCGACGTACGACTGATCGGCGACCCCGACTCGGTCACCGCCTTCGAGTCCCAGAACGTCGCCGTCTAGCCGTACCCGACGGCCTCCCGGCCCGCTGCTCCCGGGCAGATGCTTCAGGCCCGATGCTCCGGGCTCGATGCTCGCGGCCTGATCCTCGGGCCGA
>JAPUEI010000074.1:30695-55718 GCA_027492675.1 Propionibacteriaceae bacterium | reverse complement strand
AGAACTGCTCGGGCGACGGCACGATCAAGATCGAGATGAACTTCCTGCCGGACGTGTACGTGCCGTGCGAGGTGTGCCACGGCGCCCGCTACAACCGGGAGACGCTGGAGGTCCACTACAAGGGCAAGACGATCAGCGACGTGCTCGACATGCCGATCGAGGAGGGGGCCGAGTTCTTCGCGGCCATCCCCGCGATCTCGCGTCACCTGACGACACTGGTGGACGTCGGGCTGGGCTACGTACGGATGGGTCAGCCGGCGACCACGCTGTCGGGGGGCGAGGCACAGCGCGTCAAGCTGGCAGCCGAGCTCCAGCGGCGCGCGACGGGCCGGACGATGTACGTGCTGGACGAGCCCACCACGGGGCTCCACTTCGAGGACACGCGCAAGCTGCTCGGAGTGCTCCAGAAGCTCGTCGACGCCGGGAACTCCGTGGTGGTGATCGAACACAACCTCGACGTCATCAAGTGCTCGGACTGGATCATCGACCTCGGTCCCGAGGGCGGCTCGCGGGGCGGTCAGGTCCTCGTCGCGGGCACGCCGGAAGAGGTGGCCGCCTGCCCCGCCTCGTACACCGGTCGCTTCCTCGCCGACGCCCTGAAAGGCACGGACATCCGCGTGGCGGAACCGCTCGTGGCGACTCCAGCGGCGGCTCCGGTCAGCCGATCACGAGCGAGTCGCCGTTCACGGTGACCTTGGCCTCCGCGAGCGACTTGCGTGCCGGTCCTCCGAGCACCGAGCCGTCCGTGGCCGAGAAGGACGACCCGTGGCAGGTGCAGTTGATCTTGTTGTCCGAGACCGAGGAGACCGGGCACCCCTGATGGGTGCAGATCTTGCTGAAGGCCTTGAAGGTTCCGGCGGTGGGCTGGGTCACGACGAAGTTCGCATTCTGCATGACGACGCCCCCGCCCACCGGCACGTCGGCCGTCTTCACGATCGGCCCGGCGGCGCTGGGGGCCGTGGTGGCGGTCGACGAGCTGCACGCGGTGAGTCCGAGGGCCGCGAGGGTGATGCCCATGCCGCCGGCGAACAGGCTGCGTCGGTGGATGTCTGGGGTCATGCCGTCCTCCTGGTGTGGTTGCCATTTCAACCGTAGGGGGGACGTGGGGTCGGACGCGAGCCGCACCGCCTAACACATAGGTTCTACAAAGGTTCTAGCCAGACCCCCAGCCGTCCCGGAGAAACCGTCGGAGGCCCCCGCTAGATTGGCCGACGTGGCAGACCCGGTGACGTACAGGCCCAAGGTGGGGGCGATCCCCACCGGTCCTGGCGTGTACAGGTTCAGCGATGTCCACGGCACGGTCATCTACGTCGGCAAGGCGAAGAGCCTTCGCCAGCGGCTGAACTCATATTTCGCCGATCCCGCCGGGCTGCACCAGCGCACCCGCACGATGGTGTTCACCGCCGCGAAGGTGGAGTGGACCGTCGTCCAGAACGAGCTCGAGGCGCTGCAGCTCGAATACACGTGGATCAAGAAGTACGACCCGCGCTTCAACGTGAAATACCGCGACGACAAGACGTACCCCTGGCTCTGCGTCAGTTGGTCCGACGAGTTCCCGCGCGTGTTCGTCGGTCGCGGCTCGAAGAGGCGCGGGTGGCGCTACTTCGGCCCGTACGGGCAGGCGTGGGCGATCCGCGACACGGTGGACACGCTGCTCAACGTCTTCCCGATGCGCTCGTGCAGCGCGGGCACCTTCCGGTCGGCCGCCGCCTCGGGTCGCCCATGCCTCCTCGGCTACATCAACAAGTGCTCCGCGCCCTGCGTCGGTCGCATCGACGCCGACACGCACCGAGAGATCGCCGACGACTTCTGCGCGTTCATGGGTGGCCAGACACGCGCGATGGAGCGCCGGCTGCAGACCGAGATGGAGGTCGCCAGCCACAACATGGAGTACGAGCGCGCGGCGGTCGTCCGTGACCAGCTGGGCGCGCTCCGGAAGGCGCTGGAGCGCAACGCGATCGTGCTCGACGACGGCACGGACGCTGACGTCGTCGCGATGGCCGTCGACCAGCTGGAGGTGGCCGTCCAGGTGTTCCACGTGCGCGACGGGCGCGTGCAGGGGGAGCGCGGCTGGGTGGCCGACCGCGCCGATGACGGGTCCGAGTCGGAGCTGGTGGAGGCGTTCCTGCTCCAGCTCTACGCGGAGCTCGTCACGCCGGAGATGACGGCTGCCGAGCGGCGCCGCGCCGTACCGCCGCTCGTCCTCGTGCCGACCCTGCCTCCCGACGCGCCTCTGATGGAGGAGCTGTTCTCGGCCGACCGAGGAGCGCGGCTGCGCATCCAGGTGCCTCAGCGTGGCGACAAGCGGGTGCTGCTGGACACGGTCACGAAGAACGCGAGCGAAGCCCTCGTGCGCCACAAGACCAAGCGAGCGAGCGACCTCACGACCCGCAACCGTGCGCTGGAGGAGATCCAGGAGGCACTCGACCTGCCCACCGCTCCGTTGCGGATCGAGTGCTTCGACATCTCGCACCTGCAGGGGACCGAGACCGTGGCGTCCATGGTGGTCTTCGAGGACGGACTGTCACGCAAGTCGGAGTACCGGCGGTTCGTCGTTCGCACCGTCGAGTCCAACGACGTCGGGGCCATGAAGGAGGTCCTCACGCGTCGCTTCCGCCGGCTGATCGAGGAGCGCGAGCTGCTGAGCG
This sequence comes from Propionibacteriaceae bacterium, assembly GCA_027492675.1. Taxonomy (GTDB): domain Bacteria; phylum Actinomycetota; class Actinomycetes; order Propionibacteriales; family Propionibacteriaceae; genus Fen-668. The sequence goes on along the minus strand of JAPUEI010000074.1, from coordinate 53,070 downwards.
CCGGGGCGGACGATGCGACGGGCGTTCTCGTGGACGCCACCACGCGCGCGCCGAAGGGCTTCGCGTACGCGCCCGGCCTGCTCGTGGTCGACGGTGGCGCCCCGCAGGTCGCGGCGGCTCAGGGCGTGCTCGAGGAGCTGGGCATCACCGACGTGGTGGTGTGCGGGCTGGCCAAGCGGCTCGAGGAGGTATGGGTGCCGAACGAGGAGTACCCGGTGATCCTTCCCCGCACGAGCGAGGGGCTCTACCTGTTGCAGCGCGTCCGCGACGAGGCCCACCGTTTCGCCATCACCCATCACCGCGGTCGGCGCAGCGTCTCCATGGTCGAGTCGCTGCTCGACGACGTGCCGGGTCTGGGCGAGGTCCGTCGCAAGGCTCTGCTGCGCCGTTTCGGGTCCCTGAAGAAGCTGCGGTCGGCGTCGGCGGCAGACATCGAGGAGACCCCCGGGTTTGGGCCGAGGCTCGCGGAGGCGGTCGTCGTGGCGGTCGCCGCGCAGCGGGTGCCCGAGTCCGTCAACCTCACGACCGGCGAGATCATCGACTCTTGACCCGTGTGGCCCCCTGCCCCACGCGGCGTGCTCCGGGATAATGGGTCTCGTGAGTCAGTCCGAGTCCACGCAGCGCGTCGTCGTCATCACCGGCATGTCGGGGGCGGGACGACGCACGGCGGCGCACGCCATGGAGGACCACGGCTGGTACGTCGTGGACAACCTGCCTCCCGTGATGCTGCCCGAGCTCGCGCGCCAGCTGGGCGCCCAGGGAGTCGCGAAGATCGCCGTCGTGATCGACGTCCGGAGCCGGGCCGACATGCAGCACCTGCCGGTCGTGTTCTCCGAGCTCCAGGCCGTAGGAATCCATGCCGAGATCTGCTTCATCGAGGCGACGGACGACGTGATCGTCAAGCGACAGGAGTCCAGCCGCCGTCCGGTTCCGCTGCAGGAGGACGGCCGACTGATGGACGGGATCCAGCGGGAGCGCCGCATGATGTCCACGCTCCGTGCGGCGGCCGACATGGTCATCGACACCTCCGCGCTGAACGTTCACCAGCTCCAGCAGCGCGTCGCCCACGCGTACGGCGGTGACGACCGCGACGAACTGCGGGTCATCGTCGTCTCGTTCGGGTTCAAGAACGGGGTTCCGATCGACTCCGACATGGTCTTCGACGTGCGCTTCCTCCCGAACCCGCACTGGGTGCCCGAGCTGCGACCTCAGACCGGACTCTCCCCGGCGGTCTCGTCGTTCGTGCTGGGGCAGCCCGCCACCGAGCCCTTCCTCACACACCTGCTGGCCCTGCTCGACACCGTGCTCCCCGGATACGTACGGGAGAACAAGCGCCAGGTCGCTCTGGCCATCGGCTGCACGGGCGGGAAGCACCGCTCGACGGCCATCGCCGAGGAGCTCGCACGGCGGCTGCGCGAGTGGTCCCTTCCGGTCCAGGTCATGCACAGGGATCTCGGGCGCGAATGAACCAGCGACAGGGCCTGCCCGCGGTGGCGGCTCTCGGGGGAGGGCACGGCCTCGCCGCAACCCTGACAGCCATGCGCCGGCTCACCGATCGGCTCACGGCGATCGTGACCGTCGCCGACGACGGGGGATCGTCGGGGCGGCTCCGCGACGAGTTCGGCATCCTTCCGCCCGGGGATCTGCGCATGGCGCTCGCGGCGATGTGCGGCGACGATGCCGACGGGCGGCTGTGGGCCGACGTGCTCCAGTCGCGCTTCGCGGGCGACGGCCCCCTCGGCGGGCACGCCGTCGGGAACCTGCTCATCGCGGGGCTGTGGCAGACGCTGCCGGACCCGGTCGAGGGCTTGGAGATGGTGGGCCAGCTGCTGGGCATCAGAGGCCGGGTCCTGCCGATGTCGTCCGTACCCCTGGCTATCGAGGCCGACGTCGTCGGCCTGCGGCAGGAGGCGCCGGACGAGATGTCGGTCGTACGAGGTCAGGCTCAGGTGGCCTCCACCTCGGGCCGGGTGCTGGCCGTACGACTCGATCCCGACCGCCCGCCGGCCCACCCCGCGGCACTCGACGCCCTGCGCAAGGCGGACTTCATCGTCCTCGGCCCCGGGTCCTGGTTCACCTCTGTGCTCCCGCACCTGCTCGTCCCCGAGCTCGCGGACGCCGTGGTCACCTCTCGTGCCAAACGCATCCTCATCCTGAACCTCGTGCCGGCTGCCGAGACCGAGGGCTTCTCCCCGTCGGAGCACATCGACGTGCTGGCCGAGCATGCACCGAGCCTGCGGCTGGACCACGTGATCGCTGACGAGCGCTTCGTCGGCCCGGACCAACACCTGTCCCGCTATGTCGGCAGCCTCGGGGCGAGCCTGCACGTCGCACGGCTCGGCATGCTGGACGGTTCGCCCCGGCACGACCCGCGCCTGCTCGCGGCGGCGCTGGCCGAGATCATGACCCTGTGACCCTGTGACCCTGTGACCCTGTGACCCTGTGACCCTGTGACCCTGTGACGCGGACCGCGACACGCCGTCCATGTGACAAGATTGCCCAATGGCGTTGACCCAGCAGGTGAAGTCCGAGCTGGCGACCGTGGTCACCACAAAGCCCTGTTGCCGGCGCGCGGAGACGGCTGCCATGCTCCGGTTCGGAGGCGGACTCCACCTCGCGGGCGGGCAGATCATCGTCGAGGCGGAGCTCGACACAGGAGCCGCGGCCCGTCGCCTGCGCGCCACGGTGACCGAGGTGTACGGGCTGCAGTCGGAGCTCGTCACCGTGACGAGCTCTGGTCTTCGGCGGGGCACCCGCTACATCGTCCGCCTCATCAAGGACGGCGGCGCACTGGCGCGGCAGACCGGTCTGGTCGACAAGCGTGGGCGACCCGTGCGCGGTCTCCCGCCGTCCGTCGTCGGAGGCGGCGTCTGTGACGCCATCGCCACCTGGCGCGGCGCGTTCCTGGCCCACGGCTCCCTCACCGAGCCCGGTCGGTCGATGTCCATGGAGGTGACCTGCCCCGGCCAGGAGTCGGCGCTCGCCCTCGTCGGTGCCGCCCGCCGTCTCGGCATCATCGCGAAGCCGCGGGACGTGCGAGGCGTCGACCGGGTCGTCATCCGAGACGGGGACGCCATCGCGGCCATGCTGACGCGTCTCGGCGCCCACCAGACGGTGCTGGCGTGGGAAGAGCGACGCGTACGCCGCGAGGTGCGCGCCTCCGCGAACCGCCTGGCCAACTTCGACGACGCGAACCTTCGCCGCTCCGCGCACGCGGCGGTCGCCGCCGGGATGCGGGTGAGCAGGGCGTTGGAGATCCTCGGCGACGACGTACCCGATCATCTGCTCACCGCGGGGACGCTCCGTCTCGAACACAAGCAGGCCTCGCTCGAAGAGCTCGGAGCGCTTCACGCGCCACCCCTGACCAAGGATGCGGTGGCAGGTCGGATCCGTCGCCTTCTCGCCATGGCCGACCGCCGCGCGGCCGAGCTCGGCGTGCCTGACACCGGTGCCGTACTACCTCCTGACTACGACGAGCAATAGGTCCAACTGACCCGTGACCCGGGTGCACGTGAGCGGCGGGGATTGGTTAGGCTGGCGCTGTCCGAACGTTCTGTTCCGGGTGCGGGTGCATCCGGTGATAAGGAGTCCTGCACATGACTGTCAAGGTTGGCATCAACGGGTTCGGCCGCATCGGCCGCAACTACTTCCGCGCCCTCGTCGCCGCTGGGGCGGACATCGAGGTCGTCGCGGTCAACGACCTGACCGACAACAAGACCCTCGCCCACTTGCTGAAGTACGACTCGATCCTGGGTCGCTTCCCGGGTGAGGTCACCTACGACGAGAACGCCATCTACGTCAGCGGCAAGGAGATCAAGGCGTTCGCCGAGAAGGATCCCGCCGCTCTTCCGTGGGGCGACCTCGGCGTCGACATCGTGATCGAGTCCACGGGCTTCTTCACCGACGCGACCAAGGCCAAGGCCCACCTCGCCGCCGGCGCCAAGAAGGTTCTGATCTCGGCCCCCGCCTCCAACGAGGACATCACCATCGTCATGGGCGTGAACGATGACAAGTACGACCCGGCCGCGCACAACATCATCTCCAACGCGTCCTGCACGACGAACTGCCTCGCTCCGATGGCCAAGGCCCTCAACGACAGCGTCGGCATCGTCAAGGGCCTGATGACGACGATCCACGCGTACACGCAGGACCAGAACCTGCAGGACGCTCCTCACAAGGACCTGCGTCGTTCCCGCGCCGCCGCCCTCAACATGGTTCCCACCACGACCGGCGCCGCCAAGGCTGTCGCGCTCGTGCTCCCGGAGCTCAAGGGCAAGCTCGACGGATACGCGATGCGCGTCCCGACGCCGACCGGCTCCGCCACCGACCTCACGTTCGAGGCCGGCCGCGAGACGACCGTCGCCGAGATCAACGAGATCATGAAGGCCGCTGCTGCGGGCGCCATGAAGGGCAAGCTCGTCTACACCGAGGACCCGATCGTCAGCAAGGACATCGAGACGGACCCCGCGTCCTGCGTCTTCGATTCCGGCCTCACCAAGGTGATCGGCAACTGCGTGAAGGTCGTCGGTTGGTACGACAACGAGTGGGGCTACTCGAACCGCCTCGTGGACCTCACGGTCCTCGTCGGCTCGAAGCTCTGATCCGTACTGCCCGTACTCAACGAAAGGCCTGACTGGTGAAGTCTGTACCCGACCTTGGCGCGCTCGCTGGCAAGCGCGTTCTGATCCGCTGTGATTTCAACGTGCCGCTCGCCGGCGACGTCATCACCGATGACGGCCGCATCCGTGCGGCGTTGCCGACGCTGACCGGCCTCCTCGAGGCTGGCGCCAAGGTCGTGGTACTGGCTCACCTGGGCCGGCCCAAGGGTGAGGCCAACCCGAAGTACTCGCTCGCCCCGGCCGCCAAGCGGCTGGGGGAGCTGCTCGGCAAGGACGTCGCCCTGGCCACTGACGTGGTCGGCCCGTCCGCGCAGGCCATGGCCGCCGGCCTCGCCGACGGCGAGATCGGCATGTGCGAGAACGTCCGCTACGAGCCGGCAGAGGAGAGCAAGGACGACGCTGAGCGCGCCGGCCTCGCGGAGAAGTACGCGGCGCTCGCCGACGTCTTCGTCTCCGACGGCTTCGGCGTGGTGCACCGCAAGCAGGCGTCGGTGTACGACGTGGCCAAGATCCTCCCGAGCGCGGCCGGTTCACTGGTCGCCAAGGAGGTCGAGGTCCTCAAGAAGCTCACTGAGGAGCCGGCCCGTCCGTACGTCGTGGTCCTCGGCGGCGCCAAGGTCGCCGACAAGCTGGCCGTCATCGACAACCTGCTGAAGGTCGCCGACACGCTCATCGTCGGCGGCGGCATGAGCTACACGTTCCTCGCGGCCCAGGGCTACGAGGTCGGCAGCTCGATCCTCGACGCGGCCAACATCGAGACCTGCAAGGGCTACCTGGCCACGGCTGCGGCCGCGGGTAAGCAGATCCTGCTCCCCGTCGACACCCGTGTGGCGGCCGAGTTCGACTTCGCCGGCCGTACGGTCTCCGAGGTCACCGTCGTCCCCGCTCACGCCATCCCGGCGGACCAGGGCGGCCTCGACATCGGCCCTGAGACCGAGAAGCTGTTCGCAGAGGCCATCCTCGGCGCGAAGACCGTCTTCTGGAACGGCCCGATGGGCGTGTTCGAGATCGAGGCACTGTCGAACGGCACCAAGGCTGTCGCGAGCGCCCTCGCACAGACCGACGGCTTCACGGTCGTCGGTGGCGGAGACTCCGCTGCGGCCGTCCGTCAGCTCGGCTTCGCCGACGACGCGTTCGGCCACATCTCGACCGGCGGCGGCGCGTCGCTGGAGTACCTCGAGGGCAAGACGCTCCCGGGCCTGGCTGTACTGGAGGGCTGACACATGGCGAACCGCACCCCGCTCATGGCGGGCAACTGGAAGATGAACCTCAACCACGTCGAGGCCACCGGCCTCGTCCAGAAACTGGCGTGGACCCTGGCCGACCGCAAGTACAACCCTGCGCTCACTCAGGCTGCGGTCATCGTGCCCTTCACCGACATCCGTACGGTGCAGACGCTGATCGAGGCGGAGAAGTACCCCATCGCCTGGGGCGCGCAGGATGTCTCCGTGCACGCGTCCGGTGCGTACACCGGCGAGATCTCGGCGGACATGCTCGCCAAGCTCGGCTGCACGTACGTCGTGGTGGGCCACTCGGAGCGCCGCGAGTACCACGCTGAGACCGACCAGGTCATCAACGCCAAGGCCAAGGCGGTCATCGCGGCCGGCATGACGCCGATCGTCTGCTGCGGCGAGGTGCTGGAGATCCGCAAGGAGGGCCGTCACGTCGAGCACGTGCTCGGCCAGATCACGGGCTGCCTGGAGGGCCTCACCCCCGAGCAGGTCGGCGCGCTCGTCATCGCCTACGAGCCCGTCTGGGCCATCGGCACAGGCGAAGTGGCGACCCCCGAGGACGCTCAGGAGGTCTGCGGCGCGATCCGCGGCAAGGTCGCCGAGCTGTTCGGCGCCCCGGCGGCAGCGGCCGTGAAGATCCAGTACGGCGGCTCGGTCAAGTCGGGCAACGTGGCGGACATCATGGCGAAGCCGGACGTCGACGGCGCCCTCGTCGGAGGCGCCAGCCTCGACGCCGAGGAGTTCTCGAAGATCGTCGGTTTCCAGGGCTGATTCGCTCACCTGTCGACGGCGTCGGAGGCCACGTGCCTCCGGCGCCGTTCGGCGTCTCGGGTCTGAGCGCTGCCCCGCGTGGCCCAGTTCTTCGTGCGGGGTGGGTGTGGGTTAACATGTGCGGGTGATCCTGCTCGTTCCCCTGATCTCCTGGCCCGTGCTCGGTGTCTCCATCGGACTCGTCGTGACCAGCGTGATCCTGGCGCTGTTCATCCTTCTCCACAAGGGAAAGGGTGGCGGCATGTCCGACCTCTTCGGAGGCGGCCTGTCGACGTCCATGGGAGGCACGAGCGTCGCCGAGCGCAACCTCGACCGCATCACCATCATCGTGGGATCGCTGTGGCTGGCCTGCATCGTCGCCCTGCTGATCCTGTACCGCTTCGGCATCTGATCATCGCGTCAGTGCCAGCGAACACCCACAACATCAAGGAGTTGGACTGTGGCCGGAGGTAGCGCCATTCGCGGCAGCCGCGTAGGTGCGGGACCCATGGGGGAGGCCGAAAGGGGCGATGCCGCTCCGCGTCTGTACGTGTCGTACTTCTGCGCGAACATGCACGAGACCCGTCCGGCGTTCGCCGCCGAGGCACAGGTGCCGCTGGAGTGGGATTGCCCGCGGTGCGGGCTGCCGGCGAACCTCGACTCCGAGAACCCGCCGCCCCCGCCGAAGATCCTGCCCTACAAGACCCACCTCGCGTACGTGAAGGAACGGCGCACCAGCGCCGAGGCCCGCACGATCCTCGAGGAGGCGCTCCAGGGCCTGCGTGACCGTCGCGCGCGCGGCGAGGTCATCTACTGACCGCTGGGCCTCACAGCCGGCAGGAGTGGAACGGCAGCTGAGACGCTGCCGCATCGTCCAGGAACCAGAGCGTGCGCTCGACCCCGCTCACGTGGGCCGAGATCGTGGTGGGATCACCGCGGAACGTCCTGGCGACAGCGTCCGCCTTCTCCTTGCCCGTGGCGAACAGCCAGACCTCCCTCGACCGATTGATCGTCGCGAGGGTGAGCGAGACCTGCTCTGCCGGTGGCTTGGGCGAATCCGTGACGCCGATGGCTACTGCCGAGGTTGGCTCCGCCGCCGGATGACCCGGGTGAAGGGCTGCGACGTGGCCGTTCTCGCCGAGACCGAGCAGGCAGATGTCGATGACGCTTCCATCGAGTTCTGTGCTGTACGTGAGGGCGGCCTGTGCGGGATCCGCGGAGGCGTCGGACGACGGCATGGGGTGTGTACGGGCGGGGGACAGCGGGAAGCTGCCCGCCAGCCGGGCCAGGGCCTGGAGCGAGTTCCTCCGTGGGTCGTCGGTCGGCACGAACGCCTCATCGGTCCACCACAGCTCGAGCTGGGCCGGGTCGAGCGTCGAGCCACTCACCACTCGGGCCAGGTGCTCATAGGCGAGGTTGGCGACTCGGCCACCGGTGAGGCAGAGCTCCACCACGCGGCCGTCGGCTTGCAGCTCCTCGATGCGCTGCACGAGGGAGTCAGCGACGTCCTGGGCCAGCGTCTCCGGTGTCGGAAGGCGACGAAGCAGGCGCATGCTCATGATTGCTCCTGGACGTGGTGGGACTTGGGCATGGGGGGCTCCTGGCGGCTCAGGGCCTCCTGGACGCGAGCGGCCTTGCGGCTGTCCGCGCGGGCACCGGTCTTCGCGACGCGCGCCGCCGCGATCGCGCCGGCTTCCTTGCGCTTGCGGACCGGCCTCGGAGTGGGGGCGGACCGGCCCTCGCGGCTGAGCAGCGAGGACAGGGCACCGGCGTAGACGTCGTCGGCGTCGAGCCGCCGCAGTTCCTCAGTCAGCAGCTCGTTGATGTCACGGCGCTTGAGCGCCACGGTGCGGCGGGGCTGACCAGGGATGGAGTACGACGCGGTCTTGCCGTCCTCGCGGGCGATGACCACCGGACCGCCTGGGGTGTCCAGGGTGACGGACGTGATCCCAGGGCCGGCTGACGGCTTGCGGTTGACCGCCACCTTGAGGCGGCTCTCGAGCCAGGCCGCCATGAGGTCGCAGGGCGCGTTGTTGCGTGGCCCGGCCACCGTCGCGGACAGGATCCGCATCGGGTACTGGTCCAGGGCGGCGGCCAGCAGGGCCCGCCACAGCGTGAGCCTCGTCCACGTGAGGTCCGTGTCGCCGGGCACGTGGTTCAGGGCGCGGGTCTCAAGGGTCTTGATGGGATCGGCCGAGCTCGCGGCGTCGGTGATCCGACGGTCGGCGAGGGCACCCAGCACGTCCTCGCTGGGCGCGTCGGGGGCGTTCTGCGGCCACCACATCACGACCGGGGAGTCGGGGAGCAGCAGCGGCAGCACCACGGAGTCTGCGTGCTCGCGGACGAGCCCGGAGAGTCGCAGGACGATCACCTCTCCGGGAACATCCTCTGCCAGGTGGATCTCGGCGTCGAGACGGTCGGTCTTGCCCGTGGTCTTCACGACGAGCACGAGACGGCACGGATGTTCGCGGGCCGCGGTCTGCGCCGCGGTGTACGCCTTCGAGAACGACCGCTGTTCGGCCGCCACGATCAGTGTGAGCACCAGGCCCGACGCGTTGCCCAGCCGGCTGCGCGCCTTGAGCAGCGCGTTGCCGATCTCGCTGGTGTCCGTGTTCGTGAGAGTGATGATCATGGCTCTCCTATGGCCGTCGCCAGGCTCGGCCGTCGCGGGCGATCATCTCGTGGGCGCTGGCAGGGCCCCACGTGCCCGACTCGTAGTCCTCAGGAGGGGTGCGTTGGCTCGCCCAGTAGTCGAGCACGGGGTCGAGGATCTGCCAGCCCAGCTCGACTTCCTCCTGCTGCGGGAACAGGGGCGGGTCGCCCAGCAGCACGTCGAGAAGCAACCGCTCGTACGCCTCCGGAGAGGTCTCGGTGAACGAGTCCCCGTAGCCGAAGTCCATGTTGACGTCGCGGATCTCCATCTGGGTGCCGGGCACCTTGGCGCCGAAGCGCAGCGTCACGCCCTCGTCGGGCTGGATGCGCATCACGAGGGCGTTCGTGCCGAGCTCGAGCGTGTCCGTCGTGGTGAACGGCAGGTGCGGGGCCTTCTTGAACGCGAGCGCGATCTCCGTGACGCGGCGGGGGAGCCGCTTGCCGGCCCGCAGGTAGAACGGCACCCCGGCCCAGCGGCGGCTGTCGATGTCGACCCGGATCGCGGCGAAGGTCTCCGTCGTCGACGTGGACTGGAATCCCTCCTCTTCGACGTAGCCGACGACGCGGCGGCCACCGGTCCAGCCCGGTGCGTACCGACCGCGCGCCGTGTGCAGGTCGAGCCGCTTCGGCGTCGTGACCGCCGACAGCACCTTCTGCTTCTCGCGACGCAGGTTGGTGGCGTCGAAGGAGATGGGCTCGTCCATCGCGGTCAGTGCGAGCAGCTGGAGGAGGTGGTTCTGGATGACGTCGCGCGCCGCCCCGATGCCGTCGTAGTAGCTCGCCCGGCCTCCGACGCCGATGTCCTCGGCCATCGTGATCTGCACGTGGTCGATGTAGTGGTTGTTCCACACCGGCTCGAACATCTCGTTGGCGAAGCGCAGCGCCAACAGGTTCTGGACGGTCTCCTTGCCGAGGTAGTGGTCGATGCGGAAGACCGACTTCGTCGGGAAGGCTGTCGAGAGCACCTGGTTGAGCTCCTTGGCGCTCGTCAGGTCGTGTCCGAACGGCTTCTCGATGACGACGCGCCGCCAGCCTCCACGGTCCGGGGCGGCCAGGCCGGAGCGGTTGAGGTTCTGGATGACCGTCTCGAACAGACCCGGCGGGATCGACAGGTAGAACGCATGGTTGCCGTTGGTGCCGCGCAGCTGGTCGAGATCGTCGATGGTGCGTGCGAGCTCCTCGTACGACGACTCCTCGTCGAGGTTGCCCTGCACGAACCGGATGCCCTCGCAGAGCTGCTTCCAGACCTCTTCGCGAAACGGGGTACGGGCGTGCTCTCGGACGGCTTGGTGGACGCGTGACGCGAAGTCCTCGTTCGCCCACTCGCGACGGGCGAATCCCACGAGGCCGAAACCGGGGGGAAGCAGACCGCGGTTGGCCAGGTCGTACACCGCCGGCATGAGCTTCTTGCGCGCCAGGTCACCGGTCACACCGAACATCACCAGCACGCACGGCCCCGCGATCCGCGGCAGCCGACGGTCCTGGGGGTCGCGCAGTGGGTTGCTGATGAACCTCTCGTCAGCCAACGTGGGACCCTTTCGGTGTCGTGTCTGTCTCAACCTACCGAGATGCCTCCGGCAACGGCGAACACCAACTTGGAAAGCCTATTCCCTGTCGGTGGAGGCGTCGTCCGTCATACAAACTATCCCCGGCTAGAGGAGCCAGGGATCCAGTGCGGCTGCGGCGAACACCAGCGCGAGGTAGGCGTTCGACCAGTGGAACAGCCGCATGGGCTTCGCTCCGGTGTCGTCGGCACCGGCACGGGCCCGCCGGAGGAGCATGACCGACTCCACGATCAGCCAAGCTCCGCACGATCCCGCGACGATCGGGTAGATCCAGCCGGTGTGGGCCACGGGCCACAGCAGCAGGCTCGTGAGGACGGTCAGCACCGAGTAGATGACGATCCGGCCGGCGACCGTCACCCGCGAGGCGACGACGGGGAGCATGGGGACGCCGCCTGCCGCGTAGTCCTCGCGGTACCGCCAGGCCAGTGCCCAGGTGTGGGGCGGTGTCCAGAAGAAGACGATGGCGAAGAGGACGATCGGTGGCCAGGCCACGGTGCCCGTCACGGCCGTCCACCCGATGAGTGGTGGGAAGCAGCCCGCGATGCCGCCCCAGACTATGTTCTGGCTGGTCAGTCGCTTGAGCCACATGGTGTAGACGAACACGTACAGCGCGTTGGCCAGCAGCGCGAGCCAGGCCGACAGCCAGTTCGCACCCAGGCCCAGCACGAGGACGGACGCCACGCCGAGCACCGTGCCGTACAGAGCGGCCGCTCGCTTGCTGACGCGGTGCCGGGGGAGCGCCCTGGTGCGCGTCCGACGCATCAGCTCGTCGATGTCGGCGTCGATCACGTTGTTGTACGTGTTGGCGCTGCCCGCCGCGAGGTAGCCACCCACGAGGGTGACGAGCATGGTCTTGAAGGACGGCACTCCACCGGCAGCCAGGAACATGGCCGGAAGCGTCGTCACCAGCAACAGCTCAACGATGCGGGGCTTGGTGAGCCCGACGTACGCGGCGACCACATCGCGTGGAGTCACCGCGGGGCCAATGGCCTGAGGCGCCGTGGCGGTGCCCGCGGATGATGTCACGTGGTCGTCCTGTCCCTGAGTCGGCGATGAGCCGAACGCACTCTAGCCCGCCTCGCTGGGCCGGGCCACATCCCGGAGCCGCCAATACACGTGGGTGGTCGCCGCCGTGAGCACGCCGATGCCGAGCATGTGCAGCACGACGCCGAGGACCGGAAGGCCGGTGAAGTACTGCACGTACCCGATGATCCCCTGGAGCAGTTGCACCCCCAGGAGTACGGCTACGAGGCGCGACGTGGTGACGACGAACAGCGCGACGGTGAGGATCAGCAACAGCCACACGGATCCTGCGTGGACGCGCGCGGCGAACTCGGGGCTCAGCCCGTTGCGCGTGGCGGCGCCGTCACCGGAGTGAGGGCCCGCACCCGTGACGACCGTGCCGAGCACGATCACCAGGGCGGTGACGAGTCGGATGGCGACGAGCAGCCGACGCCCGACTGGTGAGACGGTGAGCGCTCTGACGTCGTACGCGTCGTGGACCATCACCACGCACAGGGCGATCAGCACGACCGAGAGCAGCAGGTGCAGCGAGACCATCCACGGGTTGAGCTCCGTGAGCACCGTGATGCCTCCGATGACCCCCTGCAGCGGCATGCCCGCCAGGACCAGGATCGCGAGGATCCGCAGTGAACGCGTCGACGTGCCGGCCGCGGTGGTCTTCACGCGGTACGCCGTCACCAGCGTGCCGACCGCGACCGCGATCAGCACGAACGTGAGCGTGCGGTTGCCGAACTCGATGGCCCCGTGGATGCCGTCCTCGGGACGCGCCACGTATGAGGTCCCGTTGCACTGCGGCCAGGTCGCGCACCCGAGACCGGAGCTCGTGAGCCGCACGATCGCGCCGGTCACGATGATCACGACGTTCATGACGAGTGACGCCACCGTCCAGACACGGAGGGCGCCCACCGTGGAGAAGGCGCGGACCAGCGGAGACGGCGGAGCGGTGGTGGTCGTGGAAGTCACGGCGATGAGTCTAGGCCTGGCAACCCGCTGCCAGGGTCAGAGCGCGGAGCCCTTGGCGAACTCCTCGTACGAGACGTTCCAGTCGGTCCAGCCGTTGCCCTTCTCGAGCCCGCGGCTGGTGCCCGTGACATTGATCAGGTCGCCGACCTTGCAGTTGGCGAACAGCCACGAGCCGTTCGCCGTGCTGACGCCGATGCAGCCGTGGCTGACGTTGGCGCGTCCCTGGCTGCCCACCGACCACGGCGCCGCGTGGATGAACTCGCCGGAGTCCGTCTCGCGCATGGCGTACTGGACGTTCGAGAGGTCGTAGTAGTCCGGGCTGTTCTTGTCGATGCCCACGGTCTCAGAGTTCATGCGCAGGGCTGCGAACTTCTCCTTGAGGACCTTCTTGCCGCTGCGGGTGGTGAACCCGGCCTTGCCACCGGTGATCGGGATCGTCCGGGCGGTGGCCCCGTCGATGACGACGGTCATGTAGTGGCTGGCCAGGTCGCAGTTGAGGATCACCGAGCGCCCGATGGTCATCGCCCCGGTCACCGACTTCTGCCCGTACGTGCCGTTGCCGGCCGCCACGGAGTTGATGTCGACGTTGATCGCGACCTGGGTGCCGGCTGCCCACAGGTCCTTCGGGCGCCAGTGTGCCTCGGTGCTGGAGATCCAGCTCCAGGTGCCCTGGTGGGCGGGCGTCGCGGTGACCGTCATGTGCTTCTGGAAGGCAGCCTTGTCGGTGACCGGGACGTCGAAGGTCACGACGACGGGCATGGCGACGCCGACGGTGCCACCGGAGATGATCGTGGGGAAGATCTGCTGCTTGAGCGACAGGGCCTGGGACGTGAAGCTCGTGCTGCTGGTGGCCTCGATGCCGTCGTCGTTGTGGGCCTTGGCGTCGAGCTGGTACGTCATGCCCGGCTCGAGGAGGCTGCCCGCGGTCCAGGTCTGAGCGTCGGGGGAGAGGGTGCCCTGCACGGTCTGCTGGCCAGCCTTCGGGTCCTTGTACGACATCGCGACATCGGTGATCGTGCCCGTCGACGCCTTGACCACGATCTGCGTATCGACCGGCACAGTCGCACCCTGGGCGACGCTGGCGGTGAGCAGCACGGGGGCCGCTGCGCTGGGCGATGGGGAGGCGGACGTGGCCGCGCCGGTCGCACTCGCGGAGGTCTCGGGGTTCGTGGCCCTCGACGTTGGCGCGGTGCCGCAGCCTGCGAGCGCGGCCGCGGAGCCGACGCCGATGAGACCGACGACCTGGCGACGTGTGACTGGCATCTGTGCCCCCGTTACGAGAAGACCTGAAAGTCAAGGATAAGCGACGTGGCCTGATTTCCTGATCAACGTCTGGACGCGCGGAAACGGGCCGGTCATCAGACCGGCCCGTTCCCATGGGCTCCGCGTGATCGCGAAGGTCAGATCTCGCCTGCCGGCACCGGGACCGCAGTCACGGCATCGGGGGCGGGAAGCATGAGGTCGTCGTCCTCGCTGCTGGTGAGCGAACGCGTCGCATCCTCGAGGTTTCCGGGGATGCGCATGCCGTAGAACGACCGCCATACGAAGTAGGCCGAGACGAGGAACATCAGGGCCGCAAGGATCTTCACGAGGGTGCCGTAGCCCTGATCGGTCAGGCTCACGCTGAGCTGGACGGCCAGCAGGCCGAACAGGGTCGTGAACTTGATGACCGGGTTGAGGGCCACCGAGGAGGTGTCCTTGTACGGGTCGCCGACCGTGTCGCCGACGATCGAGGCGTCGTGCAACGCGGTGCCCTTGGCCTTGAGGTCGACCTCGACGATCTTCTTGGCGTTGTCCCAGGCGCCACCGGCGTTGGCCATGAAGATGGCCTGGTAGAGACCGAAGAGCGCGATCGAGATCAGGTAGCCGATGAAGAAGTACGGCTCGACGAAGGCGAAGGACAGCGTCGCGAAGAAGATCACTAGGAAGATGTTGAACATCCCCTTCTGCGCGTACTGCGTGCAGATCTGGACGACGCGGCGGGAGTCCTCCACGGACGCCTTGGTGACCGACGGGTCCAGCTTGATGTTCTCCTTGATGAACTCCACGGCGCGGAACGAGCCGGTCGTGACGGCCTGCATCGAGGCACCCGTGAACCAGTAGATCATCGCGCCGCCGATGACCAGACCCAGCAGGAACGGGGCGTGGACGAGGGAGAGGTTCTGCAACAGCTCGGGCTTGAGGCCATCGGTGAGGCCGACGATGATCGAGAAGATCATCGTGGTCGCGCCCACGACCGCGGTGCCGATGAGCACGGGCTTGGCCGTCGCCTTGAAGGTGTTGCCGGCGCCGTCGTTCTCCTCGAGCATCTCCTTGGCCCGCGACCACTTGGGCGTGAAGCCGAAGTCCCTCTCGATCTCCTCGGTGATGCCGGGGAGGCTCTCGATGACGCTCAGCTCGTAGACGGACTGCGCGTTGTCGGTGACCGGGCCGTAGGAGTCGACCGCGATGGTGACCGGGCCCATGCCCAGGAAGCCGAAGGCAACCAGGCCGAAGGCGAACACGGCCGGGGCGATCATGATCGCGCCGACGCCGAGGGTCGACAGCAGGAACGCGCCGCCCATCAGAGCCACGATCGCGATGCCCAGCCAGTAGCCGGAGAAGTTGCCCGCCACCAGGCCCGACAGGATGTCGAGGGAGGCGCCGCCCTGGGCGGCCGACTTCACGACCTCCTGGACATGCTTGCTGGAGGTCGAGGTGAACACCTTGACGAGCTCGGGGATGAGCGCGCCGGCGAGGGTGCCGCAGGAGATGATCGCCGAGAGCTTCCACCACAGGGTGCCGTCGCCGAGGTTCGCGATGAGCGCGTACGACGTGATGAAGGTGAGCACGATCGACACGATCGAGGTGATCCAGACCAGGCTGGTCAGAGGCTTCTCGAAGTCCATCTCGTCGGCGTCGCCGAACTTGCTCTTCGCGAGGACGTTGTTGAGCTGGTACGACAGGAAGGAGGCGATGACCATCACCGCGCGGATCACGAAGATCCACACGAGGAGCTGGACCTGACGCGAGGGGTCGTTGACGGCCAGCAGGATGAAGGTGATCAGGGCGACACCGGTGACGCCGTAGGTCTCGAAGCCGTCGGCGGACGGGCCGACCGAGTCGCCGGCGTTGTCGCCGGTGCAGTCGGCGATCGTGCCGGGGTTGCGAGCGTCGTCTTCCTTGATCTTGAAGACGATCTTCATCAGGTCGGAGCCGATGTCGGCGATCTTGGTGAAGATGCCGCCGGCGATGCGGAGCACCGAGGCGCCGAGCGACTCACCGACCGCGAAGCCGATGAAGCAGGAGCCGGCGACGTTGCCCGGCAGGAACAGCATGATGAACAGCATCATGAACAGCTCGACAGAGATCAGCATCATGCCGACGCTCATGCCGGAGCGCAGCGGGATCGAGTAGACCTCGAACGGCTTGCCCTTGAGGGAGGCGAACGCCGTGCGCGAGTTGGCGAACGTGTTCACGCGGATGCCGTACCAGGCGATGCCGTACGAGCCCGCCATGCCGATGACGCTGAAGAGCAGCACGATCAGGGTGCGGCCCAGGCCCAGTCCGGCGAGGAACTCGAAGTAGATGAAGATGACGGCGCCGATGAACAGCCACAGGGTGATCAGGAACTTGCCCTGCTGCACCAGGTACGCCTTGCAGGTCTCGTAGATCAGCTCGCTGATCTCACGCATGGACTTGTGTACAGGGAGCTTGCGGAGGCTGGTGAAGCTGACCAGACCGAAGACCAGGCCGCCCAGGCAGATCGCCAAGCCGATCATCAGCAGCAGCTTGCCGCTGACGCCACCGAACGTGACCAGGTTGAAATCGGGGAGCTGGAGGTTAGCCTCTCCACCCTTGTGCTCACCAGCATCGCCTCCACCGGCGCAGCCGCTCAGGGCTAGCGCGGCGAGCGTCCCGATGACCGCCATGCCCCGTCGTGTCGTGGGCCTCATTGACCTCTCCTCTGATGGGTATGGGTGGAGAACGACCTCCACCCGGACAGTCGTCACGTTACGACTGCCTTTGACCGGACATAGCAGGGGGGTACCGTTTTCCCGGCCCAGGGGATGTGGTAGTGCATTGGCTGGCGGAACTTGGCGTTCAGACGCCCCTGCGCCCCTGCCCTCACGCGCCAACTAAGGCAAGCCTTAGTTGAACTCTGGCGGGTTTACGCAAGAATGGCGTTGTGAAAACATCCGAGGCGCTCGACCACGTGGCAACAGGCCACGATGCCGACGCGGGAACGCGCCGGCGGGTGCTCGATGTGATCATGTCCCGGGGCACGGCCACGGCCGTCGACCTCGCGGCAGAGCTCGAGCTCACGCCCGCTGCCGTACGGCGGCACCTCACGGCGCTCACCGAGTCCGGCGACATCACGACCCGTGACCGTCGGACGCCCGGCGCTCGGGGCCGCGGACGGCCTGCCAAGGTCTTCGTCGCCACCGACCAGGGGCGTCAGGAGTTCGACCATCAGTACGACGAGCTGGCGATCGACGTGCTCCGGTACCTCTCGCAGGAGCAGGGCTCGGCGGCGGTCGCCGCGTACGCCAGGTTCCACTTCTCCGAGTTCGGGCAGCGGCACGCGGACATCTTGGCCGCTGACTCACCCGCTGAGGCACTCGCCCACGCGCTCACTAGCGAGGGGTACATGGCGTCGGTGACTCCGGTCGCCAGCGGCCAGGAGATCTGCCAGCACCACTGCCCGGTAGCGGCCGTCGCCTCTCAGTACCCCGTCTTCTGCATCGCCGAGACCGAGGCCATCTCCCGGCTGCTCGGCTCCCACGTCCAGCGGCTCGCCACCATCGCCCACGGCGACGGTGTCTGCACGACCCACGTTCCCCGACCGGTGACCACGCCATCGACCAAGGAGGTCTCCCGATGACCCAGATCCAGGATCCGCCGCAGCTGGCGCCCGGCCTAGGTAGCACCCAGGACGAGCATCTCGCGGCCCTCGGCAACTACCGCTTCGGCTGGCATGACTCCGACTCCGCCGGTTCCACGGCGCAGCGCGGCCTGAACGAGGCTGTCGTCCGCGACATCTCGAGCAAGAAGAGCGAGCCCGCGTGGATGCTCGACCTGCGCCTCAAGGGGCTCAAGCTCTTCGACCGCAAGCCCATGCCCACCTGGGGTGCGGACCTGGGCGGCATCGACTTCGATAACATCAAGTACTTCGTGCGTTCCACCGAGCGCCAGGCGCAGTCGTGGGAGGACCTGCCCGAGGACATCAAGCAGACGTACGACCGCCTCGGCATCCCGGACGCGGAGCGGAACCGCCTCGTCGCCGGTGTCGCTGCGCAGTACGAGTCCGAGGTCGTCTACCACAAGATCAACGAGGAGCTCGAGCGACAGGGCGTGATCTTCCTCGACACCGACACCGCGCTCAGGGAGCACGAGGACCTGTTCAAGGAGTACTTCGGGTCGGTCATCCCGGTCGGCGACAACAAGTTCGCGGCGCTGAACACGTCGGTCTGGTCGGGCGGGTCGTTCATCTACGTCCCGAAGGGCGTGCACGTCTCGATCCCGCTGCAGGCGTACTTCCGGATCAACACCGAGAACATGGGCCAGTTCGAGCGGACGCTGATCATCGTCGACGAGGGCGCCCACGTGCACTACGTCGAGGGCTGCACGGCGCCGATCTACAAGTCCGACTCGCTGCACTCCGCGGTGGTCGAGATCATCGTCAAGAAGAACGCCACCTGCCGCTACACGACCATCCAGAACTGGTCGAACAACGTCTACAACCTCGTCACCAAGCGCGCCACGTGCGAAGAGGGGGCGACCATGGAGTGGGTCGACGGCAACATCGGCTCCAAGGTGACCATGAAGTACCCGGCCGTCTGGCTGCTCGGCGAGCACGCCCGCGGTGAGACCCTGTCGATCGCGTTCGCCGGCGAGGGCCAGCACCAGGACACGGGCTCGAAGATGGTCCACGCGGCTCCGCACACGTCGAGCTCGATCATCTCCAAATCGGTATCGCGCGGCGGCGGTCGCACGTCGTACCGCGGCCTGGTCCAGGTCGACCCGGGCTCGCACCACTCCGCGTGCAGCGTGAAGTGCGACGCCTTGCTCGTCGACACGGTGAGCCGCTCGGACACGTACCCGTACGTCGACGTCCGCACCGACGACGTCTCCATGGCGCACGAAGCGACGGTCTCGAAGGTCTCCGACGACCAGCTCTTCTACCTGATGAGCCGCGGGATGGGCGAGGACGAGGCCATGGCGATGATCGTGCGCGGCTTCGTGGAGCCGATCGCGCGCGAGCTGCCGATGGAGTACGCGTTGGAGTTGAACCGGCTCATCGAGCTGCAGATGGAAGGGGCGGTGGGCTGAATGACGGCCACCATCGAAAGGGCTGACGAAGCCGGGCACGTGCGCGAGGCGGTGGAGGCCGTCGAGTCCCACCTCCACCCGAAGCCGTCCTGGAACGTCGCCGACCACCCCATGCCCACAGGGCGTGAGGAGATCTGGCGGTTCACGCCCATCGCACGCATCAAGCCGCTGCTGGAGGAGACCCCCTCCGACGCGCACCTGGTGTGGGAGCAGACGGTTCCCGAAGGTGTGACGATCCGCACGCTGTCCGAGGCCGAAGGGCGTCAGCTCGCGGCCGAGGCGCCCGTGGATCGCGTCTCGGCGCTCGCCGCGGCGCTGGCCGGCGGGGCTCAGCTCATCGACGTCCCGGCGGAGGCCGAGCTGACCGAGCCGCTCGAGATCGTGCTGCGCGGTACAGGCGAGCTCGTCTGGGGGCACATCGTCGTACGGATCGGGCATCACGCCCGCGCCACCATCGTGGTGCGCCACGAGGGGCGGGCGACGTACGGCACCAAGCTCGACGTCGTCGTCGGCGAGAGCGCGGTGGTCAACTTCGTCACGGTCCAGGACTGGGCCGACGAGACCGTACATGGCGGCCAGACGTCGGTGCTGGTCGGGCGCGACGCTCAGGTGCGTACGGTGACCGTCAGCCTCGGCGGCTCCCTCGTACGTCTGACCGAGACGGCGCGGTTCGCCGGTCCCGGCGGCTCCCTGGAGCAGTACGGCCTGTACTTCGTCGACGCCGGACAGCACATCGAGCACCGGTTGTTCGTCGACCACAACGCGCCCCAGACGCACAGCCAGGTCGACTACCGCGGCGCGCTGCAGGGCAAGGGCGCGCACTCGGTCTGGATCGGCGACGTGCTGATCCGCAAGGTCGCCGAGGGCATCTCGACGTACGAGGCGAACAAGAACCTCGTGCTCACCGACGGCTGCCGCGCCGACTCCGTGCCGAACCTCGAGATCGAGACCGGCCAGATCGAGGGTGCGGGCCACTCCTCGACGACGGGTCGCTTCGACGACGAGCAGCTGTTCTACCTCCAGAGCCGCGGGATCGCCCCCGATGAGGCTCGCCGCCTCGTCGTCCGTGGCTTCTTCCGCTCGATCATCGCGAAGATCGGCGTGCCGGAGCTCGAGACGTCCCTCATGGACGCCGTCGAGATCGAGCTGGCCAAGTCGGTGTCCGCATGAGCTTCACCCGCGCCTGCTCGACGGCTGACGTCGCGACGGGCAAGGCATTCGGCACGATCGTGGACGGCATCCCCGTCGCGGTCGTGTCGACCGACGAGGGCTGGTTCGCGATCCACGACGAGTGCAGCCACGCCGCCGTACCCCTCTCTGAGGGCGACGTCGACGACTGCCACCTCGAGTGCTGGATGCACGGCTCGCGCTTCGACCTGCGCACCGGCATCCCGGACGCCCTGCCGGCGACCATCCCGGTCCCGGTGTACCCCATCAGCATCGACGGCGACGACGTGCTCGTCGACGTGGAGAACCCGTACGAGATTTCAGGAGAACTGAGCGCATGACTGACACCAGGGGCCTGGTCATCACCGACCTGCACGTCACCGTCGAGACCGAGGCGGGCACCAAGGAGATCCTCAAGGGTGTGAACCTGACGATCCGTCCGGGCGAGATCCACGCGATCATGGGACCGAACGGCTCGGGGAAGTCGACGCTGGCGTACTCGATCGCCGGCCACCCCAAGTACACGATCACGCAGGGGTCGGTGGCCCTCGACGGCGTCGAGCTCACCGAGCTGAGCGTCGACGCCCGTGCCCGGGCCGGCATGTTCCTGGCCATGCAGTACCCCGTCGAGGTGCCCGGCGTCTCCGTCGCGAACTTCCTTCGCACGGCCAAGACCGCGCTCACGGGCGAGGCGCCGAAGGTCCGCACCTGGATCAAGGAGGTCAACTCCGCGCTCGACCGGCTCGACCTGGACCACGAGTTCAGCGCCCGCAGCGTCAACGAGGGGTTCTCCGGCGGCGAGAAGAAGCGCCACGAGATCGCCCAGCTCGAGCTGCTCAACCCGAAGTTCGCGGTGCTCGACGAGACCGACTCGGGCCTCGACATCGACGCACTCCGGATCGTCAGCGAGGGCGTCAACCGCTACGCGGCGCAAGGCGACCGCGGTGTGCTGCTGATCACGCACTACACGCGCATCCTGCGCTACATCAACCCCGACTACGTGCACGTCTTCGTCGACGGCCACGTGGTCGAGGAGGGTGGCCGAGAGCTGGCCGACGAGCTCGAGGCGAACGGCTACGAGAAGTACACGAAGGTGGCGACCGAGGCGTGACGACACGGCCGTACGACGTCGAGGCGGTGCGACAGGACTTTCCGATCCTGTCGCGTCGCGTCGGTGAGTACCCCCTGACCTACCTCGACTCGGGCAACACCAGCCAGAAGCCGAGGCAGGTCGTCGACGCGATCTCCGCGCACTACCTCGAGCACAACGCCAACGTGGCGCGGGCGATGCACGTGCTCGGTGCCGAGGCGACGGCCGCGTTCGAGGGGGCTCGGTCGATCGTGGCCGGGTTCCTGGGCGCGGCACGCCCCGAGGAGGTCGTGTTCACGAAGAACGCGTCCGAGGCGCTCAACCTCGCGGCCCACACGCTGACCGCGAAGCTCGGCCCCGGCGACGAGGTCGTCGTGTCCGTGATGGAGCACCACTCCAACATCGTCCCGTGGCAGCTGGCGTGCGAACGTACGGGCGCGACGTTGCGGTGGTTCGACGTCACCGACGATGGTCGGCTCGATGTGGAGAAGGCTGTACGGGAGGGGCTGGTCAACTCCCGTACCAAGGTCGTCTCTCTGACCTGGGTGAGCAACGTGCTGGGCACGGTCAACCCGATCGCTGAGATCGCGGCGATGGCGCACGCCGTGGGGGCCGTGATGGTGGTCGACGGGTCGCAAGGCGTCCCACAGCTGCCGACCTCGGTGACCGCTCTCGGCTGTGACCTGCTCGCGTTCACCGGCCACAAGATCTGCGGTCCGACCGGCATCGGCGTGCTCTGGGGCCGCTACGACCTGCTCGAGTCGCTGCCGCCGTTCCTCGGCGGGGGAGAGATGATCGAGGTGGTCAGGATGACCGGCTCCACCTTCGCCCCGCCGCCGTACCGCTTCGAGGCCGGTACGCCGCCGATCGCGCAGGCGGTCGGGCTGGGCGCGGCGATCGAGTACGTGTCCGCGCTGGGCATGGACGCGATCGCAGCCCACGAGCAGGAGATCACGGCGTACGCGCTGGCGGGTCTGCAGACGATCCCCGGCCTGCGGATCC
>JAPUEI010000074.1:0-30595 GCA_027492675.1 Propionibacteriaceae bacterium | reverse complement strand
GAGATCACGGCGTACGCGCTGGCGGGTCTGCAGACGATCCCCGGCCTGCGGATCCTCGGCCCCACCGAAGCCGTCGACCGTGGGGGAGCGATCGCGTTCACCCTCGACGGGGTTCACCCGCACGACGTCATGCAGCTGCTCGACTCCCGAGGCGTCGCCATCCGCGGCGGACACCATTGCGCACGCCCCCTGCACGAGCGGCTCGGCGTGCAGTCGAGCTGCCGCGCGTCCGCCTACTTGTACACCACCACCGAGGAGATCGACCGCCTGGTCGACGCGCTGGACTACACGGGCGCCTTCTTCTCGGGCCGGCTGACGACGACCGGAGGGGCGCGATGAGCGTCGACTCGCTGTACCAGGAGATCATCCTGGACCACTACCGCACGAAGCGGAACGCCGGTCTGCGGGAGCCGTACGACATCGAGGTGCACCACGTGAACCCCTCCTGCGGCGACGAGCTGACGCTGCGCGTGGCCGTGGAGAACGGGGCGATCACCGACGTGTCGTACGAGGCGGAGGGCTGCTCGATCTCGCAGGCCTCGACCTCGGTGATGACCGACCTGGTCATCGGAGGGTCTCCGGCGCACGCGCTGGAGCTGTTCGACGGGTTCCAGAAGATGATCCAGGGGCAAGGCAAGGTCTCCCTGGACGAGGAGACGTACGAGGACGCGGTCGCCTTCGAGGGCGTCGCGCAGTTCCCGGCGCGCGTGAAGTGCGCGATGTTGGGATGGTCCGCCGCGCGGGATGCGCTGCTGCGGGTGGCACACAAGGAGGAGTCATGACCGACACCACACCGGCCGCGAGGCCGTCCGACCTGGTCAAGGACCCGCTGCCCGGGACCGAGGACCATCCCCGCGCCACGGTCGACGACGTCACCGAGGCGATGAAGGACGTCGTCGACCCCGAGCTCATGGTCAACGTCGTCGACCTGGGCCTGCTGTACGGCGTGCACCTCGACGAGGACCTCAACGCGACCATCGACATGACCCTGACGTCGCCGACGTGCCCGCTCACGGACCGGCTGGAGTACGACACGCAGCTCGCGCTCGAAGGCCTCGTGAAGTCTGTGACCATCAACTGGGTCTGGCTGCCGCCGTGGACGCTCGAGAACATCACCGAGGATGGGCGCGAGCAACTGCGGAGCGTCGGCTACAACGTCTGATCGGGTCAGCAGAACCCTGCGCACTATCCGCATTTTCGTACCCGCGACGCCGCCGTTCGCCCCGCGCACGCCTGATTGAGCCATCGCGGGTACGAAAACGCGGATCTGGTCCCGGGGACCTTCCGGCTCAGCGGCTGGCATAGGCTGCCACGCGACGACGACCGGAGGAGGGCTGGGTGGGGTTCACCGTGCCCGTGACGCAGGTCGCGATCATGTTCGGCCTGATGGCGGTGGGCTGGGTCGCGTACCGGCTCAAGTGGCTCCGTACCGAAGCCCTTCACGGCCTCACGAACCTGCTGCTGTTCCTGGTGTCGCCAGCCGTCACGATTCTCGCGTTCCAGCGCCCGTTCGACCTCGCCCGGCTGCGGTCGATCGGGGTCGTCTTCGTCGTCGACCTGATCGCGTTCGCGATCACGATCGCGCTGGCGAAGGCGCTGATGAACCGACGCCTGGTGCCCGACCCCGCGATGCGGGTGGCGCTGCAGTTCGGCACGGTGTACTCGAACGCGGGCTTCATCGGCATCCCGCTGGCGCAGGCGCTGCTGGGCAGTGACGGGGTGTTCTACGCCGTCACGTACGTCGCCGCCTACACGGTGTACGTATGGACGCACGGCATCTCGCTGTTCGGCCACGAGCACGTACGCCCCTCGATGAAGGTCCGCCGGGTGCTGCTCAACCCCGGCATCATCTCGATCCTGATCGCCCTGCCGCTGTACGTGTTCTCGATCCACATCCCGTCGCCCGCGTCGGATGTCGTCGGCTACCTCGCCGCCATGAACACGCCGCTGAGCATGATCGTCGTGGGCGTGAACCTCGCCACCTTCAGCCTGCGGACGATCTTCAGCGAGAAGCTGGTGTGGCTGGGTGTCGCGGCCCGCAACGTGCTCATCCCGGCTCTGTTCATCCTGCTGCTCGGCCTGCTGCCCATCGACCCGGTGGCCCGGATGGCGATCCTCATCTCCATCAGCACCCCCGTCGGCGCCATGCTCGTCATCTTCAGCGTCCGCCAGGACCACAAGACCGAGTTCGCCACCAAACTGCTCTGCCTGTCCACGCTGCTGTGTGTGGTCACCCTCCCGCTGACCCTCGTGGTCGCGGGTCGGCTCTGGGGCTAGCGCGGCGGCCAGTACTGGTCGACGGCGTCGAGGATGTCCTCGAGAGACCGGTTGAGAAGGATGGTCGTGACGAACATGTCGGCCTTGTACAACCGAGTGTTGAGCGACGGTCCCCAGCCTCTGCGAGTCCACCGCGACGGGTACCGCGCGGAGTCGACGAGGAACACTGACACGAACCTCGAGACGCCGACGGCCAGGACGTTTATGTCGCTGATCGCCGACCAGGGGATGGTCTCGTCGCTGTAGTCGGACCACTCGATGCCGTTGGAGTCGATGACGAGCCTGAGAGGTCGAACGACGAGCTTCCACAGGAGGGGGACTCCACCCACGATTCCGCAGCCGATCGAGAGCCAACCTCCGAATGCGTCCATCGACCCGTCCCGGGGAGAGAGAACCATGAGGATCCCGATCCCCACGAAGACGACGCACATCGAAATGAGGAGGACCGTCCGCTTCACGGATTGGGAAGCGACGAGCGGCATGCGTCCATTGTGTC
The DNA here is from genome assembly GCA_027492675.1 of Propionibacteriaceae bacterium. Classification (GTDB taxonomy): domain Bacteria; phylum Actinomycetota; class Actinomycetes; order Propionibacteriales; family Propionibacteriaceae; genus Fen-668. Next base: position 27,822 of record JAPUEI010000074.1, on the reverse strand, counting down.
CGCAGGCTGGGCCAGTCTTGTCGGAGGGGCACTGTAGGTTCTGCGAACGTGACGGTGACTCTCGCGCAGCTGCGGCGGTACGCGGTGCGGCGCACGCTCTTCCGGCCCACGACGCTGACCACGGCGATCGAGCGGCTCGGGTTCGTGCAGGCCGATCCGATCCGGCAACCGGCGCGCGCGCAGGACCTGATCCTGCGACACCGGGTCGCGGGCTACCGGGCGGGCGACCTCGAGAAGCGGTACGCGCGGTTGCCGGTCGAGGAGGACGCGTTCGTCAACTACGGCTACCTGCCGCGCGCCACGGCGGTCCTCATGCACCCGCGCACGGCACGCCACGCGTGGGACGCGGAGACCGCGACCAAGGCCGAGGCGATCCTGGAGTTCGTACGGGCGCGGGGCACCGTCCACCCGCGCGAGGTCGAGGACCACTTCCAGCACGGGCGGGTCACGAACTGGTTCGGCGGGTCGTCGAACGCGAGCACGCAGCTGCTCGACGGGATGCACTACCGAGGGCTGCTGCGGGTCGCGTCGCGGGCCTCGGGCACGAGGACGTACGCCGTCGCGGACAGGCCGGACCACGACCTCGACCCGGACGAGACGTACGACCGGCTGCTCGACGTGATCGTGGGCCTATACGCGCCGTTGCCCAGACGGTCGCTGCTGCAGCTGTCGACGCTGCTGGGCTACGGGGTTCCGCAGTGGAAGGGGCGCCGGGCAGGTGCCCTGCTGCGGGCGAACGAGCGCTACGCGTGGGCCACGGTCGACGGCATCGACTGGGCCTGGCCCGCCGACGAGGACCCCACACGGGCCACGACGAAGCCCGAGGTAAGGCTGCTCGCGCCCTTCGACCCGATCGTGTGGGACCGCTACCGGTTCGAGCGGTTCTGGGGCTGGGAGTACAAGTTCGAGGCGTACACGCCGGCCGCGCAGCGGGTGCGGGGCTACTACGCGCTGCCGCTGCTGTGGCGCGACAAGGTGGTCGGCTGGGCGAACCTGGCGGCGCGGGACGGATGGCTCACCTCCGAGATCGGCTACGTCGGGGACATCCCCGGTGACAAGGGGTTCTTGCCCGCGGTGGAGGCAGAGCTCGCGGCGATGGCGGCCTTCCTCGGGCTGGACGGGCCTCGGTAGCGTCCTCATGCGCCGCGTCCTACCGTTCTTGGCGATCGTCAGCCTGCTGCTCGCGTGGGTGGGCGCCAGCACGCCGCGCGGGGCGCTCGGGGAGGCTCGGGTGATCCGGTGCTGTTGGCGATCGCCCACCAGTTCGACCTGCGCGCCGAGTCGCTCGCTGTCGTCGTCGTGGCCGATGGCCGCACCCGTACAGCCTCCTTCCGTTCGACGCCTGACACGGTGTACGAGCTTGGGTCGGTCAGCAAGGCCCTGACCGGCCTGCTCGTCGCCGACAGCGTGACGCGCGGTGAGGTGACGCTGGACCAGAGCCTCGTCCGCTGCCTCGACCTCGGAAGCTCCCCGGCGGCCGGCGTCACGCTGCAGGGCGCCGCCACGCACACGTCTCGGCTTCCCCGGGACCTGGCACGCGGGAACGGGCCGTGGTTCGCGAACTTCACGGGCAAGGGGGTCGCCGAGCTCGAGACGGACGCCCGCTCGGCAACGCTCGGGCCGCCCGGGTTCCTGTACTCCAACCTCGGAGGCTCGCTCGTCGGCTGGTGCCTCGCGCGAGCAGCCCGCACGAGCTATGCCGATCTGGTGGCCTCGAGGCTGTTCGGGCCACTCGGCATGACCCGATCAGCAGCCCAGGCCACCGCGCTCTCGACGGGTGGCCACGACGCGGACGGGGTGGCGCAGCAGCCGTGGCTGCTGGACGGGTACGCGCCGATGGGCGGCCTGGTCTCGACCCCCACGGACATGGCCCGGCTGCTGGCAGCGCTCGTCACCGGAACCGCCCCCGGTCTGACCGCGCTCGACCCGGTCCTCGAGCTCGGCCCCGGACACTTCGAGGGTCTGCTCTGGGACGTGCACGAGTACGGCACCGGGCAGCTGATGGCCGCGCATGCGGGCGGCACCCCGGGCTACTCCTCGTACATCGCCGTCGACCGCGCGTCGGGCCGGGCCGTGGTCGTGCTGGCCGACGGGAAGACGAACGTGCAGGCGCTGGGGGAGCGGCTCATGACGACGAACCTCGGCTGACGAGGCGGATCAGAGCGCGACTGTGCCCTCGACGCCCGGCGTCACATGGCCGCCGATCCAGGTGCCCTCGTCGTCGACCGTGACGTACAGGGAGCTCGTGGCCCCATTCTGGTGGACCGGCCCGCGAACTCGGTTTCGCCTCTCGGCTCCCGCCTGGAAGAATCACCCTTTGTGCTCACGGTGACGAATGTCGAGGTTCGAGCAGGGGCTCGGCTCCTGCTCAGCCCGGTGTCGTTCCCGGTGAACCCCGGCGACACGATCGGTCTGGTCGGCCGCAACGGTGCCGGCAAGACGACGCTCACCAAGATCCTCGCCGGCGAGGCGCTGCCCGCGGGCGGGAGCGTGGGGCGCTCCGGCACGATCGGCTACCTTCCGCAGGACCCGCGCACCGGTGACCTCAGCGTCACGACGCGCGACCGGATCCTGTCGGCGCGCGGTCTGGACACGGTCCTGATTCGGCTGGAGAAGTACTCCCACCAGATGGCGTCGGCCGAGACCGACGAGGAGCGCGACCAGGCGATGTCCGCGTACTCCAGGGCAGAGAACGAGCTGATGGCCGCCGGTGGCTACGCCGCCGAGGCCGAGGCAGCCCGGATCGCGGCGAACCTCAGCCTCCCGGATCGTGTGCTGAGCCAGCCGATCCGTACCCTCTCCGGTGGTCAGCGGCGCCGCGTCGAGCTCGCCCGGATCCTGTTCTCGGGCGCCGACACGCTGCTGCTCGACGAGCCCACCAACCACCTCGACGCCGACTCGGTGGTGTGGCTCCGCTCGTACCTCAAGGACTATCCCGGCGGGATCGTCGTGATCTCGCACGACACGGGGCTGCTCGAGGCGGTCTGCACGAAGGTGTTCCACCTGGATGCGAACCGGGCCGAGATGGACCAGTACGCGATGGGCTGGAAGGCGTACCTCAGCCAGCGCGAGACCGACGAGAAGCGCCGCAAGCGCGAGCGGGCCAACGCGCAGAAGAAGGCCGGGCAGCTCATGGAGCAGGCCGAGAAGATGCGCGCGAAGGCGACCAAGGCCGTCGCTGCGCAGAACATGGCCAAGCGGGCCGAGCGACTCATGGCCGGCGTCGAGGCCGAGCGGAAGAGCGACAAGGTCGCCCACATCCGCCTCCCGGAGCCCGCCCCGTGCGGCAAGACACCGCTGTCAGCGAGCGAGCTGAGCAAGTCGTACGGGTCGCTCGAGGTCTTCACCGACGTCGACCTGGTCATCGACCGCGGCTCGAAGGTCGTCGTGCTGGGCCTCAACGGCGCGGGCAAGACGACGCTGTTGCGCCTGCTGGGCGGCGTCGAGGAGCCGGACACGGGCCAGGTGCACGCGGGGCACGGGCTCAAGCTCGGCTACTACGCGCAGGAGCACGAGACGCTCGACGTGACGCGCACCGTGCTGCAGAACATGATGACCGCGTCGCCGCACCTCAACGAGACGCAGGTACGCAGCGTGCTCGGGTCGTTCCTGTTCACCGGGGACGACGTGGAGAAGCCGGCCGGCGTGCTCTCCGGCGGCGAGAAGACCCGTCTGGCGTTGGCCAAGCTCGTCGTGAGCAGCGCCAACGTGCTGCTGCTCGACGAGCCGACCAACAACCTCGACCCGGCGTCCCGCAGCGAGGTGCTCGCGGCCATCAACGGGTACCCCGGCGCGATCGTGCTCGTCACCCATGACGAGGGCGCCGTGCACGCCCTCAACCCCGACCGCGTACTCCTTCTCCCCGACGGCGTCGAGGACCTCTGGACCCCGGAGTACGCGGACCTCATCAGCCTCGCTTGATCCCTTGAAGGAGACTGTCGTCATGATCATCGCCGGCCTCGTACTCGCGGGCATCGCCGCGCTCGTGCACGTCTTCATCTTCTATCTCGAGTCCCTCGCGTGGACGACCGAGCGGGCGCGCTCGACGTTCGGCACCTCCGTCGAGGAGGCGCAGACCACCAAGCAGCTGGCGTTCAACCAGGGCTTCTACAACCTGTTCCTCGCGATCGCCGTGGCCGTCGGGATCGTGCTCTACGCGTCGAGCGCGAGGGTCGCCGGGGCGACGCTCGTCCTCACCGGCGCGGGGTCGATGGCTGCCGCGGCCCTTGTCCTCGTGCTCTCCTCGCCCGACAAGGCGGCCGCAGCGCTCAAACAAGGCGTGGTGCCTGCGCTGGCGGTCGTCGCCCTGGTCATCGGCCTTGCGCTCTGACCCGCGCTCGTAGGATCGCCGCGTGACCGAAACCGTGGCGATCTACGACCCGTCGGACGACGAGGGGCGGGTCGTCGGCACAGCGCCGCGGGATCGGATGCGGCGCGAGAACCTGCCTCACGGTGCCACCGCGGTGCTGGTGCGGCGGTCGACCGGAGAGCTGTACGTGCATCGCCGCGCCGACACCAAGGACGTCTGGCCGGGGCGCCACGACTGCGCCGCCGGTGGCGTGCTGCAGGCGGGGGAGGAACCCGACGAGGCGGCCGTACGTGAGCTGGCCGAGGAGCTCGGCATCGAGGGCGCCGTGCTGACCCCGTTGAGCAGGCGTTGGTTCCGCGACGCCGACACGTGGTACCTCGCGTTCGCGTACACCACCACCTGGGACGGCGACGTACGGTTCGCCGACGGTGAGGTGGCCGACGGCTGGTGGGAGTCACCGGCCGTGCTGTACGAGAGGCTCCTGGACCCCTCATGGCCGTTCGTGCCCGACACGCGGTCCTTGCTGGAGCACCCCGAGGTCCGTCGCATCCTGCTGGGCTGACCCGCCTGGCCGGGTCGCCTACCGGGAACTCCTGGGGCCGGGTGGCACGATGGACCGGCAACCCCGTTCGAGGAGAACCATGCGTGTCCTGACCCTCGCGGCCTTCGCGGTCGTCGCGCTCGCCGGCTGTGCCCAGGCGGCGCCGCCCATGCCTGCCAGCCTTCCCTCCGCGGGCTCGGTGACCTCCGCGACGACGGCGCCGGCCACGTCAGCTGCTCCCGCGTCGAAGACTCCGTCGGGCTCGGCGACGCCCTCGTACTCGTACTCCTTGCCAACCGTCGCTCCCAAGTCGCTCGCCAAGGTCGCGCTCCCGACGACGTTCGGCACGTACACCTCGATGACTGCCGTGGGGACCGGTGAGCAGCAGGTCGTCTACGCGGGCACGGACCCCAAGGACGTTCTCAACGTCGTCGTGACCGGTTTGGCTGACGCGCCGACGATCGCCAGCGCGTACACCGGTGTGAAGCTCGTCGGACCGGCCCTGTGCGGCGCGGTCACCTCCAACGGCACCACCGTCTCGTCCTGCGCCTTGCCGCTCGACAAGGGCGCGGTGGTCGTCACGGGCGCCGGCACCCAGACGTTCGACCAGATCGCCGCGGCGAGCGGGGCTCTGTGGTCGGCGTTGGCATGATCGGTCGCCCATGAGCATGGGCGGCGGCCCGCACATGATGCGGCGCCTGTCGACTGACCGGGACGTCGCGTCGACCCCGCTGTCCAAAGGCCTGGGGCTGCGCGTCCTGTCGTACGCACGCGGCTACCGGTCACTGATCGCCGTCTTCCTCGCGTGCGTCGTGGTCGACGCCGTCGCCGGTGTGCTGCCACCCCTGCTTCTTCAACGGATCGTCGACCAGGGCGTGCTCGCAGGCAACCGGCGGGTGGTGGTCGTGCTCGCGGTGGCCGTGGCGGTGATCGCGGTCTTCTCCGCGGTGAACGGGCTGGCCCAGCGCTGGTGCTCGGCGCGGATCGGCGAGGGCCTGATCTATCAGCTGCGCACCGAGGTCTTCGATCACGTCACGGGGCAGCCCATCGGCTTCTTCTCCCGTACGCACACGGGCATGCTCACCTCACGCCTGCACTCCGACGTGCTGGGCGCGCAGCAGGCGTTCACGTCGACCTTGTCGACCGTCGTGTCGAACATCGTCGGGCTGGCCGTGACACTCGTCGCGATGCTCACGCTGTCGTGGCAGCTGACGCTGGCCGCGCTTGTCCTGCTCCCTCTCTTCCTCGTGCCGGCGCGCGTCGTCGGCACCCGGCTGGCCGACCTCACCAGGCGCTCGCAGCAGCTCAACGGGGAGCTGTCGGGCGCGATGACCGAGCGGTTCAGCGTCTCGGGAGCGCTGCTGGTCAAGCTCTTCGGACGCGCCCAGGACGAGCACGATCAGTTCGCCTCGAAGGCAGGGGCGGTGCGGGGCATCGGCGTACAGATCGCGATGGTCGGACGCTTCTTCATGACGAGCGTCGGCCTGGTCTCGGCGCTGGCCGTGGCGCTGGTGTACGGGGCCGGCGGCTGGCTGGCCATCGACGGCGCGCTCACCGTGGGCACGCTGACGGCGCTGGCTGGGCTGCTGCTCCGCCTGTACAACCCCTTGATCCAGCTCACCAACGTGCGCGTCGACGTGATGAGCGCGCTCGTGAGCTTCGACCGGGTGTTCGAGGTGCTGGACCTCACGCCAGCCATCGCGGACGCGCCCGGTGCGCACGACGTGACGGGCCCCGCCTCGGTCGAGTTCGACCACGTCGACTTCACGTACCCCGATGCCGCGAAGATCTCCCTGCCGTCGCTGGAACCGGCGGTCGGCACGGCGGAGGCGGCCAACCAGCCAGTGCTCACGGACGTCTCGTTCACCGTGGCGCCGGGCCAGACGGTCGCCCTGGTCGGTCCGTCAGGCTCCGGGAAGACGACGATCACCCACCTGGTGGCACGCCTGTACGACGTGACCGGTGGTGTCGTACGCGTCGGCGGTGAGGACGTCCGCGATCTGCGCTTGGAGTCGCTGCGGGGGACCGTCGGCTACGTCACGCAGGACGCCCACCTGTTCCACGACACGATCGGCGCCAACCTGAGGTTCGCCCGGCCGGACGCGACCGACGCCGAGATCTGGCGCGCGCTCACAGATGCGCAGGTCGCCGACCTCGTCCATCGCCTGCCTGACGGCCTGGACACCGTCGTCGGGGAGCGCGGCTACCGCCTGTCGGGTGGCGAGCGCCAGCGGTTCGCGATCGCGCGGCTGCTCCTCAAGGCGCCGTCGGTGGTCGTGCTCGACGAGGCGACCGCGCACCTCGACACGGAGTCGGAGGTCGCCGTGCAGAGGGCGCTGGACGAGACGATGAAGGGGCGTACGGCGATCGTGGTCGCCCACCGACTGTCGACGATTCGGGCCGCGGACCTGATCCTCGTCGTCAGCGCGGGTCGGATCGAGCAGCGGGGCACGCACGACGAGCTCTTGGCCGCGGGCGGCCTGTACGCCGAGCTGTACAAGGCGCAGTTCGCGCCACGGGCCGCCGAGGTCTGAGCCATCGCTGGATATTCGCGGGGATGCCCTCCGCGGATCCGTACGCTGCTCGCATGCTCGATGTCGTGGTCTTCCTCAAGGCGTTGGTGGTGGGGCTGTCCATCGCCGCGCCGGTCGGCCCGATCGGGCTGCTCACGATCCAGCGCACCCTCGACCGCGGTTTCCGGATGGGGTTGGCGACCGGGCTGGGCGCAGCGGTCGCGGACGGCCTGTACGGGACCGTCGGCGCCCTCGGCATCACCTGGCTGATCTCGGCGCTGACAGCCGCACGGATCCCGTTGGCCCTGGGTGGCGCGGCACTGCTGCTCGTGCTTGCCTGGCGTACCTGGCGCGCACCCCTGTCGTCCACGGCGGCGTCGACGAACGCGACGGGAGTCTGGACCGCGTTCGGCACGACGATCCTGCTCACGCTCGCCAACCCCGCAACGATCGTGTCGTTCATCGCCGTGTTCGGCGCGCTCGCCGCCGGCGTCAGCGGCCCGGTGTCGCCCGCGACGATGATCGTGGGCGTGTTCCTCGGGTCCGCCGCGTGGTGGTTGTTCCTCGCGACGTCGATCTCGCTGACGCGCCACCGGCTCGACGACGCCTGGCGGCGCCGCATCACCGTGGGCTCGGCGCTGGTGCTCGCGGGGTTCGCCGTGTGGCAGATCGTGGTCGCGGTGACCGCGCTGCTATAGCCGCCTGTACGTGCGGCACCTCACGTCGATGTCCAGCGTGGTCGGTGCGGTCTCGCGCGTTCCGTGGAACGCGTTCGGCCCCATCGCGATGACGTCGGCCACCTCGTCGGCAGTCGCCGCGACCGAGCGGGTGAGGCGGTCCGAGGCGTGCTGTACGAAGTGGGCGCCGAGCGACTGGGCGAGGCGTTCATCCTTGTCAGGGTCGAGATCGAGGAGGCCGTACGTGGCGCGCAGGCCGGCGAGGTGGCCCGGTTCGGGGGTGACGACGACGAGCAGTCCATCGGCCGTGAGGATCCGTGCGAAGTCGGCGGCGTTGCGGGGCGCGAACACGCAGCTCACCACGTCGGCGACCCCGTCGCGTACTGGCATCCCCCGCCAGGTGTCGGCCACGAGCGAGGCGATTCGAGGGTGCGTCCGTGCGGCCCGGCGGGCGGCGGACACGGACACGTCGGTGGCGACCCCGACCGAGTCCGGTAGGCGCTCCAGCGCCGCTGCCAGGTACTGCCCGGTGCCGGCTCCGGCGTCCACCACCACCCGCGGTCGACTCGCAGCGACGGCGTCGGCAACGAGCGCCACCACGTCCGCGTACACCCCGGACAGCACCCGCCAGCGTGCCTCGACCATCGCCGCACTGTCGGCGTTGGCCGGCTGAGGACCGCCCAGCAGGTTGAGGTAGCCCTGGCGAGCGATGTCGTACGAGTGCGCGTTCGGGCAGCTCGCGGTGTGCGGGTCCAGTGCGAGGGCCTCACCGCACCGAGGACATGCGAGCAGGCCGGCGGCGTCGACGAGCGCCATGTCAGGGGCCGGCGGACTGAGCGCGGGCGGCCTTCTCCTTGCGGCGCGCGACGATGTCCCCGCGGATGAAGACGACCAGGCCGGTGAGCGCGATGCCGGTGAACATGAACCACTGCACGGCGTACCAGAAGTGCGGACCCTCATCGAGCGTGGGCGTCGCGACCGGCACGAAGCCGCCGTCCTGCGCAGGGGTGATCTGCAACAGCCCGATGTAGCCGTCCATGACGTCGGCGCCCATCCAGGCGCTGATCGCGGGCGCGTTGATCAGGCGGATCGCGTTCAGCGCCGGGTGGATCGCCTCGTCCGTCCCGTTCTCGCTGCGGCGCAGGTGCCCCATCACCGTGACCGTTCCGGTCGGCGGCGCCGGCAGCGTCTCAGGAGGCGCCTCGCCCTTGTCGCGCACGATGAAGCCGCGGTCGATGAGCACGATGTGGCCGTCGGGGGTGTGCAGCGGCGTGAGCACCTCGGTGCCGGTCGCGCCGTTGTTGGACCTGTACCGCACCTCGAGCTGGTGCGACGGGTCGAACGTGCCGGTCACCGTGACGCGCTGCCACTGGTCCTCGTCGTGGACGACGTCGTAGCCGCGCTGGCTGAGCGGGACCACAGGCCTGCTCTCGTGGTTGACGACGATCGCGTTGCTCTCACGCTTGCCCTCGAGGCGGTGCAGCTGCCATTCGCCGAGACGCACGAAGATGGCGCCGAGCACGAGCACGAACACCAGCAGTCCGAGCCACCGCAGCCAGAGTCGTCGCACCTGCGCGAGACTACCGGGCGAGGCTGTTGTGACGCCCACGCCGAGCCCGTACGGTCCACCCATGAGGTACGCGATCTTCTTGAGGGGCGTCAACGTTGGGGGCATCAAGGTGGCGTCGGCCGATCTGAAGCGGGTCCTGGGCGACCTCGGGCTGACCGACGTGAAGACGTACGTGGCGAGCGGCAACGTGACCGCGGGGTCGGCGATGACGCCGGCTGCGCTGAAGGCGGCCGTCGAGAAGGCACTGAGCGAGGCGTTCTCGTACGACGCGAAGGTGCTGGTGTTCGCGCACGACGTGCTGGCGGGGATCGTGTCGGGCTACCCGTTCCGGACGGACGCGGACCATCACCGCTACGCGATGCTGTGCGACTCGGCCGACACGGCGACCGAACTCGCGGCGGTCGACACGGGTGACGACGAGGAGGTCGCGGCCGAGGGGAGGACGGTGTACTGGCGGTGCCCGATCGGGAGCACTCTGGCGACGCCGTTCTCGAAGGCGTCCGGCGCGAAGCGCTACCGCGAGCGGACGACGACCCGGAACCTCAACACGCTGGAGAAGATGCTCTGATCACAACAGCGTGCGCATCGCGGCGATGATGTCGCGCAGGTAGGCCTCCACGACCACCCGGTGGTCATCGTCGAGCCGCGCATCAGCAGCCACTAGGCCCTCGAACATGGGACGCATCTGGGCGAGCACCTCTGCCCGCCCTGAGTCGCTGATGGCCACGACCGTACGGCGCTTGTCGGTGGGGTGGGCCTGGCGGGTGACGTGTCCCCGCGTCTCGAGGCGGTCGACGATGCCGGAGGAGGCCGCCGAGGTCACGCCGAGCGTACGGGCGAGGTCGTTGGGGCCGATGGGTCCGGCGAGCAGATGGCGCAGCGAGTGCAGCTCGTGCTCGCTCAGGCCTGTACGACGGGCGATCGCGTGGGGGAGCTGGCCGGACACCTCGGTGAGTTCCATGACCATCTGCAGGGTGTCCGACTGCCGGAGCCCGGGAACCTCCCCCTCGTGGGGCGGTCCCGACCGAAGACGTGCGGCAGTGGTTGCCCACGGCGGCGGTTTCTGGCTAATATCACTCACCTACTTAGCAACTTGGTAAGTTACTTACCTAGCTACTTTACTGGAGGAACGAGATGCGCGCCATCGCTCGACGTCTGACTTCTCGCGGCTGGGCCGCGGCGATCGCTCTGCTGGCAGTCATCGGTTCGGTCCTGGTGATCGGCCTCGTCGGGTCGGCATCGCGGGAGGCGCTGCCCACGGACACGTACCCCAACGGATCCGACTCGCGCGCCGCCGTCGAGCTGGCGCAGGCGCTGCCAGGCACTGACTCGATGGCAGCGGTCGTGGTGTTCAGCCGTGACTCGGACAAGCTGACGCCGGCCGATCTCGCATTCGCGAAGGGCCGACTCGCTGCGGCCTCCTCCATCGATGGCGTCAAGGCTGCCGGCCCCGCCATTCCGTCGCAGGACGGCACCTCCGCGGTCGGCACGTTGACCATCGACGGCACCGCGGCGACCGTGGCGCGCGACAAGGTGGCGGAGATCCGTACGGTGCTGCAGGACGGTCGTCCTGACGGTCTGTCGACTCAGGTGACCGGTCCCGCGGGCATCAGTGCCGACCTCGCGAAGGTCTTCGACGGCGCGAACTTCCGCCTCCTCGGCACCACCGCGCTGGTCGTCGCGCTCCTGCTGATCATCACCTACCGCAGCCCCGTCCTCTGGCTGATCCCGCTGACGATCGTGGGCCTGGCCGACCAGGTCGCCGCATCGGCGGCCACCCACGTGCTCAACCTGTTCGGCATGACGTACGACCAGTCGACCACCGGCATCCTGTCGGTGCTCGTCTTCGGCGCCGGCACGGACTACGCGCTGCTGCTGATCTCGCGGTACAGGGATGAGCTCAAACGGTACGAGGATCGTCGCGAGGCGATGGCCGTCGCCTGGCGGCGCACCGTCGAGACCGTCACGAGCAGCGCCGCAACCGTGTTCGTCGGTCTGCTCTCGATCGTGCTGTCGCTGTTCCCGGCGACGCGAGGGCTCGGCCTGGCCTGTGCGATCGGCGTCGTCGTGGCGGCGACGTTCGTCATGATCGCGCTGCCCTCGGCGCTCGTCTGTTTCGGCCGCTGGGTGTTCTGGCCGCGGATCCCCAAGGTCGTCGCCGACCTCGTCGACCGCCCCTCGCTGTGGCGTCGCGTCGGTGATGCCGTGGCCAAGCGGCCTGCCGTGTACGCCGCCGCCACCTTCCTCATCCTCGTCCTCGCGGCCCTCCCCATCTTCGGCGTGACGACAGGCCTGTCGCAGTCCGACCAGTTCATCAAGAAGCCGGAGGCCATCGCGGCCGGCGAGCGGATCGCGAAGAGCTTCTCCGCGGGCAGCGTGGACCCGACCAGGGTGTACACGAAGGCGAGCGCCGCCGACGTCATGAGCGCGATCAAGACCGTGCCCGCGGTCGACTCCGTACGTCCCGGCGCTACCGGCGGCGGTGTCACGGAACTCGTGGTCACGCTCAAGACCACGCCGTCGTCGGCCGAGTCGAAGCAGGCGATCCGCGACCTACGCGCCGCACTCGGCACGTACGGCGACACGCACGTGGGCGGTACGGAGGCGCGGGCGCTCGATGTCACGGACGCATCGGCCCGCGACCGGAGCCTGATCCTGCCGCTGATCCTCGGGTTCGTCCTGCTCGCGCTCGTGGTGCTGCTGCGCTCGGTCGTCGCACCCGTACTGCTCGTAGGGACGGTGCTCGTCACGTACGTCGCGAGCTTCGGGGTGTCGTGGCTGCTGTTCACTGGTGTGATCGGGTTCTCGCGCCTGGACGACTCGACGCCGCTGCTCGCGTTCGTGTTCCTCGTGGCGCTGGGCGTCGACTACAACATCTTCCTGGTGTCACGGGCGCTGGAGGAGGCGCGTACCCACGGGACACGGGAGGCGATGATCCGCTCACTAGCCGCGACCGGCGGCGTGATCACCAGCGCCGGCGTCCTGCTCGCGGCGGTGTTCGCGGTCCTCGGTGTGCTGCCCTTGGTCGCGTTGGCGCAGATCGGCGTGATCATCTGCGTGGGTGTGCTGCTCGACACGCTCGTCGTCCGTACGGTTCTCGTCCCTGCCCTCGCGCTGGTCCTCGGGGATGCGTTCTGGTGGCCCCGCAAGGTCGGACACGAGCAGCCCAGTGTCGAGAACACTCCCGAGCCGGAGCCTGCGCCGATAGCCTGAACGCCACGTACGAGGGAGGCGGCTCATGGGTATGCGCGTCGGGATTCTCACCGCTGGGGGCGACAGCCCGGGCCTGAACGCGGCGATCCGGGGCTTCGGCAAGGCCGCGATCGGCTTCCACGGGATGGAGCTGTTCGGGTTCCGCGACGGCATCCGTGGGCTCGTCGAGAACCGGTACGTACCGCTGGACGGGCATGCTCTGTCCGGCATCCTGACGATCGGCGGCACCATCCTCGGCACGAGCCGCGACAAGGTGCACAAGATGTCGCTCGACGGCGAGGTGGGCGACATGCGTCCCCGCGTCCTGGAGAACCTCGAGAAGCTCAAGCTGGACGCGCTCGTGCTGCTGGGCGGTGGCGGGACGGCGAAGAACGCCATGCGGCTCGCCGACGCGGGTGTGAACGTCGTCACGCTGCCGAAGACCATCGACAACGACATCGCGTGCACGGACACGTCGTTCGGCTTCGCGACCGCCATGGAGATCGCGACGGAGGCGGTCGACCGCCTGCACTCGACGGCCCACAGCCACCACCGGATCATCCTCACCGAGATCATGGGGCACCGTGCGGGCTGGCTCACGCTCGGGGCGGGCATCGCCGGCGGCGCGGACGTCATCCTGCTCCCGGAGATCCCGTACTCCGTCGAGAGCATCGCCACGAACATCAAGGAGCGCCTCAACCGGGGTAGCACGTTCAGCGTCGTCGCCGTGGCCGAGGGCGCGCGCGACGTCCATGACGCGGCGGACATCGAGGCCGCGGCGCTGCTGGTGAAGGCTGCGAAGACGCCTGAGGCTGTACGGGCGGCGCGCGCGCACCTCGCGAACGTCGAGGACGCGCAGCGGGAGCACACGTTCAAGCTGGCGCGTGAGCTCGAGGCGGCGACGGGGCTGGAGAGCCGCGTGTCGATCCTGGGGTACGTGCAGCGTGGCGGCACGCCGTGCGCCGCCGACCGGCTGCTGGGGTCGAGGCTCGGCACCGCTGCCGCTGACGCGGTGGCCCGCGGCGAGTACGGGGTGATGGCGGCCGCACGCGGAGAGGGCTTCGAGCTCGTACCGCTGTCGGAGGTCGCCGGCAAGCTCAAGCTCGTGCCGCCGGACCACGACTGGGTCAAGACCGCGCGTCAGCTCGGCACGGGGCTGGGGGAGTAGGCGGAGGTACGGAGGCGGCACGTCGGGCAGGGCAGCGTCGGAGCTGCGTCGTGGGCACGCCGCGTCAGACGGCCCGCACCTTCGCGAGCCTTCCGAGCGCATAGTCGTCGTCCCAGCAGACGGCGGCCTCCCAGGCGGCTGAGGCTTGTCCGGCGCGGTCCAGGGTCTCCGGTGCCAGATCGGCGGCGTTGTGGGGGAGCACGAGATCGATTTCTGGCACGTCGACGTGTGCCTCGTCCCAGTCGATGAGCGCAACGCCGTGCGCGGTCACACGCACGTTGCCGGGGTTCGCGGGGTTGCCGTGCACGACGCTGGTCGGGTGTCCGGCGAGCCGCGCCCAGGCCGTACGACATCGTTCGACGGCCTCCGCGGGCATCGCCTCGAGGTCGATCCGCGTCCCGTGGCGCGCGTGGAGGAGGTCGGTCGAGGAGCACCAACCCGGGCGTTGGGGCCACTCGGCCGTCATTCGGTGCAGCTCGCGGAGTGTGTCCGCCACGCGACGCCAGTCATCGGCCGTCTGCGGAGGTACGCCGGGGATGTACGTCATGACCACCAGCCCGTCGACGTACAGGCGGCCATCGGTCGTGGGGATCGGCACGGGAACCGTCAGCCCGTTGCTGTCCAGGTGCAGCATGAGCTGGGTCTCCCAGCCGAGATCCGCGTCACTCCGGGTCCCGAGCCGAGCGACCGCACGGCGACCGTCGACCCGCACGGACCAGACGTCGTTCGCGCTGCCGCCGGTAAGCCGTTCGCATCGCTCCGCGTCGCCCCAGCACCGCAGCGTCTCCCACCCCATCAGGGCAGCGTACGGGCCGGTGAGGCGGCGTCGGAGAGGCGCTGTGGGAGAACTCCGCCAACCGACACTCAGTGCAGGGGCTCGACGGCTGGCCAGCGGCCGCGGAGGTAGGAGTCGGCGTAGCGAGCGCGGGCGTCCATGTCGAGCTCGGCGGCGGCGCGGAGCGGCCAGGAGGGTTCGCGGAGCGCCACGCGGCCCACGGCCACGAGGTCGGCATAGCCCTCGTCGAGGATGGCCTGCGCCTTGAGCGGGTCGGTGATCCGGCCGACGGCGCAGACGCGCACGCCCGCCTCCCGTACAGCCGCAGCCAGCTTCACCTGGTAGTCGTCGTCGCTGGGCATGTGGGCGAGCACGTTGCCGCCGCTGGACACGTGGATGACGTCGACACCGTGCTCGACCAGCACCGGGGCGAGGCGGACGGTGTCCGCGAGCTGCCAGCCGTCCTCGAGCCATTCGGTGGCGGAGACCCGTACGAACAGGGGCTTGCCGTCGGGCCAGACGTCGCGAACGGCATCCACGACATCGAGCAGCAGCTTCGTACGTCCCTCGAAGTCGCCGCCGTACTCATCCGTGCGGTGGTTGGAGAGTGGGGAGAGGAACTCGCTGATGAGGTAGCCGTGAGCTGCGTGGAGCTCGATCACGTCGAAGCCGGCCTCGTCGGCGCGGCGGGCGGCCTGCGTGAAGGCATCGACCACGCCGGCCAGGTAGTCCTTCGAGGCCTCGGTCGGCGTCGCGAGACCCGGGAAGGGGATAGGGCTCGGCCCGTACGTCTCCCAGCCGTCATCGTCGATCGGCCGCGTGCCGGTCTTGCCGTGATCCATCTCGGTGTACGTGGAGGCCTTGCGCCCCGCATGTGCCAACTGGACGCCCATCGCCGCACCCTGGCCGTGGACGAAACCGACGATGTGCGTCCAGGCGTCGCGCTGCTCGTCGTCCCAGATGCCCGTGCAGTTCGCCGTGATTCGGCCTTCGGGGAGGACGCCGGTCGCCTCGGCGATGATCAGGCCGAAGCCGCCGGCCGCCCGTGCACCGTAGTGCACGAGGTGCCAGTCGGTGGGTACGCCGTCGCGATCAGCCACTTGGTACTGGCACATCGGCGGCAGCACGATCCGGTTGTCGAGGGTCAGATCGCGCAGGGTGATGGGGTCGAACAGAGAGCTCATGCACGTACCGTACGCATCTCGCGGGCGCCTCCCGCACGCAGTCCCAAAGTCTCTCGGCAACGGTGCGGAAGTCTCTCGGTAAGGGTGCGGAAGTCTCTCGGTAAGGGTGCGGAAGTCTCTCGCCAAGGGCGCGGAAGTCTCTCGGTAACGGTGCGGAAGTCTCTCGCCAAGCGTGCGGAAGTCTCTCGCCAAGGGCCCAGAGTCTCTCCCCGACGGGGCAGGGTCTCTCGCCGAGAGGGGCAGGGGTCAGTCGGTCTTGTCCGGGGCTACCTCGCCCTTGATGACGTCGGCTGCGGGGAGTGCCGGGCGGGAGACCTCCGGGACCTCGGGCCGCGGGGGTGAGGGGGCGCGGCGGTCCTGCTCGTTGGCAAGGAGCACGGCGATGGCCGGGAGGAACACGGCTCCGGCCACGGCGGCGAGCTTCCACCAGCCGGGCACGAAGAACATCGCCGCGAAGCAGACGACGCGGATGAGCATGGTCCACAGGTAGCGCCGCTGGCGGCGTTCGAGATCCTCGGACGCGCTGAGCTTGGCATCGGTGATGACGACCTGCTCAGGCTGTGGCACGGCGCAAGCCTACGGTGCACGGCGCGGAATCAAGCCCTGACGCGGGTCGGGCCGCTAGGTTGCTCCCTGTGACCGGAACACCACGGAGCGCCCTGATCACGGGCGCCAGCAAAGGCATCGGCCGCTCCATCGCCGAAAGGCTTGTGGCGTCGGGCTACGCCGTCGCAGGGACGTACCGCAGTGGCGGCGTTCCCGAGGGGGTGCTCGGCCTCCAGGCCGACATCACCGACGCCGCCCAGCTCGAGCAGGCGTTCGCCGCCGCCGAGGAGGCACACGGGCCCGTCGAGGTGCTCGTCTGCAACGCGGGCATCACCGCCGACGGCCTCCTGATGCGCATGAGCGACGACCAGTGGGACTCGGTGATCGCCACCAATCTCACGGCCTCGTTCAAGCTCGCGCGCAGGGCAAGCAGGGCGATGATCAAGGGCCGGTACGGACGCATCGTGTTCGTGTCCTCGGTCGTCGCGCTCCTGGGATCGGCAGGGCAGGTGAACTACGCCGCCAGCAAGGCCGGCCTCGTCGGCCTGGCCCGCTCGCTCACCCGTGAGCTGGGCGGTCGCGGCATCACGGCCAACGTGGTCGCCCCGGGGTTCATCGAGACCGACATGACGGCCGCGCTCGACCCGGCCACCATCGAGGCGTACGAGAAGCGCATCCCAGCGGCCCGTCTCGGGTCCACGGCCGACGTCGCGGCTGCGGTCGAGTACC
Organism: Propionibacteriaceae bacterium; assembly: GCA_027492675.1. Taxonomy (GTDB): domain Bacteria; phylum Actinomycetota; class Actinomycetes; order Propionibacteriales; family Propionibacteriaceae; genus Fen-668. The sequence continues at coordinate 10,618 of JAPUEI010000074.1, read as the reverse complement.
TGGTCAGCGACGCCGCGGGCTACATCTCTGGAGCCGTACTGCCGGTCGACGGCGGCCTCGGCATGGGTCATTAGGAAGGGACACGATGGGCATTCTTGAAGGCAAGCGCATCCTCGTTGCGGGCGTGACGATGAACACCTCGATCGCGTACGCCGTCGCGCGTCTCGCGCAGGAGGAGGGCGCGACGGTCCTCGTCTCGAACTTCGGCCGGGCGCTGAGCCTGACGAATCGTGTGGTGCAGAAGCTCGACCCGGTGCCGCCGGTGCTGGAGATCGACGTCACCAACCCCGAGCACCTCGCCGCGCTGCCGGACCTCGTCCGTGAGCACGTCGACGGCCTCGACGGTCTCGTACATTCCGTCGCCTACGCGAACCCCGAGACGGCGCTCGGCGGCCACTTCCTCGACACCCCGTGGGAGGACGTCGGCACGGCGCTGCACGTCTCGGCGTACTCGATGGCCTCCCTCGTCCGCGCCGCTCGGCCGGTGCTCGCGCCCGGCGCCTCGGTCGTCGGTCTCACGTTCGACGCGACGATGAGCTGGCCGATGTACGACTGGATGGGTGTCGCGAAGGCGGCCCTGGAGTCGACCTCGCGCTACCTCGCGCGCTACCTCGGTGAGGCGCAGATCCGGTCCAACCTGGTCTCGGCCGGCCCGATCGACACGCTCGCCAAGAAGGCGATCCCCGGCGCGAGCGAGCTCGACCACGTCTGGAACACGCGCGCCGCGCTCGGCTGGGACACCAAGGACCCGGAGCCGACCGCGAAGGCGGTGGTCGCCCTGCTGAGCGACTACTTCCCCAAGACCACCGGCGAGATCATCCACGTCGACGGCGGCGTCCATTCGACCGGAGCCTGAGGTCGGGTCGCTCGAGCTCGAAGGGGTAGGTTTCAGTTCCATGACTGCAGTCGTCGAGATCGCCGGCGTCACCGTACGGCGAGGCCACTCGCTGCTCCTCGACAACGTCGACATGGTGGTCAACGAGGGGGAGCGCTGGGTCATCATCGGCCCCAACGGCGCCGGGAAGACCACCTTGCTCAAGGTGCTGTCCACGCAGATGCACCCCACGTCCGGGCTCGTCAGCCTGTTGGGCGAGATCCTCGGCGCGGTCGACGTCTTCGACCTGCGGCCCCGCATCGGGCTGGCGTCGTCGGCGCTGGCCGAGCAGGTGCCGTACGAGGAGAAGGTCAGTGACCTCGTCGTGAGCGCGTCGTACGGAGTCGTGGGGCGCTGGCGTGAGCGGTACGACGACCAGGACTTCGGCCGGGCCGCTCAGCTGATGAGCCTGCTGCAGGTCGACCAGCTCGCGGACCGTACGTTCGGCACCCTCAGCGAGGGCGAGCGCAAGCGGGTCCAGATCGCGCGCGCGCTCATGACCGATCCCGAGCTGTTGCTCCTCGACGAGCCGGGCGCCGGCCTCGACCTGGCGGGCCGCGAGGCGCTTGTCGAGACCTTGACGATCCTCGCCGACGACCCGCTGGCGCCGACCTCGATCATGGTGACCCACCACGTCGAGGAGATCCCCGCGGGCATCACCCACCTGCTCCTCCTCCGCGGCGGCAAGGTGGTCGCGTCAGGTCCGCTGCGCCAGACGCTGACGAGCGAGAACCTGTCTCGGACGTTCGGGATGCACCTGCAGGTCTCCGAACAGGACGACCGGTGGACCGCACGTTCCGTCCCGTCGGCGCGACGGGCCGAGTGACGGATGGAGATCAACCTCAACGACTGGTTCGGTACGCACCTGTGGCTGCTCTGGGTCGTGCTCGCCGTGCTGCTGCTCGCGCTCGAGCTGCTGCGTCGTGACAAGACGATGCTCGTGCTGGCCGTCGGCGGTCTCGCCGCGGCCGTGACGGCGCTGGTCGTACGTCAGGACTGGTGGTGGCAGCTCCTCATCGGCGCCATCGTCGCGGTCGTCGGCCTGTACGTCGTGCGCCGCAGCGAGGCGTAGCGAGGACCCCGTACGTCACGAGGCCCTCGCCTGTGGTCAGCCGGCGTAGGCGTCCAGGTGGTCGCCCAGCGCCAGCGCCTCGGCCTTGAGCATGAGCGCCCGGTCCTTCTCGCCCAGCTCCCGATAGCGCGCGGACTCGTCGAGACGTCGCGCCACCTCGGCCCGGGCGATCTCCATCATCTGCGTGTCGGACAGCTCGGTGACGACGCGCTCGGCGTGGCCGAACATCACTCCGCCGGCGACGACGTCGCGTGCCGGAGCGATGGTGGCCGGGGCCGTCACGTAGCTCGTCTCGGCGTTCTGGATGGCGCTGATCGCGTCGCGCACGGCGCGCAGCCCCACCTTCTCGCGACGCTTCATCAGGCGCACGAGGTCCTCGCGCAGGTAGCTCAGCAGGGTCATCACGTCCTCCTTCAGATCGGGACGTGCACGACGCTAAACGTTCACGTGGCGTGAAGGTCAAGCAGCTGGCGAGCGACGGTACCGACGCTCGGATCGGCGGTGGCCCGCTCCAGTCCCGGGCGGCCGGGGGAGCCGAGCTCGGCGAGCGCGAGGACGGCGGCCAGGCGTACGGATCGGGCGGGATCACCGAGCAGGGGAGCCAGCAGCTCCGCGGCCGCAGGGGCGTGCTCGGGGCTCGTGCCGCCGATCCGGCCGGCCACGTCGGCGGCGGCCACGCGGGCATCGTCCGTGGACCTCAGCGCCGGGCGGAGCGCGTCGAGCGTCGGAGGTCCGAAGGTGGCCAGGGTGTCGACGAGGTCGGCCGCGTGGAGGGAGGTGGCGAGCAGGTCGACCAGCGCCGGGACCGCCGTGGGATCGCCGAGCTGTCCGAGGCCCTGGATCGCGAGGGTGACGACACGGGGGTCGGGGTCGGCGAGGCGGGTCACGAGCGCAGGGACGGCGGCGCGGTCGCGGAGCTTGGCCAGGAGCCGTACGAGCACCGCGCGCAGCTTCGGGTCCGGGTCCTCGAGCCGCGACAACGCCAGTCTGCCTGCCTCGGGGCGCTGGGCCAGCGACCACACGAGCACTTCCTGGACGCCTGGATCCGACTCGCCCAGCAGCGCGGTGAACAGGTCGTCGGTGGTGCTGTCCGAGGTGAGGAGGGCGGCTCGCACCCGTACCGTCGGGTCGGGATGAGCGAGTCGCTGGGTGAGGCCGATCGCGGCCAGGACGTCCTCCCAGCTCCGCTCCTCGGAGTCGGCGAGGGCGTGCAGCTGGGTCGCCAGCCGCCGCTCGCCCTCGATGCGCCGCTCGAGATGGTCGAGGTGGGACCGCAGTGTCGTGGTGGCATCGAGGTCGGGATCGGCCAGCGCGTCGGCGATCTCGGGCAGGCTCAGGCCCAGCGCTTTGAGGTTCTGGATCTGCAGCAACCGGAGGAGATCAGCCTCGTCGTACAGACGGTAGTCGCCCCAGCTCCTGGCCGACGGGACGAGCAGGCCCAGGTCGTCGTAGTGCCTCAAGGTGCGACGCGTCAGGCCGGTGCGCGTCGCGACCTCCCCGATCCGCCACGTCCGGCTCATGCCGGGAGCCTACTGGGCGACCACTTCGGGGTCACGGGCGTAGCGCTGGGCCAGCGCCGAGCACGCCATGAGCTGGGCCTGGTGGAACACCATCAGCGGCAGCACGAGCAGGCCGATGCCGCCGGTGGCGAACAGCACCTGAGCCATGGGCAGGCCGGTCGCGAGCGACTTCTTGGTGCCACAGAACTGGATGGCGATGACGTCCTCGCGGGAGAAGCCCAGACGTCGCGCCACGAACCAGGTCGCCGCGAGCATCAGGCCGAGAAGCATGAGACAGACGGCGATCAGCACGAGCAACTGCGCGACGGTGACCCGCGACCACATGTGCTCGGCCATGCCCTGCGAGAACGCGGTGTAGACGACCAGCACCACGACGCCGCGGTCCACGAGCTTGAGCGGCGACTTGTGCTCGGTCACGAACCGGGACGTCCAGCGCTGCGACAGCTGCCCGAGCACGAAGGGAAGAAGCAGCTGTACGACGATGTCGACGATGCTGTCGAGCCCGACCACCATGCCGCCGTGACCGGACATGAGCAGGACGACCAGGGCGGGTGTGACGAACACCCCGAGCAGGTTCGAGGCCGAGGCGCTGACGATCGCGCCGGGGATGTTGCCGCGGGCGATCGACGTGAACGCGATCGATGACTGCACCGTCGACGGCACGAGGGTGAGGTAGAGCAGCCCGGCGTACAGATCGGGGGACAACCAGGTGCCCGAGAGCGGGCGCAATGCCACTCCGATCAGGGGGAACAGTACGAACGTGAACGCGAGGATCGTGAGGTGCAGACGCCAGTGGGCGAGGCCGCGGAGCGCCTCGCGGGGAGCGATCCGCGCGCCGTACAGGAAGAACAGCAGAAAGATCGCGACGGTCGACGCGCCGTGCAGGACGGTCATGCCGAGGCCCTTGGCGGGGAGGAACGACGCGAGGACGGCCGAGGTGATGATGGCGAGCAGGAACCCGTCGGGCTTGAGCCGTCGCAGCCAGGTCATCGGGCCAGGATAGGGTTCCCGCCGTGACGGACGGGGACGCGGGTCAGCAAGTGGTGCGGTTCGCCGACCCGGCTGACGCGCGCGTCGCCGACTACACCGGGCTGCGAGAGTCGACGTTGCGGCGACGGGGCAGTGCGTTCATCGCCGAGGGCGAGCTCGTGATCCGCCGGGCAGCCGCGGCCGGATACGTACCCCGTTCCTTCCTCCTGGCTCCGCGCTGGGTCGACGAGCTCCGGGACGTGTGGGAGCCGACGAGCGCGCCGGTGTACGTGGCGGAGGCCGAGATCGTCGAGTCGCTGACCGGCTTTCACGTGCACCGCGGGGCGCTGGCAGCCTTCGAGAGGCAGGAGCGGTACGACGTCGACTCGCTCGTGTCGAGCTGCCGCCGGCTGGTCGTCGTCGAGGACCTGGTGGACCATGCGAACCTGGGCGCCATCGCCCGGTCCACCCTGGCGCTGGGCTGGGACGGGCTGCTGCTGAGCAGCCGGTCGGCTGACCCGCTGTACAGGCGGGCGGTCAAGTCCAGCATGGGCGTCGTGTTGGGGTTGCCGTGGGCACGAGCCGTCGATGACGCCGACGTGCCGCGGACGCTGCATGCGGCGGGGTACGAGATCGTCGCGCTCGCCCTGCGCGCCGACGGCGTGACGCTCGACGAGGTAGCGGCCCGTCATGCGGGGCGCGACACGAAGCTGGCGCTCATGCTCGGCACGGAGGGGCAGGGGCTGAGCGATGGCTGGATCGACGCGGCCGACACCGTGGTCACCATTCCCATGGCCGCCGGAGTGGACTCGCTCAACGTTGCCGCGGCCGCAGCCGTTGCCGCCTACGCGCTGCGTCGCTGAGCGCGGGCTCGAACGTCAGCGGTGCTGTTCGGGGTCGAACGGCAGCTTCTCGGAGATCGGCCAGTCGGCCGGGTAGCGGTAGGCCATCTCCTCGGCCTTCTTGCGCAGGGAGCGCCGCCGCTTGCCGTTCAGCCGGTCGCCGAAGACGATCCCGGACAGGTGGTCGGTCTCGTGCTGCAGGCACCGCGCCAACAGGCCCGTGCCCACGACCTCGATCGCGTTGCCCTCCACATCCTGGCCGTGGCAGACCGCGTGATCGGGCCGTGCCAGCTCCTCGTACGCTCCCGGGAACGAGAGGCAGCCCTCCTCGCCCTCCTCGAGGTTGCGGTCCTTGAGGTCCGGCAGGGTGACGACCGGGTTGCAGACCACGCCGGCGTGCATCACGTCGTCGTCGTCGGGGCACATGAAGACGAACATCGAGATGCCTTGTCCGACCTGGGTCGCGGCGAGCCCGACGCCCTGAGACGCGCCCATCGTCGCGAACATGTCGCGCGCCAGCTGGGTCAGCTCCTCGTCGAAGACGGTCACCGGAGTGGTCGGCGCGTGCATGACCGGCTCGCCCCAGCGCGTGATCGGCAGCACCGAACCACCAGTCATCAGATCCTCGACGTTCATGGCCTCCCTCTCGACGCCGCCGTGGTGCGGGCGGACTGCGAAGAGGCTAGTGCACGACCGGTCGCGGCGTGTCGACGGTCGCTGGGTGTCGACCGTCCAGGAGCCGTACGCGGCTGCGCAGACGGCCCACCGTCGCCCAGCAGTCGTCCTCCGACGCGGTGATGATCATGCCCGAGGTCGGTCCGCGCCAGGCGAGGTCCGCGGCGAGCAGACCCAACGTTCCGAGGGTCCTCTCCTCGGCCAGCAACTCCGTGCCGTCGGCGAAGTGCAGCCAGGCCTGGCCGAGCCGTGAGCCTCGATGGACGCTGATGAGCGGGACGCGGCGGGAGGCCACCGTCGCCACGGCGTGCCGCGCCGGCGCGGCGAAGTGGGCCGGGACCTGCAGTGCCCCGGTCACGTCGACGAGGTCGGCCTCGGCGACCCCTTCGTCGCCGCCCGCCGCCCGGAACCATGCCGCGACGGCAACGATCACCGTCGCGAGAACCAGCAGTGGAAGCAGGTACTGCACGTGCTCAGTATCAGCCCGCGAATCGGACCCCACAAGGAGCGAACAGCGCTCGGCTCAGGCGCGGGGATGGGCTTGCAGGAATGCGGCGCGGAGCCGGTCGCCGCTCACGTGCGTGTAGATCTGTGTGGTCGCGAGCGACGAATGGCCCAACAGCTCCTGCACGCTTCGCAGGTCGGCGCCGCCCTCGAGCAGGTGGGTGGCCATGGCGTGCCGCAGTCCGTGGGGGCCGATGTTCGGCGCGCCGTCGACCAGCTCGACCGCGCGGTGCACGATCCGTCGCACCATCCGGGGGTCGATCCGGTCGCCGAGCCGCTCGCCGAGGAACAGGGCCGCATGCGAGCGGGGCGTGACCAGTTCGGGCCTGCGGTCGAGCCAGCGGTCCAGCGCCTTGCGAGCAGGGATCCCGATCGGCACCACTCGTTCCTTGTCGCCCTTGCCGACCACGCGTAGGGCCTGACGGGCGTCGTCGAGCGAGTTGAGGTCCAGTCCGCACAGCTCCGAGACACGAATCCCGCTCGCGTAGAGCACCTCGAGGATCGCCACGTCCCGCGCGCCGCGCGCCGAGTCGTCCTCGGCCGCCATGGCGATGACCGACCGCAGCATCTCGGCTGTTTCGCCCTGGCTCAACGTCTCGGGTAGCCGCTTCGCCGGTCGGGGCGACTTCAGCGCCAGTGCCGGATCCACGGGGAGGGCTCCTTGGGCGTGGGCCCAGGCGAAGCAGCCACGGACCGCGGCCGACCTGCGAGCCAACGACGTCTTCTCGGCTCCGGCTACCGCCAGGCTGCCGAGCCACGCCCGCAGCGCTCGGAGATCGACGTCCCCTGCGTCGTGGTATCCATTGGCCACGAGCCACGCATCCAGGGACCGCAGATCGCCCGCGTACGCCCGCAGGGTGTGCGCCGACAACCGCCGATTGGCGAGGTGCTCGAGGTAGCCGTCGACCAGCCCTCCGATCACCGACCGCTCGACGTCACTCACCGTGCCAGCGTCGGTCCCGCCCGCGGCTGGTGCAAGCCGCCGCTCCGTGTCGTGGTCACGAGAGCACCGACATCGGGTCCACCAATCGACCGTCGAGCCACACCTGGAAGTGGAGATGGCACCCAGTGGACGAGCCCGTACTGCCCACGCGGCCGATGACCTGACCCTGGACGACATGAGCGCCGACGCCGACGGCGAAGACCATCGCGTGGTTGTACGAGGTCTGCAGCCGTCCGTTCGTCGACGGCCCGTGGTCGATGACCAGCCGGTTCCCGTAACCGGCCGTCATCGCCACCGAGGTGACGGTTCCGGACGCGGCAGCGACGATCGGGGTGCCGCAGGCGGCGCCGAAGTCCGTGCCGTCGTGCAGCTTCCAGACACCGGTCAGTGGATGCCGCCGCATGCCGTACGGGGACGTCACCGGGCCCGCCGGTCGCAGCAGCCCCAGCCGACCCACCGACCCGTTGCCGGGGGAGAGCTGCGCGGGGTCTGCGGGCTTGGCGGAGGCGGGCAGCAGCCGGATCTCGGCGCCCAGCAGGAGCATCGGGTCGAGGTAGGCGTCGCCCTCCTTCAGACCCCAGTGCAGACACGTCGTGCCGGGGCAGGAGGCGTGGCCGGCCTGCAGCAGACCGATCTGCTGTCCTCGTGCCACGGTGTCGCCGACCGAGACCGTCGCCAGCACCGGCTCGTACGTGGTCTTCACCGTCCCGTGGTCCACGACAACGACGCCCCGTCCGGCGAGGATGGCGGCGAACGTCACGGTCCCCGCGGCCGACGAGGAGACCACGTCGCCCGGGCTCCCCGCGAGGTCGACGCCTCGATGTCCGGCGTCCCAGGTCAGGTCGGGAGGATCGAAGCGGGTGAGGATCGCGCCCGGCAGGGGCTTGCTTCCCGCAGGCAGCTCGGGGGTCGCCCAGGCGGGGTGAGCAAGGCACAGCAGCGACACGACGGCGGCCAGGGCGAGCAGAATCATGCGTAGGGTCTTCACACCCAAGACCATGGGCGGCGGGCGCGATATCCGTCAGGAATCTCCGCGGCTGTGGACAAGGCGTGCGCCTGTGGACAACGCGGCCCTCCGAGTTGGGTTCGAGGAGGCGCTGCGCGTAGGATGCTCGCGGCGATCGGTACGTGCCGATCGACTATCGCATGCCGGCTCACCATCTGTGTGGGTCACGACTTCCAGGGTCCCGGGCAACCGGGTGGGGTCGGTCGCCGGTGTCAGGCAGTGCCGAACGGCTCGGCGCTGGAGCAACCTCGCGCCGGGACTCGTCCCGTGCGCACAGAAAGGAACGGCCATGGCCGTTGTCACCGCCCGCCAGCTCCTCGAGAGCGGCGTCCACTTCGGGCACCAGACCCGTCGCTGGAACCCCAAGATGAAGCGGTTCATCCTCGCCGAGCGCAACGGCATCTACATCATCGACCTGCACCAGTCCCTCACGTACATCGACCAGGCGTACGCCTTCGTCAAGGACATCGTGAGCAAGGGCGGCCAGGTTCTGTTCGTCGGCACGAAGAAGCAGGCCCAGGAGGCCGTCTCCGAGCAGGCGAGCCGCGTCGGCATGCCGTACGTGAACCAGCGCTGGCTCGGTGGCATGCTCACCAACTTCCCGACGATGCTCAAGCGGATCCAGAAGCTCAAGGAGCTCGAGTCCATGAACTTCGACGACGTCGCGGCCTCGGGCCTGACGAAGAAGGAGCTCCTCGGTCTGCGCCGTGAGAAGGACAAGCTCGCCAAGACCCTCGGCGGCATCCGTGACATGGCTCGCGTCCCGCAGGCCGTCTGGATCGTCGACACCAAGAAGGAGCACCTGGCCGTCGATGAGGCGCGCAAGCTGCACATCCCGGTCATCGGCATCCTCGACACGAACTGCGACCCGGACGAGGTCGACTGGCCGATCCCCGGCAACGACGACGCCATCCGCTCGGTGGGCCTGCTCACCCGCGTGATCGCCGACGCCGTCGCCGATGGCCTGGTGTCGCGCTCCAGCGCTGCCCAGACCGGCGAAGAGGTCGCTGCCGAGCCCATGCCCGAGTGGGAGCGCGAGCTCCTGGGCACTGCTGAGGCTGCCGCTCCGGCGGAGGCCGCCGCTGAGGAGGCTGTCGCCGAGGCGCCCGTCGCCGAGGCTGAGGTCGCTGCCGAGGCCGAGGTGGTCGTCGAGGCTGAGGTCGCTCCTGAGGCTGAGGTCGTCGCCGAGGCCGCTCCGGCCGAGGACGCCGCTCCCGCCGCCGAGTAACTGATCCGCAACCACACACACTGAGGACACACACTTTCATGGCAATCACTGCTGCCGATGTGAAGAAGCTCCGGGACCAGACCGGGGCGGGAATGATGGACGCCAAGAAGGCGCTCACCGAGGCTGACGGCGACTTCACCCGGGCCGCCGAGCTGCTCCGGATCACCGGTGCCGCCAAGCTGGCCAAGCGTTCCGACCGCGATGCCACCAACGGCATCGTGGCGGCCGCGGGCTCCGCGCTGATCCAGCTCGGCGCCGAGACGGACTTCGTGGCGAAGAACGACGAGTTCGTCGCGCTCGCCCAGGAGATCGTCGCCGCCGTCGACAAGGCCGGGGTCGACACCCTGGCCGCTGCCAAGGACGTCGCGCTCCCGTCCGGCCAGACCGTCGGCGAGGCGGTCGACGCGATCGCCGCCAAGATCGGCGAGAAGATCGAACTCGTCAACGTGGCTCGTTTCGACGGCACGACGCACTCGTACCTGCACCAGCGCTCCAAGGACCTGCCGCCGCAGGTTGGCGTGCTCGTGGAGTTCGAGGGCGGCGACGAGGCAGTAGCTCACAACATCGCGCTGCAGATCGCGTCGATGTCCCCGCAGTTCCTCGCTCGCGAGCACGTTCCGGCCGAGACGGTCGCGAACGAGACCCGCATCGCCGAGGAGACGGCTCGTGAGGAGGGCAAGCCTGAGGCTGCCATCTCGCGCATCGTCGAGGGCCGCGTGGGCGCGTACTACAAGGACTACTGCCTGCTGGAGCAGCCGTCCATCTCCGACGACAAGCAGAGCGTCGGCGCCTTGCTCAAGAGCAAGGGCGTCGAGGTCAAGCGTTTCGTGCGCTTCGCCGCCGGAGCCTGATCCACCCAGCCGGCCACGGGCCGGTAGAGTGACGTGGGGGGGGGCCCCCGCCGGGGGGGGGGGGCCGGCGAGAGCAGCAACGAGCACCGCACAGAGAGGCGGGCGGGGGAGGAGGCCCATTGGGTGCCAGGTGC
>JAPUEI010000073.1 GCA_027492675.1 Propionibacteriaceae bacterium | reverse complement strand
AGACCTCAACTACACGTCAGGGTCGTGAAATGATTCAGGACGACCATCTGGGGGACGGTTGGTCGCTACCTCGACGGCGCGTGGAACTGACGCGCGCCGGGAGATCCCGTGAAAGGTCGTTCATGCAGCTGTCGATGCCGCGCCCACTCCCGCTCTCGATGAGTCGACGCCGCCACCGGTGGTCAGTGCTGACTCTCGTCAACGCCCTGGTGCTGTCCATCGCCTCTGCAGCTTTCGGCACTGTCCTGGTGCTCGGCACGGCCGCCCCAGCCGTCGCAGCCGGCACCCCCAACATCGCCATCGCCGTGACCGGAACGAACACCGCGCTCATCCAGGCCCCGGCGACGCCCCTCACGTACAGCGCCACCGTCACGAACCCCGCGCCCAACGCCAACGGATACAACCTCGGCTACAAGGTGACCCTGCCCGCCGGCGTGACCTTCTCCTCGTCCTCGGTCGGCGCGCCGTCAGCCACGGCGCCCGGTCCCGGCGGGACGACGATCCTCTACTTCGACAACGTCACCGACGTCCTCACCAACTCGAGCGCCTCGATCTCGGTCAACGTCCTCGCCAGCAGCAGCACCTACCCGGTCAACGCGACCGTCTCCGTCCGCATCGACGGGTACATCAACAGTGACCCGCGCGTCGACCCGACGTTCTCCGGAACCACGGTCGACAACACGACGTACACCGGAACCGCGAACGGGTCGGCGCTCACCACGATCAGCGCGATCAAGCTCACGAAGTCCGAGCCCAGCACTGAGGGCGAGCTCGTACGAGGCGTGCACGACCACAACACCGTCTACACGCTCAAGGTCGCGACGAACGGCTCGAACCCCAACTCGGCCGTAGTCGTGAACGACTACCTCCCCGCCGGCCTCGAGTTCCTCGGCTGCGGCACGTGGGACAACACCACGAACTCTCCGACCACCGGCACGAACCTCGAGTACCCGGGAGCCCCGCAACTCGATGCCTCCACCGCCGACCTCACGATGGCGACGCTGCCGCTGGCGGCCGGAACCACGTCTGGCTGCCTCACGCCCGATCTCGTCGAGACCCTGGTCGTCGACCCCGACGGCTCCGGCCCCGCCGCGTCGGGCGTCTACACGCACGTCCAGTGGACGATCGGCACGATGCCGACGAGCTCCGTGCTCAACCTCACGTACGCGGCCGGCATCCCGATGCGGGCCAACACCACGACGTGGTCCGGCGCGACCCCGGCCACCGCCTGCACGGCCTCAGGCTGCGACCAGGCCGCCAACCTCGACAACAACAACGGCGCCGAGACCACCGACGAGCTGTCGCTCACGAACGTCGCGACGGCGGCCGGTACGTACAGCGGTGGCGTGGCCCCCACGACGAGCAAGAACGTCAGCGACACCGGCACCAAGACCGTCACGGCCGAGGACCTCGCGATGCAGAAGTCGGTCAACCCGACGATCGTGGCCCGCGGCGCGCTGTCGACCTGGACGCTCGCGCTGGAGACCGGCGAGTACCGCTCCATCGGCGGTGACCTCGTCATCACCGACACGCTCCCCAACGGGCTCTGCCCGCTCGGTGCGGCCAACTACACCCACGCCCCGACCGCCCAGGACGCGGAGTGCGACCCTGTGGCCGGACGGAACCCGACGATCTCCGTGAACGGCGGAGCAGCGGTCCCCTTGGACTACAACGGCGCGCCCGTCGAGAACGCCGACGGCACCTGGACGCTCTCGTTCGCCGTCCCCGCGGGGATGGCCGCGAACTCGACCATGGCCATCACGTACCCCACCCGGACGCGGGAGTTCTACCAGAGCGGCTACGCCGACTCGGCCCCCGTGCTGGCCAGCGACGCCTGGACCAACACGGCTGCGGCGACCTCCACCTCAACGGGCACGATCATCGGCACGAACGTCTCCGGAGCGCCGTCCCCGGCCCCCGACGAGTCGTCGGCCGAGCAGACGTCCAGCACCCCCGCGCTCGCCAAGCTCGTCGCCGTCCCCTTACCGAACGGCCAGCTCGATTGCCACACCGCCACGTACGTGGAGGCCGACACCGCCGAGACCGCGACGCAGTTCTACCGACCCGGCGATCGCGTCTGCTACCGGATCCGGCTCACCCTCAACGGCGGGTCAGCCGTGGGCTCGGAGCTGTACTTCCGCAACGTCACCGTCACTGACTTCCTCTCCCCTGGTTTCGTCTTCGACCGGTTCTGGGGCATCAACGCCGCCACCGGACAGACGACGAGCGACGAGATCCTCGCCATGACGGCGGACGCGACCGCCAATCCGATGGTCTGGAAGCTGGGCACGCCGAACGCGGGAGGCGAGCGATACGTCGACGCCAACTCCCAGAAGGTGTTCGAGGTCGAGTTCTCCGCCCTCGTCCCCCCGGCGTCCAGCATCCCGGCTGGTGGCACACTGAACGTCGCCAACCTGGCCAAGGGCACGACCGTGAGCACGAGCGGCGCAGCGACCTCCCTGCGCAACGCCGCGCTGGCCACCGTGGTCCGCCCCTCGCTCACGCTCGCCAAGAGCCGAGTCCCGTCCACGGCCATCGTCGCGCCCGGCTCGACGATCGCGTACTCGCTGGCCGTCAAGAACAACGCGCCGCTGCCCGATGCGCAGGGCTTCGCGGGCGCGTCGACGATCCAGGTCCGCGACCTGCTGCCCTTCGAGCTCCGCTGCGCGACGGTGTCGGCCATCAGCAACGGTGGCGTCTGCACCGACCCCAGCCCCGACACCCCCGGCTCCCGATCGCGGATCGACTGGACGCTCTCCGGCCCGCTGCTGGCGCAGCAGCTCCAGACCGTCACGTACAGCGTCACGCTCCCGAACGACCTCGCCCCGAGCGAGGACCTCACCAACGACGCCGGCATCCGGTCGTACGCCGGGGAGGTCAACACCGGCGGCGCGCCGACCGTGTACATCCCGGCGAACAACATCGACCCGACGCTCGTGCCGAACATCCCCGAGTCGGCGCGCGGCACACAGACGCTGGCGCTACCGCCGAGCACCGTGGTCAAGCTCCAGCAGAGCGAGCTGTCGGAGTCCGGGAACTCACGGAACGCGACCCCGGCCACGACCCTCGACCAGGCCACGATCGGCGAGTACGTCGACTACACGATCCAGGCGACACTGCCCGCCGGTACGACGACGTACGGCGGCACGTTCCGCGACACCGTGCCCGCTGGACTGACCCTGCTCACCACGGGTCCGAACGCCGTCGTGCCGGAGGCGCGGTTGAACGGCGCGCCGCTGCCCGCGGACTGGTCGTTCAACGCGTCCACGCTGACCGTGACGCTGGCCGACCCGTACCTCGTCGACTCGACCGCCGACGTCATCGAGGTCCGGTTCCGCGCCGTCGTCACCGACACGGCCGCGAACGCCGCCGGACAGAACAAGGTGAACACGGCGGCCTTCACGTACAAGACCAAGGCGGCCCAGATGGGCGTCCAGCCGAGCCAGGTCGTCACCCAGACCGGGTCGGCGACGCTCCGCATCGTCGAGCCGACGCTCACCATGACGAAGACCGATGACGACGCGGACAAGATCGTGAACCCGGGCCAGAACGTCACGTACACGCTTGTCGCGTCGAACTCCGGCTCTGCGGCCCACGAGGTCGTCCTGACAGACTGCGTGCCCGTTCATCTCACGGTGGTCACGCCGGTCACGCCGCCCGCTACGCCTGTCGGCGTCGTCGTGACGACCGACACGGCCGCCTCCGGCTGCGTCGGCACGCTGATCACCTGGACGTACCCAGCCGGGTACACGCTCGACCAGGGCGCCTCGACCACCGTGCGGTACGCCGCGACCATCGACGCGCCGACCACGGCCGGACAGACCCTCGTCAACACGGCCAAGACGTTCGCGTCGTCCTACGCGGGGACCACCAACCCCGATGAGCGGACCACGTACGTCGCGGTCGCCACGGACACCCTGAGGACCAGCCCGCCGACGCTCACCAAGTCCGTCTTTCCGGCCAACCTGACCGTGGGCTCGGAGGCCACCTACACCGTCCAGGTGCAGGTCCCCGGCGGGCTCGCGGTGCCTGACGCGACCGTACGAGACGTGGTTCCCGCCGGCATCGACGTGGAGTCCCTCACCGGTGTCACCTGCACGAACGCGCCGACAGGCTTCACCTGCCCGGCGGTCGGCGCGGTGTCCATGCTGCCCGCGGGCGGTCCCTCCCCCACGACCGGCGGCGCCATGCTGCTGTTCCTCGACGACTTGCCGGCCAACCCTGCCGGCTCGCCCTGGACGATCACCCTCACGTACGTCGCATCGGTCGAGGACCTGCCCAGCGTCAAGAGCGGCTCGGTCCTCGCCAACATCGCCGACCTGCGGTGGAACGCGACCAGCCGGTACGACGCGGGGACCTTGCCGAATCCGGCGAACGCGAGCGCGTTCGACCTGGACTCGCCTGACGCGACCGCCACGGTGACGATCCACGAGCCGAAGCTCGCGACCGACAAGGACGTCACGTACACCGCCCCCACCAACTCGCCCTGCAACCAGAACCACGCGGCGACGACCGGGGCGACGGACACGGACGCCTGTGGCATCGCGCCCGACGCGAACCCGACCACGATGACGTACACCATCTCGGTGATGAACACCGGTGACTGGCCTGCGTACGAGGTCGCCATCGACGACTCCGCGGACCTTCCGGCACCGAGCCAGATCGCGTCGCTGTCGATCACCAACGCGGGAGGGACGACCGTCGTCGACGCGGACATCACCGACGGTGACGGTCTGTCGTTCCTGTACCCCGGGCCGCTCGCCGCCGGTGCGACGATCACGATCACGTACGTGGTCGAGCTGACCCCCTCGGCCGTGAACCACCACGGCGACCAGGTCGTGAACACCGTGACGGTGCCCTCGTTCCGCGGCATCCCGGAGGCAGAGCGCACGGCGCGTCCCGACCGTGCGTACCGCGCGTACACCGGTCCTTCGGACACCGCCACGGTCACGCTCAACTACCCCTCACCGACCATCGTGAAGACGGCGGTCTCGGACGCCACCGACGCGCGGGTCGGCCAGCCGTTCACGTACGCGCTCACCGTGGGCAACATCTCGCCGAACGCCCCGCTGTACGGAGCTGACGTGGTCGATGTGCTGCCGACCGGGTGGACGTACGTGCCGGGTTCCGCGAGCGTGGTCTCGTCGACGGGCACGACGCCCGCGTCGATCACGCTCGGCAACCCCGTCGTCGCGGGCCAGACACTGACCTGGACGGACATCGCGAAGCTGGCCCCGCTGGGCACGTTCACGATCCACTACCAGGCCGTCCCTGACGCGTCCCTGGCGACACCCGCCACGACGGGCTCGTTCGCCCACGTGAACACGGCCACGGTCACCGGGGAAGACGGTACGGGTGCGGCGGGCAACGCCGACGGTCCGTACACCGCGACCACGACCGCGACCGCGTACATCCGCCGGATCGATCTCGAGCTGACCAAGGCGATCGTCACGGCAGGCCCGGTCTACGCGTACGGCCAGACCGTGCAGTACTCCGTCGTCGTCACGAACAAGGGCCCCGATGCCGCCACCGGCGTCACCGTGCTCGAGAAGCTGCCGACCGCCCTGCTGTACAGATCGACCGTGTCAGCGACCGCGGGCACGTACGACGCGGCGACGGGCATCTGGACGATCGGGGGCCTGGCCTCAGGCGGCACCCAGACGCTGATCCTCTCGGTGCAGATCGACGCGGCGGGTCCGATCGCCAACGACGCGCAGGTGCAGACCGCCGGCCAGTACGACATCGACTCGCAGCCGGGGAACCTGGCCGGCAATCCGGCTCAGGACGACGAGGCGCGCGTCACCATCACGCCCATCGCGACGAGCCTCGGCGACCGGGTCTGGTACGACCTCGACAAGGACGGCGTGCAGGACGCGGGCGAGCCCGGCCTGGCCACCATCACCGTCACGCTGCAGGACCCGGGCGCTGACGGCGTCCTGGGCACCGCCGACGACGGCCCGACCCTGACGACGACCACCGACGCCACGGGTGCGTACGTGTTCACCGGCCTGGCGGTCAACCGCCCGTACAAGGTCTCCGTCCTCCCGGCCACGCTGCCGGGAGGCATGGCCCCGACGTACGACCTGGACGGTCTCGGGACCGCTCACGTCGCCACCGTCACCATCCCGCTGGCGCAGGCCGCGACCGGCCGCTCCGACGTCGACTTCGGCTACTCGGGCGTCGGCTCCATCGGCGACCTGGTCTGGCTGGACCAGAACAACTCGGGCACGGCGGCGGCCGACAGCGGAGAGCCCGGCCTGCCCGGTATCCCCGTCACGGTCACCTGGGCCGGCGTGGACGGTGTCCTCGGCACCGGCGACGACATCGTGTACGCCACGACGACCGACGCGAGCGGGCACTACCTCGTGACAGGCCTCCCGTACGGCCCGTACTCGGTCGTCGTCGACACGGCCTCCCCTGCCTTCCCGGCCGGGCTGACCTCGACGTACGACCCGGACGCGACGGCGCCCACCAACACCTCGCGGACCACGCTCAGTGGTGCGACCCCGAACGTCCTCACGCAGGACTTCTCGTTCGCCGGCACCGCCTCGATCGGCGACCGGCTGTGGCTCGACGCGAACGGCGACGGCGTGCAGGACCCGGGCGAGAAGGGCATCCCGGGCGTGACCGTCACGGTCACGTACCTCGGGCCTGATGGCGTGCTGGGCGGTGGCGACGACCTCGTCCTCACGACCACCACGGACGCGAGCGGCGGCTACCTCGTCGACCACCTTCCGGTCGGCGCGTACACCGTGGCCGTGACCACCACGACCCTGCCCGGCGGGCTTGCGGAGACGTACGACCTCGACGGGATCGCCACGGCGAACACCACGGCCGTGAGCCTCGCGGCCAACGAGAACCGGACCGATGTCGACTTCGGCTACAAGGCGTCCGGCAGCATCGGCGACCGGATCTGGCTCGACACGCTCGCGAACGGTGACGGCACGTACGACGCCGGCAACGACGTCCCGATCCCGGGGGTGGCCGTGACGGTCACGTACCTCGGCCAGGACGGTGTGCCCGGTGGCGGTGACGACATCATCTACACGACCACCACCGACGCGACCGGGACCTACCTCGTGACCGGGCTGCCCTTCGGCGCGTACACGGTCACCGTGACGCCGCCGGCCTCGCTGAACCCGACGTACGACGCGGACGGTGCGGGCACGCCGAACACCTCAGCCGTGACGCTCACGCCGGGCGCGCCCGTGAACCTCGCGCAGGACTTCTCGTACGCGGGCAACGGCTCGATCGGCGACCTGGTCTGGCTCGACACGGACAGCTCCGGCACGGCGACGCCGCAGGTCGGCGAGCCGGGCATCCCGGGCGTCCCGGTGACGGTGACGTGGGCCGGTGACGACGGCGTGCTCGGCACGGCCGACGACGTCGTGATCCACACGGTCACCGATGCCACGGGCGCGTACCTCGTCCAGCACCTGCCGTACGGTCCGTACTCGGTCGTCGTCGACACCACCTCGCCGGCGTTCCCGGCCGGTGTGGCGCAGACGTACGACGCGGACGGCCTCGGCTCGGCGAGCTCCTCGCTGGCCACGCTGAGCGCCGGCACTCCGAACGTCCTCACGCAGGACTTCTCGTACGCGGGAACGGCCTCCCTCGGCGACCGGATCTGGCTCGACCAGAACGGCGACGGCATGCAGGACCCGGGCGAGCTCGGCATCCCGGGGGTGACGGTGACGGTCACGTACCTCGGTCGTGACGGTGTGCTCGGCGGCGGCGACGACATCGTCTTCACCACGACCACCGACAGCACCGGTGCGTACCTCGTCGCCGGGCTGCCCGTCGGTGACTACACCGTGACCGTCGACCCGGCGACCCTGCCTGGAGGCGTCGCGGCGTCGTACGACCTCGACGGGAAGGCGTCCGCGAACACGACGGCCGTGACGCTGGGAAGCGGTCAGAACCGGCGCGACGCGGACTTCGGCTACAGCGCGCAGGGGAGCATCGGCGACCAGGTCTGGCTGGACACGGCGAACGACGGTGACGGCACGTTCGACGCCGCGACCGACCGTCCGCTGGCGGGCGTCGCGATCACGGTGACGTACCTGGGTCTGGACGGCGCGCCGGGTGGTGGCGACGACATGGTCTTCACGACGACGACGGCCGCCGACGGTACGTACCTCGTGACCGGGCTGCCGCTCGGCGCGTACACCGTCTCTGCGACTCCTCCGGTCGCGCTGACGGCGACGTACGACGCGGACTCGACCGCGACGCCGAACACGTCCTCGGTGAGCCTGACCGAGAGCGCTCCGGCGAACCTCACGCAGGACTTCTCGTACGCGGGAACGGCCTCGCTGGGTGACCTGATCTGGCACGACCGCAACGCCGACGGGGTCGTCGACCCGGGCGAGGAGGGCATCGGTGGGGTCGTCGTGACGGCGACCTGGGCCGGCCCTGACGGCGTCCTCGGCACGGCCGACGACATCGCGTGGCCGTCGGTGACGACCGCACCCGACGGGTCGTACACGATTCCGAACCTGCCTGCCGGCTCGTACAGCGTGGTCATCGACCCCGCGAGCGTTCCGACGGGGTACGTGTCGACGTACGACCTGGACGGCAGCGATCTGAAGGCGACGACCACGACCCTCACGGTCGGTCAGGTCCGCACGGATGTGGACTTCGGTCTTCGTGAGGTCGTTGACCTCATGGTGGTCAAGTCGCACCCGGCGGGCGGCATCGACCCGGGCGGCTCGGTGACCTTCCGGATCACGGTGACGAACCTCGGTCCGGGCGTTGCCCGCAACGTCGAGGCCACTGACACGGTGCCTGCCGGGCTCGTCATCGACACGATCTCGGCGACCGGCTGGACGTGCACGACGTCCGGGCAGACCATCTCCTGTGTTCTCGACACCTCGCTGGCATCCGGCGCGGCCGCGTTCCTCGACGTGACCACGACGGCGACCCTGGCCGCGGCTCCCGGCGTGCTCAACACCGTGACCGTGACCACGGACACGCCCGACGTGAACCCGGCGAACGACACCTCGATCGACCCCGTCGTCGTCCAGGCCGCTGATCTGTCGATCACCAAGAAGCTCGTCGGCGGGACGCTGACGTGGGACAAGGTGGCGGAGTACGTGCTGACCGTGACCAACAAGGGCCCGTCGGCCGTGCCTGCGGGCAAGGTGGTCGTCAGCGATCCGCTGCCGGTGCAGCTGACGGCGATCTCGGCGACCTCTGCCGACTTCACCTGCACGATCAGCGGTCAGAACATCGTCTGCACCAACACCACCGATTACGCGTCAGGCACCACGTCGACCATCTCCATCAAGGTCAAGGTCGCCAAGGTGAGCTCGCCGGTGTCGGTGGTCAACACGGCGACCGTGACCGGCGGCTTCGTGGATCCGACCCCGGAGGACGAGGTCGATTCGGCCACAGTCACGCTCGGGCCGCTGTCCAGCACGGGCTCCGACGTGAGCCTGGGACTCGTCCTTGCGACGGGCTCCCTGCTGGCCGCGGGTGGTGTCCTCCTCCTGGTGGGACGCCGCCGTCGGACGCTGACCGCCTGACAGTGACTGCCCGAGTTGGGCCCCCCCGGGCCGTCCGCGGGGGGGCCACGCGTAACCGCCCCACCGGCGGGGTCGGGCAGCGGGCGGTGGGGTGCCCGTGCCCCCCCAGG
>JAPUEI010000072.1:3809-9859 GCA_027492675.1 Propionibacteriaceae bacterium | reverse complement strand
CTGTCAGCTGCTGACGGGCAGCGCGCTGGCCTCACACGCCGCGCCGATGATGCCGGCGTCGTTGCCGAGCTCAGCACGCACGACGGTGGCGTCGAGCTGGAGCAAGGGCAGGAACTGATCGGCGTCCTGGCTGATGCCGCCGCCGATCACGATGAGGTCGGGCCAGATGAGGGACTCGGCGTACGAGAGGTAGTCCTGCAGCCTCGAGATCCACTGCGCCCAGGAGAGGTTCTCCCTGATCTTTGCCGCCCCCGCGGCCCACGGGCAGCAGTCGACCCCGTCGATCGTGAGGTGTCCGAACTCGGTGTTCGGCAGCAGTCGGCCCTCGAGGAACAGGGCCGAGCCGATGCCGGTGCCGAGGGTGATGACGAGGGTCACGCCCTCGGCGCCGAGACCGGCGCCGCGCGACATCTCCGCGAGCCCGGCCGCGTCGGCATCGTTGAGCACCGTCACCGGTGCGCCCAGTGCGGCGCCGAAGAGCTCCGCCGCGTTCGTACCGATCCACGCCGGGTCGATGTTGGTCGCGTTCCGCACGACCCCGTGCCGTACGACCGCGGGGAACGCGATGCCCACCGCCGTGCCCGCCTCGACGCCGAAGTGGTCGCGCATCGCGACGACCGCCCGCGCCAGCTCGTCGGGGGTCGCCGGCTGCGGGGTGGGGAGGTAGTGCCGCTCGCCCACGAAGGTTCCCGCCGCCACGTCCACCAGCGCGCCCTTGATCCCCGTACCGCCGATGTCGATGCCTAGGGCGAGGGGGGTGGACCCTTTGAGACGCCGATCGGCTTCGCCGACAGGCTCCTCAGGGATCCGGGTCGGTTGGCCGGCTTCGCGGGCCTCTTCAGGGGTCCGAATCGGTCGGCCTGTCGACATCGTTGTCATGGCCCGGTCCTTTCCTAGCCCGCCGACACCAGCGTCAGCGCCACGCCTGCACCCTCGAGGTGCCCGGCCATGGTCGCATCCAGGTCCGCGTCGGTGATCACGCGGGTCACCCGGTTGGCCGGCAGTAGCGGCACGGCGCCCTGGCGGGAGAACTTGAGGGACTCGGTGAGCACGACGACGTCGCTGGCCCGCGTCGCCATCTGCTTCACGACCGCGGCGCGCAGGTGGTTCCGGCCCGTGAAGCCGGACCGTTCGGTGTAGCCGTCGACGCCCACGAACACGCGGTCGACGTGGAAGCCCTCGAGGCATTGCTCGACCAGGGGACCGACCGTGACCTGTGACTCGGGCTGATAGTCGCCACCGAGCAGGATGACCGCCGCCTGCCCACCCCGAACGAAGTCGGCGATGAACGCCGAGTTGGTGATGATCGTGACGCCCCGCCGGGTCCGCGCCACCTCGTCTGCCAGCAGCGCGCAGCACGAGCCGGACTCGATCATCACGGTGGAGCCGTTGGGTACGAGCTCGGCGGCCGCCGCCGCGATCCGCCGCTTGATCTCGTGGTGGAACGCGAGCCGGCTGCGCAGGTTGTCGGGCGCGATCGCGACCGCGTACCCGTGCTCTCTCACGATCAGCCCGCTGCGCTCAAGGTGGTCGAGGTCTTTGCGCACGGTCACCTGTGAGACGCCGAACATCTCGGCCAGCACGTTGACGTCGACGCGCTCGTTCGCGATGACGTGCTCGAGAATCTTCGAGCGCCTGTCGGACACCACGGTGAGCCCTCCCACAGCCGGTCTGTACACTTTCGTACGAAAGTTCTTGGGCATCCTACCGAAAGGCGAGCACATGTCGGAGGATGTCGGGCGCGTCTTCGATATCCAGAAGTTCTGCCTGCACGACGGGCCGGGCATCCGGACGGTGGTGTTTCTCAAGGGCTGCCCCATGGGGTGCGCGTGGTGCTCCAACCCGGGCTCCCGCAAGCTCGAGGTGCTGCAGATTCGTTCCACCGAGCTCCCAGGGCTGACCGCTCCCGACAGTCGCGACTACACCGTCGACGAGGTCGTGCAGACGTGCCTGCAGGACGTGGCCTTCTACGAGGAGTCCGGCGGCGGCGTCACCCTCTCCGGCGGTGAGGCGATGGTGCAGCACCGGTTCTCGATCCGCCTGCTGCGCGCGCTCAAGGACCACGGCCTGCACACCGCGATCGAGACCACGGGGTACGCGTCCGAGCCGATCTTCGGCCGCATCCTCGGCCTGGTCGACCTGCTGATCATGGACGTCAAGCATTGGGACCCGGCGAAACACCGCGAGTGGACCACCGTCGGCAACGAGCTTCCGCTCACGAACCTCAGCGCGGCCATGGCTGCGGGCGGTGACGTGCTGGTACGGATCCCGGTGATCCCCGGTGTCAACAACAGCATCGAGGACGCGGTCGAGTTCAGCCGGCTGCTCCTGCCCCGTGGCGTACGAGAGGTGCAGCTGCTGCCCTTCCATCAGTACGGCGAGCGCAAGTACGACCTGCTGGGCTGGGACTACAGGATGGCGGGCGTGCCGGCGCTCCACGAGGAGGACCTCGTCGACTACATCGCGGCGTTCGCGGAGAACGGCGTCCGCGCGTACGTCTGAGATCAGGGCAGCGTCGTCGTGCCGAACGTCTCGTACCAGTCCTCGGCGAACCCGAGCACGGCCTGGTTCACGTCGGGCGTCGAGAGCGCCGCGCGCAGCAGCTGAGGCGGCAGCGTCACCGCTTGTGCACCCGCCTCGAACGCGGCGGACACCTGGGCGACGTTCTTGAAGCTGGCGGCCATGATCTTGCAGTCCGCGCCGTGCTTGTCGATGAACTTCGCCAG
This sequence comes from Propionibacteriaceae bacterium, assembly GCA_027492675.1. Taxonomy (GTDB): domain Bacteria; phylum Actinomycetota; class Actinomycetes; order Propionibacteriales; family Propionibacteriaceae; genus Fen-668. The sequence continues at coordinate 7,133 of JAPUEI010000072.1, read as the reverse complement.
CGACTTGATCGTGGCCACCGTGTCGATGTCGAGGCTCTCCATGCGGTTGAAGTACGGCGCGATGTAGTCGGCGCCGGCAGCGATCGCGAGGATGCCCTGGGTCTTCGAGTAGATCGCGGTGGCCGTGATGCCGATGCCCTGCGCGTACAGCTCACGCATCGCCTTGAGCCCCGGTTCCGTGGTCGGGATCTTCACGTAGACCTGCTCGTCGATCATCTCCCGAATGCGGTGCGCGTCGCGGATGATGCCCTCGGCGTCCTGTGCCAGCACCTGCACGTGCAGCGTGCGGTCGGGGCCGATGAGTTCCCGGATCCGGCGGAAGTGGGGCCAGAAGTCGATCGCGCCCTCCGCCTTGATGATCGTGGGATTGGTGGTCACCCCTGACACCGGGTAGATCGGGGTCATCGCCTCGATATCTGACAGGTTGGCCGTGTCGAACAGGATCTCCATGACTCATCTCCTCGCTGGGAGCCTATCGATCACGAGAGGTCTCGGGCTCCGCGTCTCGACTTTCGTACGAAACCTCTCTACGCTGCATATGGAACCTCTGGAGAGGATGTCATGAGCACCCTGGTCGCATCGGCGCCGATCGTCGAAGAACCTCATTTCGGACGACTCACCCCCCGCATGGCCGCGTGGCGCGAGGAGCTCATGGACACGCCCCAATCGGTGTGCGTGGAGAGGGCGGTGCTGACCACCGAGACGTACAGACTCCATGCCGACGAGCCCATGGTGCTGCGCCGCGCGCTGATGGTGCAGAACGTGCTCGAGCACATGAGCATCTTCATCGAGCCCGCCACGCTGATCTGCGGCAACCAGTCGTCGGCCAACCGGGCGGCGCCGATCATGCCGGAGTACGCGATGGACTGGGTCGTCGCCGAGCTCGACGAGTTCGACAAGCGGCCGGGCGACCGCTTCACGATCACCGAGGACGCGAAGGCGACGCTGCGCCAGATCGCCCCGTACTGGCAGCACAACACGCTCAAGGACCGCGGTCTAGCGCTGATGCCGCCCGCGAGCCGTACGTTCTACGACCTCGGGATCATCCACCCCGAGGGCAACATCACCTCCGGTGACGCCCACATCGCCGTCGACTACCAGCGGATGCTGCGCGAAGGGCTGGCGGGCTACCGAGCGCGTACGGAGTCGTTGCTGAGCGCCCTCGACCTCACCGACGTCGAGCAGATGCGCAAGTCCTACTTCTACCGCGCCGTGCTCGTGACCCTCGACGCGGTCGTCGCGTTCGCCCACCGCTACGCCGCGCTGGCGAGCGACCTGGCGTCGACCGAGCCGTCCGAGGAGCGCCGCGCGGAGCTCATCGAGATGAGCCGGATCCTCACTCGTGTGCCCGAGCAGCCGGCTGAGACCTTCCAGGAGGCTGTACAGGCGGTCTGGCTGATCCAGCTCTGCCTGCAGGTCGAGTCGAACGGCCACTCCCTGTCGTACGGCCGCTTCGACCAGTACCTGCACCCCTACTACGCCGCCGATCTCGCCGCCGGCCGGATCACGGCCGACCGGGCCACGGAGCTATTGACGAACCTGTGGCTCAAGACGATCACGCTGGCCAAGATCCGCAGCTGGTCGCACACCCGGTTCTCGGCGGGCGGGCCGCTGTACCAGAACGTCACCGTGGGTGGGCAGACGCCCGACGGGCGCGACGCGGTCAACGACCTCTCGTACCTCGTCCTCCGCTCCGTTGCCCAGACCCGGCTGCCGCAGCCGAACCTCACCGTGCGCTACCACCGCGGGCTGTCGGACGCGTTCCTGGCCGAGGCGATCGAGGTCATGCGGCTCGGGTTCGGCATGCCGGCGCTGAACTCCGACGAGATCATCATCCCGAGCCTCGTGAGCAAAGGCGTGGCGACAGAGGATGCGTACAACTACTCCGCGATCGGCTGCGTCGAGGTCGCGGTGCCGGGCAAGTGGGGCTACCGCTGCACGGGCATGAGCTTCCTCAACTTCCCCAAGACCCTGCTCGTCGCGATGAACAATGGCGTCGACCCGGTGTCCGGGCAGCGCATCGCGACGCCGATGGGCCACATCACCGAGATGACGAGCTTCGACGCGCTGATGAAGGCCTGGGACGTCACGGTCCGCGAGTTCCAGCGCCACTGCGTGATCCTCGACTCGGCGTGCGACACCGCGCTCGAGGAGACCGTCGCCGATGTCCTGTGCTCCACCCTCGTCGAGGACTGCCTCGGTCGCGGCAAGCCGATCAAGGAGGGCGGGGCGGTGTACGACTTCGTCTCCGGGCTGCAGGTCGGCATCGCCAACCTCGGCGACTCGCTGGCGGCGATCAAGAAGTGCGTGTACTCCGACGGCACGGTCACCACGGCCGAGCTCTGGGACGCGCTGCTGGGCGACTTCGCGGGGGAGCGGGGCGCCGAGATCCAGGCCCTGCTCGCGGCCGCGCCGAAGTACGGCAACGACGACGATTACGTCGACTCGCTGCTGGTCGAGGCGTACGACTCGTGCATCGACGAGATCTTCGCCCACAAGAACACGCGGTACGGGCGGGGGCCGATCGGCGGCGGCTACTACGCCGGTACGTCGTCGATCTCGGCCAACGTGCCGCAGGGCGCCTCGACGATGGCGACGCCGGACGGGCGCCACGCGGGGGAGCCGCTCGCCGAAGGCTGCTCGCCGAGCCACGGCGCCGACACCCACGGGCCGACCTCGGTGTTCAAGTCGGTGTCGAAGCTCGACACGGGCCGGATCACAGGCGGGGTGCTGCTCAACCAGAAGGTCAACCCGCAGATGCTCACCAAGCCTGCGGATCGGCAGAAGCTCATGGCGCTGCTGCGTACCTTCTTCAACCGGCTCGACGGGTTCCACGTGCAGTACAACGTGGTCGACCGCGCCACCCTGCTCGACGCCCAGGCGCACCCCGAGAAGCACCGCGACCTCATCGTGCGGGTCGCCGGCTACAGCGCGTTCTTCACCGTGCTGTCCAAGGCGACCCAGGACGACATCATCGCCCGTACGGAGCAGTCGCTGTAGACCTTGTCGACCGTTCCCGACCTCTCCCTCGCGTCGACCCGTCGCGACGCGCGCCGTCGCGCCAGATAGTGCACGACACGCGCGGTACAGGCGGCGTGTCGCGACTCGTACCGCACTATCTGCGAGCCGAGGTGTTGAGCACCCGAACGCGCCGGGGCTGGAAGTCTCTCGGTAACGGTGTGAATGTCTCTCGCCAAGGTGCCGGAAGTCTCTCGCCAAGGGTGCGGAAGTCTCTCGGCAAGGGTGCGGAAGTCTCTCGGTAACGGTGTGGAAGTCTCTCGGCAAGGGTGCGGAAGTCTCTCGGTAACGGTGTGGAAGTCTCTC
>JAPUEI010000072.1:0-3709 GCA_027492675.1 Propionibacteriaceae bacterium | reverse complement strand
GGAAGTCTCTCGGCAAGGGTGCGGAAGTCTCTCGGTAACGGTGTGGAAGTCTCTCGGCGCCTAGGGGGTGCGGCGGGGGAGGGTCAGCGAGCCGAGCAGCAGGGCGAGCAGGGTGACGCCGACGAGGATCAGCAGCGGGCGGGTGAGATCCCAGCCGGTGATGCCGTCGGTGGCGCGCTGGACGGCTTCGATGGAGTACGACAGGGGGAGCCAGTCCGAGACCGCGCTCAGCACGTCGGGCATCTGGTCGCGTGGCATGAACACGCCACCCAATGCCATCTGCGGGAACACGAAGACCGGCATGAACTGCACAGCCTGGAACTCGGTGCGGGCGAAGGCGCTCGCGAGCAGACCGAGCGCCGTACCCATCAGCGCGTTCAGCACCGCCATGCCGCCGACCACCCAGAGGTTCCCGTCGATGGTCAGCCCACACACGTACACCGAGAAGGTCACGACGAGGACAGCCTGCAGCACCGCGACCAGGCCGAACGCGAGCTCGTACCCGAACAGCAGCTCGGCCTTCTGCAGCGGCGTCGTGAGAAGCCGTTCGAGCGTTCCGGAGGTGCGTTCGCGGAGGGTGGCGATGCTCGTCACGATGAACATGACGATGAACGGGAACAGCGCGATCAGCATCGGGCCGATGGCGTTGAACTGGCGGGCGGGCATGACCCAGGCGAAGAGGCCGACAAGCAGCATGGGCAGCAGGGCCATCATGGCGACCGTACGGGGATCGCGGCGCAGCTGGCTCAGCACCCGGCCCGCGGTGGCGAGCAGTCTCATCGCTCCTCCTCGGCATGGCGCGGGGCGACGTCGGTTCGGGCGACCGTGCCGGCCATGCTGTGCCGGGCGGTCCGGGCCACGTCGCGCCTGATCAGCTCGAGGAAGGCCTCGTCGGGATCGGGTTTGCCGGACTCGGTGAGCAGGTGGGCGGGCGTCGTGTGGGCGATGATCCGGCCCTGTCGCATGAGGATGAGGTCGTCGCAGCGGTTGGCCTCGTCCATCACGTGGCTCGACACCAGAAGGGTGATGCCGGAGTCAGCCAGCTCGCGGAAGATGGTCCAGAGCTCGGCGCGGAGCACTGGATCGAGGCCGACAGTGGGCTCGTCGAGCACGACCACCTCCGGCTTGCCGAGCAACGCGATGGCGAGTGACGTACGGGTGAGCTGGCCGCCGGAGAGGTCGTCGGCGCGCTGCGTGCGCTGGTCGGCGAGGCCCACGGCGGCGATGACGCGATCCGCCTCGCTGCGGGGCAGCCCGTACAGGCGGGTGAAGTACGAGACGTTCTCCGCGACGCTCAGGTCGGTGTACACCGAGGCCTGCTGCGACGAGTACGTGACGCGGCGGCGCAGCTTCGGAGAGCCCGCCGGATGACCGAGCACGAGGACGAGCCCGGACTGTACGCGCTGGATGCCGACGATGCAGCGGATGAGCGTCGACTTGCCGCACCCCGACGGGCCCATGAGGCCGGTGATCCGGCCGGGATGCAGGTCGAGGTCGAGCTCGTCGAACACCTGCACCTTGCCCCGCTTCACGCGGAGGTCCTTCACCGACACCGCCGGCGTAGTCGTCACCCGCTGATTACACCGCGCGCTGCCGGTCGGCGCGGGGACGGCTCCGGCGCGGCGACGGTCAGAGGATCGAGTAGCCGTCCGCGAGGCCGCGACGACCGGTGAGCGCGAGGAGCAGCTCGCCGGTACGGGCGTCGTCGACGAGGTCCGTGGCGAGCCGCAGCGTCTGGCGGGCAGCGACAGCGGGTGGCGTGACCGGCAGGCCCAGCGCCGAGGCCAGATCAGACGTGTGGACGACCAGCTCGAAGGTACGGGTGGGCAGGTAGTCGCGCAGCCGCATGCCGCCCACGATCGTCGTCACGAGCTCGTCGCCGGAGCAGGTCTGTACGAGGGTGACGACCCGCGAGGCGATGGCCGTCACCGCGGACACCGGGTCGTCGCCCAGCGCCTCACCAGCGTCGCGGCCCCGCTGCGTCACGGCGGGCCCGCCCGCGATCGCTCTGGCCGCCTCGTAGTAGCGGACCGCCGACTCGACCTCGGCGCGGTCCGCCGGCTTCGCCACGTACGCCTCCACGGTCAGCAGCGCGCGGCTCGTGTGCCCGACGAGAGCCCGTACATCCCACTCGCCCAGACCGGGCGCATCCCACCTGTCGCCGACGCGCGCGGCGGTCTCGACGAACCACGCGGCGGCTCGGCCGAAGGCCTCCGAGGACGTGTTCCATGCGGGCTCCATGGGCGCAGACTAGAGGGTCGGGCGCCCCTCGATAACCCCCAGCCCCACGGCGCACAACCCGTGTGTCGCCAGATCGGCTCACAGGGGTTGTGCGGGCGACCTAGGCGTTGCGCGGGCGGCCGGGGAGGCCGGGAGGAGGCCTCCCCCGAAGGCGACCGGGAGGGCTGCAACGAATAGAGTTGTTCCGGCTCGGACAGCACTTTCGCGGCCGCACGCACTCACTCGAGGAGACTCATGCAGTACAGGTTCGTCATCGTTGGCTACGGCACGATGGGGCTGGTCCACATCAAGAAGCTGACCGCGCTCGGGCAGGAGATCGCCGGCGTCGTCGACATCGATCCTGCCGCTCGTGACGAGGCGACCGCTGCGGGCCTGCACGTCTACCCCGATCTCGCGACGGCCCTCGCCGACGAGTCCGTCGACGCGGTGTTCGTCTGCACGCCCAACGAGGCCCACCAGCCGATCGCGCTGGCCGCGCTGCAGGCCGGCAAGCACGTCATCACCGAGAAGCCCGCGATGCTCAGCTCCGCCGAGATCGCCGAGGTCATCGCCGCCGAGAAGGCCTCCGGCAAGGTGTTCACCGTCCACCAGAACCGTCGCTGGGACGAGGACTACCTGGTCATCAAGGAGATGTACGACGGCCGTACGGTCGGCGAGGTCACGTACGTCGAGAGCCGCATCGACGGCTCCCGCGGCATCCCGGGCGACTGGCGCCGCGACCCCAACCGCGGCGGCGGCATGGTGCTCGACTGGGGCGTCCACCTGGTCGACCGCATCCTGCTGATGGTCCCGTCGCCGATCAAGACGGTGTTCGCCCGCATGAACTACGCGATGGGTGCCCCCGTCGAGGACGGCTTCACGATCTGGATCACCTTCGCCAACGGCGTGGAGTCGCTGATCGCCTGCACGACCGACAACTACGCGCCGGGCCCGAAGTTCCGCATCAACGGCACGCGGGGCACGGCGATGATCGACGACTGGGCCATGAACGGCAAGATCGTGCGCCGCGTCGAGGAGGTCGAGCCCGACGCCGTCCCGGTCGTCGCGGGGCAGGGGATGACGAAGACCATGGCGCCGCGCCTGGTCGACTACTCGAAGATGAACAAGATCCAGGACAACGTCGAGGTCCTGCCCCTGCCGCGCATCGAGAGCGACGTCAACGACTTCTACCGCAACGTCTTCGATCTGTACGAGGGCAAGGGCTCCAAGGCCGTCAGCAACGAGTCCGTGCTGCGCTGCATGCGTGTCCTCGAGGCGGCCCACGTCTCCCACGAGACGCACACCGCCGTCGACCTCTCGGCGACCGACACGTACATCGACCACTAGTCGTACGGGATCACCCACAGCAGACACGTCGACCGGCCAGGCAGCGGATGCCTAGCCGGTCGACGCTCGTGTACGGGATCAGGTTCCTCGCGCCCTTGGCAAGGCAAGAAGTGCTTGGCAAGGAGCCGATGCCTTGCCAAGC
>JAPUEI010000071.1:52136-59426 GCA_027492675.1 Propionibacteriaceae bacterium | reverse complement strand
CCCGCTGAAACACTCAACCGACAACTCGTGTTGCGCTGACCCCTAGAGACCGCCCGCAGTTCTGGTCGCTCTCAGCCGGTCGACCGCCCTGGTAACGACCAGAATCCGGCTCGTGTCGGTAGGTAGCCGAGCCAGCGACTTCACAGCGACCAGAACGTGGCTCGGGCCCCGCTGCGCCACTGTCGACACCACGTACTGCCGAGGTACGTCCTGCCGAGGCGATGCGCGCTATACCAACGGCGTCGCGGCGGCCTGCTGTGCCAAGTCGTGCCAGTGGCTCGAGGCCGTGCGCGGCACGCGTACCCATCCGGTCATCGGCCGGCCCGCCGCCGGCTCGAACGTGGCTGCGCCGGGGAGCGCGAGCGCGGTGGCGAGATCGTCACCGGCCAGGCGGAAGACCAGGTCGTCGCCCCACAGCGACATGAACGGCTTGCCCCCGTCGTGCCAGGTGGCCGGGCAGCCGAAGAGCGGTTTGCGCCTCACGGGATGGACGACCCCTACGGCCGCGGTCAGGTCGTCGAGGTCGACGAGTCCGGCCGCGGTCGGCGGTGCGATGGGCACGGTCAGCCCTTGATCGCCGCAATGTGGGTCAACGCGAGGTCGTACCCGCCGAGACCGAGGCCGACGATGACGCCGGTGACGTACGGGGAGACCACCGAGTGGCGGCGGAAGTCCTCGCGCGCGTGGACGTTGGAGATGTGCACCTCGATGGCCGTCTCCACCTGGACGACGGCGTCGGCGATGGCGATCGAGTAGTGCGTCCAGCCCGCGGGGTTGATCACCACGGGGACCTTCTGCTCCGCGGCCTCGTGCAGCCAGGCGATCATCTCGTGCTCGGCGTCGGTCTGCCGCACCTCCACCTCGAGCCCCAGGCGCGTGCCCGTGCCGACGAGGTGCTCGGCCAGCTCCGCGTACGTCACGTGGCCGTAGATGGCCGGCTCCCTCTTCCCGAGCTGGCCGAGATTGGGTCCGTTGAGTACGAGCACGCGGGTCATGCCCGTCATCCTGCCAAACCCCGGCTGTACGGGCGAGCGAAACCGAGGTTCGGCGTCATTCAGTGACACATACGTGCTCACCGGTGCATATGGAGACCGGCGAGCACGTAGGTGTCACTGAGTGCAGACAGACACGGCTCAGTCGGCGAGACCCAAGGCGAGGTACGCCGCTCCGTACAGACCGTGGAGCAGGAGGACGCAGTAGCGCTCGACCGCGTTGCCGCTGTCGTGGCGCAGCGTGCTGATCCGTACGTCGTGGCGTTCGGCGAGGGCAGCGAGCTGACTGCGGGTGCGGAGCACCACGGAGTCGTCGGAGTCGTCGTCGAGCACGACCAGCGTGGTGCAGAGCCCGTCGTCCGGGTCGTCGAACGGGTCAGCGAACGGGTCGCGGCTGCGGGCGGACTCGATCACGGGCACGAGATCGCCGGCGTCGGCGGCCAGTGCGGGGCGTCCGCTCGCCTCGCGGAAGGCCTCGGCGATGCGGCGGGACGCGCGCGCCGCGAGCACCGAGCCACCCCACACCAGCGGCAGGTCGTCGGCGAGCATCAGCGCGAGGTCCTTGGCAGGGTTCGTCGCGATCGACTGGTGCGGCGAGCACTGCTCGGCCACCGCGTCCATGGCTTCGGCGACGCGCTCGGGATGGACGTCGGGGCCGAGCCCGACCCGGTTGAGGCCGGCGAGCATGACGATGGCGGCGGCGAGCGGATCACCGGTACGCGTGGGGAGGATGGTGGTCGACGGGCCGGCGGCCTGTTCGGCGACCGGCGACCCTTCGGGGCAGGCGACGATGACGCGCGCACCGCGGCGGGAGGCCTCGGCGATCTCGCTGCTCACGTCGGGGTCGTACGTCTTGTCGGTGAGGACGAGTACGAGGTCGAGCGGGCCGACCCAGGCCGGCAGCGCGTGCATCGGCCAGGCCACGAATGGCACGGGGCACGACGGCTCGAGCACCGCGCGGATGAGACGCGCCTCGGGCCCGGAAGCGATGACGGCCCGCGGCCGATAGCGATCACCGAGGTCGTCCAGCGTGGAGAGATCGGCCTGACCGGCCTCGATCCGTACGCGCGAACCCGCCTGCGCGAGGTGTCTCAACGACGCGTCGATGCCCGCAAGGGCCTCAGCGTTCTCCAGCCGCGAGTCGTCGAACACGGCTCACTCGTCCTCGTCGCGCGCCACCACATGCGTGGCGTCGTCGTCCTCGTCCACCTCCGCGCGGGAATGACCGGGCGCACGGGCCTCGTCGACGAGAAGAATCGGAATCGAGTCACGCACCGGATAGGCCAGGCCGCACTCGGGCTTCGCGCACACGAGCTCCGACGCCTCGTAGTCGACCACCAGCGACGACCGGCAGTTGGGACAGGCGAGGATGCCCAGCAGGGCCTCGTTCAGCTGCGTCATGGTTCGCTCCTAACCGCGCACCAGCGCGAGTGTCTCGTCACGCCATGCTGCCATGGTCGCCTCGTCGGCCGCCTCGACGTTCAGTCGCAGGAGCGGCTCGGTGTTGCTCGACCGCAGGCTGACCCACCAGCGATCACCCCGGACGACCAGGCCGTCCTCCCAGGAGATCGCGCCGCGACCGGCGTACGCCTCGGCGACCTTCTCCATCATGGCCTGCTGGTCGATGACGCGGGAGTTGATCTCCCCCGAGGACACGTAGCGCTCGTACTGGCGGGCCAGGTCCGACAGCGGTGCGTCGCCATGGCCGAGCAGTCCGAGGACGTGCAGTCCGGCGAGCATGCCCGTGTCGGCGCCCCAGAAGTCGCGGAAGTAGTAGTGGGCTGAGTGTTCGCCGCCGAAGACCGCGCCGTGCGCCGCCATGAGGGCCTTGACGTACGTATGGCCGACCTTGCTGGTGACGAGCTGTCCGCCGTTCTCGGCGACGACCTCGGCGACCGAACGGGAGGTGATCGTGTTGATGACGATGGTCGAGCCGGGCTCGCGGGCCAGCTCGGCGGCGGCGATGAGCGCTGTCACCGTGGACGGCAGGACGACCTCGCCCCGCTCGTCGATGACGAAACAACGGTCGGCGTCGCCGTCGAAGACCAGCGCGAGGTCGGCGCCGTGATCGATGACCGCCTTCTGCGCGTCGACGAGGTTCTGCGGCTCCAGCGGGTTCGGCTGGTGGTTGGGGAAGGAGCCGTCGAGGTCGAGGTACAGGCCGACGACCTCGACGTTGAGTGGTCCGAGGACGCTGGGGACGGTGTGCCCGGCCATGCCATTGCCGGCGTCCACGACGACCTTGAGCCGCCGGATGCCGTCGAGGTTGACCAAGGAGCGCAGGTACGAGCCGTACTCACCCAAGACGTCCTGGGTCGTCACCGTGCCGGGGGTCGCGACGGGGGCGGGGGCGCCGTCAACGTCGTACTGCATGGCCAGTGTCTTGAGCTCGACCAGGAAGGCGGCGTCGACCGGCTGCGCACCGACGCGGCAGAACTTGGCACCGTTGTACTGGGCGGGGTTGTGCGAGGCGGTGAACTGCACGCCGGGCAGCCCGAGGTGACCGGACGCGAACCAGAGGCCGTCCGTCGAGGCCAGGCCGACGTCGACGACCGACGCGCCGCCCTCGGTGGCACCTTGAGCGAAGGCCTGCGACAGGACGGGCCCGCTGGTGCGCATGTCGCGGCTCATCACGAACGTCGCTCCGGCCAGGCCAGCGACCTCCACGTACGCCCTGCCGAGCGCTCGAGCACCCGCGACGTCCCATTCGGCAGCTTCACCACCGACGACGCCTCGGATGTCGTTGGCCTTGAAGATCACGTCTGTCAGCACGGCAGCCAGCCTAACGCTGGAGAGCGGTCAGCGACCGGGCGCATGACCGGCGTCATATCCCGCGTCTGCGAGCAGCGTCAGGTGGCCGCGGCGGGCCACCTCCACGACGTTGGCGGGGCGCTGAGGGGCCTGTTCCGACAGACCCGCAGCCTGACGTACGGCATCGGCCAGGGCCATGAGGTCGTCGGCCGAGTGCACGGGCCGGTCCTCGTCCAGAGGAAGCCGGATCACTTCCCAGCCACGAGGCACGGACAGCCCCTGCGAGTGCGCCCGGCACAGGTCGTAGCAGCCCGGCTCAGCGCGCAGCGCGAGCGGTCCCAGGACGGCGGTGGAGTCGGCGTAGGCGTACGTGAGGGTCGCCACGGCGAACTCCGAGCACCCTGACCTCGTGCACCGCCTTCTCACGCTCGGCACGCTATCGCCACCGACCCGCGATCGGCTGCAGGCTGTGCGGGTGTCGCCGGCCTGGCAACCCCGGAGGCTCGGGGCCCGAGCTCATGGCCCGGCAGAGCCGGGGTCCGAGAGACGGCGGCCGCGTAGGCCGAACTCCGACAGACGGCGGCCGGGATGGCCGGACTCCGACAGACCGCGGCCAGGATGGCCCAGGCTCCGGGCGTCGGGGTCCCACACGCGCGGACTCCGGGCGTCGGGGTCCCACACGCGCGGACTCCGGGCGTCAGGGTCCGACACACGCAGACACCGAGCGCCAGGGTCCCACTCGCGCGGACTCCGGGCGTCAGGGTCCGACACGCGCAGACTCCGAGCGTCAGTGTCCGGCAGAGCCAGGCTCCGAGCGAAGGTTCGCGATGGCCGACCGAGGAAGGGCCGGGGTGGGCCACCGGCGACGTCCAGGTGGGGTGCGCCGGTCGGAACTACTCGCCCACCTCATGGGAGACGATCGGAGAGGACTTCGGCGAAGCTCGGACCCGACCCGACGTTCGTCCAACTCTCATCATCATGGAAGTCCTTTCCGTCTTGTATTCGAACATCAGTATTGATACAGTACGCCCATGAGCACCCCCGTTGCTACTCCCTCAACGCCCCAGCCGGCGGCCATGGGACATGCCCCGGGTGACGACCTTGGGTGCGTACGAGCTTCTGGAGCATCTCCGACACGGAGACCGCAGCGCGGCGTCGGATGAGGAACGGCTGGCCTGGCTTGAGGACATCCGTGACATCGGGCGTCGAGTCTCGGCTCTGACTGCGGTGCTCCTCGCGGAGGCGGACGAGGCCGGGTCGGCCATGCGCGCCAGGCACTCGCGGCTCGAGGACTGGATGACGCGGTCGGGACAGGAGAGCCCGCGCGAGGCGTCAGGCGCCGTGTGGGCAGCAAGGGCTCTGGAACGCCGTCCGGTCGTGCGCGACGCCGCTGCCCAGGGGCGGATCACCGTCGAGCAGGCGCGAGCGATCGGGCAGGTGTTGGATGGCCTGCCGTCGGCGCTGGACCACCACCAACGGCTCGAGGCCGAGAGCATGATCCTCGCTGAGGCCGAGCACACTCCCCCGGGCAAGTTGAGACTCCTGACCGAGACGGTGCTGGCCCGGGTCGCGCCGGAGCGGGTCGACAGCCCCGAGGCGCGCGCGGAGAAGCTCGCCGAACGCGACCACCGGGCGCGTCGGCGACGGGCTCTGTCGTTCGGCGCGGAAGTCGACGGCTCCCTGGATTTCGGAGGAAGCCTCCCTGTGGTCGAGGGCCGCCGACTCCAGGGCATGATCCAGGCGATCGCGGACCGGAACTACCGCTCAGCGAAGGACACACACGACCGGTTGGCCCTCCAGGAGACGCCCCAGCAACGCGCGGCCGATGCGCTGATCCAGGTGGTGGGCGCCGCCCAGTCCGTCGAGTCTGCGGCGAGCGACGCATCGCGCCTACCCGTCACCACGACGCAGCTTCACGTCCTCATCCCCTACGACGAACTACTCGACCGTTCCTCGACGGCCGGGCTCCTGACCGACGGGACACGCCTGTCACCCGGTGAGCTGCGGATAATGGCGTGCAGTGCGGATGTGATCCCGGCAGTGCTCGGCAGCAAGTCCGAGGTCCTCGACCTGGGGCGCGCCGTACGGTTGGCGTCTCCCGCACTTCGTCGGGCCGTGGGCCTGCGTGACGGCGGCTGCGCCTTCCCTGGCTGCGACGCCCCGCTCCGTCACTGCGATCTCCACCATGTAACGCCGTGGCAGGACGGAGGACCAACCAACAGGGACAACCTCGTCGCGCTCTGCAGGGTGCACCACTCACTATGTGAGCCACGGCCGCCTACGAAGGCCGCCGACGGGACCCAGGTGCCCCAGGACGGGTGGGATGTTCGGATCGACAGGCGGGGGCTCCCGGAGTTCCTTCCTCCTCGTGTCGTCGACCCTGACCGCACGCCTGTTCGCCGCTCAGGACATGCCGCCACGCTCTTCGAGCATTCGCCGCCTGCGCGGGCGGGGTGACTCCGTCCGGCCCGGCCCCGGTGGCGCGATCCGAACCCCACGGTTGGGAACAGGCCAGATGAGCGCCGTCGCGTGAGCCCCACCCAGACGGTGGCCGTGCGGCGAGCTCCACCCCAACGAGAACCGTCCAGTGGGGGCACTACCCAGACGAAGACCATCCAGTGGCAGTACCCAGACAAGAACTACCCAGTGAGCACTACCCGCACGAGGACTACCCGATGGCTGCGGCCATGGGAGTGGTCGCGGGCAAGGGCCACCGAATGAGAGGAGGACCAGTGCCACAGAGGTGAGGGCGGGACCGGTGCCGTCGGGAAGGTGAGAGCGGGACCGGTGCCGTCGGCAAGGTGAGAGCGGGACCGGTGCCGTCGGGAAGGTGAGCCGAAGGGAGCGCTACTAGAGTGACGGCATGCCCGATCGCCGTGACCGTCACCAGCGAGGGATGCGTGGACCGCTGGCCCCGGCGACCAGCGTGGCGGGGCAGGCGTTGCGGCGGCATCGGCCGACGAGCCGGGCGGAGTTCTTCGTCCAGTGCCTGTCGGACTCGCTGGCCAGGATCACGGCGGCGGCGCCCGAGGCACTGGTCGGGGTCGAGGTGGGCCTCGAAGACGTGCCAGACACCTCCGGTCAGTGGGCCAGCAGGGTTCCGCTCGCAGCTGCACAGGACGCCACACCGACCTCTGCGGCACGGATCGTGGTGTACCGGCGACCGATCGAGCACCGGGCGACGACGCGGCCCCAGTTGCGCAGCCTCATCCACGGAACTCTCGTCGAGCAGGTGTCAGCGCTCACCGGCATCCCCGCCGACCGCCTTGACCCCGACGAGGACGAGGACGACTGAGCCGCGCGACAACTGGCGCGGGTCCGACTCCCGGCGATCCGACTCCTGGCGCGAACCACCGCTCGCCCAGCTTGCGACCCCTGGCGATCCGACTCCGGGTGATCAGACTCCTGGTGGTCCCCCTCCTGGTGATGATCCCCCTCCTGGTGATCACTACCGGTTCGCCCGTCTGTACCCCTGCCCTCCGAACCGCTCCCGTCCGAACCCAGTTCGTCTGGACCTGGCCATCCGAGCCCCACCCATCCGGGCACT
>JAPUEI010000071.1:15173-52036 GCA_027492675.1 Propionibacteriaceae bacterium | reverse complement strand
CTGTGGTGGAGCTGGTCGGCGCGCTGACTGCTGTTGGCCCCGCGCTTCGTTCGAGTCCGAACCCAGTTCGTCTGGACCTGGCCATCCGAGCCCCACCCATCCGGGCACTGCCCCCGCACGATTGGCCCTCCAGCCCTGTGGTGGAGCTGGTCGGCGCGCTGACTGCTGTTGGCCCCGCGCTTCGTTCGAGAGGGCACGGGTGCCGCCAAGACGATGACCTACCTGGAGGGTGGACCGCTGTGCGTTCTGCTCGTGTCGAAGACGTCAGCAGGCCTTGTCGCCCGGAAAGTGGCTTCTAGCGCTCAGCGCGGATCGGTGAACGACACCGGTTTGCCGGCAGCGCGGGCGTAGGCGATCTCCCTGCTCGTGGAGTCACCGACGTACCCGCCGGGGTTGACGACCAGGACGCGGTCTGCCACGTCGATCTTGCGCAAGTGGAGCGCACCCAGCAGTGCCTTCTGCTTCTCGGTGGCCCCCTCGACGGCCTCACTCGGCGCGACCACGATGATGCCCGCGAGCGTCAGATCACGGTTGGCGGCCCGGAGCTCGTTCACGAACCGGGTGGAACCGCACAGGCAGACAATCTCAGGTCGATCGGGCACAACCCAGTGTCTCACCCACCCCTGGGGCGGGGCTTGGGTCCGCTCGCCCGGCCCGTCGTGCCGGACTGGTCCGAGACGAACAGCGCTCTCTCCCCTGGCCGCCCGAGGAGGCTCTACGCGAGATCGGGATCGAGGCGAGGCACGACCTGTACGTCGCCCGGGCCTCCGGGACCCCAGGCAGCGACCCCGAGGCCGGTGACGCCCGTCACCGTGGTCACCACGGTGGTCAGACGCAGGTCGGGCGAGGTGGTGCTCAGCTCCGCCGACGTGCCCGTCGTCATCGGCACCTGTGCCGTGGTTCCGGGGTCGACCGTCACGGTCTGGGCCTCGACGGTGGACGATCCGTTGCGAAGGGTCACGGTGAGGGTGGCGGCCTCCGAGCCGGGGTTGGTGGCCACGAGCACGCCACCGGGCACCACGGGCACCACCGATCGACCGCCGAACGCAGGCCTGGCCGGGGAGACGGCGAGGTCTCCGTCGACGGTCGACGACCACAGTGCGGCGACCACGGGCTGGGTCGAGGCCACCCGCAGACCCGCCACCTCGCCACGCAGCGCGTCGTCGAGCTTCACCGTCACCGTCGCCTCAGGGTCCAGCGACACCGCATCCGCTCCCGCGGCGGCGAACGACTCGCCGGCGCCCAGCACGTACACGCTGAACGTCGCGCGCCGGTCGGAGCGGTTGGTCACCGCGAGCGTGCGTGACCCCGTCCCTCCCGGCACCCCGGCGATCACCGCGGAGGTCGCCGCCGGAGCCGCCGTGGTGACCCAGTCGGAACCCGCCGCACTCTCGACGAGCGCATACGTGGACGCCCGCCCCTCCGACGCCTCGACCACGGCGGTGACCGCACCCTCGCCGGTGACGAACTGCGCCAGGCCGAGCTGCCGGGTGCTGTTGCCGAGCACCTTGAGCCCGCGCGAACCCTGCGTGGCCACCCGGCCCTTCTCGCCGTAGAACGTCACGTCGACGACAGCCTCGGTGGGATCGGGGTTCGTGATCAGGAGCGTCACCTCGTGGGTGGAGTCCGCCACGAGCCCGACGAACGACTGCTCCGCTGCGGGTTCACTGCACGATGCGAGCCAGAGCCCCTTGTGGGCACCCGTCGCGGCCGCTGCCGACGACATCCCGGCCACGGCCTGGCTGCCGGACAGGACGTACGGCTTCGCGGTGGCCGTGACACCGGCCTCGGGCACCCGCGACGCCGACGTGGCGCCGACGGACCGTCCCATCACGTCCCCGGTGTCCGTGGCGCGCACCAGCACCGGAAGCAGAGCCGGATCTTGCGACGGGCACACGACCGACTGCGTACCGGCCACCGGCACCGCGTCCCGGCTCACCGTCTTCGAAGGGAGATACGACACCCCCACGACCAGCATCGCCACGACGACGATCGCCAGGGCGACGCGCCACACACGGGACCTCATGCGGCGCCCCCCATCGACCGTCGTCCGAACCGGTAGTCGTCCGACTCCCGGCTCACGGCCGGAGCAGCGAAGAGGGCCAGCAGCAGCATGGCCAGCAGCTGACCGAGCGCCAACCACCCTGCCCACGGGTCCGGCGCGAGACTCACCACGACAGGGCCTGTCTGTCCGTCGACGGTGAACGAGGGCCGCCAGTCCGGCGAGTCGACCGGCACGAGCCGAACCCCGCCCACGGTGACCTGCCACCGGGGATCCGCCGCCTCGGAGAGGAACAGCGTCCCGGTCGCCGGGGTCGTGATCGACCCGGCCACGGGCTGTGCGCCGTCCACGGTCACCAGGATCAGCCGGGCCGGATGGCTCGTCACCGTGAACACCGTGGTGCCGTTGCCCTCGCCCCCACGAGCGATGCCCGGCGAGGCGGCGAGGGCCGAGCTGACGTCCGGCGTGATCCCCCGCACCTGCACGTGCAGCACCCCCAGCGCCGCGAGCTCTGCCGCGACCCCGTCGTCCTGGCGCGCGGCGGCGATCTGAGCGACGACGCGCTCGACGGCGGCCCTGGCCTCAGGCTCGGACGGCGTCAACCCCGTCTCACCGTCCCCCCAGGTGGCGTTGTCCGAGGCGTGCAGCATCCACGACACCTGCCCGCCGGTGAGCGACACCACGAGGGTGCGCGTCTGCGAGGGACCGTTCTCCGAGTCCGTGATGTACGGCGGCAGCGCGTTCGCCTGCCCACGATGAAGCGGGGCGCCGAGGCCGCCGATGACGTACCAGCCCAGCGACACGACGACCAGCAGGGCGCCCACGACGGCCACCGAGGCGCTCACCGCCTGCGCGACGCCGAAGCTCTGCGACGCGAGGCGACGACGCGCCTTGTCCAGGCTCGTCACCAGAGCGACCACCAGGCATCCGAACGCGGCCACCAGCCACATCGTCACCTCAGGCCGTACATGGCCAGCGCCGACCGGGACCACGAGCCGGCTCAGACCTACCGCCACGAAGACGAGAGCCACCCCCGCGACGGCGAACCGCCAGCTGTCGATGACCTGGATGAGCGCCAGCGCCACACCCAGCCAGAGCAGCCCGACCGCCACCGCGGACAGCCACAGGGGAGGGAGACCAGGCCCGGCCGACCGCCCGAGAAACAGCCACCAGCTCGGCACGACGTCCACCGCGCCGAGCAGCGGATCGGGACCTGTGAGGAGACGCCCGGGGAACCTGACCAGCGACGGGATCCAGGGCGCCAGCACGAGCACCGGCAACAGCGCCGCCACGATCGCTCGGACCAGTCCCCCGCGGCGGATCCCGACGACGATGACCGCCACCGCGCCCAGCACGTACGACAGCGGCGTGATCGCCGTAGCCACAGTCAACAACAGGGCTGCCCAGGCAGGTTCCCTCAGCTTGTCGACCCGCGTGCCGTCACCCGGCCAACGGTCCAGCGACGCCCCGTACAGCGGCAGCAGCACCGCCCACACCGCAAGCCACACCTGCCCGCGCGCGTCACCGCCGACCAGAGCCGGCACCAACGCGTACACCAACGCGGCGAACCACCGGAGCGCGGCGCTGCGCACGAACGGCTGCAGGAAGGCGGCCATGGCGAGCGCGCACCCCGGCACGGCCAACCAGAGCGCGGCCACAGCGGCCCATGTGGGGAAGATCCCTGGGATGCCCGCGATCGCCGCCATCCCCTCCCAGGGGGCGGACGCGACGTCGGCCCCTGCGGGCCGCACCACGTAGCCGCGCACCGCCGCAGCAATGGTCTCGGGAGCGGGGAGGAGCCCGCTCGACGTGAGGTTCCCGACGCCGATGAGGCGACGCCCGGAGACCACGAGTACGAGCACGGCGAGCGCCCCGGCGATCCATGGCCAGACCGCTCTCCCCCTGGACATACCGCCGGAGAAGTCGTCACCGGTGAGGTCGTCGAGCGACATGTCGCCCGACTCCGTCAGCAGCCTCAGGCGCTCCTGGAACCGGCTCCACGTCTGGTCAGCGAGCTTGGCGACCCCGGACATCGTGTGCGGTCTCAGCAGGCCCACGCGCTTGAGCGACTCGCGGCTCGACGGAAGCGCGAAGACGCGGCGTCGCAGCGCCCGCGTGCCTCGACCGCCGGACAGCAAGTCACCGAGCGCCTGCAGCTCCTCCAGGCTCGCCTCGGGCCGCTTACCGAGGAGCAGACCCAGCGCCCGGAACAGCGTGCCCACCACGAGCCTGACCGCGGTGCCCATCGCCACCGGTCCCCGCTCGTGGGCCAGCACGGTCCGCATGCCGAGGAACTGGTCGAACCCCGTCTCAGTGCGATGCCGCTGGTCCGCCAACGTGCCCTGGCGCAGCCCGCGCAGCGAGGCCTGGCGATGGACGATCCGCGCGTCGGGGCAGGTCATCGCGATGCCCCCTGCCAGGGTGGCCCGCCAGCCGAGATCGACGCCGTCGCGATGCATCGGCAGCGCGGGGTCGAACCCGCCGAGCGCCGTGAACTGCGACCAAAGGATCAGCATGCCGCAGGTGGACCCGCCCAGGACCGGGGACGGATCGTGCTGTCCCTGCCCGATCTCCCCGGGCTCGAGCCCCAGTTCGCGTTTGCCCGCGTGCGAGATCGTCGCACCCAGCTCCGAGATCCGGCGGGCATGACGGCGGCGTCCCGGCCGCAACAGCATGGGCACGATGATGTCGGCGTCGGGCGACTTCGCGGTCTGTACGAGCAGGCACTGGAGCGCGTCCGGCATGACGACCACGTCGTCGTGCAAGAGCCACAGCCACGTCGTCTGCTCGAGCCCCTCGAGCGCGGCGTTCACGGCCTCGCCGAACCCCCAGGTCGCCGAACCCTGGACGATGGCCGTCAGGGTGCCGGCGTTCACGGCTTCCGCGAGGATCTCCGGGGTCCGGTCGTCGGAGGCGTTGTCCACCGCCAGGATGCGACCGGGCTTGGTCTCCAGGGCGGCGAGCGACTCCAGCGCCCCAGGCAGCCAGGACTCGCCGTTGCGCGTCACGAGGACAGCCGTGACCGCGGCCCCCTCGGGCACGTTCGCGGTGTGGTCCGGCTGGGCGTCGACCCAGCTCCAGAGATCCGCCGTGGTGTCCGTCATGCATCCCCTCGATCGGCCGAAAGGTGATCGGCCCCGCGACCGGTCAGCCTACACAACCGGCCATTGCGAGCCGGGTCGCTGACAGCGCGACGCCCATCCGTACAGTCACGTACGGATGGGCGTTGGTGTTCTCGGGTGCTAGACGGCCCGCTTCTTCAGGCGGCGGCGCTCACGCTCGCTGAGACCTCCCCAGATGCCGAACCGCTCGTCGTGGCCCAGCGCGTACTCCAAGCACTCGGACCGCACGTCACACGACTTGCAGACCTTCTTGGCCTCTCGCGTGGAGCCGCCCTTCTCGGGGAAGAAGGCCTCCGGATCGGTCTGTGCGCACAAGGCTCGCTCTTGCCAGCCGAGTGTGCCTTCGTCGGCGTCGCCGCCGACCTCCCACACCTGCTGCATGCTGCCTCCCCGCCCGGACCTCGACCACTCCTGAGGAGAATTACACGCGTGTGACTCGCATTAGTCAACCCGAATGGACGAATCGATAAAGTTCCTCATTCGGTGCTATGGCACTGTTCGGCAAGGGTTGTCCGTGAAGACCCTTGTCAGCCCTGCGGGGGCCGTTGGTCCCGACGAGTGACGTCCGCGGCGGGGTCCCATGACGGGGGTCCCGTACGAGGCTCGGGGCTGTCCTCCGACGGCAGGATGATCCGAGGTCCACCGACCCCGGGACGAGCGGACGGCTCGGGCAGCGGGACCGTGTCGGCCCCCTGCGGATCGACCTGCCACCCCCGTCCCGACCCACCGTACGTACCAGCAGCGGCACCGCTCGCGGCATCGGCCGCGCTGCGCCAGACCACGCCAGTGGCCTCGTCGGACTGCCACGTCGGGCGGCGCGTCGGGTCCTCGACCACACCCTGAGCCGGAGCCTCCTCGACCGATGCGGCGGTCGCCGGCTGAGGCTCTGCGACCACTCGTCGCGCCAGCACCAGCGCGTACGCCATCAGCACCCGTAGCGCGATGTCCGTCAAGCCACCGATCGACTCCAGCACGCGCGAGAACGACCCCTCGCCGGCCGCGAACATCGAGATGACCAGGAACGCGAGGCCGGCCAGCACTCCGAGCCACAGCAGGAGCGACGCGGCCAGGGTGATCTGCGCCGCGTGCCGCGTCACGGGTCGCACGACCGCGCACGACAGGGCGAGCACCGTGAGTACGAGCGCGTCGACCAGCCCGTACGGTCCGCTGATGCCGCGCAGCACCTGGGCCAAAGGGAAGTCCTGCAGGCCCGTCGCGATGCGGCCTGAGGTGACGGCGATGCCCACGAGCACCACCACGATGGCGATGATCGTGGCGGGCTCTCGGAAGCTCTTCACGCGGTCGATCATGCGTACGTGGTCCCCGCGCTCTCGACGACCGAACCCACGAGGCGCTTGACCTCCTCGGCGCGGCTCTTCGGACAGACCAACGTGATGTCGCCGGCTGTGACCACGACCGTGTCTGTGAGCCCGATGACGGCGACCAGGCCGGCCTCGGGACCCCGGTTGACGATGACGTTCCCGGAGCTGTCGACCGTCACGGCCCGGCCCTCGACGGCGTTCCCGTCGACCTGCGGGAGATGCTCGGCCAGCGCCGCGTAGCCGCCGACGTCGTACCACTCGATCGGCAGGCGCACGGCCACCACGTGGGCGGTCGCCAGCCCGTGCGAGACCGGCTCCATCACGGCGAAGTCGACGCTGTTCTTGGGCAGCGTGGGATAGATCCGCTCGACAGCCTCCGGGTGCGCGGCGAGCTCGAGGACACCCTCGTACGTCACCGGCTGCAGCACCTTGAGCTGGTCGAGCAGCGTCTGGGCGCGCCAGACGAACATGCCCGAGTTCCACCAGTAGTCGCCGCTGTCGACGTACGCGACGGCGGTGGCCTGGTCTGGCTTCTCCTTGAACTCGTCGACGACGAACGTCTCCGGCAGACCCTCGACCTGGGCGCCGCGCTTGAGGTAGCCGAAGCCGGTGTGGGGACCGGTCGGCACGACGCCGAAGGTGACCATCGCCAGCGGATCGGTCTCAGCGGCGAGGTAGGCCTCGTCGAGCGCGGCCTGGAACGCCGGAATCGGGCGGATCACGTGATCGGCGGTGAGGGTGGCGACGACAGCGTCCGGGTCACGCGCGACGAGCACGGCCGCGGGCCAGGCGACGGCGTTGAGGGAATCGCGCCCCACGGGCTCGCCCAGCAGATTGGCCGCAGGGATCTCCGGCAGCTCCTTCGCGACCACGTCGAGGTAGGCCGCCCCGGCGCAGACCAGGATCTGCTCGTCCGGCACGGCACCGGCGACGCGCTCGTACGCGATGCGCAGGAGCGACTTCCCATCGATCAGCGTGAGCAGCTGCTTGGGCATCCCGTTCCTGGACAGGGGCCACAGGCGCGTGCCGGCCCCACCGGCCATGATGACGACGTATCGCATGCTCAGCAGACTAGGGGTGCGCCGCGAGGGCGGGCCGGTGACACGGCGAAGGCTCCTAGGCTTGGCCCATGACTGCGATCGTCCGTGCCCTGACCGACCGCGCCAGGCGGGACGGCGCCAGACCGCTGGTGACCTACTACGACCTGGCGACCGGAGCCCGCACAGAACTGTCGGGACGTACGTTCGCGAACTGGGTCGACAAGACGTACCACCTGCTGGTCGAGCTCGAGGTCTCCCCGGGCGACGTCGTCGCGCTGCCGCTCGCGCTGACGCACCCCGGCCACTGGGTGACGCTGGCCGTCACGGCCGGGGCGTGGCAGGCAGGAGCCGTCGCGGTCGCCGGCGACGACGACTCGGCCGTGGTCACCGTGGTCGGCCCCGACC
Source organism: Propionibacteriaceae bacterium (assembly GCA_027492675.1). GTDB lineage: Bacteria > Actinomycetota > Actinomycetes > Propionibacteriales > Propionibacteriaceae > Fen-668. The sequence goes on along the minus strand of JAPUEI010000071.1, from coordinate 44,145 downwards.
GCACGCACGGCGCCGGCACGGTGCTCGCGTGCTCGCTGCACCCGCTCGGCTTCGGTTTCGACTCACCCCTGCCCGGCGGCGTCGTCGACTTCTCGGTGGACGTCCGCAGCCAGCCGGACGCGCACGCCGAGGAGCCCGTCGCCGAGTCCGCGCTGGCCTGGCGCGACGCGACCACAGTGCTGAGCCACGCCGACCTGGCCTCGACGCCGCGGGTGAGTGACCGCGTCCTCGTACAGCCCACATCCGCCCACGCGACCCTGCTCGCCGCGTACGTCGCACCCCTGCTCGGGGGCGGGTCAGCGGTCGTCGTGACAGGTGACGATCCGGACGCCGTCGCCCGGATCGCCGCTCAGGAGCGCACGGCCTGACCGACCGCCCTACTCGACAGCGTTGAGCTGGTCGAGCGCGCCCTGCACCTGGGCCTCGGGGATGCCTGCGAACGCGAGCATTCCCGCGATCGGAAGGTCCATCAGCATCCGCCGCATGTCGTCGTCGAGCTCGCCGAACGGCAGGCCCTCGGTCATCTTCGCCATCAGCTCGCCGAAGCCGGGCACGGTCAGGGCCTCGCCGATCGTCGACTGCAGCGTGACGTGGTGGCGACGCGCGTCACCGACCACCTCCGCCGTCGCCGCGAGCCGCAGATCACGGCTCGACGAGCCGACGTGGACGGTGTACGCGCCGGACTCGAGGCTCCAGGCGCCGTCCGCAACGCTCCAGTACGTCAGCTCGTCACGACCGATCACGATCTCCACGCGCGAGGACTCCCCGGGGGCAAGGGTGACGTCGGCGAAGCCCTTGAGCTCGCGCGGCACCCGTACGACCTTGGACTCGGCGATCGAGACGTACGCCTGGACGACCTCGCGCCCTGCCCGGTCCCCCGTGTTGGTGACCGTGACGGATGCCGTGAGGCCGCCGTCGGCCGCCTCGACCGTGAGGTCGGAGTAGTCGAACGTGGTGTACGACAGACCGTGGCCGAACGGGTACGCCACTGCCGTCTCGAGCGCGTCATAGCCGCGGTAGCCGACGAACAGCCCCTCCCCGTACAGCACGCCGTTCGTGTCGCCCGGGAAGTTGAGGTAGCTGGGCACGTCCTGGAGCCGGTACGGGATCGTCTCGGTGATCTTGCCCGACGGGTTCACGTTCCCGTACAGCACATCGGCCACCGCGGGCCCGCCCGCCTGGCCGAGCAGCCACCCCTCGACGATCGCGCGGACGCGGTCCTTGAACGGCGTCACGAGCACCGAGGACCCGTTGCTCAGCACCACGACGACCTGCGAGTTGACGGCGAGGATGTCGTCGAGCAACGCCAGCTGCTCGGCGGGCAGATCGCACGTCGTACGGTCATAGCCCTCGGACTCGTGGGTCTCGCCCAGCCCGAGGAAGACCAGCACCACGCCCGCGGCCTTGGCCACCGCGACGGCCTCGTCGTGCGCGCCCTCGGCCACGGGGTTCTTGGGGTCCGTCGTGAAGCCGGGCGCGAAGGGCACATCGTGGCCCACGATCGCGGTGATCGCGTCGAGGGCGTTGTCGAGGCGCGTGGGGTTGACGCGCGAGGAGCCGGCGCCCTGGTAGCGCGGTGTACGGGCGAACTCGCCCACGACCGCGACGTCGGTGGCGGCCGGGAAGGGCAGCACGCCATCGTTGGCCAGCAGCACGATGCACTGCTCGGCGGCCTTGCGAGCCAGCGCGTGGTGGGCGTCGACGTCGAACGAGTCCGGAGCGCCCTCGAGGCTCGCCTGTGCCTTCTGCAGGATCCGTACGATCCGATCCGTGGCGGTCAGGATCGTGGCCTCGTCGATCTCGCCCGCCGCCAGCGCGGCGGTGACCCCGGCCTCGTGCGCCGGGTTGGCCGGCATCTCGAGGTCGAGCCCGGCCTTGAGCGCCCGTACTCGGTCCTGGACCGCTCCCCAGTCGGACATCACGAACCCGTCGAAGCCCCACTCGCCGCGCAGCACCTCGGTGAGCAGGAAGTGGTTCTCGCTGGCGTACGTGCCGTTCACCTTGTTGTATGAGCACATCACGGTCCACGGGCTCGCCGTGGTGACGACCTTCTGGAAGCCCCTCAGGTACACCTCGCGCAGCGTCCGCATGTCCACCTGGGAGTCGCGACGCATGCGGTCGGTCTCCTGGTTGTTGGCCGCGAAGTGCTTGACCGACGTGCCGACGCCCTGGCCCTGGATGCCCGTGACGAGCGCAGACGCGAGCTCGCCGGACACGTACGGATCCTCGGAGAAGTACTCGAAGTTGCGCCCGCACAGCGGCGACCGCTTGATGTTCAGGCCGGGGCCGAGGAGCACACCGACGCCGAGCGCACGGCACTCCTCGCCCAGCGCGTTGCCGACCTCGGCGAGGAGCGCGCGGTTCCACGTCGAGGCGAGGCCGACGGCGGGCGGGAAGCAGGTCGCCGGTACGGAGTCGTTGATGCCCACGTGGTCGCTGTCCCCGGCCTGCTTGCGCACGCCGTGCGGACCGTCGGTGAGCATCACCTCGGGCAGACCGACCTCGGGGTACGCGTGGGTGTGCCAGAAGTCCAGCCCTCCGGTCAGCGTGACGGCGGCAGCGATGTCAGACATGGACGAACCTTTCCGGAAAGAGCGGCTGGAAGTCGGGGTAGATGAAACGGCAGCCGCCGCACGAGGGGTCGCACGACGGCTGCCGGTAATGCATGGCGGCTACGGGCGCTTCTTGAGGCTGCCCTTGAGGTCGGGGACATCGGCGAGCAGACGCTTGGTGTAGGCGTTCTGCGGGTCGAAGATCACGGCGTCCGTGGTCCCCCGCTCCACGACGAGTCCGTTCTCCATCACGACCACCTCGTCGGCCAGGTAACACGCCTGGCCGATGTCGTGGGTGATGAACAAGACGGTGAGCCCCAACCGCGACCGGAGGTCCTGCAGCACGTTCAGCGCGCTCACACGAAGCGACGCGTCGAGCATGCTGGTGGCCTCGTCGGCGAGCAGCACCTTGGGGTTCATCATCAGGGCCCGCGCGATCATGACGCGCTGACGCTGACCACCCGAGAGCTGGTGCGGGTACTTGCTGATCGCGTCGCCGGGCTTCAGCCCCACGTAGCTCAGGCAGCGCTCGATGAGCTCGTCGAGCGTCTCGTCGCCCTGCTTGGCCGCCATCCGGCGCTTGAGGGTCGCACCCACGGTGAAGAACTGGTTGAACGACGAGAACGGGTCCTGGAACACCGCCTGGACATCACGCCAGTACGAGCGAAGCTCCCCGCCCTTGATGTTCGTGACGTCCTTGCCCATGTACGAGATCGTGCCGCTGGTGACCGGCATGAGGCGCAGCAGCATGCGGGCGAGCGTGGACTTGCCGGAACCCGACTCGCCCACGACCGCCAGAACCTTGCCCGCGTGGAAGTCCACGCTGACGTCGTCGACGGCGGTGATGTGGCCACCGGCGACCTTGAACTGCTTGGTCACGTGGGTCGCCGAGAGCACGGGTACGAGCCCGGTCCCGGTCGCGGGAGTGTCCGCCTTGGTATCGGTCATGCGAGGGTCACCTCCATCGGAACGGTCGTGTCGGGGTTCTTCTCGGCCCACCAGCAGGCGACCTCATGGTTGCCCTCGAGCAGCACCGGCGGCTCCTTGGTGCCGCACTCCGCCATGGCGAATGCGCAGCGCGGGTGGAACCGGCAGCCGGTCGGCGGGTTGCCGAGGTTGGGCGGCGACCCGGGGATGCCGAGCACGTGCTTGGTGCGCGTCTCCAGCGTCGGGTCGAGCACCGCCGACAGCAGGGCCGAGGTGTACGGGTGACGCGCGTTGTGGACCAGGTCCTCGGTGCGCCCGTTCTCGACGATCTTGCCGGCGTACATGATCGCCAGACGGTCGGTCACCATCGACAGCACCGGCAAGTCGTGGGTGATGAAGATCACGCCGCGCATGATCTTCATGTCGACCATGGCCAACAGCATCTCGATGAGCTGCTTCTGGCTGGACACGTCGAGCGCCGAGGTCGGCTCGTCGGCGATGAGCAGCTTCGGGTCGAGGAGGGTCGAGATGACCGTGACCATGCGCTGCTTCATGCCGCCCGACAGCTGGTGAGCGTACGAGTCGAGCACGCGCACCGGCATCGACAGCATCTTCAGCCGGTCGGTGGCCCGGTCCATGGCCTCAGCCTTGGTGACCGACTTGTCGTGGGCCGCCATCACGTCGTGGACGAGGTCCTTGATCTTCAACGTGGGGCTGATGGCGTTCATGGCGCCCTGCGGGAGCAAGGAGACCGTGGCGCCGCGGTACGGGCGGTGCACGTGGTTGGAGTCCTTGGCCAGGGTCGTCATGTCGATGACCTCGCCGTCGATCTCCATCGTCCCGCCGATGACGTACAGCGGCGGGTTGGCGATCAGCGCGAGGGCGTTACCGAGCGTCGTCTTGCCACAGCCCGACTCGCCGGCAAGGCCGACGATCTGGCCCTCGGGCACCTCGAGCGTGACGTTTGTCGACCGCGGGGACGTCCTGGCCCGTGGCCGCTGCGTACACAGCCGTCACGTTGGACGCCTTCATCAGGATGTCGCTCACGACAGGACCTCCACCTTGGTGTTCTGCTCAGCGAGCGCGCGGGCGGCCTTGGCGCGACGCGCCGCGGCCTTGGCCAGGTCCTTCTTCTTGCCGCGACGCAGCCGCGGGTTGAAGACCTCGTCGAGCGAGGCCTGCAGGTACAGCAGGCTGAAGCTGATGAGGGTCAAGACGATGGTCGGTGGCAGGAACGCCCACCACGACCCGGTGGCGACGGCCTGGAAGGCCAGCGCCCAGTGGAGCTGCATGCCCAGCGAGTCGACACCGGACGGGCCGAGGCCCAGCATGGACAGCGTCGACTCCGCGAGGATCGCGCTGGCGAGCTGGAGCACCCAGGCCATGACGACATAGCTCGCCAGGTACGGCAGCACGTCGCGCACGAGAATGCTCGGCGTACGGGCGCCCGACAGCTTGGCGATGTCGATGTGCTCGCGGGTCGCGACGGAGCTGGCCTGAGCTCGTACGGCTCGAGCTGTCCACGGCCAGGCCGTGATGCCGATGACGAAGGCGAGACCACCGATGCCCTTGAAGAAGCCGATGTCGGTCTTCTGCAGCGCCATCGAGATCAGGATCAGGATGATGATGTTGGGGATGGCGACGACGATGTTGGTGAAGCCCATGAGGGCTTCCTCGACCCACCCGCCGACGTAGCCGGCGAGGATGCCGATCGTCACGCCGATGAGCAGGGCGAGCGTGCCGGCCATCAGGCCGTTGATCAGCGAGTTGCGGGTGCTGAACATGAGCACGGAGATCACGTCGTGGCCGAAGTTGTCCGTCCCGAGCAGGTGCTGGGCGGTCGGCTCGTCGTACAGAGATCCGATCTTCTCGCCGGGACCGTACGGGTAGATCAGCGGGCCCAGGAACGCCAGCAGGGCGATCGTGATGATGATGGCCAGCGAGACGATCATCCGGGGCCCGAAGTTGAGGCTCATCCAGGCGGGCTTGTTCTTGCCCGGTGCCGGCGTCTGGGACGGGACCGGCGGCTCGATGACCTCTTCGGTGAGAGCGGCTTGCGGAATCGTTGACATGTCACTTCTCCCCGGACTTGGCCGCGCGGATACGCGGGTCGATGAAGCCGTAGAGGACCTCGACGAGGTAGTTGGCGACGAGCACTGCCGTGGTGATGATGAGCGTCACGGCCTGGATCATCGAGTAGTCGCTCGACGAGATGGCGCCGAAGAGCAGGAACCCCATGCCGGGGTAGCTGAACACGAGCTCGGTGATGAGCGCGCCGCCGACCATGGCGCCGATGCTCAGGGCGAGGCCCGTGATCTGCGGAAGCATCGCGTTGCGGAAGATGTACGTGGTCATCTTGCGGTCGCCGATCCCCAGGCTGCGCGAGTAGTTCACGTAGTCGGAGCCGAGCTCGTAGATGGCCATGGAGCGCATGCCCACGGCCTGGCCGCCGATGTTGATCAACAACAGACTCAAGAACGGCAACCAGTAGTACTGGGAGGCGTCGGCGAAGAACTCGAACGTCGCCGTGGGTGTCGTGCCGAGCGAGTACGCGCCGCCCACGGGGAAGATCCCCAGGACCACCGCGAACACGTACAGCAAGATGATGGACAGGCAGTAGTACGGAGCCGAGCTGAACAGCAGGCTCGTGGTGAATACCGACTTGTCCCAGGCGCCGCCCTTGTAAGCGGCGATGGCGCCGAGGACGTTGCCGATGATCCACCCGAAGAAGATCGCGGGGATCTGGAGCGCCAAGGTGTATGGCAGTGCCTGGCCGATGAGGCTCTTCACAGGCGTCGGGTAGAAGGCGAACGACTTGCCCAAGTCTCCGCGGAAGATGTTCTCCACATACGTGAGGAACTGCTGCCACATCGGCTTATCAAGCCCGAACTCCCTTGTGAAGTCTTCATAGATGCGCTGTTGCGCCTCAGAGCTGAGGCCGCCTTGGCCCAGCTGAGAGACGATGACATCCACCGGGTTACCCGGGATGAGCCGTGGCAGCAGGAAGTTCAACATCACTGCTGCCACGAGCGCACCCAGGTACCACAGTGTCTTGCGCGCCAGATAGCGACGTAGACCCATGGCGATCCAGATCCCCTTAGTTAGTTACGAGAGAGAAAGCGTCAGCCGGCGATCTTCTTGAGCTTGTACATCCACGTGTTGCCGGCGCCGCGGAACATCGGCGGGGCGTACGTGTTGTTGGCATCGGGGAAGTTGTAGAAGTTGACGGCCGCGTACTCGTAGAACTCGTCCGGACGGTACATCGTCGGGCACATCGGGATCTCCTTGCGGTACAGCGCATCGAGCTTGTCGTACGCCGACTTCTTGGAGGCATCGTCCGTCGCCTGAGCAGCCGCGGTCAACAGTGCGGTGACCTCGGAGTTCTTCCAGCGCCCGTAGTTGGCGAAGCCCGGGGTGCCGATCGGCTTCATCTTGTCCTGGCTCAGGACGTCGTCGAAACGGGCCCAGGGGCTGGACGGGTTCACGCCGGACACGTACCAGTGACCGAGGTCGAAGGTGCCGCCCTGGATCGCCTGGGTGCACTCGGCCTGCTGCGGGAAGTTCGTGGCAACGTCGATGCCGATGGCCTTGCAGCTCTTGGCGATGATGTCGCACGAGGCGTTCCAGTCGGTCCAGCCGGTCGGGGTGATCAGCTTCCACGGGCCGAGGCGGGTGCCGTTGAGCGTGTAGATGCCGTCGGAGCCCTTCGTGGCGCCCGCGTCGGTGAGCATCTTCTCGGCAGCCTTGGCGTCGAACTTCCAGCCGTTGGCCGTGGCATCGGCCTGGTTGAAGAACTTCGACTCAGCACCCGTCGGAAGGATCAGGCTGGGCTGAACCGTGGCGGAGTAGCCGGACATGGCCGTCTCGGAGATTGCGCCGTAGTCGATGCAGGACGCGATCGCCTTGCGGACGATCGGGTTGTCGAGGCCGGGCTTGGTGCAGTTGAAGACCAGCATGGGCATGCCGCCGGGGATGTAGTACGGCTTGTCCTTGAGGTACGTACCCGTGGGCTTGCCACCCTCCCAGGTCTTCCAGATCTGGGACTGGAACGTCTGGCAGATGTCGAGCTCGCCGTTGGCGAACTTGAGGTTGGCGTCCTCGTTGCCCTTGAAGATCGGGTGGATGATCTGGCTCATGACCGGGAGGCCGCCGTAGAAGTCCTTGCCCCAGTACTTGTCGTTGCGCTTGAGGACGACCTGCGTCTGGTCGGCGGTGCCGAGCGTGAAGGGGCCGGTGCCGACGGGGGCGGAGATGATCTCGGTGGCCAGCTTGTCGGTGGCGATCTTCGACAGGATGGCCTGCGACTGGACGTAGTTCTCGGTGAGGAGGCGGAGAACCTGGCCGACGTTCTTGCTGGTGGAGTCGACCTTGATGACGACGGTCTTGTCGTCGGTGGCCTCGATGGACTCGGCGGCGTTGAAGAACGCGGCGATGGCGAGACCGGGGTTCGCCTTGCCGGTGTTGTACGTGTAGGCGAAGTCCTTGGCCGTGCAGGGCGTGCCGTCGGAGAACGTGATGTTGTCCTGCATCGTCAAGGTGATGGTGAGACCGTCGACCTTGTACGACTTCGCGAGGCCGGGCATGATCTCGCCGGTCAGGATGTTCCACCGCAGCGGGGTCTCGAAGATCGCCTGCAGCACGTTGGAGCTGGCGGGCCAAGCGGCCGTCGGCGACATGACGTTGAACGTGGTGGGGTTGCCCCACTGGAAGCCCGCGATGAAGAGCGTGTCGGCAGCGGTGCCGGTGCGGCCCTTGCCGACCTGACCGTTGTTGCCGACGCCCTTCTTGGCCTCTCCGGTGTCACCCGAGCCGTTGCCGCTCGCGCCCTTGCTGCTGGAACACGCGGCCAGGGCTGCGCCGCCCGCGACCACACCGGCGACCTTGAACAGCGACCGACGAGACGGGTTGAAGAAGACTGAATCCGACATTGCTACCTCCGTTGGTGCGGCCCGACGTTGGGCCATTTTCAATGACTGGAACTTCTAGAAAGCTGTGTTGCTGGGTGTTGCACTTGCTTGGGCGGCTTCCACATCGGCTCCCTCGCCGATACCGCCAATCGGTCAGGCCACGCTCATACGGCCTCGCTCGTGGTCTTCGGTTCTCCGAACGAGCGCAGCACAGGCCGTGAGACCACGTCGGCCAAGGCTGCGTCGGGGATGTCCCCCGCGATCTGGAAGGTGTGACGCTCGCCTGGGAACAGGTCGACCAGCATGCTGTCGGCCCAGGCGTCCTCGCTGACACGGTCTGCGAACAGGCACAGGCTGCGCACGAAGCTGGTGGCGGTGACGACCACGGCCAGGCCCATGTCCGTACGCTCGGCCGTTGCCTCGTACCTCGCCGTGGGCAGCGGGGCCTCGACATCCTCGACCAGCAGCCGCACGGCGCGCTCGGCCCCGGTGGCGGTCGCGACCAGAGCCACGTCCGTACGGTCGGCGCCGACCAGGTCAGCCAGGACGACGGTCTTGGTGGACCGGGGGGCCAGGGTCTCGTCGAGTCCCTGTGACCAGAGCGTCTCGCCGTCGAAGCTGCGCAGAGCCACCGTGCCGGTGGCAGCCCAGGTGTCCTGGCCGTCGTTCACGAGCACCGCACGCCAGCCGTCGGCACCGTGCTGCATCGTGATCAGGTGGTCGGCGTACGCCGAGCGGATCGCGTACCACAGCGGCTTGCGACGGCCCACGAGCTCGCCCGCCGCGTTGCGGCCCAGGTCGAGTGCGGCCCAGCTGGTGACGGGCCAGCAGTCGTTGAGCTGCCACACGACAGAGCCGAGGCAGCGACCGCGCAGCGACCGCCAGCGCTCGATGCCGTAGCGGATCGCTCGCGCCTGCTGGAGCTGCATGAGGTACAGCCAGTCGTCGAAGTCCTCGACGCCCTCACCGGGTGCCGGGAGGTGGCCCTTGATGCCCGCGTTCAGCTTGCCGTTGCCGCCTTCGGCCTTCTGGTGAACGAGCATCGCCGCGGACGTCGCGCTGCGGTCGGCCGGGTCCAGCGTGCGCTGCCAAGTCGCCCACGTGGCGGGCCCCTGGTAGCCGAACTCGGCGACGAAGCGGGGCGAGTAGTCGTCGTACGCGGTGTAGTCACGCGCGTTCCAGACGTCCCAGATGTGGATGCAGCCGTAGTTCGGGTCGTTCGGGTAGAGCTCGGCGGGACCCGACGAGGGGCTGCCCGGCCAGTACGGACGGCTGGGGTCGAGGTCGGCGACGACCTCGGGGAACAGCTCGTAGTAGTAGCCGGCGCCCCAGGTGCGATCGCCGAGCTGCTGCTTCCAGCCCCAGTCCTCGTAGGCCCAGAGGTTCTCGTTGTTGCCGTTCCACACCACGAGCGAGGGGTACGACGAGAGGCGGATCACGTTGTCGCGAGCCTCGGCCTCGAACTCCGTACGGAAGGGCTCCTCCTCCGGGTACGCCGCGCAGGCCAGCGCGAAGTCCTGCCAGACCATCATCCCGAGCTCGTCGCAGGCGGCGTAGAAGTCCTCGGTCTCGTACAGGCCGCCACCCCAGACCCGGAGCAGGTCGGTGTGGGCGTCCTTGGCCTGCTGGATCCGCGCACGGTAGCGCTCGGGCGTCATCCGGCTCGGGAACGTGTCGTCCGGGATCCAGTCCATGCCGCGTACGAACAGCTCGACGCCGTTGATGCGCAGTCCGAAGGAGGCGCCGGCGCCGTCAGCGTCCGGCGTGGTGTCGAGCTCGACGGTGCGGAAGCCCGTACGTCGCGTCACCGTGTGGAGGATCCGTACGTCGTTGTGGAACGTCACCTCGACGTCGTACAGCGCCTGCTCCCCGAGGCTGTGCGGCCACCAGGGCTCGATGTCGCTGATCGAGAGCTCGAGGGTGGTCCAGTCCTCGGCCGGCACGACGGTCTCCGCACGCACCTCGTGTCCGCTGACGCGGACGGTGACGGCCGCGAACTGGAGGTCGCCGTCGAGCTGGGCGTCCACGCGGAGCTGGCCGGTCCAGTCGCCGTCCTCGTTCTGGGTGGCCGTGGCGAAGACGCCGACGTCGGCGATCCGGGCCTGATCCCAGGTGTGCAGACCGATCGACTTCCAGATGCCGGCCGTGATGAGGCAGGGGCCCCAGTCCCAGCCGAAGTTGCAGGCCATCTTGCGAATCAGGTTGTACGGGTGCTGGTTGACGTGCGGCCGCTCGCCCACGAGGGCTGCCATCGCGGCGGTGTGCTCGAGGGCTGGGCTGAAGACGATCTCGATGAGGTTGGGGCCCGCGCCGATGTGCGGACGGATCGCGAGGGTCACGCGCCGGTGCATGTTCTCCGAGGTGCCCACCGTGCGACCGTTGACGCGGATCTCGGCGATGGTGTCCAGGCCGTTGCAGACGAGGTCGCAGTGCTGGCTGGAGAGCTCGGCCGCCTCTTCGGTGAGGTTCAGCGTGTAGGAGTAGGTCCAGGTCTGCTGCCCCACCCAGTGCTGGTCGGCCTCTGCTGCGCCGACGTACGGATCGGGCAGGAGCCCCGCGGCCATGAGATCGGTGTGGACGCATCCGGGAACGGTCGCGGCCACGCCCGCCCCGAGGGCGCCCTTCACGTCGTCGGGAACCGAGTCCCACGCGGCCGTGTCGGAATCGATGCGCAGGATCCACGAGGCGCCGGTCAGGTCGACCCAGGCGCCGGACGCCGGAGCGAACTCGTCGGTGAAGCTATCGATTCCCATGAACCCTCTCCATTGAGGCAAGCGGGGACGTACAGTTACTGACCAGACAGTAACAGTCGAGTCGGGGCCGATTGGCCTGGGGTAACCGATTCGTTATGGACTGTTTCGTCAAGGGAGACGCGATGGTGAGGTACGGCGACGGAGGAGGCCCGGCACTCGGGTGCGCTGTCGTGACGCCGACCCCCTGCCTGCGCCCAGAAAGCGCGGTCCCGACCACACGCCGCACGCCGCCGAGGACATCGGTGATGTCGTGAGGGCTCCAGGTGATCGGCATCGACCTCTTGAACGATCCACGCGTGGCGTCCTCCACCACCCCGGACCAGTAAGGTGACCACCATGGAGCAGGGCAGCGCGCCGGTGCGCCGGCCGCGAGGAGCCCGGAAGGCGACTCCGGAACGCCGTCAGGAGATCGTGAGGGCTGCCGCCCGTACGTTCGGCGCGAAGGGCTACCAGAAGGGCTCCCTCATCGAGATCGCCGAGCAGGTGGGCATGACCCACGCTGGCGTACTCCATCACTTCGGCTCCAAGGAACAGCTGCTCATCGCTGTGCTGGAGTACCGCGACCTGCAGGACCTGGAGGCCCGCAACGGCCGGATGATGCCGCTGGGCATGGACCTGTTCCGTCACCTCGTCCACACGGCACTGGTCAACACGCAACGTGAAGGCCTCGTCCAGACCTACGTCGTGATCACCGGGGAATCGGTGACGCAGGACCATCCGGCCAGTGAGTACGTCAAGGAGCGGTTCGAGTCCCTCAGGGGCCACCTCGAGGACGCATTCCGCCTCGTCTGCGGGCCGGACCTCGACGAGGACCTGTGCCACCATGCCGCCGCGGCGATCATCGGACTCATGGACGGCATCCAGCTTCAGTGGCTGGTCGACAAGGATGCCGTAGCCCTTCCCGAGGCGACGGCGTTCGCGATCGAGGCGATCGTGGCTGCCACCATCGCCGGAGCCGACCGCCCTCGCGTGCTCTCCGAGGCCACCGCGTCCGTCTGACGCGCCGCCGTCACCACGTGAGACGGTTGGCCCGCCGGGACGCCGACGCGATCGCGTTCATCTCCGAGCTGACGAGGCGACGACCGAAGAACGGGCCCGCGGGTTCCAGCAGCCACGCCACGTTCTGCTCCATCTCCACGGGGTCGAACCCCAGATCGTCGACCAGCGCCGCCACCTTCGAGCGGGCGGCGAGGTCGTCCGAGGCCACGGCCACCGCCGTACGGAACGGAGTGCCCTTCGGCGACGCGTACGCCCCCAGCTCCTCGTACGCGAGATGGTTGAGCGACCTCACGACGTGCAGCCCTGCCCGGCCTCTCAGCGGTGACGGCGCAGGGCTCTGGCCATCGGTCTCCGCCCAGCGGTTCGTGGCATCGATGACCACAGAACGACCGAGTCGGTCCAGGTCGAGGTCACCCAGGCGCGAGTACGGGAGAGCGAGGAGCACGAGCTCGCACGCAAGCACGTCACGGGTCCCGGCCAGCTTCGCCCCCGGAGCGACCGTCGAGACGATGAGATCGACCATCGAATCCGTCCGCCGGTCGGCGATGACGACGGACCGTCCTGCGTTCACGGCCAGCCTCGCCACAGTCGTGCCGAGCTTGCCAGCCCCGAGGATGCCGAGCCGAGGACCCACCTGATGTTCCCTTCTGCCACAACCCCTTCCCCACAACGTACGATGCGCTCCTGACGTTGGGAAGTTGTTGACCGTTCAATTCAACCGGAGGCGCGATGGAACTCGAGCTGGGGATCGACACGTTCGGTGACGTGACCTCGAGCGCCGAGGGCACTCCCCTGCCCCACGCGGAGGTCATCCGGAACGTGGTCGCCGAGGCGGTCGCGGCGGAGGCCGTGGGTCTGGACGCGTTCGGCATCGGCGAGCACCACCGCGCGGATTTCGCCGTCTCGTCACCGGAGATGGTGCTCGCGGGCATCGCGACGCGGACCGACAGGATCCGTCTCGCCAGTGCCGTGACCGTGCTCAGCTCCGACGACCCCGTCCGAATCTTCGAGCGCTTCTCGACGCTGGACGCCCTCTCCCACGGACGCGCGGAGGTGATCGTCGGGCGAGGGTCGTTCACCGAGTCGTTCCCGCTGTTCGGCTACGACCTGGCCAACTACCAGGAGCTGTTCGAGGAGAAGCTCGCGATGTTCGTGGCCCTGCGCGCGCAGGGCCAGGTCACCTGGGCGGGCACGCTCACCCAGTCCCTGCCCGGCGTCGAGGTCTTTCCACCGGTCGAGAACCCGCCGCTGCGCACCTGGGTCGCCGTCGGCGGAAGCCCCGAGTCGGTGATCCGGGCGGCCCGCCACGGGCTCGACCTCATGCTGGCGATCATCGGCGGGCCGGCGGACAGGTTCTCCCCGTTCGCCGAGCTGCACCGGCGCGCCCTCGAGCAGTTGGGCCAGGAGCCGCGGCGGATCGGCTTCCACAGCTTCGGTCACGTCGCGGCCACCGACGAAGAGGCGATCGAGCAGTACTACCAGCCGTACGTCAGCTCCATGACCCGCATCGGGCGCGAGCGTGGCTGGCGACGTCCGACGCGGGAGTCCTTCATGTACGAGCTCGAGCACGGCTCGATGGCGGTCGGCTCGCCGGAGACGGTCGCGCGCAAGATCGCCGCCGGTGTGCAGGCACTCGGCGCGTCCCGGTTCTCCATGAAGGTCAGCACTGGACCCCTGGCGCACGAGCGGATCACCGACAGCATCGAGCTGTTCGGCAGCAAGGTCGCCCCGCTCGTGCGGGACATGCTCGCTTAGCGAGCGGTGCAGATGGCCGAGAGGTCCTCTGTGGTGTTCGCCGGCTCGTCGGTCGTCGCGGCTGACGTCGCCTTGCCGGTGGCCTTGGCTGTCGACTTGCCGGTGGCCGCGCTGGACGCGGGCGCTGCTGCCTTCGAGCTCGGCGGAGCAGACGACATGCCGGCCTTGTCGAGATCTTCCGAGGCCTTGATGGCGTCGACGACCGTGGCCCGGATGATGGCGTAGTTCGGGCTGCCCGGGGCGACCAGCGGTGGTGTGAACGCCACGTTGGCGATGTCGAGGGACTTCGCCTTGTTGGCGAGGTCGACGAGCATGCCGACGTCACCCGACGGCACGTCGGTGACGAGGATTCGACCCGTCGCGGAGGCGATCTGGCCGAACTTCGTCGCCACCGTCAGCGGGTCCATCTGGTGCAGCATGGCGACCATCACGCACTTCTGGCGCTGCATCCGGGCGTAGTCGCTGGATCCGTCGCGATCGCGGGCGAACCACAGCGCCTCAGGGCCGGTGAGCAGCCGATCGGGCCCCGGCTCGATGTAGCCCGCGCTCGGCGGCGCGCCCCACCCGCCCTTCGGGACCCGCTTGCTGATGTCGAGCCGGACGCCTCCGAGCGCGTCGATGAGGTCGGCGAACCCGTACATGTCGACCATCGCGTAGTAGTTGATCTGCAGGCCCGTCGTGGCCTCGACGGCTTCCTTGACCGCCTGTACGCCGGGGTCCTTGACGCCGGGGTAGAGCTTCTTGTGCTCCTGCCCGAGCAGGTAGATCGCGTTCAGCAGGCACGAGTGGTTAGCGCAGCCGTAGCCGTTCGGGTAGAGGCTCTTGAGCGGCGACGAGTCGGGGAAGGGTACGTCTTCGAGGTTGCGCGGGAGCCCGAACAGCACCGTTCGACCGGTCTCGGCGTCGATGCTGGCGATCGTGACGCTGTCGGTGCGGGTGCCCTCACGGTCGTTGCCGGCGTCGCTGCCCAGGAGCAGGACGTTGTAGCGCCCGGCCTTCTGCTGGTTGGTGCCGCCACCCCCGAAGATCGTGCTCACCAGCGAGCCCGACGCGCGCAGGGCGGACGACGTGACGATGGACCCGTAGGCCACGACAACGGCGAGGACGAGCGCGATCGCACCCAGGATGCCGCCACGCAGCGACCCGAGATCGCGGGGTCGGGAGGCCCACCAGGCGTTGACGAACAAGAAGGCCCAGAACAGACCGAGCGCCAGGACGACCCACGACCCGAGCCACAGCACCCATCCCGTGGTGAAGATGCCGAGCAGAAGGTTGCGCGCGAGCAGCACGCCGAGAAGGGCCAGGATCGTGGCGGTGACCAGCGCCAGCCACACCCGTACACCCCAGCGCCCGATGCGGCGGTTGCCTGCGGCCAACTGCGCCGACCCCGGCACGACAACGGTCATCGCGACCATCGTCAGCCCACGCCGAAGGCCTGCAGCCTGGCTGCGTCGCCGGACGTCTTCGCCCGGGACGATCGCCTCGATCGCTGCCACGATGGCTCTCCTTGCGCGGGGGGGACACTCTGGGCGTCTCCCAGTATGACCAGGGCCCCTGACCGGCCCAACGCGCCACGCGGGGCAGCGGCCGGTTCCCCGGACGGCCTCCGGCAGGGCTACCGACCCCGAACCGACGCGCCCCTCGCCCGCGCCGTCGCGTGCAGCTTCCTCTGGAACTCGATCATCTTGGCCGTGAGTACGGGGTCGCCAGCGGCCAGGATCCGTACGGCGAGCAGCCCGGCGTTCCGCGCGTTCCCGATGGCTACCGTGGCCACCGGCACACCCCCGGGCATCTGCACGATGGACAGCAGGGAGTCCATGCCGTCGAGGTACTTCAGGGGCACCGGCACGCCGATCACCGGCAGGGGCGTGAGGGCGGCGAGCATGCCGGGCAGGTGAGCCGCACCGCCAGCACCGGCGATGATCACTTCGAGGCCGCGCTCATGAGCCCCGCGCCCGTACGCCACCATCTCCTCCGGCATCCGGTGGGCGCTCACGACATCGGCCTCGTAGTCGATGCCGAACTCGGCGCACACTTCTGCCGCTTCCTCCATCGTCGGCCAGTCGGAGTCCGACCCCATGACGATCCCAACCCGTGCGTTCATGCGTCGCCTCCGTTGTCCTTGAGTCCCGCGGCCCCCTGGCGGGCGCGCCGCCGGACGTCGTCGAGGTCGCCCCCGGTCGCCGTGACGTGGCCGACCTTGCGACCCGGCACGACGCCCTTGCCGTACAGCTGTACGCGCAGTCCCGGGTCCCGCGCCATCACGTGACGCAACCCGTCGACGAGGTCCGTACGAGAGCCGCCCAGCACGTTGTGCATCACGGTCCACGGTGCGCGGGCGCTCGGGTCGCCCAGCGGCAGGTCGAGCACGGCCCGCAGGTGGTTCTCGAACTGGCTCGTCACGGCCCCGTCGATCGACCAGTGACCCGTGTTGTGCGGCCGCATCGCGAGCTCGTTGACGACCACGGAGCCGTCGGCACGCTGCATCAGCTCGACGGCCAGCACGCCGACCACGCCGAGATCTGCCGCGATCTCGAGCGCCATGCGCTGGCACGCGGTGGCCTGCTCGGGGGTCAGCCCGGGTGCGGGCGTCGTGGTCTCCACGCAGATGCCGTCGGCCTGGACGGACTCGCTGACGGGGTACGCGACGGCCTGCCCCGACGGCGAGCGAACGACCAGGGCGGAGAGCTCGCGGGTGAACGGTACGTACTCCTCGGCGAGCACCTCGACCCCCTCGGCCAGGTTCGCGAACGGCTCCCCCGCGGCGTCGGGCCCGTCGAGCTTCCAGACCCCCTTGCCGTCGTACCCGCCGCGAGACGTCTTCGCGATCACGGGCCAGCCCGTGCTGGAAGCGAAGAGGACCAGCTCGGCGGGCGAGGCGACCACGGCGAACGCCGGGACCGGGATGCTGTGGGCCGCGAGCCGGCGCCGCATCACGACCTTGTCCTGTGCGTGGACGAGGGCCTCGGGGCCGGGCCGTACCACCACGCTGTCGGCCTCGAGGCGGGAGAGAAGAGCGGTCGGTACGTGCTCGTGGTCGAACGTGATCACGTCACAGCCCGCGGCGAACGCGGCGACGGTGGCGGGGTCGGTGTAGTCCCCGACGGTGACGTCGTGCACGACCTGGGCGGCGGACACGTCCGGGCCCTCGGCGAGGAGGGCCACGCGGACGCCGAGACCGACGCCTGCCGCGTGCATCATGCGGGCAAGCTGACCGCCACCGATGATGCCGACGACCGGGGTGCTCACGCTCGTGAGCCTACCGACGGTTCCCCGCGATGCCGGAAGATGAGCGTGCGCTGGACGACGAAGTTCACCGTCGTCGCCACACCCTGGGCGATCACGAACCCGACGATCTGCGCCACCCGTACGCCGGCCTTCGCCTCGAGCCACGGGTAGAGAAGGGCGAACAGACCGACCTGGACGGCGAACGTGCTCCCGTACAGCAGGAGGACGGCGAGGAACGTCCGGTGCGAGCCGGCAGCGCCGAACGTCCAGCGGCGGTTGAGCAGGTACGCGGTCGTCGTGCCCGCCACGAAGGAGCAGGCCTTCGCCGGGGTGTGACCGAGCCCCAGCTGCATGAGCAGCACGAGGATGCCGTAGTCGACGACCGCCGAGACGGCGCCCACGGCCACGAACCGTACGAGCTGGGACGTGAGCCCCAGCCGCCCCGGCTCCGTCACGCGTCCTCGCCGTGGGCGGAACCCGCGTGGGTCATCAGCTCGCCCAGACGCAGGTGGGTGCGCTCGACGTCGGGGATGTCCGGAAGCGTGAGCGGGTCTTCAGCGGCAGTCATCAGGGTGAGCGTGCCGCACCCGAACATCCGGTCCCACAAGGAGCGCTGGTACTCGACGTTGTTGATCCGGATCAGTGGCAGGTCGTGGCCACTCTTGTTGAGGATGCCGCGACGGGTGATCAGTCGACGGTTGGTGACGGTGTAGGTGGTCGTCCACCAGCGCAGGAACGGCAGCAGGCAGAGCGCCACGAATCCGACGAGGGCCACACCGACGATGATCCAGGTGACGACGAGCCGGCCGCTCTCGGCGACCATCGGGACCAGCACCCCGATGCCGGCGCCGGCCAGAAGACACAGCATCAGGAAGGCGAGGGCCGGCCAGATCAGCACGCGCCAGTGGGTGCGCAGGTGGAAGACGACGTGTTCACCCTGGCCCAACAGCTTCTCCGAGAACGCCATGCAGAAAGGGTCCCACATCGCCTGGCCCGTACGAGGCTGCCAACGACGAGACCCTCGCCCGAGGGCCCCGACCTGTATGAGAGCGGCAGAGAACCTGGCGCGCTTCACATCAACCCTCAGGGAACTCACCCGAACGGAACGCCAACTTGCCAGACACTCTGATCACCCAATCCCCCGAAATTGTCGCTTTGCGCTCACGCGGCAGCCCGGCTCCTGGCGAATCCCCCGAAGTTGTCGTTGTTCGGGCCCAGATCGGCCTGAGAACGACAACTTCGGGGGACCGGCTGCTGGCCGGGCGGATGACCGCCTGAATAACGACGACTTCGGGGGACGGCCCGGCTCAGACCGGGCGCAGGTGATGGACGTCGCCGGCGGCGAATGCCTGACCACCGACGACGATGCGGCCGTCATCCAGCACCGCCGACGCGATGCCCGTGACTGCACGACCGTCCGGCAGCTCGACGCGCACCTGGCGTCCGAGGGTGACGCACAGCGCCTCGTACTCACCCCTCACCGCCGCCCAGCCGTCGGCGTCCCACCGCCTGTACACCGTCCCGAGGTGTCCGAGCAGGGCCTGTACGACGGCGGGGCGGGTCACCTCGACGCCGACCAGCCGCAGCGACGTCGCCGTCTCGACGGGGAGCTCGTCGCGGACCTGCCCGACGTTGACGCCCATGCCGACCACCACGCCTGGGGCCGGCGTCGCCACCACCTCGGCGAGGATGCCGCAGACCTTGCGCTCCGCGTCGGCCGGCAGCAGCACGTCATTCGGCCACTTCAGCACGGCCTCCGCGCCCAGCGACCGGACGGCCCGCGCGACCCCGAGCCCCGTGAGGAGCGGCAGCAGCCCCCACTCGCCGGTCGGCCTCCCCGGCCTGACAAGCACCGACAGGCTGACCGACGTGCCCTGAGGACTAGACCACGACCGCGTCATCCGCCCCCGGCCAGCGGTCTGCTCCCCCGCGACCAGGGCGGTGTACGAACCGGCGCCGGCCCGAGCCCGTACCGCCAGGTCGGCATTCGTCGACCCCGTCGACGCCACGCTGTCCACCTGCCAACCGGCGACGGCGATGTTGACCTCGTCGAGCGTGCTCACGGGAAGAACGCTACCTGCCGGAAACTGGAGGGCGTTTTCCGTCCTTCCCGGGTTCTCGACGGTCATCGGAGAGGTCTTCTGGTCGCTAGGGTGCGCACATGGACATCGACATCCACACCACAGCCGGCAAAGCCGCCGACCTGGCCCGTCGGATCGAAGAGGCCATCCACTCCGCGCCTGCCGCGGCCGTCGAGAAGCAGCACGCCAAGGGAAAGATGACCGCGCGCGAGCGCGTACTCGCCCTTCTCGACGAGGGAACCTTCTCCGAGTTCGACCAGTTCGCACGCCACCGCTCGACCAACTTCGGTCTGGAAGCGCGCCGACCGTACGGTGACGGCGTCGTCACCGGCACCGGCGCGATCCACGGACGTCCCGTGTGCGTGTTCAGCCAGGACGTCATGATCTTCGGCGGCGCGCTCGGCGAGGTCTACGGCGAGAAGATCTGCAAGATCATCGACTTCGCCCTCAAGACCGGTGTGCCGATCATCGGCATCAACGAGGGCGGCGGCGCCCGCATCCAGGAGGGTGTCGTCTCACTCGGCCTGTACGCCGAGATCTTCAAGCGCAACACCCTCGCGTCCGGTGTCATCCCCCAGATCTCGCTGATCATGGGCCCGGCCGCGGGCGGCCACGTGTACTCGCCGGCGCTGACCGACTTCATCGTCATGGTCGACCAGACCTCGCAGATGTTCATCACCGGCCCCGAGGTCATCAAGACCGTCACCGGCGAGGACGTCACGCTCGAGGATCTGGGCGGCGGTCGCACGCACAACACGAAGTCCGGCAACGCCCACTACCTGGCCTCGGACGAGAACGACGCGATCGAGTACGTACGGGAGCTGATCAGCTTCCTGCCGCAGAACAACCTCGAGGACCCGCCGCTGTACATCGAGGACGAGGTCGACCTCACGATCACCGACCACGATCGCCGGCTCGACGGCCTGATCCCCGACTCGTCGAACCAGCCGTACGACATGCACGAGATCATCCGTACGGTGCTCGACAACGACGACTTCCTCGAAGTGCAGCCGCTGTTCGCGCCGAACATCGTCGTCGGCTTCGGCCGCGTCGAGGGCCGCTCGATCGGCATCATCGCGAACCAGCCGATGGTGTTCGCGGGTTGCTTGGACATCGACGCGTCCGAGAAGGCGGCGCGCTTCGTCCGCACCTGCGACTGCTTCAACATCCCCGTGATGACGTTCGTCGACGTGCCGGGCTTCCTGCCGGGCACCGACCAGGAGTGGAAGGGCATCATCCGCCGCGGCGCGAAGCTGCTGTACGCCTACTCCGAGGCGACCGTCCCGCTGCTGACGATCATCACCCGCAAGGCGTACGGAGGGGCGTACGACGTCATGGGGTCCAAGCACCTCGGCGCCGACATCAACCTCGCGTGGCCGACGGCCCAGATCGCCGTGATGGGTGCTGAGGGCGCGGTCAACATCCTGTACCGCAAGGAGCTCGCCGAGGCGGCCGACCCCGTGGCCCGCCGCAAGGAGCTCGTCGAGGAGTACAACGACACGCTCGCGAACCCGTTCGTGGCGGCGGAGCGCGGCTACATCGACCAGGTCATCCACCCGCACGAGACCCGCGCATCGGTGATCCGGGCCCTGCGCCTCCTCCGTACCAAGAGAGAGTCGCTGCCGCCCAAGAAGCATGGGAACATCCCGCTGTGAGCATCGACGCGCAGTTCACTGTCACCTCGGGGAATCCGACCGACGACGAGCTGGCCGCCGTGCTCGCCGTGCTGTCGGCCGGCGCAGCCGAGGCGCTGCGGGCCAAGGATCGCGGCGGCATGCCACCCATGAGTTGGCGTTCCTACTGGCGCGTCGTGCGGGAGCCTGTGAGACTCGGCCGAGACGCGTGGCGCACGACGTACCGCTGGTGACGTAGCCCGTCCCCAGCACCAAGCGAAAGGGACCATCATGAGCATGTCCGCCGTCGAGGAGATCCTCGGCCAGCTCAACATCGACCAGCTCGCGGCGCAGTTGGGCGTCGACCCCGGCACCGCGGAGCAGGCCGCGGCCGCGGTGATCCCGTCGCTCATCGGCGGTCTCGCCCACAACGCCGACAACGGCCACGAGAACGCCATCGCCGGTGCGCTCGTCCAGCACGGCGGGTCGTCGCTGCTCGGGTCCGGTCCCGTCGACCTCGGATCGGTCGACACGGCCGACGGCGAGAAGATCGTCCAGCACATCTTCGGTGACCAGTCCGGCCAGATGGCCGCGGCGCTCGGGCAGCGTACGGGGGCGAGCAAGAGCCTGATCCAGCAGCTGTTGCCCATCCTCGCGCCGATCGTGCTGGCCTATCTCGCCAAGAAGCTCACCGGCGGCTCGTCACAGCAGTCGGGCGGGGGCAGCATCCTCAACGACATTCTGGGCAGCGTGCTCGGCAGTGGCGGGCTGGGCGGCGGCGCGCCGTCGCAGCAGTCGGCCGGCGGCGGAGTACTGGGGAGCATCCTCGGCACCATCCTCGCCGGTGGCGGGCTCGACTCGATCCTCGGTGGCGGCCAGGCGAGCGCCCCGCAGGGGCAGCAGCCCGATGTCCAGGTCGACCAGCAGCAGGACCAGCCGGTAGATCTGCCCCCCGACACCACGCCCGGCAGCGCGGGCAGCCTTCAGGTCGACGAGTCCGGTGATCCCCAGGTCGACCAGGCGGATTCCAGCGCCCAGCCCACGACTGGCGGCAGCATCGTCGACGACATCCTCGGCAGCATCTTCGGCAAGCGCTGAGCGTGCGACTGATCCTGGCCTCGGCGTCGCCGGCCCGTCTCGAGACACTGAGACGGGCCGGTACGCATCCCAGCGCCATCGTCTCCGACGTCGACGAGTCGGCGGTGAACCTCGACGACATCGAGGACCTCACGAGTGAGCTGGCCCGGCTGAAGGCCGAGGCCGTGGCCGCACAAGTACTCCCCGCTGACGACGTGATCGTGGTCGGCTGCGACACGATGCTCGAGGTCGACGGCCGCCCGTACGGCAAGCCCGGCAGCCCACAGGCCGCCGCCCGGCTGTGGCAACGACTCAGCGGCGTCACCGGGCGCCTGGTCACCGGCCACCACGTCATCGTCTCGGTCGACGGCCAGGAGCGCCGCGCCACCCGTACCGCTGTGACCCTGGTTCACTTCGCCGACCTCTCGGATTCCGAGATGGCGGCGTACGCGGCGACCGGCGAGCCCGAGAACGTCGCGGGCGGTTTCACGATCGACGGCTACGGCGGGCCCTTCGTCACCGGCATCGAGGGCGACCCCCACAACGTCGTGGGCATCAGCCTGCCTCTGCTCCGCATGATGCTCGCCGACCTCGGCGTCACCTGGCACGACCTCTGGTCCCCGGCGTCCTGAGTCTTTCCTACGCCCCGCTCGTGAGAACGCGAGTGGCCGCGGGTGCGTCCTCCCTAGACTGCCCAACGTGCCCTTGACCTACGACGTCGCCGCCCTTCGAGACCAGTTCCCCTCCCTCGCCTCGGGGGTCGCGCACTTCGACGGACCGGGTGGCACGCAGACCCCGAGGGTCGTCGCTGAGACCATCGCGGCCGTGCTGATGGGCCCCCTGTCGAACCGCGGCACGATTGGCGCGTCCGAGCGCACCGCCGACGCAGCCGTGGCCGCGTTCCGGAGCGCGTACGCCGACCTGCTGGGGTTCCCGGCGAACGGGATCGTGTACGGGCGCAGCGCCACGCAGCTCACGTACGACATCTCCCGTGCCATGGCCAAGGACTGGTCCCCAGCCGACGAGATCGTGGTGTCGCGCCTCGATCACGACGGGAACGTACGGCCCTGGGTCCAGGCCGCGGAGTCCGCCGGCGCGACCGTACGGTGGATCGACGTCGACCCGCGGACCGGGGAGGTCGACCTGGACAGCGTCGCGGCCGCCATCACCGCGTCGACACGGCTGGTCGCGATCACGGGCGCCTCGAACCTCATCGGCACCATCCCGCCCCACAAGGTGATCGCCGACCTCGCGCACGCCGTCGGAGCCCTCCTGTACGTCGACGCGGTGCACTACGCGGCCCACGAGTTCGTCGACCCGGCGGCTCTCGGCGCCGACCTCATCGTGTGCTCCCCGTACAAGTTCCTCGGCCCTCACTGCGGCGTTCTCGGCGCGGACCCGGCCGTCCTGGAGCAGCTCTGGCCGGACAAGCTGCTGCCGTCGACCACCGACGTGCCCGAGCGCTTCGAGCTCGGGACGCTGCCGTACGAGACGCTCGCGGGCGCCACGGCCGCCGTCGACTTCCTCGCGGGGATCGCCCCCGGGGACGCCACCTCGCGTCGCGACAAGCTGAGGAGCTCGTTCGCGGCCATCGACGCCCACGAGCTGGCCCTCCGTGAGCGTCTGGAGCGCGGACTGGCCGCCCTTCCGGGAGTCACCGTCCACTCACGCGCCGCGCGCCGTACGCCGACGCTGCTCGTCACGATCGAGGGCCGAGCCACCCGCGACGCGTACGCCTTCCTCGCCGAGCGGGGCGTCCTGGCGCCGGCGGGTCAGTTCTACGCGTACGAGCCGTTCCGGCGGCTGGGACTCGCCGACGAGACCGGGCTGCGGCTGGGGCTGGCGCCGTACTCGACGACCGACGACGTCGACCGCGCGCTCGCCGGTCTGGCGGAGTTCCTGGGCTGACGTGACGGACCACACAACAGACCTGCGGAGCGCCTGGGACGCGGCACTCGACGGGGTTCCCGGATCCTTCTCGCTCGCCTTGCTCGCCGACGGCGTCGAGGTCACCCGGCGGGCCGACGAGCCCCACTACGCGGCGAGCACGATGAAGCTCGCCGTGCTCGGTGCCCTGCTCCGCGCTCGTACGTCATCCTCCGTCCACGTCCACTCCGAGTTCCCGAGCGTGACAGGCGGCACCTTCGCCCTGCGGCAGCTCGACGACCAGGACGACTGGACCTGGCACCGGATGGACCACGAGGTCGACGCGTACGATCTCGCCGACCGGATGGTCACCGTCTCCGGCAACCTCGCCGCCGACCTGCTCTTGGAGCGGGTGGGCTTCGCCGCCGTCCGTCACCTGCTCGACGAGCTGGGGCTGCCCGACATCCGCGTGGAGCGGCTGATCGGCGACGCGGCGGCGCAGGAGCAGGGCATCACCAACACGGTCACCGCCATGGCGCTGGCCCGGCTCGTACGTCACTGGGCCACCTCCGACGACCCCGCCGGCCCGGACGCCCTCGCCCTCATGGCCCGGCAGACGCACCTCGGCATGATCCCCGCCGGCCTGCCCGCCGGCACCTGGAGCGCCAGCAAGGGCGGCTGGGTGACCGGGGTGAAGAACGACGTCGCGCTCGTACGGCCTGTTGCCGCGCCCGAGTACGTCCTCGCCGTCTGCACCACCACCGACCTGTCCGACACGGACGGGATGACCCTCGTCGCTCACCTGAGCGCCGTCACCTGGGAGCACTGGAACCGATGGCACGCATCGTAGAAGTCGCCACGTCGAGGCTGTCCCGCCTCCTTCACACACCGTTCGTGACGGCCCTGAGACGTACGGACCACGTCGTCAGCGTGGCCGTCCGGGTCACCGACGCCGACGGCGGTACGGGGTTCGGCGAGGGCCCGCAGGTGTGGCGCGTCACCGGGGAGTCGCTGGAGAGCATCGAGGCGTGTGTCCTCGGCCCGCTCGCCGAGTCGCTGCTCGGCTGGGACCCGACGACCGAGCCCCTTCCGCAGATCTCCTCACGCCTCGGCCAGGCCGTCGTCGGCAATGGCGGCGCCCGGGCCGCGACCGAGACCGCGGTGCTCGACCTGCTGGCACGGGCTGCGGGAGTGCCGCTGGCCCGGTACGTCGGCGGCACGGAACTGTCCGTCGGCACGGACGTCACGCTCCCGGCGCAGGGGGGCTTCGCCGGCACCGTGGACGCCTCCGCGTTCAGCCAGGTGAAGGTGAAGGTCGGGCTCGACCCGGCCGACGTCGACAGAGTGGTACGGATCGCGCGCGAAGCCCCGTCCGTACCTGTCCGCATCGACGCGAACCAGGCCTGGGACCTGGACGGCGCCGCGTCGGCGATCGAGCGCCTGTTGGCGGCCGAGGTGCCGCTGGAGTTCGTCGAGCAGCCGCTGCCGGCGTGGGACCTCGAAGGTCACGCCGAGCTGCGCCGTCGGTACGAGGTGCCGATCGTGCTGGACGAGTCGGTGTTCAGCATCCACGACCTGCGCAGAGCGATCGCGGCCAGCAGCGGTGACGTCGTGAACATCAAGCTCGCCAAGTGCGGCGGCATCGGCGCCGGGCTGGAGATCGCGGCAGAGGCCGTCGACGCCGGGCTCGACGTGATGGTCGGGTCGATGATGGAGTCGGAACTGGGCGTCTCGGCGGCCGCGGCGCTCGCGTCAGCGATCCGGCCGAACCACGTCCATGACCTCGATGCCGCGTGGTGGTCGATCGCGACCGACGACCAGGGCACGCCGTACAGGAACGGGCAGATCGTCCTCGACGACTCCCCCGGCGCGAGCCACGCGGCCGGTCGGGTCGTGCCGGACGACGCGGTCTGGACGACGCGGTCCTGAGCCGCTACTTCCGGACGCGGATGGTGAGCGCCCAGACGCTGTCGTCGGAGGTGAACGCGCCGTCGTAGAGCGCGTCGCCGAACACCAGCGACCCGCCGCCCGAGGCGGTGATCGCCCAGCCGTACGACGGCAACGTCTCGTTGAGCAGCGTCAGCACCGCTGCCGCGGACGCCGGACGCCCGACGGCGGTGATGACGTTCACCTGGTCGACGCGGCGGTCGATGGCCGTGTCGGAGGGCAGCAGCACGCGATCGGCCGGGCCGTTCCGCCACCCGAGGGCGGCCATCGTCGCGGTGCCCGACGGCGCCGGACGGGTCGGAGCGGGGATGCTCGATGACACCTGCGAGGTCTGAGAACGCGCAGCACAGCCTCCGAACAGCACGGCCGACGCCATGACGATGGCCAGGCCGATCCGACGGTTGCGATGCACGCGCACACCCTAGTGCCACTCGTCGCCTAGGCTGACGGGTGATGGACGACGACGCGCAGCTTGTGACGACACCCGACGGGCCTGCATCGGCGCCTCGGCGATCTCGCGTACCTGCGGTCATCCGCGCGTTGCGCCCCAAGCAATGGGTCAAGAACCTCCTGGTGTTCGCTGCGCCTCTCGCGGCCGGACGGGTCCTGCAGCCCTCGGTGCTCACCGCGACCCTGCTCGCGCTGGTCGCATTCATCGGCGTGAGCGCGTTCGTCTACCTCGTCAACGACTCCCGCGACGCCGCGGACGACCGGCTGCACCCCACGAAGCGGCTGCGGCCCATCGCCGCCGGCGAGCTGTCCGTGCCCGTCGCGCTCTGCCTCGCGGCCGTGTGTTTGACCGGCAGCCTGGTTCTCGGCTTCTGGACCTCGACGACGCTCGGTTACGTCCTCGTCGTGTACGCGGTGCTTCAGATCGGTTACACCCTGTGGCTCAAGCACCGTCCGATCGTCGATCTGGCGATCGTCGCGCTGGGCTTCCTGCTCCGGGCCCTCGCGGGTGGCGTCGCCAGCGGGATCATGATCAGCCAGTGGTTCTTGCTGGTCGCCTCGTTCGGCTCCTTGTTCATGGTGGCGGGCAAGCGGTACTCCGAGCTCGTACAGCTCGGTCCTGAGGCCGGTACGAGGCCGTCGCTGGCCGCATACTCGGCCGACTACCTGCGCTTCGTCTGGGCCTCTTCGGCGACCCTGGTCGTGACGTTCTACAGCCTGTGGGCGTTCGACCAGCGCACCCGCGTGCTGTGGAACGTGCCGTGGACGGCCGTGTCGATCGCACCCTTCACGTTGGCGATCCTCAGCTACGCGCGCGACATCGACCGTGGCGAGGCGGGCGAGCCGGAGAACGTGGTGCTGCACGACCCCGTGCTCATCGTGCTCGGCGTGCTGTGGCTCGCGTCGACGGGGCTCGCCGTGCTGACCAGGCCCGTCTGAGCCCGTACGGCCCCGTGGCCCGGAGGACCTAGTGGCCCCGGGCGATCCACTCGTCGAGGTGTGCCGCCTCGTCACCGATCGTCGTCTCGTCCCCACGGCCGGGGAGCACGCGCGTGTCCGGCGGCAGGGTCAGCAGGTGATCGCGGATCGAGGCGATGATCGTGCCGAAGTGGCTGTAGGAGAGACCTGTCGCGCCTGGCCCACCCCGCAGCAACGTCTCCCCGGTGAGGACGGCACCCAGCTCGGGGACGTACAGGCAGACGGCTCCGGGCGTGTGTCCCGGGGTGTGCAGCACGACCATCCGGACCCCGGCCACGTCGACGACCTGGCCCGTCGCGAGGTCCCCGTCGGGGGAGGTCGGAACGGTCGCCTTCCACACCGCCACGTCGTCGTGATGGAGCAGCAGGGGCGCTCCGGTCGCCTCCCGTACTGCGTGCACGACCGACGCGTGGTGGTCGTGGCCATGGGTCTCCACCACGGCGACCACGTGGCGCCCGGCGATGGCGCGCAGGATCGCGTCGAGGTCGTGCGCGGGGTCCACGACGATGACCTCCGCGTCGTCGCCCACGAGCCAGACGTTGGCGTTCTCGGAAAGCGGAGTGTGGTCGGAGGGGACGCGCGCGAACGTCACCACCCGGTCGATGCGGGCGGTCGCTCCCGTGACGGGTTGCGGCATCGGGCACTCCTCTGTCGTGGTGACTAGGGCGAACGTAGCGAGGACGACGGGGTAGATGCCAGACGACCCGGCAATGTCTACCCAAACGGGTAGACATGCGGCAGTAGGGTCACCTCGTATGCAGCACACGACGCGTCGAGACCTGCGTCTGCTGCCCAAGGCCCACCTCCACCTCCACTTCACGGGGTCGCTGGACGTGGCCACGCTGCGGGAACTGGCCGAGTACGCCGACGTGCCACTGCCGGAGTCGCTCGTCGATGCCGACCCCCTGTCCGTGCCGCAGACCGTCCGTGGCTGGCACCGGTTCCAGCGCTCGTACGACATGGCTCGTCTCGTCGTCACCAGCGAGTACGCGATGCGCCGGGTCGTCCAGTCGGCCGTCGCGAACGACGCCCGGGAGGGGTCGCGGCGTCTCGAGATCCAGATCGACCCCACCTCGTACGCCCCTCATGTCGGCGGGCTCGTCGAGGCGTTGGAGATCGTGCTGGACGAGGCCGCGGTGGCGAGCCGGCTACACGGGGTGAGCGTCGGGGTGGTCGTCGCCGCCTCGCGGTTGCGCAACGCGCTCGACGCCCAGACGCTGGCCCGGCTGGCGGTGCGGCACGCCGGTGACGGGCCGGGCGACGTGGTGGCCTTCGGGCTGTCCAACGACGAGCACGCCGGCGTCACCGAGGACTGGTCGCACGCGTTCGCCATCGCGCGGCGCGGCGGGCTGCCCGGCGTACCTCACGGAGGCGAGCTGTGCGGTCCGGATCACGTACGGCGCGTGGTCGACGCGCTGTCGCCGACACGGCTCGGCCACGGGGTGCGCGCGGTCGAGGACCCGGAGCTTCTGGCCCGGCTCGTCGACAGCGGGGTCGCGTTCGAGGTCTGCCCTACGTCGAACGTGCACCTGGGGGTGTACGAGTCGGCGGCCGACGTGCCGCTGCGCACCCTGGTCGAGGCGGGCGCCACCGTCGCGTTGGGGGCTGACGACCCGTTGCTGTTCTTCTCGAGACTCACCGACCAGTACGAGATGGCTCGCGACGTCCATGGCTTCACCGACGTCCAGCTCGCCGACCTCGCCCGCTCCAGCATCCAGGCGTCCTTCGCGAGCGAGTCCGACAAACAGACCTGGCTGTACGAGGTGGCCGCCTGGCTCGCCTCCTCCCCCACGCCCCACTGATCTCGGGGAGAGGCCCTGTACCCCTCGAGGAGAGGTC
>JAPUEI010000071.1:11177-15073 GCA_027492675.1 Propionibacteriaceae bacterium | reverse complement strand
GTCAGATCCAGTCGTACTTCTTGAAGACCAAGTACAGGGCCGCGCTGCCGACGATGATCATGCCGAGGCTCATCCACACGCCGGCCTCGGTGCCGAAGCCTGTGTACGGGACGTTCTGGCCAAACCAGCCGGTGATCGCGGTCGGCACGGCGATGACGGCCGCCCAGCCCGCGAGCTTCTTCATGATCGTGTTCAAGCGGGCGTCCTGGAGCGAGAGGTTGGTCTCGAACAGGCCGCTCACCATGTCGCGCAGCGACTCGGTCCACTCCGAGGCGCGGAGCGCATGGTCGTACAGATCGTCGTACCACCCGTCCAAGGCCGAACCGGTCATGGTCGGTGTCGTACGGCTGGAGCCGTTGGCGTTGGTCTCGCCGCGACGCCGCATGATCGACAGCACCACCTCGCGCATCGGCAGCACCACCCGCCGGAGCTCGACCACCTCGCGCCTCAGCCTGTACACACCCTCCTGGATGTCGCGCTGCGTCGCCGATCCTTCGAACAACCCGCCCTCGACGCTGTCGATCGCGTCGTCGAGGTGCTGTACGGCCTCGAAGTGCGAGTCCACGATCTCGTCGAACAGCCCGTGGACGAGCGCGAACACCCCGTACTGCAACAGGTCGCCGTCGTCCTCCCAGCGCTTCATCACGGCCTCGACGTCGAAGTCCGGATCTCGACGAACGGTCACCAGGCCCTGCGGCATGATGAAGACGGAGACCTGGCTGGTCACGAGGCGGGACCGATGGTCCTGTGCCTGGTCACCGTCGATCCGGGTCGCGTACGCCGTCGCGAACAGGTGCCCCGGGTGCCTCGACAGTTTGACGCGTTCGCCCTCCGCGACGGCGTCCTCGACGGCCAGCGGCGACAGCCCCAGCTCCTCGGCCAGGTTGGGCAGCACCTCGTCGTCGGTGCACAGCAGGTCCGCCCAGACCAGGGCGTCCGGTTTCGCCAGCCATCCGTCGAGCTCATCGAGGGGGAAGTCGTCGCTGACGACGGTCCCGTTCTGCCAGGCTCGGGTACGAATTGTGGTCACTCTCGACATCTTCCTCCATCGGCGAGCGCTCCCCGGTCGGAAGTGGCATCAACCCGCCGATTCATCCCCCTAGACTGCGAACGCAACGACGCACAAGGAGGTAGGCCGTGGCCATCCGCAAGGTCCTCATCGCCAACCGTGGCGAGATCGCCGTCCGTGTCATTCGGGCAGCCGCAGACGCCGGCTTGTCGAGCGTGGCGGTATATGCCGACTCCGACGCCGACTCGCTGTTCGTGAAGTTGGCCGACGAGTCGTTCGCGCTGTTCGGCGCGACCCCTGCGGAGACGTACCTCGACGTGTCCAAGATCCTCGACGTGGCCGCCCGTTCGGGTGCCGATGCCGTCCATCCGGGATACGGCTTCCTCGCCGAGAACGCCGCCTTCGCCCAGGCTGTCATCGACGCCGGGCTCACCTGGATCGGCCCGCCGCCCGCGGCCATCGACGCGCTGGGCGACAAGGTCAAGGCTCGCCACATCGCGCAGAAGGTGGGCGCTCCGCTCGTCCCCGGCACCGCCGATCCGGTCGCCGGCGCCGATGAGGTCGTCGCGTTCGCTGCCGAGTTCGGGCTTCCGATCGCCATCAAGGCCGCCTTCGGCGGAGGCGGTCGCGGCCTCAAGGTCGCCCGCACCATGGAGGAGATCCCCGAGCTGTTCGAGTCGGCGACCCGCGAGGCCGTCACGGCGTTCGGGCGCGGCGAGTGCTTCGTCGAGCGGTACCTCGACAAGCCGCGCCACGTGGAGACGCAGTGCCTCGCCGACCAGCACGGCAACGTCGTCGTCGTCTCAACCCGCGACTGCTCGCTGCAGCGCCGCCACCAGAAGCTCGTCGAGGAGGCTCCGGCCCCGTTCCTCAGCGCCGCGCAGCTCACCCAGCTGTACGAGTCGAGCAAGGCCATCCTCACAGAGGCCGGCTACGTCGGCGCGGGCACGTGCGAGTTCCTCGTCGGCCTCGACGGCACGATCAGCTTCCTCGAGGTGAACACCCGCCTCCAGGTCGAGCACCCCGTGTCCGAGGAGGTCACCGGCCTCGACCTCGTACACCAGATGTTCCGCATCGCCGATGGCGAGGAGCTGGGCTTCGGCGACCCGGAGATCTCCGGGCATTCGATCGAGTTCCGCATCAACGCCGAGGACCCCGGCCGCAACTTCATGCCGGCTCCCGGCACGCTGGTCACCTGGCAGCCGCCGACAGGACCGGGCGTCCGCGTCGACGAGGGCTACCACGCGGGCATGACGGTGCCGGGCGCATTCGACTCGCTCGTCGCCAAGGTCATCGTCACCGGTTCCGACCGCGCCAACGCGATCGCCCGCTCGCGGCGCGCGCTGCGCGAGATCAAGATCGACGGCATGCCGACGGTGATCCCGTTCCACACGGCCGTGCTCGACGACCCCGCGTACACCGCCGTCGACGGCCACTTCGGCGTCCACACCCGCTGGATCGAGACCGAGTTCGCTGGCAACCTGCCCGCGTACGAGGGCGTCCTGGGCGAGTACGACGAGCCTGCCGCCCGTACGACGGTGGTCGTCGAGGTGAACGGTCGCCGTCTCGAGGTACGGATGCCAGCCGAGCTCGGCGGCACCGCACGCCCGTCGTCGGTGAAGAAGCCGGTGAAGCGCGCTCGCGGCGCCGGCAAGGTCGCCGAGGCGTCGGGCAACTCGCTCACCAGCCCGATGCAGGGCACCGTCGTCAAGGTCGCCGTCGAGGAGGGCCAGGTCGTCGCCGAGGGCGATCTCGTCGTCGTCATCGAGGCCATGAAGATGGAACAGCCGATCAACGCGCACCGCTCCGGCAAGGTCGCGAACGTCACGGCCAAGGCCGGCGAGACGGTGTCGTCCGGCGGGGTGCTCTGCGAGATCGTCGACGCCTGACGATGCGGCCCATGCTGGCGGTCCCGGCCTCGCGGCCTGGGGTGCCGCCGGAGGGCGACGCATGGGTGCACGAGGTCAAGTGGGATGGCGTCCGGCTGCTCGCCGAGGTGGGCGACGGATCGGTTCGGCTCACGAACCGCAACGAGGTCGACGTCACCGTCGCGTACCCGGAGATCGTCGCATCGGTCGGTGACCTGCCCGACGGGGTGCTGCTCGACGGCGAGGTGATCGCGCTCGACGCGACCGGCCGACCGACGTTCCAGGCGATCGCGCACCGGATGCACGTCCGCGACCCCCACCGGGCCGCGCAGTTGTCGGTGACCCGCCCCGTCTCGTACATGGCCTTCGACGTGCTCCGCTGGCACGGCGCCGACGTGACGCGTCTGCCCTTGTCACAGCGGCGTGAGCTGCTCGACGAGCTCGACATCCCCGGCGTCACCGTGCCGCACCGGGGCCGCGCCGTGTGGCAGGTGTCCGAGCAGCACGACGACGGTCAGGCGCTGGCGGCCGCGACGAAGGCGGCCGACCTCGAGGGTGTGATGAGCAAGAGACGGGACTCGCCGTACGTGCCGGGGCGCAGCGAGGCGTGGGTGAAGGTGCCGCACCGCACCGAGCTGGTGGCCGTCATCGGCGGTTGGGTGCCCGAGACCGAGTCACCGAACCGGCTGGGGTCGGTGTGGATCGGGCAGGCGTCCGATGAGGCGACGTTCGAGTCGAGGCCTGTGCTGTACGGGCTGGGCCGGGCCGGATCGGGGCTTCCCCACGCAGCGCGAGACGACCTGCTGAAGGTGCTGCGCGAGATCGAGCGCGACACCTGCCCGTTCGAGCCGGTGCCGACCGGCCCGGAGGTGCGACGTACGCGATGGGTGGAGCCGATGCTGTGCGTCCAGGTGCGCTACCTGACCGTCGGCGAGTCCGGCACGCTACGCCAGCCCGTGCTCCGAGCGCTCCGCCCCGATGTACGGCCGGTCGACGCGGCCACGGCAGATCTGTACGAG
>JAPUEI010000071.1:0-11077 GCA_027492675.1 Propionibacteriaceae bacterium | reverse complement strand
AGCGCTCCGCCCCGATGTACGGCCGGTCGACGCGGCCACGGCAGATCTGTACGAGTTCGAGGGCTGAGCGCTACTCCAGGGACGCCGCGGCGAGAGAGTGCACGTCGTGCCGCGACACGCCGAGTCGACCGCGCGTGTCGTGCACTATCTGGGTCAGCACGGGGAGCACCCGCCACCACCACCGTCGAGAAAGTGCGCTTCGTGCCGCGACACGCCGCCTCCACCGCGCGTGTCGTGCACTATCTGGGTCAGCACGGGGAGCACCCGCCACCACCACCCTCGAGAAAGTGCGCTTCGTGCCGCAACACGCCGACACCACCGCGCGTGTCGTGCACTACCTGGCGAGATGGACCTGGCGAAGCTGCTGCCCCCCACTCGCGGCTGGCGCTAGATGGTGATCGACTTCTCCTCGGCATGTCCGTACAGGCGGCGGGAGGCTTCGGCGATCGAGCCGGAGATCGACGGGTACACCGTGAAGTCGTGGCTGAACGCCTCGACCGTGATCCGCTCGGCGACCGCGACGGAGATCGCGTGGATGAGCTCGCTGGCGTGCGGGGCCACGACGACGCCGCCGACGATGATGCCGGTGATGGGCAGGCAGAACAGCTTGACGAAGCCATCGGTGACGTTCTGCATCTTCGCCCTGGCGTTGCCACGCAGCGGCACCATGACGCCGACCGCGCTGGTCAGGCCCGCGTCGACCTGCTCCTGGGTGACCCCGACGGTCGCGATCTCGGGGGCCGTGAAGACGTTCGCCGAGACCCGATTGAGGTCGAGCGGCGCGACCGCGTCTCCCAGCGAGTGCCACATGGCGATCCGGCCCTGCATGGCGGCCACCGAAGCCAGCGCGAAGACGCCGGTGACGTCACCCGCCGCGTACACACCGCGAGCCGTCGTGCGTGACACCTTGTCGACCGTGATGTAGCCGCGGTCGGTGGCCACCCCGGCGGTCTCCAGCCCGAGGTTCTCGGTGTTCGGCATCGCGCCGACAGCCATGAGGCAGTGGGACGCCTCGATGGTCTCCCCGCTGGCCAGCGTGACGACGACACCGTCTCCCTCGCGCCGCGCAGCGACCGCCCTCGACCGCGACCGCAGATCGACCCCGCGCCGTACGAACACCTCCTGCAGCACGCGCGCCGCCTCCTGGTCCTGCCCCGGCAGCACCATGTCGCGGCTGGAGACCAGCGTGACCTTTGCGCCCAGCGCGTTGTACGCGCTCGCGAACTCCGCACCCGTCACACCCGATCCGACGACGACGAGGTGCTCGGGCAGCGACTCCAGCCCGTACACCTGCTTCCACGTGAGGATCCGCTCCCCGTCGGGACGCGCGTCGGGCAGCTCACGCGGCCGGGTTCCGGTGGCCAGGAGCACGACCTCGGTCTCGAGCCGCCGCTCCCCCGCATCGGTGGTCACGATGACGGCACCAGGACCGTCGAGCCTGCCCGTACCGACCACGACCTTCACGCCGTTGGCCTTGAGGTTCTTCGCGATGTCCTTCGACTGGGCCTTCGCGAGCGCGAGCACGCGCCGGTTCACGAGGCCGAGGTTGACGTTGATCGCGTGCTGGACCTTGCCGCCACCGATCGTCAGCCCGAGCTCGGCCGCGTTCTGCATCGAGCTCATCACCTCCGCCGTCGCGATCAGCGTCTTCGACGGCACGCAGTCGGTGAGTACGGCGGCGCCGCCGAGCCCGTCGCGGTCGACCAGCGTCACCTCGCCCCCGAGCTGTGCGGCCACCAGCGCCGCCTCGTAGCCACCTGGTCCACCACCGACGATCACGACACGAGTCACGTGCGACATCCTGTCATGACGCAGGATGCTGGACCCCCGTATCCTGCGCTGGTGCGTACACGTCCGAGCCTCGTCGCTGCCGTCGCCATCAGCGTCGCGCTGGTGGTCGTCGGATTCTGGATGGTGATCGCGGGCTGGCCCGAGCAGACACCCACGCAGGAAACGCTCCTCGACCTCGCCCAGCTGCCCATGGCGGCCGCCGTGCTGGTCGGGATCGTCGAGATGACCTGGACGCGACGGCTCTGGCTCCGCTCCCGGAAGGTCTTCGTCGGCGTGTTCGCCCCCGCCGGTCTCGCGCTCCTGCTGGGCGTGGCGCTGGTAGCGGTCGCGTACGGCACGGGACTGCCGTACTCGGGCACCGGCCAGCTGCTGATCTGGGTCGCGGTGGGCCTCGCGTTCGTCTACCTCGCCGTGGACTCCCTGCGTCGCGAGGTCAGCGATCACCGCGCCCTGCTGTTCGACGAGGTCGGGGACGACGTCGACGGCGACGACCACATGGCCGACTGGGACGATCAGGACTATGAACCAGAGGGCGAGTACGACCCCGCCGCGAGCGACGACGCCCGCGATCTGTGACACTCGTCACGCCGATTCGAGGAGGACATCCATGGACACGCTGATCTCTGCTGCTCACGCCTGGCGCGCTGAGGACCCGGACGCCGATACGGTCGCCCGCCTCGACGAGCTGGTCGACGCCGCGCAGGCCGGCGATGCCGCTGCCCTCGCCGAGCTGGAGTCGGCGTTCGCCGGGCCTCTGGAGTTCGGTACGGCAGGGCTGCGCGGGCCGCTCGGCCCCGGCCCGGCCCGCATGAACCGGGTCGTCGTCACGCGCGCCGCAGCCGGGTTCGGCCGCTGGCTGGTCGCGAACGGTCACGGCGGCGGCAAGGTCATCGTCGGCTACGACGCCCGCTACAAGTCAGCCGACTTCGCACGCGACACCGCCGAGGTGCTCGCGGCCCAGGGCTTCACCCCGCTGCTGCTCGAGCGGTCGACCCCGACCCCAGTGGTCGCGTTCGGCATCCAGCACTACGGCTGCGTCGCCGGCATCGTCGTCACGGCCTCGCACAACCCGCCGCAGGACAACGGCTACAAGGTTTACCTGGGCGACGGCTCCCAGATCGTGCCGCCGACCGACTCCGAGATCGCTGCGCAGATCGCCGAGGTCGCCAAGGGCACGCTCGCCGACCTGCCCCGCTCCGATGCGTACACCATGCTCGGCGACGACCTCGTGAGTGCGTACGTGGCGCACGCAGCCACCCTCGTACAGCCCGGGCTGGACGTGTCGTGGGCCTACACGGCCATGCACGGTGTCGGCGCGCGCGTCATGGAGGCCGTGGCCGCCGCTGTGGGGATGCCCGCGCCGGCCGTCGTGGCGGCCCAGCACGACCCCGATCCGGCGTTCCCGACGGTCGCGTTCCCGAACCCGGAGGAGCCGGGCGCAATCGACCTCGCCCTCGCCGTCGCCCGCGAGTCGTCCGTCGACGTGGTCGTCGCCAATGACCCCGACGCCGACCGGTGCGCGGCCGCTGCCGTCGTCGACGGGACCTGGCGGATGCTGACCGGCGACGAGCTCGGCACGGTGCTCGCCGACGACGCTCTGCGGCGCGGTGTCAACGGCGTCTACGCCAGCTCCATCGTCTCCAGCTCCTTGCTCCAGCGCATGGCCGAGGCGCACGGCCAGCCGTACCAGGCCACGCTCACGGGCTTCAAGTGGATCGGCCGGGTGCCGGGGCTGGCGTTCGGCTACGAGGAGGCCATCGGCTACTGCTGCGACCCGAAGGCGGTGCCCGACAAGGACGGCATCACCGCCGGTCTGACGCTGCTCGCGCTCGCGGCATCGCTGAAGGCACAAGGGCTGACCCTGGCGGATCGGCTCGATGAGATCACCCGCACGTACGGGCTGTGGACCACGGCCCAACTGTCCGTACGGGTGTCCGACCTCTCGCTGATCTCCGACGCGATGGCGCGGCTGCGGGCCAACCCGCCGGCGTCCCTGCTGGGTGAGCCGGTCACGGTCACCGACCTGCTGGACGGCGGCGCGCTGCCCCCGACGGACGGCGTGCGGCTGTCCGGCGAGACCCTGCGCGTGGTTGTCCGTCCCTCGGGCACCGAGCCCAAGCTCAAGGCGTACCTGGAGGTCCGGGCGACCCCCGAGGCCAGCCAGGACGTACGGGCTGCGCGCGTGGCCGGGGCCGAGCGGATCGCCCGTCTCCGCGCCGAGATGTCCACGGCGCTGGGGCTCTAGATGATCCGCCTGGCCACCATCGGCACCAGCACGATCGCCCACGACCTCGTCGACGCCGTCGGGCTGGTCGACGGCATCGAGGTCGTGGCCGTGTACTCGCGGGACGCTGCCAAGGGTCGGGCCTTCGCCGACAGCATCGGGGTGCAGGCGGTCTTCTCGGACCTCGCCGCGCTGCTGGCGTCGCCCGACATCGACGCCGTCTACGTGGCCAGCCCGAACGCCATCCACGAGCAGCAGGCGCTCGCAGCCGTACGGGCGGGTAAGCACGTCCTCGTCGAGAAGCCGGCCGTCACCACCGCCGACGCGTGGGCCGCCCTGTGCCGCGAGGCAAGCGAGCACGGCGTCGTGCTCATCGAGGGCATGCGGACGGCGTACGACCCGGGGCTGGACGTCATCCGCGAGCTCCTGGGAAGCCTCGGCACGATCCGGCGCGTCCAGCTGGGCTACCAGAAGAGGTCGGCGCGGTACGCGGCTGTGCTGGCCGGCGAGCAGGTCAACATCTTCGATCCGGCGTTGGCTGGTGGCGCACTGCGCGACCTCGGCGTCTACCCGCTGCACGTGCTCGTGAACCTGTTCGGCGAGCCCACGTCCCTGCAGGCGGCGTCTGTCACGGTCGCCTCGGGCGCTGACGGGGCCGGCACCCTGCTCTGCACCTATCCGGGCTTCGTGGCCGAGGTGCTGTACTCGAAGATCACTACCTCGAACCTCCCCAGCGAGATCCAGGGCGAGCTGGGAACGCTGCTCATCGACCACGCTGCGGCGCCGGGTCTGCTGACGGTGGAGCTGCTCGACGGCACGACCTCGACGCACCCGCTGCCGCCTCGCCCGCACGTGCTCTCGGACGAGGTCGAACGCTTCGTCGAGCTCGTACGGACCTCGGGCGACGCGACTCCCGATCAGGCCCTCACCGCGACGACACTCCGCCTCATCGACGCCGCCCTCGCCGTCTGACCCAGCCGCGGTCGGCGGGCCACGACCCGAGGTGAACAGGCCGGGTCCGGGGCCGTACGATGCTCCGCATGCCCGCACGTCCCGCACTCCTGCTGCTGGCGGGGCCGTCGGGTAGCGGGAAGTCGCGGCTGGCGCGGCTCAGCGGGTGCGTGAGCCTGCGGCTGGACGACTTCTACCGCGAGCTGGACGACCCGGGGCTGCCCCACTGGGGCGGCATCGTCGACTGGGACCACCCCGGCAGCTGGGACGGCGAGGCTGCGGCAACCGCGCTCCGTACGCTCCTCGACACCGGCGTCGCGACCGTGCCGCTGTACGACATCAGCCTGAGCCGACGTACGGGCACGCACGAGGTACGGCTGCCCGAGGCCCCGCCCGGACAGCGCCCCTGTCTGGTCGCCGAGGGGATCTTCGCGCCCGAACTGGTGCAGCGCTGCCGAGAGCTCGGCATCGACACCACCGGCGTCTGGCTGACCCGGGGACGGCTGCTGGTGTTCCTGCTCCGGCTGCGCCGCGACCTGCGCGACCACCGCAAGCCGCCGCTGATCCTCATCCGGCGCGGCTGGGCCCTGCTGCTCAAGGAGCCGTCGCAGCGCCGCGCGGCCGAGGCCAAGGGCTGCGAGGCCCTCACGATGGGACAGGCCGCTTCGCGCATCGAGTCCCTGCGCCGCCTCTAGCTCAGTCTGCGCCCGGCCAGCCGATCTGACGCCACGCCTCGTACACCGCGATCGCCGCGGAGCTCGCCAGGTTCAGGGAGCGCATCCCAGCCAGCATCGGGATCCGTACACGCTCGGTCACCCGCGGGTCCGCCAGTACGTCGGCGTCGAGCCCCGTCGCCTCGGGACCGAACAGCAGCACGTCGCCGGGGGCATAGGCCACCTCCGCGTACGAGGTCGTGGCGCGAGCGGTGAACGCGATCACGCGCGCGGGGAGCAGGGCGGCGTACGCGGCGTCCAGCGACTCGTGCACGTACGTCACGGCCGTGTCGCGGTAGTCCATCCCGGCGCGGCGCAGCTTCGTGTCGTCCATCGCGAAGCCCAGCGGGCCGGCGAGGTGGAGCTCGGCCCCCGTCACGGCGGCGAGCCGCATCGTGGCGCCGGTGTTGTTCGGGATCTGCGGGCAGCAGAACAGGATGCGCAGCGGTTGGTCCACGCCGATCACCTTGCCGCCTCGGGCCAGGTCAGCGCGAACCGGCTGACGTACTCGCGGGGCGTCCCATCGATCGGGTCGACGAAGGCCAGGCGCCGCGCGACGAGCTGCAGCGGGGTGGAGAAGTCGTCGTCGACGACGTCGGCGACCACGGGGTACAGCGAGTCGCCGAGGATCGGCACCCCCAGCCCGGAGAGGTGCAGCCGCAGCTGGTGGGTCTTGCCGGTGAGCGGCGTGAGCCGATAGCGACCCCACCCGTCCCGCCGTTCGAGGAGCTCGATCAGCGTCTCGGCGTTCGGCTCGCCGTCGACGACCTCGGCCTGCAGGTGACCGCGGCGCTTCTCGATGCGACCCACGACACGGCGCGGCAGCACGAGGTCGGGGTCGTACGCCGCCAGCGCCTCGTACGACTTCTCCACGCTCCGGGACTGGAAGAGGGCGGCGTACGGGCCGCGGTGTACGCGCTGGACGGTCAGCACCAGCACGCCGGCCGTGAGGCGGTCGAGGCGGTGCACCGGGGCGAGCTCGGGCAGCCCCAGCGAGTGCCGCAGCCTGGTCACCACCGTTTCGGTGACGTGCGTGCCGTTCGGTGTGGTCGCCAGGAAGTGCGGCTTGTCGACGACGACGATCCGCTCGTCGGCGTACAGCACGTCGATCGGGAACGGCACCGCCGGCTCCGGCCGCCGCGGTCGGTGGAACCAGACGAACGTGTTGGCCCGGTACGGCTCGTCGCCGGTCCACGGTCGTCCCGCCTGGTCGACGAACTCCCCCGCTCGCAGTCGCTCGTCGACCGGGACAGCGACCGGCAGCCGGGAGACCAGGAAGTCGCGCATGGTCAACCAGGGGGCGTCGACCCCGGGCACGCGGTCCGGGGTACGGACCCACGCCGCGCCCAGGCCGTCGCGCTGCGGCAACGGCGAGCGGGGAGGCATCAGGCGCCCGGTCCGGTGGAGGTCACGTCGAGTGAGTACACCACACCCGGCGAGCCCCGTAACCGCCCCGGCGTCGGCAGTAGCGTGGCCCCATGAAGCGTCGCCTCGCCGCCGTGGCACTGTGCGTCTGCCTGGCCGGGTGCCAGTCGGCCAGCCCCGTCGGCGTCGACCTGCCCTCGTCGGGGCGTCCGACGTCCGCTCCGAGCAGCGCCGCCGCCCGTACGACCGCGAAGACCCTCGCGGACGGACAGCTGCCGACCTCCTGCGACCTCGTCACCGACCCCGAGCACCTGGCGCGGCTCGAGGTCGCCGTCACCCCCACGCCGGTCTACACCGACCCCGCGGCCACGACGATGCCGACGACCGAGGCGCAGGCCCAGGAAGAGGACCGCACGTGGCCGGGGCTCGGCTGCCTCTACGCGAGCACCCAGGTCGAGGAGGAGGCCACGATCCTGGTGATGCCCGACACGAGCCCGTTCTTCACGACCAGGCAGACCACGACGTGCTTGCCGACGTACGGGAAGGGCTCCAAGGTCACGCTCGGCTCGGTGACCGGGATCTACTGCCCCACCACGAACGAGACGCCCGGTGAGTGGGTGAGCTTCGTGCACCACGGACGGCTGATCACCGTGAGCCGTACGTCGAAGCCGACCGGCGAGAGCCCGTACTCCGACGTGCTCGTCTCGTACGCGACGTGGCTGGCCAACCGGGTCTAGCCGACTAGTACGAGTCGGTCGCGGTCTTCCCCTCGACCGTGCCGATGCAGGTGCCGTGGCCGGCGACGGTCTCAGAAGTGGTGACCGTGTAGCTGGTCGTCTTGGTGTACGTCTGGGTGAACGTCTTGCCGTTCACGACGACCGTCGCGATGAAGCCCTGGTTCTGCCACCTCAGGACCGCCTTCGTGCGGCCGCTGGAGCGGGTGCACGTGATGGACACGGTCCCCGGGCCGGGAGCAGCGGCTGTCGTGCTCGGAGGCGGTGGTGGCGCGGCGGTCGTCGGGGGCGCCTCGACGGTGGGCGCTGTGGTCGCCGGCGCGGCCTGAGTCTGCTCGGGTGCAGGCGCTGTCTTCGCTGCTGACGTGGGTCCGGCCCCGGGACCGGCGGCCTGGGTCCTGGCGGCCGTCGGACCGCCGGTCGTGGCGCCGGCGGGCGCCGTGACGGGAAGGTCGGGGGGAGCGTCCGTGGACGTGGTGTCCGTGGGCACGGGCGCGTCGGGAAGGTCGGTGGGCACCACGTCGGGCCTGTACGGCTTGGCCGACGGCGCCGCGCTCTGCGGCACGCCGAGTGCGGTCTCGCTGTCAGGCGCTTGCACGCAGCCCGCAATGCCGACGATGACGAGAAGGGCCGCGACGGCAGCGACGGAGACTCGATGCGAGCGCCACTGGACAGCGCGAAGTGCGCCGCCGGCTGTACGGATGGCGCTGGGTAGCCGTCCCGTGCCCACGATGTCTGTCCCCCTCGTGGTGATCTCTTCGCCGAACCTGCGGATGCGCGTCCGAACGACGCGTGCTCGATGTCCGACAGGCACACCATGCCCCGAGGTCTACGAGGACGCGACATAGGAGAGGAATCTCTTATCCGCTGGGTGGTCCCGCACGTTCGGAGCGGTGACGACCGTTGTCAGACGGTCTTCCCGCCGAGCCGGAACCGAGCCTCGCCGCTGCCGTCCAGAGCTGCCCGCAGCCGTTCGGTCGAGTCCTTGGGCATGGGCGGCAGCTCGTCGCGGTGGAACCAGCGCGCGTCGGTGTTCTCGCCGTCCGCCGGGTGCGGATCTCCGTCGAGCCAGCGCATCCGGAACGTGATGTCGAGATACTGCGAGCGGTCGCCGTTCGGGTAGGTCACGACCGGCGTCACGCTGACCATCGCGAGACGCTCCGGCTCCGCGCGTACAGCCGTCTCCTCGGCGACCTCGCGTACGGCTGCCTCGGCAGGCTCCTCGCCGGGATCGATGATGCCCGTGACCGGAGTCCAGGCGCCGTTGTCCGCGCGGCGCGCGAGCAGCACCTCGTCACCGCGGCACACGACCGCGGTGACACCGGACAGCCAGAGCAGGTCCGTGCCGATGTGCTCGCGCAGCGCGAGCACGAACTCCGGGACGGACACGTCAGCTGATCGGGGCCCAGCTCGGGCCCGTCTCGCCGAGGGTGTCGTCGAGCTTGGTGAACAGCGGGGACGGCTTCTCGAGCGGACGTCCGGCCGGGAGCGGCGTCGACGTCCAGCTGGCCTGCTGGGTCGTGTAGTCGCCGGTGAGGACGGGGTACGAGGGGGCACCCTCCTCGTCGACCTCCACCATCTCCGGCTGTGCGGCCCAGATGCCCGTACCACCGAGCGCCTCGTGGATCTTCTGCGCGGCGTGCGGGAGGAACGGGGTCAGCAGCGTGTTCGCGTCGGAGACCACCTGCAGGGCCGTATTCAGCACGGTGTCGCGGCGCTCGGGGTCGCTCTTGAGCTTCCACGGCTCCTGGTCGGAGAGGTACTTGTTGGCCAGGCTGACGACCCGCATCGACTCGGTGATGGCGGCCTTGAAGCGCGCGCGGCCGAGCAGGTCGCCGACCGTGGTGAACGCGCCCTTCGAGGCGGCCAGGAGCGTGGCGTCCGCGTCGGTCAGCGTGCCCGGCGTCGGGATCGCGCCGACGTTCTTGTGGGCCATCGAGATCGAGCGGTTGACGAGGTTGCCCCACTCGTTGACCAGCTCCGAGTTCGTGCGCCGTACGAACTCCTCCCAGGTGAAGTCCGCGTCCTGGTTCTCCGGTCCAGCGACCGAGATGAAGTAGCGCAGCGCGTCGGGCCCGTACTCGGCGAGGAAGTCCCCGACGTACAGCACATGGCTGCGCGACGTGGACACCTTCGAGCCGGACATCGTGAGGTACTCGCTGGACACGATCTCGGTCGGCAGGTCGAGGGTGCCGAACGCGCTCGGGGTGCCGCCGCGGACGCCTTGGCCGTTCGCGCCGAGCAGCATGGCCGGCCAGATCACCGAGTGGAAGGTGATGTTGTCCTTGCCCATGAAGTAGTACGAGGCCGCGTCGGGGTTCTGCCACCACTGACGCCACGCCTCGGGCTCGCCCTTGCGCTTGGCCCACTCGATGGAGGCCGACAAGTAGCCGGTCACCGCGTCGAACCAGACGTAGATGCGCTTCATGTTCTGGTCGTCCCAGCCGTCGACCGGGATCGGAATGCCCCAGTCGAGGTCACGGGTCACCGGCCGCGGGCGAAGCTCGGAGATGAGGTTGGCGGAGTACTTGAGCACGTTCGGACGCCAGTCGTGGCGGGTCTCGAGCCAGGAGCCGAGCGCCTCGGCGAGCGCGGGCAGGTCGAGGAAGAAGTGCTCGGTCTCGGTGAAGACGGGTGTCTCGCCGTTGATCCGCGAGCGCGGGTTCTTCAGCTCGATCGGATCCAGCTGGCGGCCGCAGTTGTCGCACTGGTCGCCGCGCGCGCCGTCGTAGCCGCAGTGCGGGCAGATGCCCTCGATGTAGCGGTCGGGCAGGGTGCGGCCGGTCGACGGGCTGAGCGCGCCCATCTGCGTCTTGGCGACGACGTACCCGTTGGCGTGCAGCGCCCGGAACAGCTCCTGCACGACGGCCGCGTGGTTCTTCGTCGTGGTGCGCGTGTACAGGTCGTACGTCAGTCCCAGGTTCTTGAGGTCGGTCGAGATGACCTGGTGGTACTTGTCGGCGGTCTGACGCGGGGTCAGCCCCTCCTTGTCGGCCTGTACCTGGATCGCCGTGCCGTGCTCGTCGGTGCCCGAGACCATGAGCACGTTCTTGCCGATCATCCTCATGTAGCGGGAGAAGACGTCCGACGGGACGCCAAACCCGGACACGTGTCCGATGTGGCGGGGGCCGTTCGCGTAGGGCCACGCAACGGCAGCAAGAACATGCTGATTCATGAGGAGAACCCTATCCGCCCGGCTCGTGCGAGCTCGCCAGCGTTCGTACGAGGCGGTGGTCGGTCAGCAGTCTGAAGCGCCTCAGGTTCTTTGCCGCTCTCATACGGGTTGGGGCTCTCGGTTG
>JAPUEI010000070.1 GCA_027492675.1 Propionibacteriaceae bacterium | reverse complement strand
CGCTCGTAGTGGCCGATGTCCAGGTCAGTCTCGGCGCCGTCCTCGGTGACGAAGACCTCGCCGTGCTGGAAGGGGTTCATCGTGCCGGGATCGACGTTGAGGTACGGATCCAGCTTCTGCATGGTGACGTTCAGGCCACGCGCGATCAGAAGGGACCCGAGACTCGAGGCCGTCAGGCCCTTCCCGAGGGACGACACGACGCCGCCGGTGACGAAGATGTGCTTGGTGTTCTCTGTCTTGCCCACGGGCCTCCAGCCTATATGTGTTTGGCCCGGAGGTTCGTAGACGACCACTCCATGGCGCGCCGCGAACTTCTCTCGCGTCCGTCAGCCCGCCGCCGCGAGGCCCCGATCTACCATGGGCCAGGTGACCAGCAACCCGCCCGTGGGAGAGCAGGAACCGCAGTGGCAGCAGCCGCCGTTCCAGCCGGACAACGCCGGCAGCACGCCTGAGCCGTCGCCGGTCGCCTCGGGCTCGGTCATCCTCTCGAGGAAGGCGTCGTTGCCTCCGTCCGTGCCCGAGACCGTGGTGAGGACGCTCCAGGGCCTGATCTGGCCCGCGTTCATCCTGCTCGTCGTCCTCGGGTTGGTGGGC
The DNA here is from genome assembly GCA_027492675.1 of Propionibacteriaceae bacterium. Lineage (GTDB taxonomy): Bacteria > Actinomycetota > Actinomycetes > Propionibacteriales > Propionibacteriaceae > Fen-668. The sequence continues at coordinate 9,946 of JAPUEI010000070.1, read as the reverse complement.
TGGTGGCCCGGGATGTTCGCGACCATGGTGGCCACGATCATCCTCAGCAACGTCGGTCGGCACCTACAGCAGCGCCGCAGGGCGATCAGCCGCGGCGTCGTACCGCCGGACGAGCAGAACCGGCTCCGTTGAGCTCCGCCTAGGTCGCGGTGACCGTCACCGGCGCCCGGCCGGTGAGCAGCAGCAGCCCGTACGACCTGGGTCCGCCTTCGCGGAGCTTCTCCAGGTGCAGGATCTCCTCGACCTTGACCTCCACCAGGCCTGCCGACGACGCGACGTGGGCCAGGTGAGCCGGGTCGAAACCATGGTGCTGTACGTCCTCGGTCGGGTCGTCGTGGAACGTGCCGTCCTCCGACGAGAGGTCGGCGATCGCGACCCAGCCGCCCGGCGCCAGCAGCGCGCACACTTCCTCGAGGAAGTCGTGGACGTCCGGGACGTGGTGCAACGTCAGCAGGCTGACAGCCAGGTCGAACGGACCACCGGGCGGTGTCTCCTCGGTGATGTCGAGGCAGACCGCCGTCATGTCCAGTCCGTCCGCAGCGATCCGGGCGCTGGCTTGGGCCGTCATGCCCTCGCTGGTGTCGACGAGCACGATGTGGCCGACCTTGTCGGCGAGCATGCGGCTCAGCAGCCCGGTGCCGCTGCCCAGGTCGACGACGGACCAGCTCGTCCGTACAGGAATGCGCTCGGCGATCGCGTCCGCCACGCGACGGGCTCTGTCGATCCGTGCGGGCTTGTCGTCCCAGGTCGCGGCCATGGCGTCGAATCGGTTCACCGGCGGTCCTTCGTGGCTCGGTCGAGGAGGTCCTTGGCGTGCGCCACGGACGCCGCGGTGTCGTCGTGGCCGCCCATCATCCTGGCCAGCTCGCGCCATCGGTCCTCGCCGTCGACGGCCCGCAGCCCCGATGTCGTGACGCTGCCGTCGTCCGCCTTGACGACCACGAAGTGACGGTCCCCGTACGCGGCGACCTGAGCGAGATGGGTCACCACAATCACCTGCGTCAGCCGGGACAGCCGGGCGAGTCTGCTGCCGACCTCGAGCGCGACGGCGCCGCCGATGCCGGCATCCACCTCGTCGAAGACGAACGTCTCGCCACCCGATGCGTCGGCGAGCACCACCTCGAGCGCCAGCCGTACACGCGACAGCTCGCCTCCTGACGCCACCTTGGCCAACGGACCGGGCTGCGCCCCGGGGTTCGCCGCGAACAGCAGGCTGACGACATCGGCGCCGTACGGACCGGGCTCAGCCAGCGGAGAGATCGTGAACTCGAGCGTCGCGTGAGGCAGGGCGAGCGCGGACAGCTCCGCCTGTACAGACGAGCTGATCGTCGTGGCCGCCGCCGTACGCAGTGCGGTGATGCGCGCCGCCCTCTCGGTGATGCGGGCAGTCAGCGCGTCGACCCGCGCGGCGAGCTCGGCAATCCGGTCGTCGCTCGCGGCCAACGTGGCGAGCCGGGCGGCGTTCTCCGCGGCCCACTCGAGCACCTCGGCCACCGTCTCGCCGTACTTCCGCGTCAGTCCCTGCAGCGCGGCGCGACGTCCAGCCACCCATTCCAGCCGTACGGGATCGGCGTCGAGGTCCGCCAGGTACGACGCCGTCTGCGCCGCGAGGTCCGCGACGAGGGCGGTCACCTCGCGCGCCTGTGCCGCCAACGGACCCGCCTGTACATCGGCGTCCGCCGCCGACTGCAACGCCTTCCGTGCCGTCGCCACCAGGCCCAGGGCACTCGGCTCGTCGCCGAGCGCGTCGTCGGAGCCCGACAGCGCCTCGGAGGCCCTCGACGCGAACAGCCTCAGGTCGTCCACCGCCTGCAGCCGCGCCGCTTCGGCCGCCAGCGCCACGTCCTCGTCGGGCTCTGGAGCCACCGCGGCGATCTCCTCCAGACCGAACGTGAGCAGGTCCTGCTCACGAGCCCGTTCCCGAGCCTGCTGGCGAAGCTGTACGAGCTCGGCCCCGGCCGCCTGTCGCGCCGCGTAGTCCTGCCTGTACGCCGCCAGCTCCCCGGCCAGCTCCGTCCCGGCGGCACGGTCCAGCACCTCGCGCTGCCGCTCACCTGAGGCCAGTCGCTGCTGCTCGGACTGCCCGTGGATGGTCACCAGGCGGGCACCGACGTCCGCACCCAGCGCCGCAGGCACCTGAGCCCCGCCCAGGAGCGCCCGCGATCTGCCGGTGGCCGCGACCTGGCGCGACACGAGTAGCTCGTCGTCGTCCAGCACTCCCCCGGCTTCGTCCACGGCCGAGGCGACGTCTGCCGGTACGTCGGCGAACCGCGCCTCGACGACGGCGCGCGCGGCCCCGTTTCGTACGACCCTCGCCTCGGCCCGCGCACCGGCCACGAGGCCGAGCCCGGACACCACCATGGTCTTGCCGGCACCCGTCTCGCCCGTGACCACAGTGAGGCCGGGGCCAGGCTCCAGCACGGCGTCTTCGATGACGCCGAGGCCGACGATGCGCAGCTCGACCAGCATCAGTCGACGATGTGCTCGGGGCCGGAGCGGAAGCCTGCGACGCTCAGACCGAACTTCTTGACCAGGCGGTTCGTGAACGGCTGGACCGACAACCTGGCGACCTGGAGGGCGTCGACGTTCCGCCGTACGGTCAGCCGTGACCCGAGCGGCGCGTCGATCGTGCGCCGACCGTCGCACCACAGCACGGCGTCGCCGCCGCCGACAAGGTCGATGACGACCTCGCTCTCGGGTCCGAGCACCAGGGGCCGGGCGAACAGCGCGTGCGCGCTGAGCGGCACCATGAGGAACGCCTCCAGCTCCGGCCACATGACGGGACCGCCGGCTGAGAACGCGTACGCCGTGGAGCCCGTCGGCGTCGCCACCAACAGCCCGTCGCAGCCCCAGCGCGAGACCGGCAGCCCGTCCACCTGGGCGAGCACCTCGATCATCTTGCGCCGCGAGAGCTTCTCGATCGACACCTCGTTGACGGCGAAGGACTGCCAGGTCACAGGCCCCGTCGGGTCAGGACGCAGCTCGACCACGACGGTGAGCCGGTGCTCGATGACGTAGTCGCGGCGGATGACCTGCTCCACGATCAGCGGCAGGTCGCTCACCTCGAGCTCGGCGAGGAAGCCGACGTGCCCGAGATTCACGCCCAGCACAGGAACGCGACGGCCCAACGCCCACTCGGCGGCCTTGAGGATCGTGCCGTCGCCGCCGAACACGACGACGACCTCGATCGAGGAGACGTCGTCCTTGTCCATGATCTGCGCCTCGGGCGAGCACTGCTGGATGGCGGTTGCGACCTCAGCCTCCGCCGCCACCCGTACGCCGTGCTGCGTCACACCTCGAACGAACTCGCACGTGGCCTCGATCGCCTCAGGCCGGCCGAGGTGGGTCTGGACGGCCACCACCCGCTGGGGGCCGGAGGGGGACGTCATGGCCTCACCATAGACGGTTCCCCGCGACGCAGCCGCACGAAGTACTCGACGTTCCCGGCGGGTCCGGGAAGTCGCGACACACCGCGCCAGTCCTCATGCCACCCCATGCTGCCAGCGACCTCCGACACGGCGTCGACGGAGGCGATCCGCTCCTGCTCGGAGCGCACGACGCCGCCGCTTCCGAGTGCCTGTCGCCCGACCTCGAACTGCGGCTTGACCATCACCAGGGCGGCCCCCTCAGCGGCGACCACGCCCAGCATCGGCGCCAGAACGAGTCGCAGTGAGATGAACGACAGATCGGCTACCACCAGGTCCACGGGAACGCCTTCGACGTGCTCGAGAGTGAGGTCGCGCACGTTGACCCCTTCGTGGACGACCACACGAGGGTCTGTACGGAGACGTGGCGCGAGCTGATCGTGCCCCACATCCACCGCGTACACCCTCGTCGCCCCGCGCTCCAGCAGGACCTGGGTGAATCCGCCGGTGGACGCCCCCGCGTCGAGCACCCGGCCCGACACCGACGTCCCCGAGTCCTCGAGGGCGCCGAGGAGCTTGTGGGCCGCGCGTCCGACGTACGCGTCGAGCGGAGCATCTAGCACGGTGTCCTCGCCGACCCTGAGCGACGCCTTGGTGACCGTTACCCCGTCGGCGGTGACCAGACCGGCGCTCACCAGCTCCTGGGCGTGCTGCCGGGAGCGCGCGAGCCCGCGCCCCACGAGCGCGACGTCGAGTCTCACCGACCGCGGTCGGGAAGGGCCACGAGCGGCACGTTCGCCAGCGCGTTCGAGACGACCTCGTGGGCGCGGGTGAGCCGTTCGACATGCTCGCCCGCGGGGACGTCGCTCAGATCGGCGACGTCACGCAGGGCCGCGTCGATGTCTTCTCTGCCCGTGACGGGCGGCTGCTCGCTCACGCGGTCATCCTAGTGTCGCCCTCGCCCAGGCCGCGGGCGGCGAGCGCGTCACCGGTGGCGTGCGCGTAGGCGACGGTGCGCACGACGACCGGCGTGACGTACGTGACGGGATTGCGCCGGAGGCCTCGCGCGGTGGCCGCGTCGCGCACCTCGTCGAAGGAACCGAGCAGGTGGGGCAGGCTGCGCATCATCACCGCGACCGCGAGCGCGATCCGATCGGGGTCGACGCCGACCACGCGCAGCGGGCGGCATGCCGCCACGATGCCGTCGACGAGGTCGGGTACGGGGGTGGTCAGCGTGAGCAACCTCGTGGCGTACAACGCCAGCACCAGGTTGAGCATGACGACGGCACCCGTCACCCAGGTGCCCGACAGGGCGTGCACCCCGATGACGAGGACGGTCATGATCGCCATTCCGAGACCGAGCGACAGGGCCCGCCGCACACCCACACGCGCCCAGAGCAGGACCCCGATGGTCACGGCGACCGCGGCCAGCGAGAACCACCACCGACCCACGATGATCGCCGGTACGGACAGGACCAGGACGATCACGTACTTCAGGCCCACGGAGACTCGCTCGAGAGGGCTGCCTGTCGGCCGATACGTGCCGAAGACCGCGTCCGCGGCCCTCATGAGGTGACCAGGTCGACGTACGTAGGGATGGTGGTCTCCGGCGGACCGTCCGCGACGATCCGGCCATCGTCGACGACGAGCACCCGGTCGGCGTCGGCGGCGAGGTCGAGGTCGTGGGTGGCGATCACGAGCTGCTGGTCGAGGCCGGTCAGCTGATCGCGTATCCGGTTGCGGTTGCGCAGGTCGAGCAACGTGGTGGGCTCGTCCGCGACGACCACCGAGGGGTCGACGGCCAGGACGCTGACCAGAGCGACGAGCTGCCGCTCTCCGCCCGACAGGTCGTACACGCTCGAGTGCTGCACGTGACCCAACCCGTACGACGCGAGCAGCTCGGCCGCCCGATCCCGTCGCGCGGCGCGCGGCAGCGTACGGCGCAGGCTCAGGGCCACGTCCTCGATGGGAGTCGGCATGACGAGCTGCGCCAGCGGATCCGTGAACACGAATCCGACGCGTCGCCTCACCGCGGCGCCGTCGCGCAGGGTGTCCAGGCCGTCGACGACGACGTGTCCGGATGTGGGGACGACGAGTCCGTTGAGCAGTCGCAGCAGCGTCGACTTCCCGGAGCCGTTCGCGCCGATGACGGCGATGCGCCGCTCCGCCAGGGTCACGGTGATGCCGGCCAGCAGCGTGCGGCCGTTCGGCGCCGTGACCGTGACGTCGCGGAGCTCGATCACGGCGCGGTGACCGGTTCCGTTCGCACGCGGGCGGCGAGCAGAGCCGGGAACGCCCGGTGCACGGCCGTGGCGACAGCCGCCGCGATCGCGGCCTTGGCGAGATCCCCGGGAAGGAACGCGAGGTCGACCGTGACGGCCTTCGCGAGCGACAGTTTCGCGTTCACCATCAGCCCGAGGATGCCGAGCGGGTGCACCACGAGGATGCCGCCGACGAGGGCGCTCAGAGTCAGTGTCAGCGGCCGCCACACCTTGGCGTCGCGGGTCCAGGCGGCAATCGCGCCTGTGACGAGCGCGCCCAGCGGGAAGGCCAGCAGGTACCCGGCGGACGGCTTGAGCAGCGTGCCGATACCCGATGCGCCCTGGGCGAAGACGGGAAGACCCGCGAGGCCGACCACGAGGTACAGCAGGACCGCCAGGAAGCCTCTCCTCGGGCCCAGCACGACGCCGGCGAGCATGACCCCCAGCGTCTGCAGTGTGATCGGCACCACGCCGATCGGGATGGCAGGCACGAGTGTGCAGGCGGCCACGAGTGCCGCGAACACGGCCACCAGTGCCAGGTCGGTCGTCGCAGTACGGGTCCTCATCGGTTCTCCCTCGTCGGCGGAAAGTCGCGCACGAGCCTACGTGACGCGGGCCTTGTGACTCATGCCGTCTCGGCTGCCTCGTCAGTCCGCGACCACGCGCTCTGCGCGGCGCGCCACACCTCGTCAAGTGGGCTGGAGCCTGCGCCCGCCGGCGGAGCCAACAACCCCGAGATGTCCGCCGCGATGTAGGTGGGCCGCAGGCTCGGGGTCGCCCCCAGTAGGTCGGCCTCGGTGTGCGACCCCGAGAGGACGAACATCGAGTCGATCCCTACGACGTGGGCGCCCTCGATGTCGGTGTCGAGCCGGTCGCCCACGAAGATCGGCCGCGACGCCCCGAGTCGCCGCAACGTCTCGTCGAGCAGCGGTCGGCACGGCTTGCCGGCGAGGATCGGCTCCTTGCCAGGCATGGTCACCCGCATGGCGTTGAGCATCGTGCCCAGTCCGATCGCCTCCCCCTCTTGGGTCGGTCGCGTGAGGTCCGGGTTGCACCCGTACCAGACGGCCCCCTCCTGCACGGCAAAGCAGGCCTCGTTGATCTCGGCCCAGGTCATGGCTGGCCAGAAGCCGACGACCACGGCCGCCGGATGGTCAGTGTGCGACGTCACGGGTACGAGTCCGACGTCGCGCACCTCAGCCTCGAGGGCCGGTGAGCCGACGACGAGCACCGTCGCCGCGTCCGGCAACTGGTCGGCCATGAGCCGTGCCACCGCCTGGGCGCTGGTGACGATGTCCCCCGGTACGGCCGGAATACCCAGCTCGACCAGGTGGTTGGCCACCACCTCGGGCGCGCGAGCCGCGTTGTTCGTCACGAAACCGACGTGGACACCCCGCTCGCGCAGCGCTGCGATCGTGCTGGCCGCCCCGGGAATGGCGGCGTCACCGAGATAGATCACCCCGTCGAGATCGAACAGCGCCGTGTCGTACCCGTCGATCACCGCCGTCACGAGTCAGCGTCCTTCTTCCGAGACGCACGCTTCTTCACCGGCTCCGGCTCGGGTGCCTCGAGACCGGGAAGGGCGTCAGGCTCCTCAGCCGCGTCGATCTCCGCGAGCATCTCGGCGATGTCGTCGTCGACCGAGAGCAGATCGATCTCGTCGTCTTCGGTGTCGTCGACCTCGATCTCGTCGGCGTGGAGCTCCTCGGGATCCTCGGACTCCTCATCCTCGCCCCGGACGGCATCCCCGGTCTCCGGGTCCTCCTCGGCTTCCGGGGCCTCTTCGTCGTCTTCGTCGTCCTCATCGTCGAAGTCGGTGATGAGGACGACGCCGTTGAGCTCGTCGAGACGATCGAGGGCGTCCGTGGCGTCGGGATCGATCCGCGCCGCGGAGGTGAACCACTCCTCGGCCGCGACGGCGTCCCCCTGCTCGAGGAGCAGCGCCGCGTAGGCGTAGCGAAGGCGCGCCTGGGCCGGCTTCGGCACGACGCCCCTGGGGGACTCGATCTGGTCGGCGAGCAGACGCAGCGCCTCGGCTCGCTGGCCCAGGTCGGCGCGAGCGCCCGCCTGGACGATCTTCAGCTCGATGAGCAGCGAGGGATCGGTGACGGTCTGCTCTCCCTCGCTGACGAGACGGAGGGCGGCCTCCGGCTTGCCCATGGCGCGCTCACAGTCCGCGAGCACCGCCAGGTAGTCGGGCGAGCCGGTCATCCGACGCAGAGCCCGGAACTCCGCAAGAGCGACCTCGAAGTGTCCGGCAGCGTACGCCGCCTCCGCCAGCGCCTCACGCGCGACAGGAATGCGGGCCGCACGGCGCTTCGCGGCGTCAGCATGCCGGTACGCGAGCTCCGGGTCGATCTCGATCAGCTCGCCGGCGGCCACCAGGTGTGCCGCCACGATGTCGGCGAGATCCTTCGGAAGGCTCTTGAGCTCCGCACGCACGCTGCGGGGGATGTCCTTCCGGTCGATCTCCGGCACCTCCGGCTCATCGGCTCGAGGGCCGACGCCCGGAGGAAGCGGCTCACGCGGCTCCCGGTCCTCTCGCTGTCGCGGTGCTCCGGAATCCTCCGGGCCGCGTTCGAACCGCTGGGAGCGGGGCGCTGAATCACCACGACCCCGGTAGTCCGAGCCGCTCCGCGGACCGCGATCCTGACGATCCCGGAATCCTCCTCCGCGCGGTGCACGAGAGTCGCTTGAGCGCGGACGGTCCCCTTGAGGGCGACCGCCGCTGTACCGATCGCCACCGGTCCGCGGAGCGCGATCGCTGTACGGACGATCCGATCCCCGGAACCCACGATCGTCAGTGGACGCGTCGTCACGACGCGGGGCGCTTCGGTCTCCCCACGAACCGCTGGGGCGATCACCACCCTGTCGCCGATCTCCGTAGGGCCGCGACGCGCCTTGTCCGTCACGCTGGCGACGGTCGGCGCCGGCATCCCGGGAATCTGAACGTGGAGCCCACGTGCGCTGCCGGTCATCGCCTCGCGGTGCGGACGAGCGGTCATCGGCACGTCGCTGGTACGGCCGGTCCCCGCCCCGACTCTCGGAGGGCCGGTCATCGCTTCGCCTCTGGTACGGCCGCTCACCACCCCGACTCTCGTAGGGACGGTCACTGCTGCGATCCTGGTACGGGCGGTCGCCAGACCGACTCTGGTAGGGACGAGCACCACGATCGCTGCTCGACCCGCGATCAGAGCCCGAGCCGCGGCGATCATCAGCTCGCGGAGCCCAGCTTCGCGAACGAGCGTTGTCCCGACCGTCTCCCTCGGATGGCCGTGAGCCACGACGATCGTCAGATCGAGGGCCTCGAGGCGCGTCTGACCGCGCGCCGCCTCCCCAGCTGCCCGAACGATCGCCGGACGAGCCACTGCTCCCGCCCCACGTCCGCGGACGGTCATCCGGGCGTCGCGAACCGTCAGTACCCCGCCTGTCAGACGAGGCAGCACCGCCCCGCCCCGCCCACGAGCCACCACGATCGCTAGAGAAACCACTGGAAGGACGCGGCTCAGAACTCCAGTTGCTGCGGGGCCGATCACCTGAGCGGCCTTCGCTACTCGCCCGGCTTCCCCGACCGTCTCCGTAGGAGCGGTCACCGGACTGAGAACTCCCACGTCCGGCCGGCCCGCCAGGTCGGTCCGACGACCAGGGGCTTCGACCCCCAGTGGAACCCGCGCGGTCGTCGCGGCCGCGGCCGCCTGTTGCACCGCCGCCCGACGACGTGCGCGGTGACCAGCTGCTACGACCACCGGCCGGCCTCGAGGAACCCGCACCGGATCCGAACCCGCCGGCCCCCGGGCGCTGACCGCCACTGCGACCTGATCCCTGGGACCCTCGTCGGTCTCCTCGGTCCGCTCCACCGCGACCCATACCGCTATTGCTGTTCACGCCGTCATCCTGCCTCATTGGTCTTCCCACAACAACAAACACCCCTTGGTTGTGCATTGCTGCACACCCAAGGGGTGTTTATATGTCCGGCGACGTCCTACTCTCCCACACAGTCCCCCGTGCAGTACCATCGGCGCTGAAGGGCTTAGCTTCCGGGTTCGGAATGTAGCCGGGCGTTTCCCCTTCGCCATGATCACCGTAACTCTATTGAGATGTTTGATCGCGTTCCCGACCGTATCTCGGGAACCCCACAGTGGACGCGTAGCATCTTTGTATGAAACAAGCCCTCGGCCTATTAGTATCGGTCAGCTCCGAACGTTACCGTCCTTCCACATCCGACCTATCAACCCGGTGATCTTCCGGGGGCCTTACCAGATTATTCTGTGGGAGCCCTCATCTTGAAGCGTGCTTCCCGCTTAGATGCTTTCAGCGGTT
>JAPUEI010000069.1 GCA_027492675.1 Propionibacteriaceae bacterium | reverse complement strand
GGGGCCCCGCCGGGCGGGGGGGGCCGGGGGTGCGGGGCCCGCCGGGGCGGTGCACACCCACGCCGCTGTGGCGCCGCTAAGTGGCCGGGTTGCCCCACCACTCGTCGGCTCAGACAGGCGCTCCGGCGGCGCGAAGGGCCCGGCGCATCCGCTCGACGGCCACCGGCCGCCGCTGGAACACGTCGAAGGACGTGAAGACCCTCAGCAGCCACCCCCGCGACTCGAGCAGCTCCCGGTTCGCGGTGTCCTGCCGCAGCCTCCAGTCAGAGGCGCGACCCGCCCGTACGTCCTCGGCGCGGTCCCGATCGGCATGGTGCCGCCCGTCGTAGTCGGCCGCCACCCGCCAGCGTGGCCACGAGAGGTCGGGCTTGTGCAGCGGCGTGCCGTCCTCGTCGCGGACCCACTGGTTCACCTCGGGCTCGGGAAGCCCCGCGTCGAGGAACATCAGCCTCAACCTGGTCTCCATGGGCGAGTCGACGCCGTCCCGGCTGCGCGCCAGGGCGAGGCGGAGGGTGGCGGCGCCTCGTCTCCCCTGCCAGTCGGTGAGGCGAGCGGTGAGCCGCTGAGCACCGCCACCTGCGTACCGTCGCCGCAACGCGTCGGCGAGGATCACGAGGTCCTCGACGTTCTCGCCGGCCGCCGCGAGGTCGCACCACGTCCGCCACGGATAGGTGATCCGTACGCCGTCCTGGACGTCCACCTCGTCGGCTTCGAGGTCGACGCGGTGACCGATCACGCCGCGTACGCGCGGGCGCGTCCCTCCCGCGGCGACGGACACGTGGATCGGCGCGTCGGACGCCGGCTCGCGAGGGATGTACACCGTCGAGGTCTCGGAGCCCCGCCGAGGCGCCAGCCATCCCGCCAGCGAGACCGCCGTGTCATGCGAGAAGACCGCCTCGGGCACCACGAGCACCAGTGCACGGCACCGGCTCTGCAGCGTGTCACGCTCCTCGACCACGACCCGTACGCCCGGCCAAGGGGCTCGGAACCGTCGTCCGTCCATCACCTCGTCGCTCAGCCCCAGCTCCCGCCCTCTGGCGACGGTGAAGGGCCCGCGGGTCAGCTCGGCCGGAATGATGCGCACGATCTGAGCCTGCACTGCCGGCGCGGGGGCTCGCTCGGGTTATCCACAGGCACGAATGGGACGGACCTCACGAGTGGTCACAGAACCGTCGTCTCGCGGGCGGATTCGACGGTTTCGTGACCACTCGCTGCGAGCGATCCCTTGACGGGGACGGCAGAATGCGCGCATGACCAACGCCCTGCGCCTCACGGCCGTGCTCGAGCCCCGCGGACCGGCGGGCGCCATCGTGCTCACCGAGGACCACCTGGCCGAGCTCGGCGCCTCGAAGCGCTCCCCCGTCACGATCACCGTGGGCGACGCCAGCGTCGAGGGACGGATCGGCGTCATGGGCGGCGAGATCCTCGTCGGCCTCGCGAAGGCGGCCCGTGCTGCGCTGGGCGTCGAGATCGGCCAGACGGTCGACGTCACCCTCAGCGTGGACGCCGAGCCGCGCGAGGTCGTGGTCCCGCCGGAGCTGGTCGCCACGCTCGCGGCGAACCCGGCGGCGCGGAAGGCGTACGACGCGCTGGCGTACACGCATCGCAAGGAGTACGCCACGTGGGTCGCCGAGGCCAAGCAGGCCGAGACCCGCGAGCGTCGCGCGGCTCAGGCGATCGAGCGGATCCTCGGCGCCTGACTAGGCGGGAAATCCGTCCCGACCCCGGACCCGGTCGAACACCGGGTCGGCGAGGTAGCGGCCGATCGTCGGGTTGATGCGATGGGCGTGCCGAGCCACGGCCACCGCGTCGAGGTCACCTCGAGCGGCCAGGCACTCGGCCAGCGTCAGCCAGTACAGCCAGGAGTCGGGTCGTTCGCCGACCGCGCGGCGGGCGTCCGCCACGGCTCCGCTGAGGTCGCCGACCTGACGACGGGAGACCGCGCGGTTGTTGCGGTACGAGGCGTTGCTGGGCGACCACTCGACGGCGAGGTCGTAGTCGACGAGTGCCGCACGGTCGCCTTTCAGCACCGTCACCGCCTGCGCACGCACCCCGTACAGCTCGGCCGTGAGCTCGGGCTCGCCCACGTGCGCTGCCACCTCGAGCGCGGCGTCCAGGTCCGTCACGGCGCCCTCGGGGTCTCGGTCGAGCCGCGCCTTGGCTCGGGTCAGCAGCACCTCGGCGACCATGGCCAGCGTGGTGGGCCGGGACCGCAGCGCGTACGCCTTCGCGAGGTCGGCCAACGTGTCCGTCAGCTCGGGTTCCTCGTCGCAGGCGCGGACGACGACGCCTGTGCCGTCGGGCAGCGTCACGTCCATGGGGCGAGTCTGGCAGACGCCCGCCTCGCCTCGGCTCACCTCAAGCGGTCGGCGGGCACGAGCCGCGCCCGGCGGGCGTCGTCTCTCGCGAGCCGCTCCGCATCGCGACGACGTCGGTCCACGAGCACGGCCGCCAGCACCCATTCGTGGTGCGTGGGCGGCGGGGGTGGCGAGACCTTCTCCATCACGGCGGCGTACAGCTCCCGGCCGACCCGGTCCCGTACGGCCGGTGTCAGCTGCCCGGACCTGCTGAGGAACTGCCGGATGGCGATCGCCAGCGGGGACGGGATCGACGAGATGTCCGCGTGGTACGCCCATCTGCCCAGGTGGGGCGGCATCCCCAGCGGAGGCGGCAGTCGCAGGGAGACCCGCTCGTTGATGGCCAAGGTGCCGGCCGCCATGTCGCCGAACCTCTTGGACCTCGGGCTGATCAGGCCGACGACGACGGGGAGCGCGCCCCCAGGCATCAACGGGAAGAAGAACTCGATGAACCCGATGAGAGCGCGCACGATGCTGTGCCTCGCCGAGATCCGTCCGCCGTCGTCGCGGGCCATCCGCAGCCCCATGATCAGCTTCCCGAGGGAACGCCCACGGGACAGGATCTCGACGGTTGCCGGTACGACGACCAGACACACCACGATGTCGAGGATGCTGACCGTGGCCGAGACGGCCTGTGACGCGAAGTCGAGGAATCGAGACTCGACCAGGATGACCGACACCGTGAGGATCAGGTAGACGATCCAGTCGATCAACCCGCTCACCAGCCGCTGCGGCAGGGAGGCCACGGGGAGCTCGACGGCGACGCCCTCGCCGGTGACGACGTCCTCGCTCGCGTACGAACGGTAACCGCCGACATCGCTCACGGCCTGAGGCTACCGCGCGAGCGGTCCCGACGAGCCTCGGGCGCGCGCTCCCTATGGGCTCTACAGTGACGACGTGGACCTCGACGCGTACGTGGGAGCGCGCTCTCACGAGTGGGCGCGGCTCCACGACCTCTCACGGCGACGTACGCTCACCGGCGCCGAGGCCGACGAGTTCCTCGACCTCTATCAGCGGGCCTCCACCCACCTGTCCGTCGTGCGCTCCGCCAGCCCGGACCCGAGCGTCGTCCGCTACCTGTCAGGCCTGCTGTCGCGGGCCCGGCTCACCACCGTCGGGCCAGGTACGACGCTCCCGCTGCTCCTGCTGCAGTTCGTGACCCGCACGTTCCCAGCCGCGCTGTACAGGCTGCGCTGGTGGTGGATCGGCATGGCCATCGGCTCGCTCGCCGTCGCGTTCGGGGCCGGGCTGTGGACGATGTACCACCCCGAGGTCTACACGAGCGTCCTCTCGCCGGCGGAGATCAACGCCTACGTCAACACCGACTTCCAGAACTACTACTCGGAGTACGCCCACCACGAGTTCGCCACCCTCGTCTGGGTGAACAACGCCTGGGTGTCGGCGCAGGCCATCGCGTTCGGCGTCACGGGTCTGCTGACGCTCTGGGTGATGTACGAGAACGCGCTCAACCTCGGCGTCGCCGGCGAGCTGATGATCAGCCATGGTCGCGGCGACCTCTTCTTCGGCCTGATCCTGCCGCACGGCCTGCTCGAGCTGACGGCCGTGTTCATCGCGGGCGGGGTGGGCCTGCGGCTGTTCATGTCGTGGATCAGCCCAGGCGCGCGCACTCGGTTGCAGTCCTTCGCCCACGAAGGTCGTACGGCGGTCGCGGTCGCGCTCGGCCTGATCGGCGTGCTGCTCGTGAGTGGTGTCATCGAGGGGTTCGTCACGCCCTCGTCGCTCCCGACCTGGGCGCGCATCGGAATCGGCGTGGTCGTCGAGGGACTGTTCCTGACGTACGTGTTCCGGGTCGGAGGCCGCGCCGTCGCCCTCGGGGCCACCGGTGACGTCGACCTGGCCGACCAGGAGAGCACGGCGCCCGTCTCCCAGTGATCCCTACAGCAGACCCTGGCGCTTCAGCATGAGGTAGTGGTCGGCGAGGCGCACCGGGAGCCGGTCCGGCGGTTCGTCCAGCACGTCCACGCCGAGTGCGTGCAGCGCCGCCGCGGTCCGCTCCCGCAGCGCGATGGTCCGTTCCGCCGCCACTGCCCCGTACACCTCCGCCACCGACGTCCGGCTCGTCCGCATCCGCTCCACGGACGGGTCGGCCACCGACGCGAGCACCACTCGATGGTGCGCTGTCAGCGCCGGCAGTACGGGCAGCAGCCCCTCCTCGACGGCCGCCGACTCGAGCGGCGTCAGGAGCACGATCAGGGCCCGCTGGGTGCCGAGCCGCGTGATCTCCGTCGCGAGCGCGGTCCAGTCCGCCTCCACCAGCCGCGCCTCGACCGGCGCGAGCGTGCTGATCGCCTCGTGCAGCAGACGCGCACGGTCGTGTCCCGAGACGCGGGCGTGGACGAGGCGGTCGCCGGCCAGCACCTGCACCCGGTCGCGGGCATGCCCGGCGAGAGCCACGAGCAGCAGGGCCGCGTCCATCGCCGCGTCCAGCCGCGCGGCGTCGTCGATCCGGCCGGCGCTGGTGCGGGACGTGTCGATCACGATGACGATGCGCTTGTGCTGCTCCGGCTGCCAGGTGCGCACGACCAGCGACGTCCGGCGGGCGGTCGCTCGCCAGTCGATGGAGCGCACGTCGTCGCCCTCGACGTAGTCGCGCAGGCTGTCGAACTCCGTCCCCTGCCCGCGCGTACGGACGGCAGCGCGGCCATCGAGCTGCCGCAGCACAGCCAGGCGGCTGGGCAGGTGCTTGCGCGCGGGGAAGGGGTGCAGCGCCCGGACGTACCCCTCGACCTCGACCGACCGCTGTCTGGCGGCGAGCCGCAACGGACCCCACACCCTCGTCGTCATCCGGTCGGCCCGTCGGTCGCCGCGCCGCGTCGGTGTCAGCGAGACGACGATGCGGCCGCGTTCACCGCCCGGCAGGTCGAGCCGGTGACGTTCACGGGCGCCGGCCGACGGCGGCCACGCATCGCGCAGCGCTCCGCGTACCCTCCTCTTCCCGGTGTTGGTCACGAGCAGCGTCGTGCTCGTCGACTCGCCGAGCCGGACCTGGGTGGGCGCGCTCCTGGTGAACGCGAGCTTCTTCGGCGAGGGGGCGAGCAGCAGATCGACCAGGAGCAGGGCGACGACGCCGAGCGCCCACCAGCGAACCGTGTCCGCGTGCGGCCACATCACGACCGGCACGAGGCCCACCAGTGCGACGACCGCCGCCCGCCAGCTCAGCGCCATGACGTCAGCGAGGGACCGGGACGGAACCGAGCGCGCTGTCGAGGACGGCGTCGACGCCGACCCCTTCGAGCTCAGCCTCCGGGCGCAGCGAGAGCCGATGGGCCAGCGTGCCGTGGGCCAGGCTCTTCACGTCGTCCGGGGTGACGTAGCCGCGGCCGTTGAGCCACGCCCATGCGCGTGCCGTACCCATGAGCGCCGTCGCGCCTCGCGGGCTCACGCCGAGGGCCAGCGACGGCGAGTTCCGGGTCGCGCGGGCGATGTCGACGATGTACGCGGCGACCTCGTCGGCCACGTGCACCTGGGCCACCGCGGCCGCGCCGGCATCGAGGTCGGCGACCGAGGCGACCGGAGCGATCCCGGCAGCGCGGAGGTCCCGCGGGTCGAAGCCGTCGGCGTGACGCCGCAGGACCTGGACCTCTTCGTGGCGCTCGGGCACGGGCAGGATCACCTTGAGCAGGAAGCGGTCGAGCTGCGCCTCAGGGAGCGGGTACGTGCCCTCGTACTCGATGGGGTTCTGCGTGGCGGCCACCATGAATGGCCGGGGCAGTGCGTGCGGCTGGCCGTCGATGCTGACCTGCCACTCCTCCATCGCCTCGAGAAGCGCCGCCTGCGTCTTGGGCGGTGTGCGGTTGATCTCGTCGGCCAGCAGCAGGTTCGTGAAGACAGGGCCCTTGCGGAACGAGAAGTCCGACGCCCGCGCGTCCCAGACGAGCGAGCCCGTGAGGTCGCCCGGCATGAGGTCCGGCGTGAACTGCACGCGTTTGGTCTCGACGTCGAGGGCCGCGGCCAGGGAACGTACGAGCAGGGTCTTGGCCACCCCCGGCACGCCCTCGAGGAGGATGTGGCCCCTGACGAGCAGCGCGACCAGGAGTCCCGCGACGGCGGCGTCTTGGCCGACGACGGCCTTGGCGACCTCCGCCCGTACGCGCAGCAGCGCCTCGCGGGCCTCCGGGGCGAGGATCTCGGGCGCGCTCGGAGCGGGCTGACCCGGGCCGGCGACCGACATCGCCGGGGGCGCGAACGGGCCGTTCGGTACGGGCTGGCCTGCGGGAGCTGCCATTCCTGGGGTGTACGGCGGGGTGGGGACGGGGCCGCGCGGATCGAACGTCATGTGTGGGTGGCTTTCTCTTCGAGGTCGGCGAGGTCTTGCGAGAGTGCGATGAGCGCGTCGTCGCTCGCGGGCGGCGGGCCGACGAGTCGTTGGGCGACGACGATCTCGGGCAACCCGGTCGCCGCGGCCACGAGGGCGACGAATGCCGGATCGGCCACCGGATCGCTGTGGGGGCCGCCCGACCCGAGCCGCTGTCTGAGTCGTCGGATCGTCCCTTGGCGAAGGATGGCCGCGGCACGCGCGACGTCGTGCGTCCGCTGGTACAGGCGGGCGCGACTCTCCGTGGTCTCCGACGCCTTGACGACGACCGGAAGGGGTTCTGGCACGAGCCGCCCGAACCGCCGTCCCAATGCCACGGCGAAGAGTACGAAGGCGAGGCCGAGGACCCAGACGGCGGGCCACTGCCACGCCGGCCACGGGTCGAACGAGTCGGCCGCCGGGTCGCTGTCGGTGACGTCCGGCTGGTACCAGACCAGGCGTGGCGCGCCGCCGAGCAGCCTGACCGCGACACCCGCGTTGTCCGCGTCGAGGATCCGGCTGTTGGACATCACGTACTGCAGCCCGGCCACGACGGTCTCAGGCTTCGATCCGGTCGCCGGGATCGTGACCATCGCGTACCCCGAGCCGCCTTCGGTCACCCCATCGGGCACGGCGTACGGGAAGCAGCCCTTCGCTCCTGAGCGCGGGACCAGCCGAACGGACATGCGGCTGATGGTGTCCCCAGCGCTGACACCCGGGCCCGTACAGCGGGCGGGTACGGGATCGTTCGAGCTGCCGGACAGCACCTGGATGGGGTAGCCCAGGCTGCTCACCGTGGGGGTGTCGGCATCACCATCACGACGCGGGAGTAGCCGCTCGCGACCGCTCTGAAGCGCTGGGCGGCAGCGCTCCCGAAGAACTGGGGATTGCCGAGCACCAGCGTGGTCGCGGTGCCGGGCCGAGGCAGCCCTGCGGCGGAACGTACGACGGTCACGTCCACGCCGTGCGACCGCAGCACCTCCACCAAGGCCATGCTCCCCTCATCCCCCGGGTCCTCGGGGTCGAGGGCAACAGCTGGTGGCCTGGACCCGGTGATCAGTGCCAGCGACAGGGCGGCGGCCAGGAGCACGACGATGAACACGATGACGCGTCGTGTCCGGGAACCGCCGGAGCGGACAGCTGTCGAGACGGTGGCCACGTCGCTCATCCCGCCGCCAGCTCGGCCAGTACGGGACGGGTGCGGCGGAGCTCGTCGTCGAGCTCTCGCACCGCCAGGGCGGACTCGCGCGTCGCCGCGCCGTCGCCGTACCTCACGAGGTCGAACACGTCGGCGGCGTCGTCCATCCTCTCCCGGTGCTCGGGGAACACCTGCCGGAGGTCGACGACGGCCTCATGCGCTGTACGGCCGGGGCGCTCCTCGAGCAGCGCCCGCTCCTCGGCGCTCACCGCGAACGCGCGGAAGCTCTGCAGCGCCACGGCGTTCCAGTCCCCGGCGACCTCCGCCTCCGCGGACAACCGCCGGTAGTCGGCGGCGGTGAGCGTGGCGTCGTCGACGAAGGACCCGGCCTTGCGGGGACGACGTCGCAGCTCGGAGTCGCCGGCCCGCAGCACGAGAATGAGCGCCGCCACGACCACCACCGTCGCGACCAACGGCACCACCCACCCGGGCAGGCTGACGCCACCCACCTGCGTCGAGTGGAGTCGCGAGAGGAGCCTGTCCAGCCAGGCCCAGAGGTCGAACCCCGGCGCGTACCTCCCCTTGGCCAGCTCGTCGGCCAGCCACTGCCGGGCCTCGTCGTTGCCCGGGTCGAGCGGGATCTTCAGCGGGATCATCGCGCCAGACCACCGACCGCCGCCGCGTCAGGTCCGGCATTCAGCAACTGCACGTCGAGGGCCTCCCGGCGGATCCGCGCATCGACGTACAGGACGGCGTCGACACCAGCGACGAACGGCGTGGTGAGGATGCCCGTCAGCATCGCGACGAGCCCTTGCAGGACCGTGAGGCCCATCAGATAGATCGGCCCCATCGACTCACTCATCGTCAGCCCGAGGAGGAGCGCGGCCATCATGGTCATCGGTGTGGCCACCAGCTGCCCGATCACCCCGGACACGATGCTCGTGAGGATCCGGATGCCAAGGATCCGCCAGAAGCCGGAGCGGTTCGGCGGCCCGACCAGGCGCCAGGACCTGGCGATCGCCCGGGGAGCCGAGAGGCGCTCCAGGACGATGGCGGGCGTGGTGAACGAGAAGTACGTCGCCAGCACGAGGACCACGACCGCCACGACCGGCACAATCACCAGCACGCCCAAGGCGATGGCCAGGTCACCGGAGTCGTCGGATCCGGAAGCCATACCGAGAGCCACGACGAGGAACACGGCCAGCCCACCGACGACCGCGACCGACCCCACGATGAGGACCGTCGCCACCAGGAGCGCGCCGATGCGCCGCATTGTCTTCCCGAGCGTCTCGCTGGGCGTCACCCGCCGCCCCAGAACGCCCTGCCCCACGACGTACGCCATGAAGCCGGCGAGCAGGATGCTGGACAGCCAGGAGCCGATCGACGGGATGTAGCCGGCGAGCGAACCCAGGGTCAGCTGCGTGTCGGACATGACCGTCTGCCGGCTGACCCACGCAGCAAGCGCCGTCATCGGCACGAGGAAGGCGGTCGTCGTGCCGGCGGCCAGGCCCATCGTCGAGCCGACGTTGCCGCGGATCGCCCGGATCACACCGCTGTACACGTCACCGAGGCTCAGCGGCCGCATCGGGACGATGCCCGGGCGCAGCGCGAGGCTGAAGAATCCCCGTACGCCGCCGGCGCCCGATCCAGCCGTCACGACACCACCGCGAAACGGGTCGCTCTGGCCGGAAGGCGGTTTCTCGGCCATGGGCGACCATGACGACCTCGCGTGCGTCCGGTCGCTCCCGGGTGCCCGCCAGTCCACCTGCTCCATGGCTGATCCTCCTGCCGGAGCAGGCTATCCGAGTCGAAGGGCGCGGCTCGGCTCAACCACGACTCCCGTGGTCAGGACGGAGTGTTCTGCCGAATCCCGGGGATGCGGCGCTTGAACTCGCTCATGAAGAGTTCCTGGAGCGCCTTCGAGTCGAGTACGCCACCGAGGCTGGGCAGCCCACCACCCGCGGCCTTCTGGCACACCGCGAGCCATGCCTGACCCATCGCGAACGTGAACGTGGACGCCACGGAGGCGCCGATCGCGCCGCCCGCGACCGTACCGACCCCGGGGATCAGCTTGATCAGGCCGGTGAGGCTCGCCCGGCCCGCCGTGGTGGCCACCGCCGTCGACGCGACCGCGGCGATCGCGGCCTTGTCCGCGCCCATCCCGTACAGCTGGGCGATCCTCGCCATCATCGCCAGCTGCAGCGGCACGAGGATCGCGGCATCGGAGAACGGGATCGGCGTGGCCGCGACCGCGGCCGAGGCGGTCACCGTCGCGCCGATGAACGCCTGCGCGGCGCGAGCCTTGGCATCGAGGTCAATGCGTTGCGCAGCCACCAGCGCCGCCTGGACGGCTTCGGGCACTGCCTGAAAGGTGGCCTGGAGTACCTCGCTCAAGCCGTATGGCGGCTGACCAGTGAACTGGTCCCTCATCGCGTAGGTCATGAACGGGCGACCGCCGATGATCGGCAGCTTCAGCGACTCGATGTGACGGGCCAGGGCGATGGCGTCGGGATGGAACTGCCCATCGCGCATCGGCACCTGGGTGAGCACCACGAGCACGGGGATCTCGAGATCGGCGAGGGCCCGGATGAACTTGTCCTCGGAGTCCTCGAATCGCCGATCCATGCCGCGCACGCAGTACCACGCACAGTGGATCTGCTCGGACAGCGGCTTCTTGCGCAGGTCCTTGACGACCTGCCGCAGCTCCTTGATCAGGGCGCCGTCGTCGCGGCCGATTTCGAGCCCTTGGGTGTCCATGACGCCGAGGGTGCCGCGCGTGTCCACGTACAGATGGCTGCCCTGGGTCACCGGCTCGCCGATGCCGGTCTTCGCGACCTGGCTGCCGAACACAGCGTTGATCAGCGTCGACTTCCCCGTGCCGGTCTTGCCGAAGATCGCGAGGTTGAACCGGCCGATGGCTGCGGCCTGCCGGTCGAACTCCGCGCGGAACGAATCTGTGAACCAGTCGGGCACGGCTCCAGGGTACGGATCGGGCAAGGACTTGTCC
>JAPUEI010000068.1:8413-11401 GCA_027492675.1 Propionibacteriaceae bacterium | reverse complement strand
CCTCAACCGAGAGCCCCAACCCGTATGAGAGCGGCAAAGAACCTGAGGCGCTTCATAGGGCGGGATGGCGTGCCGGGCACGTGTGGGTTCGCGAAGGGGTGTGGGGTCCTAGGGCGGGATGGCGTGCCGCGTACGGGTGGGGCTCACGAAGGGGTGTGGGGTCGCGTACGGGTGGGGTTCACGAAGGGGTGTGGCATCACGTACGGCTGCGGTCCACGAAAGGGTGGCGTCGCGGACGGCTACGGCGTGGCCTGCCAGTCACCCCATGAGTGGGGGTGAAGTCGGTAGTGTCGGAGGCGACACGAGGAGGACGTATGAGTCGCAGGATCGTCGTCACCGGGGGTGGCACGGGGATCGGGTTCGCGATCGCCGAGCGGCTCTGCGCGGAGGCGCCTCGCCTTCACCTGGTGGGACGCCGCAAGGAGGTGCTGGCCGATGCGACCGCACGCCTCGTGGTCGCGGGCGCCTCGGAGGTGACCATCCACCCGTGCGACCTGACGGACGCCGCGGCCGTCGACGTGCTGGCCGCCGACCTCGCCGGTGACCCGATCGACGGGCTCGTGCTCTCGGCCGGCGGCAACTGGTCGGGAGTGGGCGACGGGCTGGCGAAGGTCGGCTCCGAGTGGCGGGCCAACTTCGAGGGCAACGTCATGACCACCGTGCTGCTGACCGAGGCGCTGCTCCCGCACATGGCGCGGCCCGCGGGGCGGATCGTGGCGATCTCGTCGATCGCGGGCATCCGCGGCTCCGGCTCGTACGGTGGCGCGAAGGCCGCGGTGCACGGCTGGATGTGGTGGATGTCCGGGCGGCTCGCCAAGGACGGCATCACGGTCAACTGCGTGTCGCCCGGCTTCATCCCGGAGACCGACTTCTGGCAGCCGCGGATCGCCAAGGACCCGGCCATCGTCGACGACCGCGTGTCCCAGATCCCCATGGGTCGGCCGGGACGGGCGAGCGAGGTCGCGGAGGCCGTGGCGTACCTCTTGAGCCCCGCCGCAGGCTGGACGACCGGCCAGATCCTGGGCGTCAACGGAGGCAACGTCCTGGGTCGATGAGACCCAGGTGATTGCGCCTTCAATCGCTTCCTGACAAGGGAAAACGGACTCTTTCGAAAGCTCAGCAGGGGCATCCTGCCGTGGCTACGCTGCCGCCATGAGGTCGCGTGGGGGACTGGCTGCAGTCGTCGTCATGGTCGTTGTTCTGGGCGGTTGTTCGTCGGCCGCAGAGAGCGGTACGGGCGGTGCGTCGAGCCCTGCGGTGCAGCCTGCCACCACCGCGGCAGCGACGACCGCGGCGGCCACGACTCCGGCCCCGAAGACGGTCACCACGCTCCCCGCGGTGAAGGTCGTCGGGTCCGGCGGCCAGTCGGTCGCCGCGCTCCAGAAGTTCGCCGACGACGTGGCCGCTGGGCGCATCGACACCCTCGTCGCGCAGTGCTGGACCGTCGCCTCCGAGCGGCTGGTCGCCACCTACACCGAGGACGGACGACGGACGTTCCTGACCGCGGTGAGCGCAGCGCCGGTCGCCGGACAGTACGGGTTCGAGTGGACCACCGGACCGACGGTCGTCGACGTCTCCTGGGCTGAGCTCGGATCCTCGTACGCCTGCCCGCACGTCACCGGCGGCGCGACGCCGGCGTTCCCGGCGAGGATGGACGCGGCCCTGCTCGTACGACGCGTGAACGGGCGCCTCACAGGCTCGCCCGTGAACGCGAAGGACACAGCCAAGAACTACCCGCTGTACTGCGACGACTTCGGCGACGGCTCCGGCGCGGCCGACGCGGATCCGGCGCTCACGGCAGCGCAGAAGGCCGCGGTGGCGACCTTGGCGACCAGCACCGCGGCGGTGTTCACGGCGCAGTCCCCGACCGAGGGTGTGCTGGCTGTGGGGAGCGCGCCGGCGGTGACCGTACGGCTGGAGGCCGACCTCTGCGTGGAGAAGATCACCGGCTGAGGTACCTCAGACGACGGGCGTCGGTCGAGGAGGGCGGGAGATACGTCGGTTGCCCGATGTGAGCCCGTACCTCACCAGCGGATCGTGGTGTCACCACCGAGAGAGGAGACGCCATGTACCCCCACAACATCGAGTTCATCAGGGCCGAGAACCAGTACCGCCGTCAGATGATGAGCGAGTGCCTCGGGCATGCGCGCACCGACCGCTTCGGGGCGCTGGTGCGCCGGTTGCTGGCCAGGCGCGACACGTCGCCGCGGGCACGGCTCACGTGCGACGCGGAAGCCCTTCATCACGCGTGGTGACGCATGACATCATCGGGTGACATGTCGATCCGAGGCCGGCTCCTGGTCGGGCGCGAGGACGAGCTCTCCCGGGCTCGGCTCGCGCTCGGACTGGGTCGCGCCGCGGATCGGAGCGGCGGACTGCTCCTGCTGTCCGGCGACGCCGGCATCGGGAAGACCTCCGTCATCACCACCCTCGCCGACGCGACCGTGGCCGACCAGTCGACCAGGGTTCTCGTCGGCCACTGCGTCGGCGGCGCCGGAACGGCCCTCCCGTACCTCCCGTTCGTGGAGATCTTCGGGCGGCTCGACGAGGCGGAACCCGAAACGGTCGACCGTCTGCTCGCCACCCACGGGGCGCTCGCGAGGCTTCTCCCGCGGAGGGTACGACCGACCGACGGGGTCGTGGACTCGGACAAGGGCCGCCTGCTCCAGGCGGTGCACGGCGCCGTCCAGGACCTGGCGCGCGACCGCCGCCTGCTGCTCGTCATCGAGGACCTGCACTGGGCGGATGAGTCCTCGCGGGACCTGCTCACCTTCCTGTTCACGAGATCCTTCACCGGCCCCCTGTCGCTCGTGGCCACCTACCGCAGCGACGACCTCCACCGCCGCCACCCCTTGCGCGCCTCGCTGACCGTGTGGGCACGGCTCCCCGAGGTCGCTCGGCTCGACCTCGGGCCGCTGACCGACGACGCCGTGGCGGACATCGTGCGCAGCCAGTCACAGGACCTGCCCACGCAGGCCGTGGACGCCG
>JAPUEI010000068.1:0-8313 GCA_027492675.1 Propionibacteriaceae bacterium | reverse complement strand
CCGGCTGGACGACGTCGCCGTGCGGGGGGCGGACCGCGCCGAACTGCTCGGCCACCTCGCGTACGTGCTCCGGCTTACCGAGAACACCGTCGATCTCGACCCCATCACCACCGAGGCCGTGGACCTGCTGGAAGGGGCCACGGCCTCGCAACGGGTGTACGTGCTGACCAGGCGCCTGGAGTACCTGCTCGACGCCGACCGGCTCGACGAGGCCGAGACCGCGTGCCAGGAAGCGATGGAGGCGGCGGGGGCCGCGTCAGCCAGCGCGCACGTCGACCTCATGACGAACGTCGCCAGGTTCCGTGAGCAAGCCGGCGACCCGGCGGAGATGATCCGACGCCTGACCGCGCTCGTCGCCGCTTCGGATCAGCGGGACCTGCCGGCGGTGCGTGTGCTGCACAACATCGGGAGGGTTCACTACTCGCAGGAGAACCTCGAGGCGGCGCTGGAGGCGTACCTGCTGGCGACCTCTCGTGCCCGCCAGGTCGGGCTCGCGTGGGCACCGTTCGGGCTTGATGCCGCGGTGATGGCGGTCACTGCCGCGTACGAGCTCGGCCAGTGGGACCGTGCCCTCGAGATCGCCCGACGCAGTGCCGAAGGGGCGCCGCCGTTCGCGCTGGCGGGCCTCGACGCGTCGGCGGCGCTGGTCCACACCGGGCGCGGTGACGGCCGCGTGATCGAGTGGCTGCCGAGGCTGCGGCAGTACTGGGGCCGTGATGGGTTGCACGCGATCCAGTCCGGCGCCGCGGGCATCGACGCGTACGGCAACGCCTGCGACCTGACGCAGGCGGTGGCGCTGCGCGCCGAGGTCGTGGAGTACGTCCGAGCGCTGTGGATCATGGACGACGTCGCGGGAGAGGTACGGCTGGCGGCGCTCCTGCTCGGCCAGCTCGCCGACCAGCTGGACGGTCTTCCGCTGGCCAAGCGCGATGCGTACGTCGCCGACGCGACCCGCCTGTACGAGGGGGCGTGCCGCGTCTTCGGCCCAGGGGCGACGCGGCCGGCGCCCAACACGGAGGGCCGGGCCTGGGAGGCGCGGCTGCATGCCGAGCACCAGCGCCTGCTGCACCGCGCGGGTCGCCCCGTCGACCTGGTGGCGCTGCGTGACGCCATCAGCGACGCGGTGATGCTGTTCGAGACGCGAGGCGATCCGTACGAGACGGCGCGGTCCCGGCTGCGGCTCGCCGAGGTGCTCGCGGTGTCAGGGGATCGCGAGGCGGCCGCTGCGCTGGCTGAGGACGTACGAGAGGTGGCTGTACGACTGGGTGCGGCGCCGCTGGCGTCGCGAGCCGAGACACTCCTCGGCCCTCGCCGTACGTCCGCGCACGGCCTCACGGCACGGGAGCTGGAGGTGCTGCGGCTGCTCGAGGCCGGGCGCTCGAACGGTCAGATCGGGACGGCGCTGTTCATCAGCACCAAGACGGCCAGCGTGCACGTGTCGAACATCCTCGCGAAGCTTGGCGCGACGTCCCGGGGTGAAGCGGCGGCCATCGCCCGCGACCGCGACCTTCTGTCCTGACGCGACTCGACCGCACCAGCGGCGCTGGTGCGGTCGAGAACGGACGGACTAGAGCTCGAGGCCCGGGTACAGCGGGTGGCCGGCGAGGAGCTCGTCGGCGCGGGCCTGGATGCTCGTCGAGAAGCCCTCGTCGAGCACGTACTTCGCCTTGCCCGGCGCGCCGGACCTGGTCGGAGCCGGGGTGGTGTTCTCGAGCACGTCGGCGATGAGGTTGGCGACCGCGGTGAACT
The DNA here is from genome assembly GCA_027492675.1 of Propionibacteriaceae bacterium. Taxonomy (GTDB): domain Bacteria; phylum Actinomycetota; class Actinomycetes; order Propionibacteriales; family Propionibacteriaceae; genus Fen-668. The sequence continues at coordinate 6,564 of JAPUEI010000068.1, read as the reverse complement.
CGTCGGCGCCGAAGCCGCGGGTCGTGAGCGCCGGGGTGCCGATGCGGACGCCGGTGGTGTACCAGGCGCCGTTCGGGTCCTGCGGCACCGAGTTGCGGTTCGTGACGACGCCCGAGTCGAGCAGCGCGGACTCGGCCTGGCGACCCGTGAGCCCGTACTGGCGGACGTCGAGGAGCACCAGGTGGTTGTCCGTGCCGCCGGTCACCAGCCGTACACCACGCTTCAGCAGACCCTCGGCCAGCGTCTTGGCGTTGTCGGCGACGGCCTGCGCGTACGTCTGGAACGACTCCGTGCGCGCCTCCGCGAAGGCCACGGCCTTGGCGGCCATGACGTGGCCCAGCGGACCGCCGAGCACCATGGGGCAGCCCTTGTCGACCGAGTCCGCGTACTCCTTGGTGGCCAGCACGAACCCGCCACGCGGACCGCGGAGCGACTTGTGCGTGGTCGAGCCGATGACGTCGGCGTACGGGATCGGGTTCTCCTCGCCGGTGAACACCTTGCCGGCGACCAGCCCCGCGAAGTGGGCCATGTCGACGAACAGCGTGGCGCCCACCTCGTCGGCGATCTCGCGCATCTTCGCGAAGTTCACGCGACGGGGGTACGCGGAGTAGCCGGCCGCGATGATCAGCGGCTTGAACTCACGAGCGTCCGCGCGCAGCTTGTCGTAGTCGATGAGCTGCGACTCGGGATCGGTCCCGTACGAGCGCTGCTGGAACATCTTGCCGGAGATGTTGTGGCGGAATCCGTGGGTGAGGTGGCCGCCCGCGTCGAGCGCCATGCCCATGACGCGCTGGGTGTTGAACTCGCGGCGCAGGGCCTCCCAGTCCTCCTCGGACAGGTCGTTGACCGTCTTCGCCTCGAGACGGGCCAGCGTGGGGGACTCGATGCGGTGGGCGAGGATCGACCAGTACGCGACGAGGTTGGCGTCGATGCCGGAGTGCGGCTGTACGTAGGCGTACTCGGCGCCGAACAGCTCGCGGGCGTGCTCGGCGGCGACGCTCTCGACGGTGTCGACGTTCTGGCAGCCGGCGTAGAAGCGGTGGCCGACGGTGCCCTCGGCGTACTTGTCCGAGAGCCAGGTTCCCATCGTCAGCAGCACCGGCAGCGACGCGTAGTTCTCACTCGCGATGAGCTTCAGCGAACCTCGCTGGTCGGCCAGCTCCTTGGCGGTGGCTTCGGCGATCCGCGGCTCGACCGAACCGATCACCTCGAGGATCTGGCGGTAGGCGCTGCTGGCGGTGGCGGTGACGTCGGTCACGGGCTTCTCCCTCGTTGGCTGGCAGGTGATCAGACTATCGGTGCGGCGCCGAGGGGCCTCCAGTTTCCGGCGCGCGTGGACCGACCTGCTACACCTGTATCGCTGAAGGGAGCGCGGGACGTGGGCACGGGAAAGGCCGTACGGGCTGGGGATGGTCGGCCCAGGATCGTCGAGTTCATCGTGCTCGTCGAGTCGTCGCTCCTGGCCATCTGGTCGCTCACGTGGCTGGGTGTGGCGACGGCGCAGTCCTTCCGGTCCAGGTCGCGGCGTATCAACAGACGGGTGGCTGGGTCGGCGACAACCATGGGCTGAAGGTCATGATCGAGTACGGACCCTTCGGCGGCTTCCTGCTCGGCATCGGACTCCTCATGGTGACGAGGGTCTTCGTCGACGCCTGGTGATGCGCGACCGGCATCGCCTCGTGCCCGCCAGATGCGATCGCCCGGTTCGCACCGCGCCTTCTGAGGTCGAACCCAGGTTCGGCGGGTTATGGGGCCTGCGCGACGAGGCGGCCGAGGTCGAACCCGGTTTCGGAGGGCTATGAATGCCCGGAGCAGCGCCATAGCCCGCACAACCTGGGTCCAGCCGGAGATGGGCCATGAGGCGGTCTCGATAACCCGCCCAACCTGGGTTCAGGGGCCGACCGGAAAGTGGGAGGGCACCGGTCACACAGCAGTGTCGCGGTAGCGATCGAGCACGGCTCGTACGCGCTCGCGTTCGGCGTCGTCGCAGAAGGCCGCCTCGATGCCGACGTACTGCGCGGCGAGGCAGTCGCCGACGGTCCAGCCGCAGGCCGCCTCGAGCGCGGCCAGCTCGGCCGTCGCCGTCGTACGGCTCATCAGCCGGTTGTCGCAGCTGATGGAGATGCGGAACCCGGCGCGGCGCAGCGTCTCGATCGGGTGGTCGGCGAGGGTGGCCGCGATGCCGGTCATGAGGTTGGAGGTCGGGCACACCTCGAGCGTCACCCCGCGCCGCAGGACCTCGCCCGCGACCTCACCGGGCGCGCTGCCCAGGTCCTCCACGATGCGTACCCCGTGTCCCAGGCGGGTGGCGCCCACGGTCAGCGCCGCCTGTACAGATGTCGGACCGTCGGCCTCGCCAGCATGGACGGTGAGGCCCAGGCCAGCCGCCCGGGCGACGCGGCAGGCGTCGGCGAACCGTTCGGCGCCGAACCCGGCCTCGGGCCCGGCGAGGTCGAAGCCGACGACCCCTAGGGCTCGACACGCGACGGCGAGGTCGGCGGTCCAGGTGGACGGCTCCCGGTGCCGCATCGCGGTCAGGATCTGACGGACCGTGATCGCATGCCCGCGAGCGGCCTCGGTGGCCATGCCAGCCGTCAGCCCACGCCACACCGCAGCCACCACGTCGTACCCGCTGCTCCCGCCACGCAGATGGACCTCAGGGGCCCACCGCACCTCGGCGTACACGACGCCGTCGGCGGCCAGGTCCTCGACGAGCTCTCTTGCCACCCGCTCGAGGTGCTCGGGTCGCTGCAGGACGGCCACGGTCAGGTCGAACGTGGTGAGGTACTCCACGAGCGACCCGCTGTCGGCCCTGTCATAGAACCAGTCACCCAGCGCAGCCGGGTCCACCGGCAGGAGAACTCCGTCGACAGCGGCCAGCTCTGCGACGGTGGGGGCCCGCAAGGACCCGTCGAGGTGCTCGTGGAGGCAGACCTTCGGCAGGTCACGCAGGTGGTCGTTCATGGTGGCGATTCTCTCGTGTGCGCAGACGTCTCGGCGGTCGACTCCTCAGTGGGCGAGGCGGCTGAGCTCGAGCTCGACCAGGCGGCGCGCGTCGGCGCCGGTGAGGATCCGTACCGCGGTCCTGCCTGCCCACGCCTTGTCGGTGTCCTTGGTCCCCGTCGACGGCACGGTCGTGCCACGGGAGAAGCTGGAGCCGGTGTCGACGCGGATCGCGTACTCCTCCCACGTGAACGCGTCCGGCGCGAGCAGGTAGCTGATCGCCGTCGAGTCGTGCACGTGGATGCCGTCGAGGCCATCGACCGCCGCGTGGAAGTCGAGGTAGAACGGCAGGATCCGCGCGAGCTGGTCGGCCTTGGCGTTGCCCATCGTGCCGATCCGGGCGAGGTCGGCGCTGGTCATCTGGATCTTCTCGGTGACGTCGAGCCCGGCCATCGTGATCGGACAGGCGGCGCCGAACACGATGTCGGCCGCCTCCGGGTCGTTGTGGACGTTGGCCTCCGCCGCGGGGGTCGCGTTGCCGTGGGAGAACGCGCTGCCACCCATGAGCACGATCTCGCGGAGGTTCTGCGTGAGGCGCGGCTCGAGCTGCATGGCCAGCGCGATGTTCGTCAGCGGTCCGACCGGCACGAGCGTGATCTCGCCGGGCGCGGCCATCACCGTACGGACGATGAAGTGCGCGGCGTCCTCGTCGACAGCGCGGCCGGTCGGCGCGGCGATGCCCGCGTCGCCCTGGCCGTCCTTCCCATGGACGAAGTCGGCCGGCGTCGTGAACGTCCCCGCGAGGTTGGTGGAGGCACCGCGCGCCACGGGGATGTCGGGACGGCCCGCCAGTTCGAGCAGCGCGAGCGCGTTGTACGTCGTCGTCTCCGTGTGCGCATTGCCGTACACGGTGGTCAACCCGACCACCTCGAGCTCGGGCGAGTCGAGCGCGTAGAAGATCGCCATGGCGTCGTCGACGCCCGGGTCGGTGTCCAGGATGATCTTGCGAGGTTCGGTCACGCCCGAGAGCGTACGACCTGTGGTCCGACTACGTGTGATGCAACGGGGAACGTCGGACGCAGGACACTAGAGGGTACGGACCGAACCCCGGCGCGTGATGGGCATCGGCACCGTCTCATGGACGGGGTCGCGGTCGCCGAGCAGCATCTCGACACCGGTGAAGGCCATCTCCTCGTACGGCAGCCGGGCCGTCGTGAGCCCCGGACGCAGGTACGAGGCGAGCTCGTCATCGTCGAACGAGACGACCGAGATGTCGTCGGGGATGCGCAGGCCGAGCTCGTTGAGGGCCTGGTAGATGCCGAACGCCATGTTGTCGTTGCCGGCGATCAGCCCCGTGATGCGCGGGTTGCGTCGGAGGATCTCGTGGGTCTGCTCGTACCCCACGCGCGGCGACCACTCGTCCACCGTGGTCATCGTCGGCACCAGGCCGGACTCGGCGAACGCTGCCTTGATGCGCTCGAAGCGCAGGCCGATCATGATCGAGTTGCGCGGGTCGGCGGCCGACGGCAGCTCGCCGATGACGCCGATCTCGGTGTGGCCCGCGTCGATGAGCACCTTGGCGATCGCGTGGCCGGCCGTCCGCTCGTCAGGCAGGACGTTGGGGAGGTCCTGCGGGCTCGCACCGTTCACGAGCACCAGGGGGATCTCCACCGGGGGAGCGGGGACGTCGACCAGTCGCGCCGCCATGAGGCCGACCACGATGCCGTCCACCCGTCGGTCGACCATGGACTCGATGGCGGCACCGAACGAGCCGCCGTTCTGTCCGGTCTCAGCGATGAGCACGGTGTGATCGTGCGCACGGGCGCCCGAAAGGATCCCCTTGATCATCCCGGAGGCGTACCGCGTGATCGTCACCTGGTCGGAGATGAAGCCGATGGTTCGGGTCTTGCCGAGCCGCAGGCTCTGGGCGTGAGGGTTGGGCCGGTACCCCAGCTCAGCCGCTGCAGTACGTACGCGCTCGGCGGCCTCAGCCGACAAACGTGACCCGGGCCTGTCGTTGAGGATCAGGCTCGCCGCGGACTTGGACAGGCCGGCACGCCTCGCGACATCGGCCAGTGTCGGCCGCCGGTCGCTGTCCTTCATGCGGATCCCCCTCTCGTCGGCCCATCCTCTCGCATCGTCGCTGGTGCTCCTATCTCAGCGCTCGACGGTTTGCTAAATCGATTCTTGCACAGAGGGACGAACGGTGCTACGTTCATGCGAAATCGGTTCAGCAAACCGAGATCCGCAGGCCGGAGGTTGCCGGCCACAGCGCAGGACACTGCTCAGAGAGGAGCGCACGATGACGTTGGGATTCGGTCCGCAGATGGATCGGCGGGGTCTGTTGAAACTCGGAGGGGCCGCCGGAATGGCGTCTCTCGGACTGGGCGCGCTTGGCGCCTGCTCGAGCTCGTCGTCCGGCTCGTCGTCGGGCGGCACGCTCAAGATGCTCTACTTCGGTGACCAGAAGGCCGCTACCACCTTGCAGGACGCGCTCCAGCCCAAGGTCCAGAAGCTCGCCAAGGGCCTGACCCTGCAGGTTTCCGCGATCAACGGCACCGACTGGAACGACTTCCTCGCGAAGGTGCTCACCCAGATCGCCTCGGGCTCCGCGCCCGACATGGTGAGCGTGGCCACCGAGGGCCTGCAGCTCATGGCGTCCAAGGAGCTCATCGTCCCGCTCGACGACTACGTGACCAAGGACATGGAGTCGCTCAAGAAGAACTACTTCAACGACATCCACCCGGCGCTGGTCGAGGCGATGATGTACGAGGGGCACCTCTACAACCTGCCCGACAGCTTCAACGCCGGCAGCATGTTCTACAGCACGGACCTGGTCAAGAAGGCGGGCCTCGCGGCCCCGGCCAAGGGCTGGACCATGGACGACTTCCACAAGCAGGCGACCGCCATGAGCAAGCTCGGTGGCGACGTCAACGCGTTCGACTGGGTCGTTCGGCTGTGGGGCAGCTGGACCTCGTTCCTGTACGCCAACAACGGCAACCTCCTCGAGGAGGGCAAGTACGACGGCGGCTCGTGGCTGTGGGACAAGGCGTACAGCGACTCCTCCCTCACCCAGGGCCGCAAGGGCGGCTGGAAGTGGGGCACCCCGACGGCGAACTCCGATGCCGCGGTGGAGGCGCTCCAGTACGTCATCGACCTCCAGAAGAGCGGTCTGTCCCCGACACCCGACGTCGGTGGTGGCGGCACGCTCCAGGGCCTGTTCGCGTCCGGCCGTATCGGGATGACGATCGGCGGCGGCTTCTGGGCCGGTGGTCTGCACAACGCGGGCATGGCCAACGGCACCTTCGACGTGGCCCCCTTCCCGACGTGGAAGAGCAACAAGTCGCTGTTCGGTACGGGCGGCTACTCGGTCTTCAAGTCGTCGCAGAAGAAGGACGCGGCGTGGGAGGTCATCAAGATGATGGTCGAGCCCGAGAGCTTCGACATCATCTTCCCGGGCAACACGACGACCACCGGCCGCAAGTCGCTGATGACGGCCCAGCGGTACACGTCGACCGGCCCCAGCCACTGGTCGACCTTCTACGACCAGCTGGACGGCTCGGTGCCGATCTCGGCGCCGCCGTACTACAACGCCCTGGCCACCGCCCTCAACCAGCGCAC
>JAPUEI010000067.1:9226-63642 GCA_027492675.1 Propionibacteriaceae bacterium | reverse complement strand
CCGTCCAGCCCGGGCAGCATCAGGTCGAGCACGATCAGGTCCGGCGTCGTGGCGGCCGCCGTGGCGACCGCCGCCAGCCCGTCGGCGCAACGCACCACCTCAAGATCGGCCGCTTCGAGGTACGTCGTGACGACCTCGGCCACGGTGTCGTCGTCCTCGACGAGGAGGATGCGCGTCATGGTGTCACCGTATGCGACATCATCCGAAGGTGAACGCGTTCGCGGTGACGCCCTTCGAGAACGTCAACGTCACCGTGCCACCGGTCACGGTCTGGTCGGCCTGGACGAGCTTGTACAGGCGGTACTCGCCCAGGCTCACGGCACCGCCCGTGCCCACGTCGCTGCCGAAGGTCGTCGCCGGGTCCACCTCGACCCTCACCGTCGATCCCGTCGGGCCGCCCATCACCAGGTAGACGCCCATGCCGGTGAACCGCAGCGTGAGGGTCGCGCCATCCTCCATGGCAGTGATCGACTCGCCGGTGACCGTCCAGGCCCCGCCGAGCGTCCACTGGTCGGCCGCGAGCGTGGCGGCCGGCTGGTACGGACCGCTCTTCGTGAGGGCGGGCGTGCCGACGTAGCGGGTGGCGCGCGAACTCCCGAGGTACGTCTCCGGCGTACGGTTCGCGCTCCCCGGACCGGCCGCCGGCACGTCCACGCGGGCGCTCGCCGAGGCGGACTCTCCCAGGAGCTGCCGGATCGTCGACTCGGTCTCGTCGTAGGCACCCTCGCCGAAGTGGGTGTACCGCACGCGCCCGTCGCGGTCGATCAGGTACTTGGCCGGCCAGTAGCTGTTGTCGTACGCCTTCCAGGTCGCGAAGTCGTTGTCGAGCGCCACGGGATAGTGGATCCCCGCGTCGGCCACGGCCTTCTGCACGTTGCTCGGCACCTGCTCGAACGCGAACTCCGGCGCGTGCACGCCGATGACGACCAGGCCGTCAGCCTTGTACGCGTCGTACCAGGCGTTGACGTACGGCTGGGTCCGTTGGCAGTTGATGCAGGAGTACGTCCAGAAGTCGATCAGCACGACCTTCCCCTTGAGCTGGGCCACGGTGAGCGGGTCGGAGTTGATCCAGCCCTTGATGCCGACGAGCTCCGGCGCCGGGTAGCTGGTCAGGTCGGCGGGGGTCATCTGCGTGGCCGACCCTCCGGAGGTCGGCACCAGCCGCTGCTCGACACGAGAGATTCCGAACGGGTCGAGGTCCACCAGGCGGGTCTGGATGATCTTGTCGAGCCCGGTCCCGATGGAGAGCCCCACGACGATGAACAGCACGGCGATGCTCCGCTGGAACGCGCCGTTGGGCTTGCTGGCCCACGCGATCCGGCCCAGGAACCGTCGGCCCAGCAGGGCGATCGCCAACAGCGAGGTGCCGACGCCGAGGCAGTACACGCTCAGGTAGAGCATCCCCAGTCCCGTACTCGCCGGCAGCACCGTGGCGATCGCCCAGGCGTATGTCGGGCTGCAGCTGCTGAACACCGGCCCCAACGAGGCGCCGGTGAGCACCGCCGAGACCGTACGGTTCCCGTGGCCGTGCGCCTTCTCGAGCAGGGTGTGTGCCTTGTCGTCGATGCCCAATGCCGTAGTGATCCTCGACCACAGGCCCGGGAACAGCAGCGAGATGCCGACGGCGATGATCAGGCCGCCCGAGACCCAGGTCCAGACTCGGGGGTCGACGCCGATGAGCGCGGTCGACGCCTTGAGCAGCAGTGTGAACAGGATCAGCGAGACGACCAGGCTCGCCGTGATGATGTACGGCCGCCATCGGTCACGGCCGTCCCGGAGCACGCTGCCGCCCAGGATGACGGGCAGCAGCGGCAGCACGCACGGCGCGAGCACCGTGAGCAGCCCGGCGACGAGGGAGGCGAAGGCGGTGAACAGCATCGTCAGGCCTTGATCCCTGCGAGGATCATGTCGACCGTGGTGCCCGACCACTTCTTGACGAGGGCGCCATTCGCGTCGACCTGGACGAACGTGTGCTGCATCGTGACGCCGTACTTCATCTTCAGCTCGGTGGCGGTGTCGTAGTCGACCTTGACGATCGTGACCTTGGCCGGGATCTTGCTCATGTCGGCGCTCAGGGCCATGTCCGAGGCCTTGCAGTCGGGGCACCACGACGCGTGGAAGAAGTAGACGACCGACGTCCCGCTGTACTTCGCCATCGACGAGGAGTAGTCAGCGAAGGTGACGTACGAGCCGTGGGCGGCCATGGCGTCGGTCGACATGGCCCCACCGGCCATGGCTGACGAGGGCGACATCGCGCCGGACGACATCGCGCCGGAAGGCTCCATCATCGCCGGCGACGAGGCCTTCATCGCGTCGGAGGGCGCGGCGGCGGGGCCGGTCGACGTGCAGCCTGTGAGCAGGAGGGCGAGCGCCAGGGGCGCGGAGGCGAGCAGTGTTCGTGTCATGCGGCGAGTCTTTCCCGCACGACCTTTCGGGCATGAGGGACAAATCCTTACGGAATGAGAACGACCCGTCGGGCTAGAGCAGGTCGCCGTACTCCGGGTGTCTTCCGAAGAAGTCGGACACGAAGGGGCAGCTCGGGCGCACGGACATCCCCATCGCCCGGATGTCCTCGAGCGCGCCGGTGACCATCAACGATCCGTACCCCTTGCCGCCGTGGGCGGGGTTGGTCTCGGCGTGGAACAGGTCGATGAGGGAATCGGTGATCCGATAGTCGATCAACCCGATGAGTTCGCCGGAGTCGGAGACGAGCTCGTACCGACGGGCACCCTCGTTGCGCTTCACCTCGACGTTCATCCCCAGATCACACCACGCTCATCGCCGTCCGTCACGCCTTCGCTGATATCCGCCGCGGTTCCAGTGGCCGAAGACGCCGGGAATGATGAAGATCAGCCACCAGAGGCCGGACCGGAAGAAGACGGCCGCCAAGCCGATGAGGGCGATGACGATGATGACCTTCCCCCAAGGCGGCAGCGTGGCGAACCAATGCGTGGGGTTGGCCATGGGGTTCGGCTGCGACTCCATGGGCACGGGGTCGGTCAGGTACGGGCTGGGCAGGGGTGCCATCGCCTGGTGCGGGTAGAGCTCGAACTGACCGCTGGTCGCGACGGGCGGCAGGTCGGAGAAGAGGGGGTCGAGGTCGTCCTGCGTCGTCGCGGCCAGGGCCGTGGAGACTCGCTCGTCGAACGAGGCCTGGTCGAGCCGCCCCTCGTCGAGGTTCGTACGCAGGCGCTGCACGGCCGCGTCGCGTTCCTCATGGCCGACGCGCTGCGGGATGTGTTCGTAGGGACTCGTCACGTCACCCATTGTCCTCATGCGCCCCAGCCCTGGCGCGCACGCCCTTGGCCAGTGACGCAAGGACCTCGAAAGCGCCGATCAACGACAGGCTGCCGATGACGATCGCCACCGCCAGCAGCCCCATCACCTGGGTCGTGAGCGCCGTCAGCGCGAGGGCGACCGCGAGCACGCCGCAGACCAGGGCGATCAGCGACCAGCTCCGTGCAGCCCGGCGGTAGTTCGTCAGGGTTGGACGCAGGACGAGCTGTTGCTCCGACTCGTCCGGCACGACCTCGACGGCCTCCTCCGCGGCCGGCGGCGCCGCGTCGTCGGTCGCGACGAATTCCGGCTGCTCCCACGAGAGAGGACCCACAGGACCCGAGGGCCGTGGGTACTGCTCGTACGAGGAGTTGGTCACTTCCCCATGGTGCCACCGGGCGTTGCACCTCGTCGGGGCGGCAACAAGCGACCACCTCGGGTGAGTGTGGCGACGCGGAACTACGGTGAGGCCCATGACGGGACTGGGACTGGCTGGCAAGAGGGTGCTCGTGACCGGCGGCGGTACGGGGATCGGGCGGGGCATCGCGATGGCGTTCGGCGCCGAAGGGGCTCGGGTGGCGGTCACCTACCACCAGCACGCGCCCGACGACGCCCTTCGCGCCGCGTGCCCGGGACTCGTCGAGTTGGCCAACGAGGCAACCGACGAGGCAGACACCGAGGCGGTCGTCGCAAAGGTGGTCGACGCGCTCGGCGGCATCGACGTGCTGGTCAACAACGTCGGCGGCATGGTGGCGCGGGTGCCGTTCGAGCAGATGACGTACGACCACTGGCGGCGCGTGATGAGCCTCAACATCGACACGATGTTCCTCATGACCAAGGCGGTGCTGCCGCATCTGGCCGACGACGGGCGCATCATCAATGTGGCCAGCGTCGCCGGGCACAACGGTGGGGGGAACGGGGCGACGGCGTACGCGACGAGCAAGTCCGCGCTGTTCGCCTTCACCCGCGGTCTCGCCAAGGAGCTCGCTCCGCGCCGGATCACGGTGAACGCGCTGGCGCCGGGATACATCGCGGACACCGAGTTCCACGCCGTCCACACGCCGCCCCCGGAGCAGGTCAAGCAGATCGCGGGCATCCCGCTGGGACGCGCGGGTCTGCCGGCCGATGTCGCCGGCCCGACCCTGTGGCTCGCCTCCGACCTCGCGGCCTGGGTCACCGGCGAGGTCGTCGACATCAACGGCGGCTCGTACTTCGCCTGAGGCCTTCGAGACGTTGGCAGGCTCCGCCGGCCAACTCCTCGGGGCACCCGGTTCGTGCCGGTTCCCTGAGGAGCACCGCGACGGAGTCGCCGTGCGTCTCGAAGGGCCGGCGGTTCGTACATCGAAGGCCGGTCCACACCCGCCAAACTCGGGTGCCGGCGACGTCGTACCCCCTAGACTCGTACCCCGGCAAGGGAGGTCATGTGACACGGGTCGTCCAGAAGTTCGGCGGGTCCTCGGTCGCCGACGCGGAGAGCATCAAGCGTGTGGCCCGGCGGATCGTCGAGACGAAGAAGTCGGGGCACGACGTCGTGGTCGTCATCTCCGCCATGGGGGACACCACGGACGAGCTCCTTGACCTCGCCCAGCAGGTCAGCCCGCAGCCGCCCGCCCGTGAACTCGACATGCTGCTCACCGCCGGCGAGCGGATGAGCGCGGCCCTGCTGGCCATGGCGATCGCCGACACCGGCTTCCACGCGCGTTCGTTCACGGGCTCGCAGGCCGGCGTGATCACCACCGAGACCCACGGCAACGCCCGCATCATCGACATCACCCCTGGTCGCATCGAAGAGGCGATCGGCGAGGGCGACATCGTCATCGTCGCCGGGTTCCAGGGCGTCTCGCAGACCACCAAGGACGTCACCACGCTGGGCCGGGGCGCGTCGGACACCACCGCGGTGGCGCTGGCGGCGGCGCTAGGCGCCGAGTACTGCGAGATCTACACCGACGTCGACGGCGTCTTCACCGCCGACCCGCGCATCGTGCCCGGAGCGCGGCGCATCCCGGAGATCTCGTACGAGGAGATGCTCGAGCTCGCCGCCAACGGAGCCAAGATCCTGCACCTGCGGTGCGTGGAGTACGCACGGCGCTCGAGCGTCCCCGTACACGTCCGCTCCTCGTTCTCCACCAAGCCCGGCACCTGGGTCAAGGACGCATCGCTCATCACGGAAGGACCCGCCATGGAGGCAGCACTCATCACCGGCGTCGCCCACGACCGCAGCGAGGCGAAGGTGACCGTCGTCGGCGTGCCCGACAAGATCGGCGAGGCCGCGCGCATCTTCGAGACCGTCGCCGCCGCCGGAATCAACGTCGACATGATCGTGCAGAACGTGTCCGTCCGTGACGGCTCCACCGCGATCTCGTTCACGCTGCCTCAGGCCGACGGCAAGAAGGCGCTGGATGCGCTGCGTGCTGTACAGGCGGAGATCGGCTTCGGCGACCTGCTGTACGACGACCAGATCGGCAAGGTCTCCGTCGTCGGCGTCGGCATGCGCTCCCACCCGGGCGTCACCGCGACGTTCTTCACGTCCCTCGCGAACGCCGGCATCAACATCGGCATGATCTCGACGTCCGAGATCCGCATCTCCGTGGTCGTGCCGGCTGAGCAGGTCGACGACGCCGTACGTGCTGCTCACACCGCCTTCGGTCTCGACGCCGAGGGTGAAGCGGTGGTGTACGGGGGAACTGGCCGCTAGCTCGCTTCGCCGTCCAGGCGGGTGGCGTCGTCGCCCAGCTCCGCAGGTCCGACGGCCGGGATCGTACGACGCAGTTGACGCTCCTCAAGCAACGGTGCCATGAGCTTGTCGAACAGCGATGTCGGGCCGAGGCCGAACTCGGCGATGCTGCGACGGCGGAAGTCCCGGTAGACCTGGAAGGCCATGACGGGATCGCCTGCGGCGATGTAGATCTGTGCCATCGCGCGATGGCTGCTCTCGCGCAGCGGCTCCAGCGTCGCTGACGCGGTCGCCACGCGCATGGCCATCCGCAGGTCGCCCCCGGTGAGGAACTGCTCCAGCAGCCCGTCGAGGATCTCCAACCGAAGGTGCGAGAGCACGCGCCGATGCGAGAGCACCCAGTCGTCGTACCAGCCCGGAAGCAGCTCACCCAGCGCCATCATGTCGCGCGCTGTGGCGACCGGTTCCTCCCAATGTCCGTGCCGATCCCGCAGCGCCGCGAGGCGCAGGACATCGACATGGACGGTGGGCCGGATCGCCAGCCACTCCGAACTCGAGTCGAGCAGACCGTCGGCGAACCGACGTACGTCAGTCAGTGCGGCGCGCAGGTTTCCCAACGCGTGCTGGTCTGTGGTGTCCGGCCACAGCAGCGCCGCCACGTTAGTGCGAGTACGAGCCCCTTCAAGCGCCACATACGCAACAAGTCTCTGAGCCCTGTGTGGTAACCGGACATCCCGGCCATCCACGGTGGCTCGCCAGCCGTTGAGTAGTTGGAGCGTGTCAGGCGGCCCCTCGTCGAACACTCCCCGTGCCATGTACTGCCCCCCGTTCAACTTGCGCTGATCGGTTAGTCCTCCGCCCCCCGAAGGACGCCTAACACTAACCCTGGCGCCGCCCTTAACCAAGACTTTTCGCGACTGAAACGTTGCGAAACTCCTGATCACGATGTGGTCACGGTTCTGTCATGGGTGTCTCACGGGACCGTCTCGCCTGCTCTGGCTGACTGAAAGCGCTCGGGTTGCGCATGGGGGGTGCGACCTGAAGCGGCCTGGGAACGCCGTTCACTCGGCAAGACAGTTAGGGAGAACCTCACATGATCGCAATGCCGTTCGAGAAGCCGCTGGACGATCCACCGATGCTCCGTCTCGCCGTCGAGGGTGACCGCCCGCGCTCTGAGCGCTCGTTCGTCGCCGACATCGCGATCGTCGGTCTGGGCTACGTCGGGCTTCCGACCGCACTCGCCTTCCACGCCGCGGGCCTGCGCGTCATCGGCCTTGACGCGAGCGCCGCGCGCATCGCCGCCGTGAAGGCTGGGCGCGTCGATCTGCTGCCGTCCGATCTGGATCGGCTCGCCGTCGCGCAGGACGACGCCGGGTTCCTGGTGACCATGGATCCTTCGGCCATCGCCGGGGCCGCTGCGGTCATCATCTGCGTGCCGACGCCGGTCGACGACTACCTGCTGCCCGACCTCACGATCCTGCGCAGCGCCTGCCAGACCGTGACCGCCAACGCACGCGCCGGCCAGACGATCGTCCTCACCTCCACGACGTACGTCGGCACGACGTACGACATGCTCGTCAAGCCGCTCGCCGAGCGCGGTCTGGTCGCGGGCACCGACATCCACGTCGCGTTCAGCCCCGAGCGCATCGACCCCGGCAACGCCAGCCACGCCCACGAGGACGTCCCGCGCGTCGTCGGTGGCGTCACGGCCCAGTGCACGGAGAAGGCCGCGGAGATGTTGGCGCGGTACGTGGGGGTCGTCCATCGCGTCTCCAGCCCGGAGGCCGCCGAGATGACCAAGCTGGTCGAGAACACGTTCCGCGCGGTCAACATCGCGCTCGCCAACGAGTTCGCCGAGGCCAGCCGCGCGCTCGACCTCGACATCATCGAGGTCATCGACGCGGCGTCCACGAAGCCGTACGGCTTCACGCGATTCACTCCCGGGCCGGGCGTGGGCGGTCACTGCATCCCGTGCGACCCGCACTACCTGCTGTGGCAGCTCCGGCGCGCTCGCGTCGAGACGCCGCTGATCGAGGAAGCGATGAAGGGCATCGCCAGTCGGCCGATCCGGGTCGCCGACCGTGCCCGTGAGGTGCTGTCCGACGTCGGCAAGCCGCTGCTCGGCGCCCGCATCCTGGTGCTCGGCATCGCGTACAAGCCGAACGTCGAGGACGTCCGCGAGTCGCCGGCGCTCGAGATCATGGCGCGTCTGCGCGACGGCGGGGCTGAGGTCGACTACCACGACCGCTACGTGCCGTCGGCGCGTCTGCACGGTGGTCGGCTGCTGTCCCACGTGCCCGAACCGGAGATCGGTGCGTACGACCTCGTGCTCGTGCACACCCGCCACGTGGGCATGGACACGGCGCTGCTCAGCGCCGCTCCCATGGTCCTCGATGCCACCTACACCCTGCCGCTGGCAGCCAACGTCGTCCGCGTCTAGGAGTAGTCATGCACGTGCTCATCACCGGCGGAGCCGGTTTCATCGGGTCGCACCTGACCGACCTCCTCATCGGTCGCGGGGACACCGTGACCATCCTCGACGACCTCAGCACGGGGCGGATCGAGAACCTGACCGCCGCCAGGGCGTACGCCCGGGAGCGGGTCGAGTTCATCCAGGGTGACGTCACCGACGCGCGTCTGGTCAACCGACTGGCGCACCAGGCGGACCTCATCGTCCACCTGGCCGCGGCGGTGGGGGTGTTCCGTATCCAGCACGACACGCTGCGCAGCCTGCACACCAACCTCCGCGGCACAGAGGTGGTGCTCGAAGCGGCCCACCAGGCCGGGACTCGAGTCGTGGTCGCGTCCACCAGCGAGGTGTACGGGAAGAACGACTGCGACGGCCTGACCGAGGAGTCCGACCGCATCATCGGGTCGCCGCTGCTCAGCCGCTGGTCGTACGCCGAGGCGAAGGCCATCGACGAGACCATCACCTACCAGTACGTCCAGCACCTCGGCCTGCAGGCCATCATCATCCGGCCGTTCAACACGACGGGCCCGAGGCAGCGTGGACGGTACGGGATGGTCGTCCCGCGGTTCATCCAGCAGGCGCTGGCCGGCGAGCCGGTCACCGTCTACGGGACCGGTGAGCAGAGCCGGTCGTTCGGGCACGTGCTCGACATCGTCGGCGCGATCGCCACCCTGGTGGACACGCCCGCCGCGTACGGTCAGGTCTTCAACATCGGCAACCCGGCCCAGATCACGATCAACGGGCTCGCCCAGAAGGTCGTCGAGCGCTCAGGGTCGCGCAGCCCGATCATCCACGTCGACTACGAGACGGCGTACGGCCCCGGCTTCGAGGACATGCAGCGCCGGGTTCCGGACATCTCGAAGATCTCGGGCCTGACGGGGTACGCGCCACGGTTCTCGCTCGACGACATCATCGACTCCATCATCGCTGAGCGGAGAGTCCTCGCGGTGGCTTCATGACCTGGCTCCTCCTCCTCGCGGTCCTGGGCGTCAACATGACGTTCTGGGGCAGCGTGGGCATCCTCCGAGTCATCGACGAGCGGATGCGCCGTCGGGCGAAGGGTGGGGAGCGCGCCCTGGGGGTGTCGCTCTCGGAGGTCGCGGTGATGATCGCCGCACACAACGAGGAAGCCGTTCTCGGTGCGTCGCTGGGGCGCCTGCTCGAGCTCGTACCGGCATCGAACGTCCATGTCGTGTCCGACTGGTCGACCGACGCCACCGTACAGATCGCCACCGACTGTGGCGTGAACGTCGTCGAGACGCCGAAGAACGTGGGCAAGGCGTCGGCGCTGGTCTTCGCCAAGGACCACTTCGAGCTGCTCGACACGTTCCAGGCCGTCATGATCCTCGACGCCGACACCAAACTCGACCCGCGCTACTTCGAGAAGGCGCTGCCGATGTTCGACGACCCCCGCGTGGTCGCCGTCGCCGGCTGCGCCCACACCTGGTGGCAACGGAAGATGGGCTTCGTCGGGAACGTCCTGGTAACGCATCGGCAGCGGGTCTACCTGCTGACGCAGCACCTGCTGAAGTACGGGCAGACGTGGCGCGGGATCAGCGCCACGCTCATCGTCCCCGGCTTCGCCAGCATGTACCGCACCGACGCTCTCCGCGACATCGTGATCAACCCGCCCGGGCTGATCATCGAAGACTTCAACATGACGTTCCAGGTGCACGCGAAACGGCTCGGCCGGATCGCGTTCCACCCCGGCGCCAAGGCGTACACGCAAGATCCTTCGCGGCTGAAGGACTACATCAAGCAGGTACGTCGCTGGGACCTGGGCCTGTGGCAGACGATCCGGCGCTGGCTGCCGAAGCGGCCGGTGTTCGCGGCGACCGTGGTGGTCACCGTCGCGGAGCTGGTGCTCAGCAGCCTCATGCTGCTGCTGCTCCCGCTGGTGGGCGTGGCGGCAGCGATCGCCGTGATCCCAGGCGTTCATGCTGGCCCGGCCGTGGCGGACGCCCTCGCGTGGGTGAGCGCCTACCTGGGCTTCCCGTACATCGTCTACGTGATGGTGGGCGCCGACTATCTCCTCACCATCGTCAACGCGGTCGCCGAGAAGAGGCCGTTCATCCTCATCGCCGGGCTGCTGAGCATGCCGATGCGGGTGATCGACGCGGCGATCGCCCTATACACGCTGCCGAGGGCCTGGCTCGACGCCTCGGACGGCCAATGGGTCAGTCCGACGCGTCGGGCTCTGACCCCCGATCCCCAAGCATCCTCAACCAACGTTCCTATCCTGGAAGGACAACCATCATGAAACCGGTCCTGCACATACTGCGCATCCGGCCCGGAGCGGTGGCCTGTGCCGTCGTACTGTCGCTGGTCGCAGCCCTTCTGCCCGCCGCCCCGGCGCAGGCAGCGATCAGCCCCACCGTGGTCTCCCTGACGTTCGACGACGGCAACGCCGACCAGCTGCCTGCAGCCAACACGCTGAAGACGTACGGGCTCAAGGGCACGTTCTACATCGCCGACTCGTGGATCGGAGCTCCCGGGTACATGACCCGCGCGAACCTCACCACGCTCGCGGCGAACGGCAACGAGATCGGCGGCCACACGGTGAGTCATCCGGATCTCCCGACGATAGATCCGACCGAGGCGAAGAGGCAGATCTGCGACAACAGGGCGATCCTCCAGAGCTGGGGATTCACCCCGACCAGTTTCGCGTACCCGTTCTCGGACGCCGACGCCTCCGTGGAGGCCATCGCCAAGGCCTGCGGCTACAACACGGCCCGTGGCCTCGGCGACACCCGGTCGCCCAGCTCGTGCAGCAACTGCCTGTACGCCGAGAAGATGCCTCCGGCTGATCCGTACTACCTGAAGGCGCCCGATCAGGTCGCCGGGAACTGGACGCTCGCCCAGCTCAAGGCCATCGTGACCAACGCGCAGACGCACGGCGGCGGTTGGGTCATCCTGACCTTCCACCACATCTGTGCGCCGATCGGTACGGCCGCGTGCCCGGCCGACACGTCGATCACGCCGACCACCTACAACGCGTTCGTGAGCTGGCTCGCGGTGTTCTCCGCGCTGCGGATCAACCAGACCAGCGTCAAGACCATCGATGGCGCCGTCCGTCAGTACAAGGGCAACGCCTACCCGGCGTACGTCCCGGCCGTGGCGGTCCCGGCTACGCCTCCGGCCGCTGTCGGCGTCAACGCGCTGAGCAACCCGTCGCTCGAGACCCTCAACGCCACCACCGGCTTCCCGACCTGCTACCAGGCCGGAGGATGGGGTGCCAACACGGCCGCCTGGGCGAGAACGAGTCCGGGCGCAACCGGTACGTACGGGGAGACACTCACGGTCACCGGCTACAGCAGCGGTGACGCGAAACTCCTGCCCACACTCGACCTCGGACAGTGCTCACCGTCGGTGGTCGCGGGCAAGTCGTACGTGATGTCGGTCACGGCCAAGTCCACGGCGATCACGCAGTTCGCGCTGTACTACCGCGACGCCAGCAACCTGTGGTTCTACTGGACGTCAAGCCCGTGGATCGCTCCGATGCCCGACTGGACGGTGACCTCGTTCACCACTCCGGCCGTCCCGACTGGAGCCGTAGCCGTGACATTCGGCCTAGCCCTGATACAGAATGGCACCCTGTCCACGGACGACTACAGCTTCGTGGACCCGGGCACGACGGCAGCGCTCACGGTCAGTGCCGGGACGGTCGTGGCGAAGTCCACGAAGACCTCGGCCACCACTGTGACGGCGGCGACGGCGAACACGAAGACGGTCACCAAGGTCCTCACGAGAGGCCAGCAGGTGGTGATCGCCCCCACGAAAAAGGGCATGAAGGGCTGATCCAGCTCGGCTGAACCAACCGGAGGCTGACGTGGCACGCTCGTTTGTCAGAGCCGTCGTGGGCATACTGCTCATCGGCTGCGTCGCCTCCGGTTGCGCCGGGTCCAAGGGAGCGAACCCTGAGCCCAGCACGGCCACCGGCTCGTCCTATGCCGACGGTCCCTCGCTCGAGGCGACCGGAAGCCCTTCGTCGAGTGAGCCGCCGTCGTCGATGACGGCGGCTCCTTCGGCGTCCACGGCCACCACCAGGTCGGCCGCGCCGCCGGCGACGAAGCCCGCCGCGGCTCCGGCAGGTGCGGGGATCGGGCCCGTACACACCGGCATCGTCTCGACGACCTTCTGGGTCGGCGAGATCTTCGACCCGAACGCCTCCGACGGCAGCCAGATGATCTCGACGTACGACAGCTCGTGGTTCGCGCACTACGGCGGCTGTGACGGCGTGGCGAGTTCCGGCACGTGCGCGACGGAGAGGCGGACCTCGGCCAACGGCTACTTCCCGACGTCGATGACGCCGAAGGAGAACCCGTTCTACCTCGATCTTCCGTACGACGACGTCAACGACGCGACCGCGTACGCGAACCGCTGCTCGGTCATCCCCTGGGCCAACGATCCGGGCTATGCGGGCAAGTGCAAGGACAAGAGCTTCTCGTACATGAAGAACCGTTGGGTCAAGCTCACCGGTCCGAGCGGACGTACGTGCTACGGCCAGATCCAGGACGCGGGCCCGGCGATCTACCACGACTCCGCGTACGTCTTCGGTGGCGCGCGCCCGGCCAGCGGCAAGTTCAACGGCGCGGGCATGGACGTCTCGCCGGCGCTGAACGGATGCCTGGGCTTCGCTGAACTCGACGGTCAGTCCGACGTCGTCTCCTGGCAGTTCGTCTCCTCGCCGCCCGCTGGACCCTGGACGCGGATCGTGACGACCCGCCAGGTCAGCTGACGTTCACGGACTGAGACGCACTGATCGCGTGCTGGTCAGCGTTTGTCGGGTCCTGCTACCGTTCCGGCCATGTCATTCGCGCACCTCTCTTCGGCCGTCTCCGGCCGTGCGTGCGCGTGCATGTGTTGTTGTCGCGGCTGAACGCCCTCAACACACCGCCGACTGCCCTGCGCTGACACTCACGCGGCAGTCACCCTGAGAATCCCTGATCGGCTGGCTGCCGCGGGACGTGTTGAGCACCGACTCCACCAGACATCCGCGACAGGACCATCATGTCAAGCACACCCGCACCCATCGATCCCCGAGGCCCGCGGTTCGGCGCCGCGATCACGTCCGTCGTGCTCGCAGTGACGATCCTCGCCGGCCCCGCCAGCACCGCCGCGCTCGTCCTCCTGGCTCTTCAGGCCGTCGTGTTCGGGCTCGGGTCGCTCGTCGGCCTCGCCGCGCAGCCGTACGGGCTGGTCTTCAAGCGGTTCGTACGGCCGCGGCTCGCTGCTCCCACGGAGCTCGAGGACCCACGCCCGCCGCGGTTCGCCCAGACCGTCGGCCTCGTGTTCGCGGTCGCCGGCCTGCTCGGGCTCGCGCTGCACGTGCCGGTTCTGTTCTACGTCGCCGTCGGGTTCGCGCTGGTCGCGGCGCTGCTCAACGCGGTCTTCGACCTGTGCCTCGGGTGCGAGGTGTACCTGCTGGGCCGCCGGATCGCCGGCCGGCCGCTTGCTCCGTCCGTACAGGAGGGCTGAGGAGATGACAGGTGTGTACGTGGTCGTGGTCGCGCTGGTGTTGACCGCCGCGTTCGGTCTGTACAGGCGGGCGACCGACGGCAAGGTCCGCGCGGCGAAGGGTAAGGACCGTCTCGACCAGGCCCTGCTGGGTGCTGAGCTCGGCCCGTCCGCGACGTTCGTTCAGTTCTCCTCCGAGGTGTGCGCGCCCTGCCGCGCCACGCAGCGCGTGCTGTCCGGCATCGCCGACGCCGACCCTCGGGTCGCCCACGTCGAGCTGGACGCGGCACAGCGCCTCGACCTGGTCGAGCGCTACGGCATCACACGCACCCCGACGGTCCTGCTGCTCGACTCGGCCGGCGTCGTACGTCACAAGATCGTCGGCGCCGTCCGCCGACCCGACGCCCTCGTCGCCCTCGAGGAG
Organism: Propionibacteriaceae bacterium; assembly: GCA_027492675.1. Taxonomy (GTDB): domain Bacteria; phylum Actinomycetota; class Actinomycetes; order Propionibacteriales; family Propionibacteriaceae; genus Fen-668. Next base: position 49,341 of record JAPUEI010000067.1, on the reverse strand, counting down.
GTGGCCGGCGAAGCCGCCTGATCACACCATCGACGCTCAACACACCGCATCACCCGACAAAGAAGGAAAACTCCCATGACGTACTACAACGACGCGACCGAGCTCGTCGGCCGCACACCTCTGGTCAAGATCAACCGTCTGTACGGGGACTCGCAGGCGATCGTCCTGGCGAAGCTCGAGTACTACAACCCGGCCTCCAGCGTGAAGGACCGCATCGGCGTCTCGATCATCGACGCCGCCGAGGCGGACGGCACCCTGAAGCCCGGCGGCACCATCGTCGAGGGCACGTCCGGCAACACCGGCATCGCTCTCGCCTGGGTCGCCGCCGCGCGTGGCTACAAGACGATCATCGTGCTGCCCGAGAGCTTCTCGAAGGAGCGCCGGGCACTGTTGCGCGCTTTCGGGGCCGAACTGGTGCTGACCCCGGCCGCCGACGGCGTCCCCGGCGCCAACGCCCGGGCGAAGGAGATTGTCGCGAACACCCCCGGCGCGATCCTGGCCAGCCAGTTCACCAACCCCGCCAACGTCGCCATCCACAAGAAGACGACCGCAGAGGAGATCTGGGCGGACACCGAAGGTGCGGTGGACTTCTTCGTCGCCGGCGTCGGTACGGGCGGCACCATCACGGGCGTCGGCACGGTGCTCAAGGAGCGCAAGCCGGGCGTGAAGGTCGTGGCGGTGGAGTCCGCGGAGTCTGCCGTGCTGTCCGGTGAGCCGAAGGGTCCCCACAAGATCCAGGGCATCAGCGCCGGCTTCATCCCCGAGATACTGGACACCGATATCTATGACCAGATCATCAAGGTGTCCTCCGACGACGCGCTGACGTGGGCTCGCCGCGCTGCGAAGGAGGAGGGCCTGCTCGTGGGCATCTCGTCGGGCGCCGCGCTGCGCGCCGCGGGTGAGCTCGCGGCCGATCCGGCCAACGCGGGCAAGACGATCGTGGTCATCATCCCGTCGTGGGGCGAGCGCTACCTCTCAACTCCGTTGTACGCGGACCTGCTCGACTGACACAATCCACCGACGGCCCCCGACATGGCTATGGACCCAGACGTCGGGGGCCGTTGGCGTGCCCGCGAAGGGTCAGGCGAGCTTCGGGACAAGGAGGATCGCTGCCCGCAGCAATGACCCACAGCACGGGCATAGCCTGTCAGCGCATAGTCTTGGAGGGCTGCCGACAGCAGTGCAGGCGCTAGGGAGGCGTGGATGGCGGACGATTACTCAGACGGTCAGGGCGTGGTCTGGCCGGATGACGACGACGCCATCGGCGCCGAGCAGCCGCCCGCCAGTGGGCCTCGCCGCGCTCACGCTGGGCCGCCGCGGAAGCCGCGCTGGGGTCGTATCGCCATCATCACCATCGGCGTCATCTTCGCTGTGGTTGCCGCCGCTGTCGCGTACTTCGGGATCAGGCTGAACAACTCCGTGTCGAACATCGCGCGCGAGGAGTCCGCGCTGCCGACCGGCAGTCGTCCGCCGTCGGCGACCTCGACCGTCCAGGCGAACAACGCACCCATGAACATCCTGCTCATCGGCACGGACACCCGGAAGACCGAGCGCGGCAACAGCGACACGCTCATCCTCATGCACCTGTCGGCCGACCGGAAGTCGGTCTACCTGGTGTCCTTCCCGCGCGATATGTACGTGACGGTGCCGGGCTACAACAAGCAGAAGATCAACGCGGCGTACTCGTACGGTGGCTCGTCCCTGGCCGTACAGACCTTGGAGAACCTCACCGGCGCCCGCATCGACCACGTGGTGACCATCGACTTCAACGACTTCATCACGCTCGTCGACACGGTGGGTCCTGTGCCGATCGACAACCCTGTCGCCTCGAAGGCGACCGACGATCGTGGCGTGAAGTACGTCTTCCCCAAGGGAGCGATGACGCTCACCGACGGTCGGATGGCGCTGGCGTTCGTGCGTCAGCGCGAGGAGCTCCCGAACGGTGACCTCGACCGCACCCTGCGCCAACGGGCTTTCGTGAAGGCCCTCGCGCTGAAGATCGCGACGCCCGAGGTGCTGGCCAACCCGTTCAAGCTCAACGACGTCATCGCGACCGTCAGCAAGTTCGTGAAGGTCGACGCGCAGCTGACGAACAACGCGGTCTACTCGCTCGCGCTGTCGATGACGGGCATCACCAGCAGCGACCAGATCCACATGCTGATGGCCCCGATCACGGGCTTCGGCACGTCGCCGGACGGGCTCTCGATCGATGTGGTCGACGTCCCTGGCGTCACAGCACTGGGGAAGGCGCTGCAGAACGACACCATGCCGGCGTACGTGGCGGCCAACCCGAAGGTGGAGTACGGGTACACGCCCACGCCGAACCCGTCGGCCTCCACCTCGGCCACTGCATCCAAGTCCTCGACGAAGCCCGCCACCGCGGCGACGACCAAGAAGTCGTGACCGGCTAGTACAGCTAGTTGGCCTCGAACGTGCTGGCGTCGATGACGAAGCGGTAGCGCACGTCGGAGGCCAGCACCCGCTCGTACGCCTCGTTGATGTACGAGGCGTCGATGAGTTCCGTGTCGGCCGTGATGCCGTGCTCGGCGCAGAAGTCGAGCATCTCCTGAGTCTCGGGGATGCCCCCGATCGACGACCCCGCGAACGAGCGGCGCTGGCCGAACAGGCTGAAGACCTGGAGCGGCAGCGGCTGCGGCGGAGCGCCGACGGCCACGAGGGTGCCGTCGAGCCGGAGCATCGAGAGGTACGCGTTGAGGTCGATCGGCGCGCTCACCGTGTTGAGGATGACGTCGAAGGTGTTCTCCAGGGTCTCGAACGTCGCCGGGTCGCTGGTCGCGTAGTAGTGCTGGGCCCCCATGGCGAGGCCCGCCTCCTTCTTGCTCAGCGTCTGCGAGAGCACGGTGACCTCGGCGCCGAGCGCGACGGCGAACTTCACGCCCATGTGGCCGAGCCCGCCGAGACCGACGACCGCGACCTTCGTGCCGGGGCCGACGTTCCAGTGGCGCAGCGGCGAGTACGTGGTGACGCCGGCGCAGAGCAGCGGGGCCGCGGACGCGTACGGAATCGACTCGGGCACGCGCAGCACGAAGTCGGTATCGACCACGACATGCGTCGAGTAGCCGCCCTGAGTGATGGTGCCGTCGCGGTCGACGGAGGCGTACGTGCCGACGTTGCCGCCGGTGCAGTACTGCTCCTGCCCGGCCTGGCAGTTGTCGCACACGCGGCAGGAGTTGACCATGCAGCCGACGCCGACACGATCACCGACAGCGTGGTTCGTGACCTCGGAGCCGATCTCCTCGACGACGCCGACGATCTCGTGGCCGACGGTCAGCGGGTACGTCTGAGGACCCCACTCGCCGCGGATCGTGTGGATGTCGGAGTGGCAGATGCCGGCGTACGCGATGGCGATGAGCACGTCGCGCGGGCCGACGTCGCGGCGCTCGATCGTGACGGGGACAAGCGGCTCAGTCGCCGACGGTGCTCCGTAGCCCTTCACAGTGCGCATGGATCTCCTCTGTCGCTGGATCGGGGTGATGCATCCACCGTAGTGCCCCCGGCTACGACTCGTTCACTGCGTCGACCAGGTACAGCACGGCATGCTCGGGGTGGATCGGGGCGTCCATGAGTCCGACCGCGATGAGGGTTGATCCCGGGAGCTCGACACCGTCGCCGGATCCGGGGTCCGACGGTGTCGTCTGCCACCACTGCGGCGGTCGCAGGCCCTGCGCCGCCCGCCCGATGCCGGCCGGGCGGACGAGGTACCTCCGGTCGGGATCGAGTCCTGGGAAGCGGACACGGCCCAGCAATGCGGTCTCGTACGTCCCCACGGCGCTCCGGGAGAAGATCGCCCGTGACTTGTCGTGGGACACGACTCCGAAGCTGGTGAGCGCGGGATCGGGGAAGTCCAGCCGTACCAGATCGCCGTTCAGGAGGAGGTCCCGGTTGGCCTTGTAGAAGGCGATCCACTCGGACAGCTCGGACAGGTCGTCGGGCCCGGCGCTGCGAAGATCCCATTCGATCCCGAGGTGGCCGAAGATCGCTGTGGCTGCGCGGAAGTTCAGATCGTGAGTACGCCCGGTGGTGTGCGAGGTCGCGGACGCGATGTGGCAGCCCATGAGCTCGGGCGGGATCAGCTGCTGGGTCCAGCGCATCATCCGCTGGCGCTCGAGTGGGTCGATGCAGTCGGACACCCAGACACGGTCCGTCCGCTGCAGGACGCCCAGGTCCACCCGACCGCCGCCCGAGGAGCACGACTCGATCTCGAGTGTCGGATGGGCAGCGCGGAGCTCGTCCATGAGCCGGTAGGTCGCCCACGTTTGCGCGTGGACCGCCGGACGTCCACTCGGCTGGGTTCCGGCGTCGACCAGGTCCCGGTTGTGGTCCCACTTGATGTAGCCGATCGCGTACTCGTCGAGGATCGCCATCATCGCGTCACGCACGTGGGCGTAGCACTCCGGGATGCTGAGGTTCAGGACCTGTTGGCGACGAGCCGACACGGGGGTGCGTCCTCCTGTGGCCATCACCCAGTCGGGATGGGCCCTGGCGATGTCGGAGTCCAGGTTCACCATCTCGGGTTCGAACCACAGCCCGAACTCCATCCCGAGCGCGGTCACCCGATCGACCAGCGGATGAAGGCCGTACGGCCACGCGTCGGGCGACACCGTCCAGTCGCCCAGGCCGGACCGGTCGTCGCGGCGCGAGCCGAACCAGCCGTCATCCAGGACGAACCGTTCGACCCCGACCGCCGCTGCCCGCTCCGCCAGATCGAGCAGCGGCCGGAGCTCGTGGTTGAAGTAGACGGCCTCCCAGACGTTGAGCGTCACCGGCCGCTGTGGTGAGGGGTGCGTGGGCCGTGAACGCAGCCAGCGGTGGAAACGCCGGGCGACTTCATCCAAGCCGCTGCCGTACGAGCCGTAGACCCATGGCCCGGTGTACGTCGCGCCCGGCGCGAGGTCGATCTCGCCGGGGAGCAGCAGTTCGCCACCACCGATCACCTGTTCGCCGGTGAATACTCGTTCGGCGTAGTGGGTGTGGTTGCCGCTCCAGCCGACGTGGATCGCCCAGGTCTCCCCGGATCCGAAGCCGAACCCTGGGACTCCGGCGTGCAGCACGGTGGCGGCGTCGGCACCGGTGCGGCCCCGCCGGCCTTCGCGTAGATGCGTCCCCACCGTGAATGAGCGGCGCTGCGGCATGCGCTCGTTCCCCCAGTAGCCGGCCAGATCGAGCAGCTCTCTCGCCACCGGTGGCACCGGGTAGGCCACGACGAGGTCGTCGAGCTGATAGCTGTCGGAGGCGGTGTTGGTGACGGCCGCCTGTGACCTGAGCAGGCCGCCGACGGTGAGCTCGATCGAGAGAGAAAGAACGAGCCCCGCCGTACTGTCAGCGGCCTCCACCTCCACCAGGCAGGGCGCGACGAAGGTCAGGAACTGTGGCTCGGTCGAGCCGGCGGCCACAGGCTGGCCGTCCACTCGCAGGGCCGTCGTGCTGAACCGAGGGGACCATTCGCTGCCTCGACGCGATCCGCGCATGCCGGGTCGTCCGACCCACCCGGTGTGGTGTTCCGGCAACAGACTGACACGTACGGGCTCGTCGACGACGTTCGCGACGATCGGCCGCACCCCTGCCAGGGTGAGCTGCGACGCATCGCGTGGACCGATCTCGCCCACGTCGGCGCCCCAGTGCACGATCGCGGGCAGCCGTCCCGACGTGATGTCGAGGACGACGGAGACGCCGTCCCCCCTCAGCAGCAGACACGCGTTGACTTGCTCGGGCACGACAAGGCCCCCTTCGTCGATGGTCATGTGGCAGGAGTTCGCAGGGTGCTGCGGAACCGTCAGTAGACGGCTCGGCCCCCGCTGATGTCGTACACGGCACCCGTGGAGAAGCTCACCTTGTCCGAGCACAGCCAAGCGACCAGCTCGGCGAGCTCGCTGGGGTTCCCGACACGCCGCATGGGGATCAGGCTGACGATGTGCGCGAGTGCCTCCGGTCCGGTCGCATCGTTCATGGGCGTGGAGAACACCGCCGGCGCGATCGCGTTGACCAGCACACCGCTTGTCGCCAGCTCCTTGCCCACGGACTTCGTGAGAGCGATCACGGCGGCTTTGGACGCGGAGTACGGAGCCAGCGAGGGGTTTCCGTCCTTGCCGGCCATGCTGGCGAAGTTCACCACGCGACCCCAGCCGCGCTCGACCATGCCGGGCACGAGTGCCTGCATCATGGCCACGGTGCCCATGACGTTGACCTCGAAGACGCGGCGCCAGGCATCGAGGTCCGAGTCCAGCAACGGTCCGCTCGGGCCGACGATGCCCGCCGAGTTCACGAGCACGTCGATGGCCCCGATGTCGTGGGACATGGCGCGGACGGCCGCCGAATCGGTGACGTTCAGAACGACGTCAGCCGAGGGATCGAGGTCCACGGTGATGACGCGAAGCCCCTCGGCGCGCAGCTTCGCGGCGGCTGCCGCACCTAGGCCGCTGGACCCGCCGGTGACGACCGCTGTCCTCATCGGGAGCCCACAACCGTCTGCCGCTGGTGACCGAGGCCCTCGATCTCCAGGTCGACGACCGAGCCGGGCGTGAGCCACACGGGAGGACGAAAGCCCATGCCCACGCCGGCGGGGGTGCCGGTGTTGATGAGGTCGCCCGGTTCGAGCGCCATGAACTGGCTGATGTACCAGACGATCGTGAAGGGGTCGAAGATCATGTCGGCCGTGGTGCCGTCCTGCCGACGGATGCCGTCGACATCGAGGACCATGCGGAGGCTGTTCACGTCGGAGACCTCGTCGGCGGTCACCAGCCACGGACCCACCGGGTTGAAAGTGGGCGAGGACTTCCCCTTCAACCACTGGCCTCCTCGTTCGAGCTGGAACGCTCGCTCGCTCACGTCGTGGACGAGGGTCCAGCCGGCGATCACGGCGGCCGCCTCAGCGGGGGAGTCGAGGTTGTGGGCTCGGCGACCGATCACGACGCCGAGCTCGATCTCCCAGTCGAGCTTCTCGCCGCCCCGAGGCATGACGATGTCGTCGTCCGGCCCGCAGATGCTGTTCGGCGACTTGGTGAAGAGGATGGGCTCATCGGGCACGGCCAGCCCGGACTCCGCTGCGTGATCGCGGTAGTTGAGCCCCACGCAGATGATCTGGTGCGGCCGCACGATCGGAGCGCCGATGCGCGTGGAACCGAGCGGATGTACGTCTCCTGAAGCCTGCCGGGAGGCGACGATAGCTCGAATGCGCTCCACGCCACCCGATGCCAGGAACTCGCCATCGAGGTCGTTCATGACATCGTCCAGTCGGACGATCGTCCCTGGGGCCACCAGCGCTGCGGGGCGCTCCTCGCCGGCCTCGCCGATGCGCAGTAGTTTCACGTCTTCATTCCTTTCAGGTGGTTCGATCGTTTGTTCGGCGTAGACCCGTGCGGCGCGCCAGGCTGCCCGCTGCCCAGATCACCGAGTGAGCAATGGCGGGGAGGCGCTCCCCGAGCAACTGGTCGGCGAAGCCGGTCACACCGATGGCGCCTGCGGCCAACCCGTCGGTGCCGAGAACCGGGGCAGCGACACACGCGACGCCGGCCTCTTCCTCCTGGTCCTCGATGGCGTAGCCGCGGCTGCGAATCTCGTGGAGCTCGCGCTCGAGTGCGGCACCGAGGTGATGCTGGGCGTTCGGTCCCGATCCGGGGACGGCGGAGGCGATGAGGGACTCTCGCTCGGACGGCACCCGGAAGGCCGCGATCGCCTTGCCGAGCGCGGTCAGGTTGAAGGGCGCCATCCGCCCGGGGTAGTTGTTGAACTGCACCATCGACTGGGTGCGGGCGCGGGCGACGTAGACGATGGAGGATCCGTCGAGGACGCCGAGGTGCGTCGGTAGCCCCAGCTCGTCGCGAAGCTCCTGGAGCACCGGCTCGCTCTCGGTCCCGAGAGCGACGCGCCTGAGGGTGAGCATGCCGAGCTCGTAGAGCCGAAGGGTCGGCCGCCAGAGGTGGCTGCGTCCGACGATGTGCCGCTGGGCGTAGCCGCGCGACTCGAACGTGCCCATGATCACCGAACAGGTGGCCAGGGGAACTCCGCAGCGTGCGGAGAGCTCGGTCAAGGTGAGGGGTTCGTCCGCCTCGACGAGCCGCTCCAAGAGGGTGAGTGCGCGGTCGGCTGAAGCGGATCCTGTACTTGGGTCCCTGCTCATTCTCGTCACGCTCCCGTATCCGTTGCCGCGTTGCCCGCGAAGGCCGTTTCTTCAGAATACCGAAGGATCCCGATCCGCGCAAACTCATCGTGTCAGATCATTGACCCGAAAACCAGCCCCATGTAGTCTCATTTCCGGGATATATGTTCCGTATTTGGGAGATACAGTGCTATCGCTACTTATGAGTCGTCCAGGCAGTGAGCAGTTGCCACCGTTGGCAGCAGCAGTCCGCGATGTCGTGGAGGAGGACCTTCCGGGTCTGGCCGCCCTGCTCGCGGGTTCGTTCGGGGAGCCGTGGGACGTGGCCCGGGTTCGCCGGGACCTGACAGAGGATCCGACGGTCGTTCGGACGTTCGTCATCGCGGAGGGCGACCGCATCCTCGCGACGGCGTCGAGCCGACTGCTGCCCGACGTCTACCCGGGCGTCGGCTACCTTCACTGGGTCGCGAGCGATCCGGAGCGGCGTGGCGAGGGCCTCGGGCTCAACGTGGTCGTCGCCGTACTCCACGACGTTGCCGCCAGGGGGCTGGCGGGGTGCGTCCTCGAGACCGACGACGATCGACTCAGCGCTCTGCGTCTGTACCTCGGCCTCGGGTTCGTACCTGTGATGCGTGAGCCCGATCATGAGCTTCGCTGGTCACTGATCTTCCCCCAGCTCTTCGCCCCCCGCTCCAAGGCTGCTCGATGACATCGTTCGATGGTCGAGTCGCGGTCGTGACTGGCGGCCGGGGCGACATCGGATCTGCGCTCGTCGAGGCTCTCGTAGAGCGGGGGGCGAGGGTCGCTGTGGCAGACCTTGCGCCGCTCCCCGGCAGCCACTCCCCAGGGGTGATGCACGCCAGGGTCGACGTGACCGATCCCGTGGCCATCGAAGCTTGGCTCGACGACGTTGAGGCGTCCTTCGGAGTGGCGACCCTCGTCGTGCCCGCGGCCGCCACGGCGACGGCGGCGACCGTGCTGGACATGACACCCGACGCCTGGAGGCGGGAGCTCGATGCGGACCTGACCGCGCCGTTCCTGCTCGTCCAGTCGGCTGCGCGACGGATGGTCCGAGCCGGCCTGGCGGGCCGGATCGCGATGGTCGGAAGCTGGGCGGCCGAGGCGGCGCATCCCCACGTGCCCGCGTACTCGGTCGCCAAGGCCGGCCTGCGGATGCTCACCCGAGTGTTGGCTGCTGATCTCGCTCGTCATCAGATCCTCGTCAACGAGCTGGCGATCGGTGTGGTTGATGCCGGCGTCAGCCGCATCACCTTCGAGGCGCACCCCGAGCTGAGGGAGCGGGCCGCGAAGCAGTCTCCCTTGGGCCGGTTGGTGGACATCAGCGAGATCGTCGACCACTTGATCGCTCTGCTCGATCCTGCTGCCGTCGCCATGACCGGCACCACGGTGACGCTCGATGCAGGGGTGTCGCTTCGCGCCGCGCTGGCCGAGGGGTCGGACCGCCGATGAGGACAGCTCCGTTCGCGCTGCGTAACCCCGGCCTCCGTGCACGCATCGGCGTGGCCAGGGCCGACATCACGCCGGCGCCGGACGCTCCCATCAACAACTGGGGGGCATCGACCCACCGTCGAGCGACCGGGATCGCGGACCCGCTCACGCTCACCGTCGTGACCGTGGCCCCGATCGACGGGGGAGACCCGGTCGTGGTGGCATCGCTCGATCTCGGGTGGTGGCGCACCGATGCGGCATTCCAGAGTGTCAGGTCGTCGCTCGCGGCCAGTGCGGGTGTCGCGCCGGAGCGTGTCGTGCTGGCACTGACGCACACGCATGCTGGGCCGGCCATCGACCCCGAGGGGGTCCAGGCCCCGGAGAGACCGGACGTCGAGGCCTACCTGGCCCGTCTGGTCGACACGGCGCGCGATGCCGTGACGGCGGCGCTGGCAGACGCTGCCCCGGCGCTGCTCGAGTGGGGACTGGGCGCATGCCTTCTCGCCCGACACCGCGACGAACCCCGACGCGGCGAAGGCGTGGTGTGCGGGTACGAACCCGCGACACAGGTCAGCCAGGACCTGCTGGTCGGCCGCGTGCTGCGGGACGGTGACGACGTGCGCCGACCGTACGCGGTCCTGGTTCACTACGCCGCACACCCGACGACGCTGGGGCCTGAGAACTCGCTGATCTCGCCCGACTACCTGGCCGGCCTGAGGGCCGTGGTCGAGGCGGAGACGGGATCGCCGGCGCTCTTCCTCCAGGGGGCATCGGGTGATCTCGGCACGCGCCGCCAGTACCGCGGCGACACCGCGGTCGCCGAGGCGAACGGCCGCCAGCTCGGATACGCCGTGCTGTCGACGCTCGCGGGGATGATGCCACCGGCCACTCGCCTCGAACCCCTTCCCACCGTGCAGTCCGGCGCGCCGCTGGGCATCTGGGGAGAGGTCCCCGACAGCGTCGACGCGTCGGTCGCCACGTACGTCGAGCAGGTGAGCCTCCCGGCCAACTCGGCTGTGGGCGCCTGGTCGAGGTCGCCAGAGCTCTCCGATGCGGCCCGAGCCGAGAGGGCGGCGCGGGCTGCACTCGTCGGCACCGAGGCGGCCATGCCACTGCACGTCGTACGGCTCGGGGACGTTGTTCTCGTGGCCATGCCTGGCGAGGCCTACTCGCACCTTCAGCAACAGCTCGACGCGGAGTTCCCGGAGCATCCGGTCCTCGTTGTCGGGTTGTCGGGCGGACGCCATCACGGCTATCTGCCGCCCGAAGACCGCTACGGCACCGACCTCTACCAGGTCTGGCAGACCCCGGCTGGTGCCGGCTCGCTCGAAGCGGTTGGAGAGCGGGCGACCGAACTGGTCACCGCTGCGCTCTCCCCATGTGATCCCCCCGGCGACTCGCAGATGTGTCGTCCGGTTCTTCTATCTCAGCACCCAGAAGGGACCAACAATGAACCAACCGTACGCCCGGCGGCAGTTCCTCGCGTTGACTGGTAGCGCTGCAGCCCTCGCTGCTGTCAGCGCCTGTTCCAGCTCATCGACGCCGTCGACCACACCGTCGTCAGGGGCACCCTCCGTGAGTGGGCCGCTGGTGTTCTGGAGCGGCTACTCGACCAGCGACTCCAACAACAAGTCGAAGAAGCCGCAGGACTTCTGGATCTCGCAGGCGACCGCGCGCTTCACCCAGAAGACCGGCATCCAGGTGAAGATGGAGACCCTCCCCGGCGACGCGACGATGTTCACCAAGATCCGCACCGCCGCCATCGCCGGCAAGGGGCCGGACCTGGCGTCCGTATGGTCCGGCTCGTACATGCTCAGCATCAAGGAAGCGCTGGAGCCGATGGCTCCGTACTTCAGCGACGACGAGCGCTCGAAGCTGTCGGGCTGGGCCGCGGTCACCGACGGCTTCGACCCGACCCAGAAGGACAAGATCCTCGGCGTACCGAACGGTTCGGACGGCCCCATGATCTGCCTGTGCAACAACACTCTGATGAGCAAGGCCGGCGTCGACCCGACCCAGTGGCCCGTCTCGTACGACGAGTGGATGGGCGACCTCGACAAGATCAAGGCCACCGGCGTGATGCCGCTGTCACTCGGCGACGCGTCGTTCATCTACTACCTCTACAACACCTGGCTCGCGCAGGCGGTCGGCGGCTCGGTCGGAATCGGTCAGCTGGCGACCGGGGCCCGCAACTTCTCCGACCCCGAAGTCCTCGACGCCACGAACAAGTGGCTGGCAGTGCGCCCGTACGCCTTCAACGGGGCACCGACGACGAAGGACGGACAGGCGGTCCAGCAGCTGTACACGGGCAAGGCCTCCATGGTCGTTGGCGGCGCCACCTCCATCGGTGAGTTCCGCAAGCAGCTCGGTGATGCGGCCGTGGTCGCGAAGCTGCCCGACATCAGCTCGAGCGTTCCGCACGGGATGACGGTCGGAGGCACCGGCGTGGGCTTCATCGTCTCCAAGACCTCGAAGAACAAGCAGGCGGCCGTCGACTACATCAAGTTCCTCCTCAGCGCCGACGAGCAGCAGGCGTTCGCCAACTCCCTGGATCCGGGACCCCTTGCCGGTCGTACGGACATGTCGGACGTCTACAAGGAGCCTCTGCTCAACCAGCTGCAGAAGTGGGGCTCCGAGGACACGGTGGCGTTCTGGCCCGACAACACCCTGCAGGCCGACCTGGTCAACGAGCTGGCGAACCAGGCCCAGCTCGCGTGGGGCGGACAGATCAGCGCCACGGAGTTCCTCAGCCGGCTCGACAAGAAGCGTGACACTCTCAAGTGAACGCACTGACCGTACCCCCCACAGCGGTGGCCTCGGCCACCGTGCAGCGCCGCCGCCGTCGCCTTCGGGCGCGGCGCGCGGCGCTGGTCGGCTGGCTCAGCTGTACACCGGCGGCGATCGTCATCCTGGTGCTCGTCTGGTTCGGGGTGGCATCGACGATCCAGCACAGCTTCACCAACTGGAACGGCTTCAGCGCCGACTGGGTGGGGATGAAGAACTACGTGGACATCTTCGCCTCGGGCGACTTCTTCGAGCGCTTCCGGACGAACCTCGTCTTTCTTGCGTCCCTCCCGGTCCTCTTGGTGTTCTGCGTGTCCGTGGCTGTGGTCATCTACGACCACATTCCGGGCTGGCGCTTCTTCCGTTCGGTGTACTACATCCCCACCGTGCTCTCCTCGGCGGTCGTGGGCATGATCGTGGCGGTGCTGTTCGCCCCACGGGGTGCCATCAACACGTTCCTCGGTCGCGTCGGTCTCGAGTCACTGGCTCAGGACTGGCTGGGTCGTACGGACACCGCATTGGGCGTGCTCCTGATGGCGTTCTTCTGGCAGAGCCTCGGGCAAGGCGTCCTGGTGTTCCTTGCGGGGCTGTCGACGATCTCCCCTGAGATCATCGAGGCGGCCAGCGTGGACGGCGCCGGCTGGTGGCGACGGTTGTTCACCATCCTGCTGCCGCTTCTGGCCCCGACGAGCGCGTACTTCCTGCTCACGAACGTGGTGTACGTCCTCGTGGACCTCTTCAGCCTGGTGTACGTGACGACTCAGGGCGGGCCAGGCGGGACGACCACACCGGTCGACTACACCATCTACTTGAAGGCGTTCCAGGAAGGGAACCTCGGAGCCGCGTCGGCGCTCTCTGTCGTCCTGCTCGTCATCGTCTTCGCCTGCTCCTGGTTCCAGCTGCGACTGATTGATCGGATCGGCGAATGAGGAAGAAGAACGGTCCGGCCCGCTGGGGCATCAGTGGACTCCTGGCGGTGCTGGCGGTTGCCGCGCTCGCGCCGCTGCTGTACATGATCACCACGTCCTTCCGCACGCTTCAGGAGTTCGCCAGCGACCCACTGGCGCTGCCGGCCACCCTGAACCCGGAGAACTACATCGGCCTGTCGAGCCGATTCGACGTCGTTCAGCTGATCGGAAACACCGCCGCGTACGCAGGGGTGGCGCTCGTCATCTGCATGACGATCGCGATCCCGGCTTCCTATGCTCTGGCCAAGCTTCGCTTCCGTGGGGCAACGCTGCTCTTCGTCGGGATCGTGGCGACGATGGGCGTCCCGATGATCTCGATCCTCGTGCCCGACTACCTGCTGTTCGTCCAGCTCGGGTTCGAGGACTCCCCGGTCGGCGTGATCGGGATGTGGGTGGCGCGTGCGCTTCCTTCGACGATCTTCCTGATCGCCTCGGTCCTGCGTGCCCTCCCCGACGAGCTCATCGAAGCGGCGACGCTCGACGGCGCGGGCTACTTCCGCCGGATGAGGTCGATCGTGATCCCGCTCGGGTTGCCGGGCATCGTCACGGCCTCGATCTTCAACATCACCGGCTGGTGGAACGACCTCCTCGTGCCACTCGTCTTCCTGCAGAGCGACGACAAGCAGACCCTCAACGCCGGGGTCGCCACGATCGGCCAGCGGATGGTGACCAGCGACGTCCCCCAGACCGTCACGGGACTGCTGGTGTCGTCGACCGTTCCGATCATCCTGTACGTCATCTTGCAGGGGAACATCCGCAAGGGCTTGGTCATGGGGTCAGTCAAGTGACCGCCGAGCGGGAGGCGCTCCGCAGTCAGGAGTGGTTCGGGGGCGCGGACGAGACAGGGCTGCTGCACCGCGCCGCCATCCGTTCCGGGCTCGAGGGCCACGCCGCGGTCCAGGGCCGGCCCGTGATCGCGGTCACGTCGTCGGGCTCGGCGCTCAACCCGTGCAACGCGGCGATGGACGACCGGATCGCGGGCATCGTCGCCGGCATCGAGAGCGCGGGTGGCGTCGCCGTCACGCTTCCGACGATGACGTTGGGCGAGGACCTGATGAAGCCGTCGGCGATGCTCTACCGGAACCTGCTCGCCATGGAGGTCGAGGAGTACCTCCGGTCGTACCCGATCGACGGAGTCGTCGTCACCGGGATCTGCGACAAGAGCCTGCCCGGCGGTCTGATGGGTGCGCTCAGCGCCGACCTGCCGACCATCGTGCATGCCGGGGGAGCGCGCGCTGCGGCGTGCCTGGCCGGGCGTGACATCGGCACGACGGACGTCTGGCGCCTGCATCACGAGCGCACCGCGGGGCGGCTGACCGACGGGGCGTGGACAGACCTCGAGGATGCGTTGGCCCGTCAGCGAGGCGGATGCAACGTCATGGGTACGGCCTCGACGATGGCCCTGCTGATCGAGGCGCTCGGTCTGATCCTGCCCGGGACCGCCATCATCCCTGCAGGCGATCCGGCAGGCGTGGTCGCGGCCCGTGAGACCGGTCGCCGGGCGGTGGAACTCGTACGTCAGGACCTGAGACCGTCCAGCCTGATTGGTCGGAGTTCCTTCCTGAATGCAGCCGCGACACTCGCCGCGATCGGTGGTTCGACCAACGCCGTCCTTCACCTGCTCGCGCTCGCCGGCAGAGCAGGCGTGGAGCTGACGCTGGAGGATCTCCATGAGGCGGCCGAGCGCGTGCCGGTGGTCGTCGATGTGGAACCGGCAGGAGCTCACCTGATCCAGGCGCTGCACCGTGCTGGCGGGCTGCCCGCCACCCTGCGCTCGATCGCTCGACACCTCGATCTCGACGCATGGACGGCAGACGGTCGAAGGCTCTCCGAGGTCACCGCGGCAGCACGAGAGCCAGAAGAGCCCGTACGCGGTGAGGGCGCTCCCGTCACGGTTCTGCCGGCGCTTGCGGTGGTTCACGGGTCGCTGGCCCTGAACGGTGCCGTGATCAAGACCGCCTCGGCGTCATCCGAGCTGCTGCGGCACGAGGGGCCGGCGCTCGTCTTCGACGGCTACCACGACATGAGGACCCGGATCGAGGACCCCGACCTGGACGTCACGCCGGACACGGTCCTCGTGCTTCGCGGCTGCGGGCCGGTGGGTGCGCCGGGGATGCCCGAGTGGGGGATGATCCCGATCCCGCCCAAGCTGGCGACCCAGGGCGTCACCGACATGGTGCGCATCACCGACGCCCGGATGAGCGGTACGAGCTACGGAACCGTCGTGCTCCACGTGGCTCCCGAGGCGGCCGTCGGAGGGGCCCTCTCCGTTGTCCAGGACGGCGACCTGATCCGGCTCGACATCCCCAGCCGGCGGCTCGATCTGCTCGTCGACCAGGCTGAGCTCGACCGCCGCACCGCGGCCTGGGAGCCTCAGCCGACCGCGCACACGCGGGGCTGGACGGCCCTGTACCGCGACCACGTACTGCAGGCGGATCGGGGCTGTGACCTCGACTTCCTCGTCCCCACCGCGGGGGCACCACGCGGACTCGTCCCACCCGTGGTGGGGCGTTCATGACCAAGCAACTCACTGTGAGGGGGAAGTTCCTTTGCGAGTCACATCGCTGACCGGCGTGCTGCCGGTACTTCAAACACCATTCAATGCCGATGAGTCCATCGACCACGGGGGATTGCGTGCCGAGGCTGAGTGGTGTCTGCGCCAAGGCGTGGACGGACTGACCATCGGCATGGTCTCGGAGGTCCTGCGTCTCAGCGACAGCGAACGGATCGCTACCGCACGCACGATCGCCGAGGTCAGCAATGCCGCGGGTGTTCCCCTGGTGGCGAGCGTGGGCGCCGAGAGCACCGCCGGAGCCGTCGAGCGGAGCATCGCCGCCGTCGACAACGGCGTGTCGGCGCTCATGGTCACCCCTCCCATGACGGTCGCCAGCCATGAGTCGGCACTGTTCGGCTACTTCGCTGCGGTCGTCGGTGCGGTCGACGTGCCGATCGTGGTCCAGGACGCCAGCGGGTACGTCGGCACGCCGATGTCCGTGGAGTTCCAGGTGAGGCTGATCGACGAGTTCGGCGATCGGATCTGGCTGAAGCCCGAGGCCCCCCCGTTCGGCCAGCGGGTCTCGAGGCTCAGGGAGCTCTCGAACGGTCGCGCGCGCGTCCTCGAGGGCACGGGCGGGATCGCGCTCGTGGACTCGTTCCACCGGGGGATCGTCGGGACGATGCCGGCAGCGGATGTCTGCTGGGCTGTCGTCGCGCTGTGGAGGGCGCTCAGCGCCGGCGACGAGGACCTGGCGGCGCGGATCCATGGCCCGCTCGCCGCGCTCATCGCCCTGCAGAGCTCGCTCGACGCGTTCGTCTCCATCGAGAAGCACCTGCTTCACCGACAGGGAGTGATCAGCAACCCGAGGTCGCGTCAGCCCGTCGGCTTCCAGCTCGACGGGGAGACGGCGCACGAAGCCGATCGCCTGTTCGACCTCCTCCAGATCGTCTGCAGCACCAGCGTGCCCCTCGGGCACTGATCACTTACTCAGCCAATTTTCGCTACACCAAAAGGAAGAATCGCTATGTCCAGCACGATCCGAGTCGGAGTCCTCGGGGCCGCAGGAGAGGCAGCCCACGGTCACATCCAGGCATTCATGAAGGACCCTCGTTCCACCGTGGTGGCGCTCTGGGACACCAACGTCGAGGGGCTCGAGCAACGAGCCAAGGAGTTCGGGATCGACGGCGTCGCTCACTCCCTGGAGGCGTTCCTGGCTCGACCCGATCTCGACGCCGTCGTGATCGCGACGCCCGACCACCTCCACGCCGACCACGCCGAAGCGGCGCTGCGTGCCGGCAAGCACGTCCTGTGCGAGAAGCCGACGTCCACCTCACGTGCCGACGCGGTACGCCTGGTCGCGGCCGTACGTGAGTCCGGCCGGGTCTTCCTCGGCGGTCACGTCTATCACTTCCGTCCCGACTACCAGCGCATGCGTGACGCGTACCGGCGCGGGGACATCGGCAAGGCCTGGCTCGCCGAGGGCGACTACGTCGCGAACCTCGCCGACATGTACGGCGCGGACGGCCGAACCCCCTGGCGAAGCGCGGCGGACAAGCCGCAGGACATCATGATCGGCGGCGGCTGCCACCCGTTCGGCCTGATGCGCTGGATGCTCGGCCAGGAGGTCGTCGAAGTGACGGCGTTCAGCAACCACCAGGCCGAGCCGCGGCTGCCGCTCGACGACTGCTACGTGGCCGTGCTGCGGTACGCGGACGGGACGATCGGGCGCCTCACGGCGGCCGCGGGGAGCAGGGGCAAGGTCCCCGACGGTGGCTACGTGAAGCTGCGTGGCACCGAGGGGAGCCTGTGGAACTCCCAGCTGTTCCGGGACGACAACCCGTACCACTCTCCTCATCCGATCCGGGACTTCGGCTACGAGACGCGGTTCATCGGTCCCCGCATCACCAAGACCATCCAGATGCACTACTGGGCGGAGCAGGCCGAGCACTTCCTTGACTGCGTCGAGGGCAAGGCCGAGCCGATGACCACGGTCGTCGACAGCGCCCGGGTGATCGCAGGGCTCACGGCGTGCGTCGACTCCGCGCGTACGGGCCTTCCGGTGCGCGTGGACAACGAGTTCTAGCGTGGGCTTCGAGGTCCTCGACGCCCTGCGTCTCGAGCTCGGGGAGGGCGCCCGTGAGATTCACGGGCGCCTGCACGTCGTCGACATCCCCGCTGGGGTGGTGTACCGACGCGACGAGGGCGTACTCGTCCCGGTCGTGAGCGGTACGGCTCCTCTGGGCGCCGTGGCCGCGCTCGAGCACCATCCCGACATGCTGGTCGCCGTCGCAGGGCTCGGCGTCGGCGTCGTACGGCCCGATCCCCAGGCCCCGGCGTCGGTTCGTGAGCTCGTCGCGCTGGAAACGCCGGACCGCTTGGTCGATCACCGTGTCAACGACGCGGCCGTCGACCCTCACGGAGCGCTCTGGGTCGGGGTGATGTCGACGACGGGGACGCCCACGGGGTCGGTGTACCGCGTCAGCGGTGCCATGCGGACGGAGCGGCTGCTCGAGAACATCGAGTGCCCGAACGGGCCGGCGTTCGGTCCGGGCGGCGTCGTCTACCTCGCGGACACCACGGCGTGTACGGTCCTGCGGTCGCGACTCGACCCGGACGGGACGGTGGCCCCGTTCAGCGTGCACGCGCGAGTGGAGGGCGGCTTCCCTGACGGCATGACCGTCGACCAGGAAGGGTGCCTCTGGATGGCGGTGTGGGGGGCCGGTGAGGTGCGACGGTTGGCGCCGGATGGGCGCATCGTCGAGCGGTACGACGTGGGAGCGTCACAGCCGACCTCGGTCTGTCTGACCACTCTGGACGGGGAACAGGCGCTGGTGGTCACCTCGGCGAGACAGGGCCTTCGTGCTCCGCGTGACGGAGACGGGGCGATCTGGGCCATGCCAACCACGGAGGCGGCATGGTCGACCACAGCCGCGCGGCTGGATTCGGCCTAGCCGCCTGCCGAGGGGTCCGGATCGAGGCACTCACTGGTCAGTACGGTCACGGCCGTGTGGTTGAGCGGCCGGGGGGTGATGCCTTGATAGAGCAGGTCGAACAGGACCTTCAACGACTGGTAGGCCATGCCCTCCGGGTCTTGGGCGAGGGTGACATCGAGCGTTCCCCGGCGCATCAGGGCCGAGACCTCGGCGGACAGGTCGAAACCGACCACGGTCACTCCGGTGGCTCCGAGGTCCTCCACCACGTGGCCCGCGATGGCCGCCGCGTCGAACGTCGCGAAGATGCCGTCGGGGATGCTCCTCGCCAGGTGGCGCCGGAGAAGCTCCGCCGTCTGGGCCGAGTCCTCGATCTCGAGGTCGACGGGTCGAATGTCCGGGTACCGCTCGGTGATGAGGTCGAGGAAGCCACGCCGGCGGTCGCGCGTCTGCTGGTGCTCACGCACGCTCGACAGGATCAGTACCTCACCGGACGCACCGAGATAGCGTGACAGGATCTGGCCGCCGATCCTCCCCGAGCGATAGGCGTCTGGCCCGACATAGGCGAGCCTCTTCGAGCCGGGAGCATCGGAGCCGAACGTCACCACCGGCTTGCCGGCTGCGACCACCTCGGCGATGGCGCCGTCCAACCCCGAGGTGCTCAATGGCTGTACGCAGACGCAGCTGACACTGTCATCACGAGCCAGACCGCGGAGCACCTCGGCCTGACGCTCCACGTCGGCGCCCTGTGTGGTCGCGAACCGAACCTCGACGCCGTGACCGTAGTACTCGTCCGCGAAGCGACGGAAGCCGTGGTCCGCGGTTCTGAAGTACTCGCCGGTGACCTCGGCGTACACGATCGCAATGCGCTCCTCGTGCAACTGGGACAGCCCGGCGGCCAGGGGGTTCTTGCGGTAGCCCAGCTCCGCGGCCGCCTGGAGGACACGCCGCCGGGTCGCCTCCGGCACGTACTCGTTCCCGCTGATGACCTTCTTCGCGGTACGGAGCGCGAACCCCGCCTTCCTCGCGACGTCCTCGAGGGTGGGTCTGCCGCCTGTACCGACGAGGTCGCCCTGAGTGGAATCGGACGTTCGATCGTCGCGTGTGCTCATCTCCCACCTCCTGTTCAGCGAGTGTGCGCTTCCGGCCATCATGTGACGTGAGCGGCGGTCGCACCTGCCTGGACTGCCCGCGAAATCAGGGGGCCGGCCGATCGTAGCCCGATCCCCTCGCGTACCTGGGTCAGGCAGATGTCCCGGCGCTCAGGTCAGTGGTGCCTCCCGACCGGGGTCCACCCCGATCCCGTTGGTGAAGAACCGAGGATCAGGGACGTCGATCCACGCGCCGCCGCGGGCGATGGATGCTTCAGCCGCGAGCGCCGGCAGCGAGAAGTCCAGCGCGGTGTAGACGTCGAGGTCGACGGGATCGCCGTTCTCGACAGCGGTGATGAGGTTGGTGATCGGCCACGCGTCGGCGCCCCAATGGCCGGCTCCCTTCGGTGGGTTCCGGTAACGCTCGGGGAGGAACTCGTCGGCGTACTTCTCGAGCGGCTCCCACTGCGCCTCCGGGCTCCTGCCCTCCAGATAGACGAGGGGCTCGTTGCCTTCGGCCCGGCTCGCTTCGTAGGCGCCCTTGGTGCCCTGGATCGCGTAGTAGTCCATCAAGTGCGGCCTGTTCGAGAGCAGGTCGAACCTGATCACGAAGAGACGCCCCGCCGCCGTACGCATCATCGTCACCGTCGTGTCCTGCAGCGCGTGCTCAGGGTCGGTGTGACGCCCGGTGCCGTGGCAGGAGACCGCCGTCACCCGGTCGCCGGTCCACTGCAGCAGCGGGCCGAGCGAATGCGTGGGGTACGTGTGGCCGTCGCGCCCGACCTGCCAGAAGTAGCGCCACGTGGGTGACCCATCGGGCATCGTGTGGAACGACTTCATCTCGTGGAGGTACTCGCCCTCGCCGTAGTAGATGTCCCCGAAGCAGCCTTGCTTCACCATCTCCTGGATGATCAGGTTCGGCCGGGTGTAGCAGTAGTTCTCGGCCAATGCGTAGCGCGCGCTGCTCGTCCGTACGGCGCCCACGAGCGACTTGGCCTGGTCCAGCGACACTGCGGCGGGCACCTCGGAGAGGACGTGGATCCCCCGGGCCAGAGCGAGCTCGGCCTGGGGAACGTGGAACTGCTGCGGCGACGCGAGTACGACGACGTCGCAACTGTCCAGAAGCTGCTCATAGGTGGTGCACGCCGCGGCATCGGGGTGCTGGTCGACGAATGCGGCGAGCGCCGCAGGCTGAGGGTCGTACACGGCGGCCAGCTCCGCCCGTCCGGCCAGCGACTTGAGCCCCGTCAAGAATCCCGCGCCCCGGGCCCCGCCGGCGATGCCGACTCGAATCGCGCTCACGTGTCCCACCGAGCCGTTCCATATCGTGACTCGACGAGGCCGCTCCACGGCGGTGTCTCGGCCGACCGCCGGGGCGGGGCCATGAGGAGCTGGGACATCCGAGTCCTTTCGTGAAAGTTCGCGTTGGGGCTTGCATCGTTTGCACCCGAGTGCAAATCTGATCCGAGGCTACGCAGGCCGGTCGGTGGAGTCAACCGTCGACACGGGCCGCGGACGGGTGGGGCGGCCGTGTACGTCCCTGGTCGACAGTGACCGTGATGGAGCGGTGGGGCACGACGAAGCATGAGGAGGTGGAGTGGCATGGAGCAGCCCGAGGTGTCCGGAACGGCGACTGGGCCGGCTGGCCGGCTGGATCTGCTGGCGATCGGGGAGGCGATGGCCCTGGTCACTCCGGCCAACGGTGAGCGACTCGATACTCGCGCTCAGCTCGCGCTCCGTTCGGGGGGCGCCGAGTCGAACGTCGCGGCGATGATGGCCGCGCTGGGTCTGAGAACGGCCTGGCTCAGCGCGCTGGGTGCCGACCCTCTGGGTGATGCCGTGCTCTCTGAGATCGAAGGCGCGGGGGTGGATGTCAGCATGGTGCGGCGCGATCCCCTCCGGCCGACGGGCGTCTACTTCAAGAGTCCTGATCCGGACGCCTCGCGTACCCGCGTCTACTACTACCGGGCAGGATCGGCGGCCAGCGCCCTCGGTCCGGAGTCGGTCGAGGGCGTCGCTGGACTCGCGGCGATCGTTCATCTCTCCGGCGTGACCGTCGCCCTGTCGCCGAGCTGCGCGGCTCTCGTCGACCACGTCGTCGGCCAGCAGAGGGCCGGGTCGATGGTGAGCTTCGACGTCAACTACCGACCTGCGCTCTGGCAAGGCGAGACACCGGCCGATCGGCTCCTCGACGTCGCCCAACGGTGCGACATCGTCTTCGTCGGGCTCGACGAAGCGCACGCCCTCTGGGGCACGTCGTCGCACGCGGACGTCCGCGCTCTGGTGGACAAGCCCGCCTACCTGGTGGTCAAGGACGGAGCCAACTGCGCCGTCAGCTTCGACTCGAGTGGTACGTGCAGTGAGCCGGCGCCCTTCGTCGAGATCGTCGAGGTCGTGGGGGCCGGAGACGCCTTCGCCGCTGGGTGGCTGGCGGCGCACCTCAGCGGGGCCGCGGCATCCGTCAAGCTCCGGGTCGGTCACTGGGTCGCGGGGCAGGTTCTGCGGTCCTCGGGTGATCTTGCCGACGTGCCTGATGTTGCGAGCGTCCTCCGGACGGTCGCGGACCCATCGCGTCATGCGGGGAGCTGAAGGTCGCCCATGCCACAGATCGCTCATTCGTTGATCACCCCTCCGGTACGGCAAGAAAGGTCCTGACCATGAGCACTGACTTCTTCGCGGAGCATCTAGCTGAGCGGCCGCTGATCGGCATCTTCCGAGGGGCCTCCCCGCGGCGGACCGTCGAGCTCTGCCGCGTTGCCTGGGACGAGGGGGTGCCGCTGGTGGAGGTGCCTGTCCAGAGTCCGGATGCCCTCCCGTCGCTGGAGGCGGCGATCGAGGCCGCCCGAGAAGTGGGTGGTGTGGTGGGGGCCGGCACCGTGACCACCGTCGAGCAGCTCCACGTCGTACATGAGATCGGCGCCCGGTTCGTGGTGTCGCCGGGGCTGCACGAGCCGGTGGTGACCGAGGCGCTCAAGCTCGGCATCCCGTGTCTGCCCGGAGTTGCCAGCGCGACGGAGATCGCCAAGGCGCTGGCCGTCGGGTTGGGCTGGCTGAAGGCGTTTCCCGCAGCCCAGCTCACGCCGGCCTGGATCGCTGCGCAGCTTGCGCCCTTCCCACAGGCCAAGTTCATCGCGACGGGCGGAGTCGACGCGACCAACGCACGCGCATTCCTGGCGGCGGGCTGTCGAGCCGTGGCGGTGGGGGCTGCGATCGCGGACCCGGAGGAGCTGAAGGCGCTCAACCAGGCGCTCTCGCGATGAGCGATGCTCTTGTTCCGACAAACTGTTACCGGTAATCTGTTACCGGTAACAGTTGAGACTAGGGGGACATGTTGTCCGAGCACTTCACCGGGCGTGGCGTGAGATTCGGGGCCGCGTACTACTCCGAGTATCAGCCTGCCGGCTCGCTGGATCGCGACCTGGACCTCATGCAGGCTGCCCACTTCAACGTGATTCGCGTGGGGGAGTCCGTCTGGTCGACGTGGGAGCCGCGCAACGGTGAGTTCGATCTCGACTGGCTCCAGCCCGTTCTCGACGCCGCGCACCAGCGGGGGATCGACGTCATCCTCGGCACCCCGACGTATGCCGTCCCGCCCTGGCTGGCCCACGCCTACCCGGAGATCGCCGGTGAGCCAGCGACGGGTCGTCCCATGCCGTGGGGGTCGAGGCAGGAGATCGACGTCACCCACCCGGGCTTCCTGTTCCACGCGGAGCGCGTGATCCGGAAGATCGTCGGACGGTATGCCGCGCACCCGGCCGTCATCGGCTACCAGGTCGACAACGAGCCAGGTGCGATGCTCCTCCACAACCGAGGCACGTTCACCGCGTTCGTCGAGTGGCTCAAGCGGCGGTACGGATCCGTCGAGGCGCTCAACCGCGAGTGGGGCTTGGTGTACTGGTCCCATCGCCTGTCTGACTGGTCGGAGCTCTGGCGCCCCGACGGGAACACGCAGCCTCAGTACGGACTCGCCTGGCGCCAGTTCCAGGCCGAGGCCACGGCGCGGTTCATCCACTGGCAGGCAGAGCTGGTCCGCGAGTACGCCACCGCCGACCAGTTCGTCACCACCTGCGTCTCGTACGACCGCCCGTCGGCGGACGAGTGGGCCATCTCCTCGGGGCTCGATGTCGCGGCAGCCAACCCGTACTACGGGATGCAGGACCACCTCGACCTGACCATGCGGCTCAAGCGGCCCGACGCCTGGATCCGTACCGGCGTGCCGGGCTTGCTCGAGCTGGCCGACCGCGGCTACGCGATGCGCCAGGCGCGCTACCTGGTCACCGAGACCAACGCCGCAGCCATTCATCAGGGCTGGCAGAACTTCCCGCCGTACCCCGGCCAGATGGCCCAAGCCGCTTTCGCCCTCGTCGCGCGCGGAGCCGCGATGATCGAGTACTGGCACTGGCACACGCTGCACTTCGGGGCAGAGACCTACTGGGGCGGCGTGCTGCCGCACAGCCAGGTGCCCGGACGCATCTACCGAGAGGTGGCCGAGCTCGGCTCGGCGTTCGAGACCCTCGGCGACCGTCTGAACGGCTACGAGCCTGACTACGACCTCACCGTCCTGTTCTCGAACAGCTCGAAGTACGCGATGGAGACGCATCCGCACCTGTGCGACGAACTCGGGAAGCCTCGTCCGGGGGGCTACCTCGACGTCATCACGGCGTGGGAGGGCGCCGCCATGCGGTCCGGGCGCCAGGTCCGGATCCTGCACGATCACCAGCTCGATGCACTGGACGTCGAGACTCTCGTCGCACGGCACCCGGTGCTCGTGGTGATGGACTTCTTCACGGCGTCAACCGAGCAGTTGGAGAAGCTCCGCGACTACTCGGAGATGGGTGGGCACCTGATCGCGGGCGTCCGCACGGGCTACGGCGACCACGAGGGAAGAGCGCGCCTCGCGATGGCCCCCGACGTGATCCGTACGGCGGCCGGGGTGAGCTACGAGGAGTTCGCCAACCTCACCGACGACCTCAGCATCACCACCGACGCCTTGCTCCTCCCCGAAGGCGCGCGCGCCCAGCTGTGGGCCGAGGGCGTGGTCGCGGACGGCAGCGAGGTGTTGGCCAGATACGACCACCCGTACCTTCAGCGGTTCGCCGCCGCGACGACCAAGCCGACTCGCAAGGGCCGCTGCACGTACGTCGGCACCGTTCCCAACCAGGAGCTCGGCGCGGCGATCCTCGACGCCGTCCTCCATGAGCCGATTCACGGCCCCTGGAATGTCGGCGGGACGGCCACGGTGTTCTCCGGCACCACCGCCTCCGAGCAGGTCTTCTTCATCCACAACTGGAGTGGCGAGCCCACCTCCCTCCGCAGCCCTTTTGCCCTGGAGGACGTCCTCACCGGCGCCCACGTCGACGCCGAGGACGTCATTCCGCTGCCCGCCTGGTCGGTACGGGTCCTGGGGAGACCGCTCGACGTCCCCCGAGGGACGCGCAGGCTCGCGCAGCGGGCGGGCTGATCTCGTCCCTGCGGCTGTTGCGCATGGCGGCCGCAGGGGTGACACCGGCAGCTCACCGGGTACTCGGTGAGCTGCCGTGGAGGGCTGTCGCGCCGGGTGCCCGGCGCGGCAGCCCTCCCCTGTCGTGACATGCTCTTCCTGACCACGGGGCATGTGGCGCGACGTCGTACGGGGGGTGGCAAGTGACCGTTGAGGGGTCGCCGACCGGCGCGTCGCCTGCGAGGAAGCGCGGCACGATCTACGACATCGCCCGTGTGGCCGGTGTCTCGCACCAGACCGTCAGTCGCTACGTGCGGGGCTTCGCGGTTCGCGCGGACACGGTTGCTCGGATCGAGAAGGCACTGGGCGAGTTGGAGTACCGCCCGAACCTGGCCGCCCGCGACCTCACCACAGGACGGCGACATCGCATCGGGGCGCTCACCCACGAGATCGACATGGTCGGGCCCAGCCGTACGCTGCGAGGAGCAACACGTACGGCCCGAGACGCGGGCTATCTCCTCGACGTCGTCACCCTCGATGCGAGCGACGAAGCCTCGATCGCCTCGGCGCTCGACCTGCTCACGCAGCACGACCTCGCGGGGATCCTCGCGCTCGCGTCGACCGACGAGATGCGCCGCGCCTTCGAGGCGACCGACTTCGGCGTGCCGGCCCTGATCGCCGCCGAGGAGGATGAGCCTGATCTGCCGGGTGACGCCGGCGTGTACGACAGGGCCATGGGGGACCTTGTCGAGCAGCTGGCCGACCTGGGTCATCGACGCTTCCTCCACATCGGCGGCCCGACGACCTGGTCGGCGGCACGCAATCGCGCCCTCGCGTACAGGCGAGCCGTCGCGGCGCGTGACCTCCACTCGATGGGGGTCGTTCTCGGGGACTGGTCGGCGCGATCGGGCCATGACGCGCTCAAGGGGCTCTCCGACGGAGAACTGCCGACCGCCGTGATCGCGGCGAACGACCAGATGGCGCTCGGCGCGATCCTCGCCCTCACCGAGCGGGGTCTGCGGGTGCCCGACGACGTCACCGTGACCGGGATCGACGACATCCCGGAGGCCGCCTTCTTCTCTCCGCCACTCACGACCTTGGCGGTCGATCATGCAGCGCACGGCCGACTGGCCGCGCTGCGGCTACTCGGCGTGATCGAGGGCACCCCTACCACCACGGACGTGGCGAGACCGGTCGAGCTGATCGTCAGATCGTCCTCAGGCCCGGCGCGGAGCCAGCCCTAGACACGGAAAGAGCCTCCGGTTCGCGTCTCCGCAAGCCAGAGGCTCATCTCACATGGTCGGGGTGACAGGATTTGAACCTGCGACCTCATCGTCCCGAACGATGCGCGCTACCAAGCTGCGCCACACCCCGACTGGCCCGTGGGCCGTTGAGGAGTCTAGCCCATCCGGACGCGTCGCTCACATCGAGATCTCGGGCCTCAGTCAGGACTGACGGGGGACGAGCGTGAGGAGGCTGGCCTCGGGGCGGCAGGCGAAGCGGTACGGCGCGTACGGGCTCGTGCCGAGGCCCGCGGAGACGTGGAGCGCGCTCGTACGGCCCTGGTACGTGTGGGCGCTGAGCCCCTTGACCCGCGGGGCGTCGAGGTCGCAGTTGGTGGTCAACGCGCCGTAGAACGGCACGCACACCTGGCCGCCGTGCGTGTGGCCAGCGAGGATCACATCGAGGCCGTCGGCGGCCATCGCGTCGAGCACCCGCAGGTACGGCGCGTGGGTCACGCCGACGGACAGCACCGCGGACGGGTCAGGCGGCCCGGCCACGACGTCGTACGTGTCCAGCTCCAGGTGGGCGTCCTTCGTGCCGCGGAACTCGACCGGCCGCCCATCGACGGTCAGCACCGCCCTCGTGTCCTCGACGTCGTGCCAGCCGCGCTCGACGAGCGTCGCCCGGAGCTCCCGGTGGGGGAGCTCGGCGCGTTCCCGATGGCCGTCACCGCCGATGCCCAGGTACTTGAGCGGGTTGACCGGATTGGGCGCGAAGTAGTCGTTCGACCCGAACACGAAGACGCCGGGGATCGCGAACAGTCGCGCGTACGCCTCGTACAGCATCGGCACCGCCGCGGCCTGCGACAGGTTGTCGCCGGTCGTCACCACGAGATCGGGCTGCAGGTCGGCAAGGCCGTCGACCCACGTCACGAGGTTGCGGCGGTCGGTCGACAGATGCAGGTCGGACAGGTGCAGGACGCGCATCGGGCGCTCGCCCGGAGGCAGCACCGGAACCGTGAACCGACGGAGCGCGAACGCGTTGCGCTCGACGAACACCCCGTACGCGAAACAGCCCGCGCCCACCGCACCCACCGCGGCGGCGACAGCACCGATCATGACGGCTGCGACGACGGCTGGTTGGGGTCGGGCGGGCGTGGCCCCTGCGAGTAGTTCAGGTAGCACGTACCGCCCTGGATGCCGTCGCACGAGGTGCCGAGGTAGGTGTTCGGCGCAGACGCGTCGTACACCTTGCGCGTCAGCACACTGAAGCCGGCAGCCTCCAAGACCGCCTTCGCCTGCGTGGCGCTCATCCCCGCCGTGCTGGGGACCTTTGCCTTGACGCCGTTGATGATGGAGTCGGGCGGGTCGACGAAGTCCGTCTTGGGGAGGTTCGCTGACGCGGTGGTCATGGCCGGGGTCCAGATGTCGCCGGCGTCACCCGATCCGGAGCCGTTGAGCACCCAGTTCGTCGACAATCGGATGCCTTGGAGCGAGTTGTTGTGGGCCGCCCAGTACGCCGCGAACTGCGGAGCCTTGTCGATCGAGACCATGGAGACGCCCTCGATGGTCGGGGTGTAGCCGTTGAACCACACGGTCGCGTGGGAGTCCGTGGTTCCCGTCTTGCCAGCCTGGGGCCGGCCATCGCGCATGCGCACCCCTGCGCCGGTGCCGCCCGCCTGCATGACCGCCTGCAGCACGTAGTTCACGCCGTCGGCGACCTCGGGTCGCATGACCTGCCGGCAGTTGGCGCTCTGCGTCGCTACCGCCTTGCCGTCGCGGGAAGCGATCGAACTGACGATGATCGGGTCGCACCGGACGCCGCGGGCCGCGAAGGTCGCGTATGCGACGGCCATCGACAACGGGGTCACCTCGGCGACGCCCAGCGTGAACGACGGGAAGTACGCGAACTCTTGGGCCAGATCCTTGCCATTCGACATCTCGACGCCAGCGGCCTTCGCCATTTGCGCCGCCTGGCAGATGCCGGCGATCTGCTCGAGCTGGACGAAGTAGGTGTTCACCGAGCTTGCCGTCGCCGCCTTCATATCCAGGTCGCCGTACGTCTTGTTGAACTCGTTCTGCTGGCCGAACTTGCTGGGAAACTTGAACGAGATATCGGCGCCGGACGGATCACACGTACGGAATACCTTGCCCTGGAGCTGCAAGGGGCTCGCGCCGTTGAACTTCTTCGTCGTCGGGATGCCCCTGTCGAGCGCCGCCGCGATGGTGAACGCCTTGAATGTGGACCCCGCCTGGTATCCCTCGGCGCCGCCCATCGCCGCGCTGACGGCGTAGTTGTAGTACGTCTCTCCGGCCGCGGAGTTGTTCCCCATGACAGGTCTGCTCTGGGCCATCGCGAGGATCAGCCCTGTCCCGGGCTGGACCTCCACCATCGTGCCGACGACGGGGTCCTTCGCGGCGACATGGTCGGAGACGGCCTTCTGTGCGACGTCCATCGCGTTCTTGTCGATCTGCGTCTTCACGACCAGGCCACCGCGGTACACCGTGTCCTTGCGGTCCTCGACGGTCGCGCCCAGCGCGGGGTTCTGCAACAGCGACCGCACCACGTAGTCGCACATGAAGGGGTACTTCGTGCCGACACAGCCCTTCTTGTTGGCTTGCACCTTCGACGCGTCGAAGACGGTGGCCTTGGCGGCGGCTGCGTCGGCTGGCGTGATGAGGTTGAGCTCGAGCATGCGGTTGATCACGACGTCGCGTCGGTCCGTGGCGGCCACCGGGTGGTGGACGGGATCCGTCGCGACCGGGTTCTGGGCGAGGCCGGCGATCATGGCCGCCTGGGCCAGATTGAGGTCCTTCGCCGACACGTTGAAGTAGTGCTTGGCGGCTGCCTCGACCCCGTACGCACCGTCGCCGTAGTAGGCGATGTTGAGATAGCGGTTGAGGATCTCGTCCTTGGAGTACTTCGACTCAAGAGCCACGGCGTAGCGCAGCTCGAGGATCTTGCGCGACAGCGTCTGCTCCTGCGCGGCCAGCACTGCGGCCGGGTCGCCGGACGCCTGCGCGGCCTCGACGCGGACCTGCTTCACGTACTGCTGGGTCAGCGTCGAGCCGCCCTGCACGGCGCTGCCGCTCCCCGTGCGTACGAGCGCGCGCATCGTGCCCTTGAAGTCGAGCGCTCCGTGCTCGTAGAAGCGGTTGTCCTCGATGGCCACCTGCGCCGTACGCATGATGGGCGCGATCTGGTCCAGGGTGACGACGACGCGGTTCTCGTCGTACAGCTGGGCGAGCTCGGTGCCGTCGGCCAGCAGCACGACCGTCTTGTCGGAGGCGGGCGGGATGTCCAGCTCGGTGGGCAGATTGTCCAGGCTGTCGGCCGCGTACTTCGCCGAGGATCCGCCGATGGCGGCCAGAGGTACGGCCAGTCCTGCGACCAAGAGTCCAGCGAGCACGCTGACGACGACGAACATCGCCATCGCGTACACCTTCGGACCGACTTGTGGGGAGCGCATGTCTACCAGGGTAGGTGAGAGGTCTGTGGAACGCCGAACCTGAGACGTTGCAGGTATCCACCACACGTCGAGGCTCTAGGCAGAAAGCCCGTCTCTGTGTACTTTGAACGAGCCTAGACAAGTATTTCAAGGCAGAAAGACCATGAGTGGCAGTGTCGCCACTCGGCTCGAAGGGATCGATGGGTATGTCAGCGCGTCAAGACGACGAGTGGACGCTCGAGGCCAAGTGCCGCGGCAAGCAAGATGAGCTGTTCCCAGACGGAGCCGATCAGAAGCGAGTACGGGCCTTGTGCTCGGGCTGCCCTGTGCGGACGGAATGCCTCGCCGAGGCCCTCGACAATCGGATCGAGTGGGGTGTCTGGGGCGGCATGACCGAGCGTGAGCGTCGTCAGTTGCTGCGCCAGCGCTCAGATGTCGACGACTGGGGTTCCGTGCTCCTCGGCAAGCCCCACGCCGCCAGCCAGAAGTAGACCGAGCTCTCTCACGGCGTCGAGGTCGGTGACCTCGCGCTCCAGCATCGCTGCCAACGCGACCGGCAGTGATGCCGGTAACGCCGTGAGCATCCGTTCGTGCTGGGCCTTCCACGTCGCCCAGGTTCCCCGCCACCACGCGTACGCCTCGGGGTGCTCCCGGAGCGCGGCCTCGTCACCACTGGAGAGGCTGACCGGTGGGGTGACACGGTTCACCACCACGCCGCGCGATGTCGTGCGGCGTCCTCGCAGTTGATCGGCGAAGAACCGGGCCTCGTCGAGGGCGGCCTTGCGCGGGCTGGCGACGACGACGAAGGCTGCGGCGGGTGAGGCGAGCAGGGTCCGTACGACGCCGGCGCGGCGCCGGAACCCGGTCATCACGGTCTCAAACGCCGACGCGAACACCTGGAGGTCGCTGAGCGCCTTGCTGCCGATGATCTTGGAGATCAGCCAGGTCACCTGCGACAGCCCGGTGCCAATGAGTTTGAGCGGGCCCCTGCTCGGCGCCAGCAGCTGCAGGACCGGGCCTTCAGCGAGGCGGTCGAGGCGGGCGGGGGCGTCCAGGAAGTCCAGGGCCGACCGGGAGGGGGGCGTGTCCACGACGATGAGGTCCCAGCGGCCGTCGGCCAGCGACCGCTCGTACAGCTGGCCGAGCTTCTCGGTGGCCATGTAGTCCTGGGTGCCGGAAAACGACGTCGACAGCGCCTTGTAGAAGGGGTTACGCAGCACCTCGTCGACGCGATTGCGGGGCGCGTGCGACCGTACGGCGTCGTCGAACGTCTGCGTCATGTCGAGCATCAGCGCGTCGAGCGAGCCGCCCGAGATGCCGGGTACGGGCTGTGGTTCGCCACCCAGGCCTGCCAGCCCGAGCGCGGTGGCCAGGCGTTTCGCGGGGTCGACCGTGACCAGCACGACGTGGCGGCCGGCCTCGGCGGCGGTGACCGCGAGAGCGGCTGAGACCGACGTCTTGCCGACGCCGCCCGTGCCGCAGGTCACCACGACGCGGACCGCGCGGTCCGCCAGCATCCCGGAGACGTCGAACAGCTCTCTCACGCGGCGTCCCAGCTCTCGGCCAGGACGTCCGCGATGGTCTGCAGGTCGTCGGCGGAGACCTCGTCGGGCAGCAGCGGGACCGTCAGCGCGGCAGGTCGTCCGAGCTCGGTGAGCCGGTCGGCCAGCGCCTGCGCCCAGGGCCGCTGACCCTCGGCGACGGCGCGGTCGCGTTCCCAGGCCTCGGCGAGCGGGGCAGCCATGCCGGGCGGCAGGAGAGGCGGGTCGGCCATCACCTGGTTCATGATGATCGCCCCCACCCCGATCCCGTGGCCTGCCAGGGCGTCGATCGCCTCGAGCGTCTCGGTGATGGCCATCTCCGAGCAGGTGGTCACGAGGTGCACCTGGGTCGACGGCAACCGCAGAAGCTCCATGATCGACTGCGCCTGGGGCGCGATCGGACCGACGGTCATGACTTCGGCCAGCGCGTCGCCGGCGGTGAGGAACGTCTCGAGGCGGCCGGTCGGAGGGGCGTCCATGACGACGGCGTCGACCGCGTCAGCGGAGCCCTTCAGCCGACGCCGGGCGGCCTGGTAGACCTTTCCGGTCAGCAGTACGTCACGCAGCCCGGGCGCGAGCTCCGTGGCGAAGTCGACGAAACCGGTCTTGTCGAGGATCGTGCCCGCGACGCCGAGCCGGACGTGGCTGTCCAGATAGTCACGCAGCGCGTGGCCCGAGTCGACGCTCAGCATCCGCAGCCGTTGACCGGCCACGGTCACCGTACGTTCGTCGCCCTCGGGGATCTTCGGCACGCCGGCCGCCTCCGACAGCCCGTGGCGCGACTCGACCTCGCAGACCAGGGTCTCGCCACGACGACGCAACAGCAGCGCCAGAGCCAGCGCGATCGTGGTCTTGCCCGTGCCGCCCTTCCCGCTCACGATGTGCAGCGGTGCGACCTCGGGCATGCCCCCAGCGTACGGCCGAGCTCCCCGCCTTCTCGCCCACTAGGGTGATCGGCATGCAGAAGTGGGAGTACGTGACGGTGCCGCTGCTCGTGCACGCGACGAAGCAGATCCTCGACAACTGGGGTTCGGAAGGCTGGGAGCTCGTGGCCGTGGTGCCTGGGCCGACGCCGGACAACCTCGTCGCCTACCTCAAGCGTCCGCTCGCCTCATGATCACGCCGTCGGAGCGACTCGCGACGCTCGGGCTCGAGCTGCCGCCGGTGGCCGCGCCCGTGGCCGCGTACATCCCCGCGGTCCGCGTGGGCGATCTGATCTGGACCTCGGGGCAGCTGCCGGTTCGTGACGGGAAGCTGCTGGAGACCGGCGCCGTGGGTGGCAACACCAGCCCCGAGGTGGCGTACGAGATGGCGAAGGTGGCGGCGCTCAACGCGCTGGCCGCGGCCGCCTCGGTCGCCGGCGAGCTCGACGCGATCAAGCGGGTCGTCAAGGTGGTCGTGTTCGTGGCCAGCGACCCGGCGTTCGTCGGGCAGCCGCAGGTCGCCAACGGCGCCAGCGAGCTCCTGGGCGCGGTCTTCGACTCCGCACACGCCCGCAGCGCCGTGGGGGTCGCGGTGCTCCCGTTGGACGCGCCGGTCGAGGTGGAGATCGTCGTCGAGGTCTGAGCCTCAGGAGTTGTTCTCGGCGACCCGACTGAGGCCGTCCTCGTCGAGGACCTCGATGCAGCCCGTGCTGCTCCGCAGGAGCCCCCGGCTCGTCAGCTCCGTCAGCACCTTGCTCGCCGTCTCGCGAGACACGCCCGTGAGGCTTCCGAGTTCGCCCTGGGTGAGGTCGTGGCGTACGACGAGCACGCCGTCTTCGTACGTGCCGAAACGCTCGCCCAGGCGCAGGATCGTCCTGGCCACGCGGGCCGACCGGTCGTACCGGCTGAGGTCGTGGTTGCGTTCCAGAGTGAACCGGAGACGGTACGAGACGTGACGCAGGATCGCGTAGCCGATGTCCACGCTCGACCGGATGAGGCTGTCCAGCACCTCGGGCGGGTAGTGACGCAGCACCACGGGGGTGATGGTCGTGGCCGTGGCGATGCGCCGTCCGCCGTCGAACACCGCGATCTCCCCGAACAGATGCCCTGGACCGGTCAGCAGCATCACCGCTTCGTCGCGGGGGCGGCGGGTCGGGGCGTCCTCGGCGTACCGGCTGAGCTTGACCTTGCCCTCCACCACCTCGTACAGCCCGCCGCTCTCGTCTCCGGTGCGGAAGATCACGGCACCCTTTGGCAGTCGCACGGTCTGGGCGGCGGAGAGCATCGACTCTCGGCTGGATGGCCCGAGCATCTCGAGGAGGGGGGGCAGCAGTCCTCTGTCCAGGGGCATCAGGGGGGTCCTCACGAACGGTTGCGAGAAGACTATCGAGGCGTGCAAGCCATACGCCTAGGCTGTCGCCCGTGACGGTGGTGGAGACGAGACTGGCCATGGTGCGGCGCGCGCGACGCATCGACCGGGCGCTGGCGGAGGCGTACCCGGACGCGCAGTGCGAGTTGGACTTCACGACGCCGTACCAGCTGCTCGTGGCCACGATCCTGTCGGCCCAGACCACGGACCGTCGCGTGAACTCGGTGACGCCGACGCTGTTCGCGGCGTATCCGGACGCTGCCGCGCTCCGTGAAGCGAACCCGGAGGCGATCGAGGAGATCATTCGGTCCACGGGGTTCTTCCGCGCCAAGGCGGCCACGCTGGTGGCGCTCGGCACGGCCCTCGTCGAGCGCTTCGGCGGGGAGGTGCCCGGGACGCTCGTCGACCTGGTGACGCTGCCCGGAGTGGGCCGCAAGACAGCCAACGTGGTGCTCGGGGACGCGTTCGGAGTGCCAGGGATCACCACGGACACGCACGTGCTGCGCCTGAGCCGGAGGTTCGGCTGGACGGCGTCCGAGGACCCGGTGGTCGTCGAGGCTGACGTGGCATCGCTGTTCGAGCCGGCATCGTGGACGGTGCTGTCTCACCGCGTGATCTGGCACGGGCGGCGCTGCTGCCACGCCCGAAAGCCCGCGTGCGGCGTGTGCCCGGTCGCGACGATGTGCCCGTCGTTCGGGGAGGGCGAGACGTCGCCGGAGAAGGCGGCACTGCTGGTGAGGGAGCCACGGTCATGAAGCGCGTGCTGGTACTGCTGACGGTGATGGTGGCGATGGTCGCGGGATGTACGACGGCGCCCGACAGCACCGGGGGTCCGGCGAAGCTCTCGCCGGCCTCGGCGAGCTCCACGCCGACGCCCGCCGATCTGATCGCCATGCGGCGCTCGGCCGGGATCCCCGACTGCCCGGCGTCGACGAACCTGCCCGCGGTCAAGGGCGGGCTGCCCGACGTCGAACTCACGTGCCTCGGTGGCGGATCGACGCTGCGGCTCGGCGGGTTGCGCGGCCCGATGATCGTCAACTTCTGGGCACAGTGGTGCCAGCCGTGCCGAGCGGAGTCTCCGCACCTGCGCGAGTTCAACCAGCTGGCCAAGGGGAAGGTCACCCTGCTGGGTATCGACGGCAACGACCCGCGCGAGGACTACGCGGTCGAGTTCGCCGCGGTGGCCGGGTGGACGTACGTGCAGCTGTACGACCTCGACAAGATCTCCCTGTCGCCGCTCGGGCTGAACTCGTTGCCGCACACCATGTTCATCGACGCGAACGGCGTCATCGTCTACCACCAGGTGGGCGCCTTCGGGTCGACCGATCAGCTCAGGGCGCTGGCCGCGCAGTACCTCAAGGTGACCGTGTGACCGTCCCCGAATCGCTGCGCGCGTTGGCGGTGGGGCTCGGCGAGAGCTCCGTACTCTCCGAGGCGTTCCGTACGCGTCGTTTCGGGCCCGAGGAGATCTCGACGTCGCGCGAGGCCGCGGTGCTCGTGCTGCTAACGGATGCGGCTGACCCCGACGTGGTGCTCATCGAACGAGCCGCCGGACTGCGCAAGCACGCGGGCCAGATCGCGTTCCCGGGCGGGGCCGTCGACCCGGGCGAGGACGCGGAAGCTGCCGCGCTGCGGGAGGCGTGGGAAGAGGTCGGGCTCGACGTGGCCAGTGTGACCGTGCTCGGGCGGCTGCCCGCGGCGCGGATCCCGGTGTCGGCGTTCCATGTGCACGCGGTGGTGGCGTACTGGTCGGGTTCAGGAGCGCTGGTGCCCCAGGAGGCCGAGGTCGCCCAGGTGCTGCGTGTGCCGGTGTCCGCCCTTGTCGCGCCCGAGAACCGGAGCTCGTGGCGACACTCGTCCGGCCGTGTGGGGCCCGGTTTCGAGGTCGGCGATCTGTACGTGTGGGGCTTCACGGCGTACGTGCTCGACGCCGTGCTCACCGCCGGCGGCTGGACCGTCCCCTGGGACCAGTCCCGCTTCGCCGAGATCCCCACTCGCTTCCTCCCCGACCTCCGCCCGTAGCCGGTCGCCCCCTACGCCTCGCCACCTGTCGGGGAGAGGTTTGGTTCCCCTCGGGCAGAGGTCTGGTACCTGTCGGGGAGAGGTTTGGAACCCCTCGGGGAGAGGTTTGGTGACGATCACTCCGGTTCGACTTGGGGATACTTGCACAAGTCCTCTCCCGGAGGGGTCTGTGACCTCTCCCCGAGGGGCATACGCCCTCTCCCCGAGGTGCATAGGTCCTCTCCCCGAAGGGTCTGTGACCTCTCCCCGAGCGGGGGTGACACGCAGAACTCGAGGTCGTACGGTCCGGTCGTTGCGGGGAGCAGGGTCAGCGGGAAGAATCACCCCGTGACCTCGATCGTTCAAAGTGCCCGTGACGCCCGTCCCGACGAATGGTGGCGGAGCGCCGTCGTC
This sequence comes from Propionibacteriaceae bacterium, assembly GCA_027492675.1. Classification (GTDB taxonomy): domain Bacteria; phylum Actinomycetota; class Actinomycetes; order Propionibacteriales; family Propionibacteriaceae; genus Fen-668. Next base: position 13,146 of record JAPUEI010000067.1, on the reverse strand, counting down.
TACCAGATCTATCCGCGGTCGTTCGCCGACGCGAACGGCGACGGTGTGGGTGACATCAAGGGGATCCTCGCGCACCTCGACTACCTGTCCCTGCTGGGCGTGGACGTGGTGTGGCTGTCGCCGGCGTACAAGTCGCCGCAGGACGACAACGGGTACGACATCTCGGACTATCAGGACATCGACCCCTTGTTCGGGTCGCTCGACGACATCGACATGCTCATCGAGGGCCTGCATGACCGCGGCATCAAGCTCGTCATGGACCTCGTCGTCAACCACACCTCCGACGAGCACGCCTGGTTCGAGGAGTCGCGCGACCCCGAGAGCGCGAAGCGCGACTGGTACTGGTGGCGTCCTGCGCGTGAGGGGTTCGAGCCCGGCACGCCCGGCGCCGAGCCCACCAACTGGGGCTCGTTCTTCTCAGGCTCCGCCTGGCAGTACGACCCCCGCAGCGCCGCGTACTTCCTCCATCTCTTCAGCCGCAAGCAGCCGGACCTGAACTGGGAGAACCCCGAGGTCCGCACCGCCGTCTTCGACATGATGAATTGGTGGCTCGACCGGGGCATCGACGGCTTCCGCATGGACGTCATCAACATGATCTCGAAGCCCGCGGTCGTCGACGGCGAGGAGACGCCGGGCACGGGCTACTGCTACGACGCGAGGCTGGTCGCCGACGGTGCGCGGATGCACGAGTTCCTGGGCGAGATGTGCGAGCAGGTGCTGAAGGGCAAGAACCTGCTCAGCGTCGGCGAGATGCCGCTGGTCACGCTGGAGAAGGCCGCCTCGTACACAGACCCGGAGCACGGCGAGCTCAACATGGTGTTCCAGTTCGAGCACGTCGGCCTCGACCACGGACCCGGCGGCCGCTTCGACGTCGTCGGCTGGGACTGGAACGCGTACAAGGAGAACACCCTCCGCTGGCAGGACGGCATCGGCCCCGGCTGGAACTCGCTGTACCTGGAGAACCACGACCAGCCCCGCAGCGTCTCCCGCATGGGTGACGACTCGCCGACGTTCCGCGAGGCGTCCGCGAAGACGCTCGCGACGATCCTGCACATGCAGCGCGGCACGCCGTACGTCTACCAGGGCCAGGAGCTCGGCATGACGAACTACCCGTTCGAGGCGGCCGGGGACTTCCGCGACATCGAGAGCCTGAACTACCTGACGGAGGCTGTACGGCTGGGGGCCGCTCCCGAGCACGTACTGCCGGGTCTGTCTGTGGGCAGCCGGGACAATGCCCGGACGCCGATGCAGTGGGACGACTCGGTGAACGCGGGCTTCTCCGAGAGCGGGCCGTGGATCGCGGTGAACCCGAACTACCGCGAGATCAACGCGGCCGAACAGATCCGGGACGCGGACTCGGTGTTCCACCACTACCGGCGGCTCATCCAGCTGCGGCACGACGAGCCCGTCGTACAGCTCGGCGAGTTCGCGCTGCTGCTGCCCGAGGACGGCCGCCTCGTCGCCTACACGCGCACGCTCGGCGACGAGCAGGTGCTGATGCTGGCCAACGTCACGGCCGAGCCGGTGAAGCTGCCGGCCGAGCTGCCCGACCACGGGGCGTGCGAGGTGCTGCTGGCCACGCACGAGATCGAGGACGTCGACGTGCTGAAGCCGTGGGAGTCGCGCATCCTGCGCCTGTCCTGACCGGAATCCGCCAGGATTCGCCTCAGGAGCGCCGTTTCGGGCTCTGTGAGGGCGAATCGTGGCGGAATCGGGTCAGCGGAGCTCGATCTCGCGGGCCTCGAGCTCGCCCGCGACCTCGAGCTGGCCCTTCTCGATGCCCGCCTTCACGCTCTCCGTGCCGGCCTTGACGTCGTCGGCGATGTCCAGCTTCTTGGTGAGCTCGGGAATCTGGGCCCTGCCGACCAGCGCGAGGATGCCGGCGAGGACGAGCAGCACGACGGCCATCGTGACCAGGCCCAGTCCGGTGGCGCCCCACGGGCCGAGGAACCTGCTGTACAGCGCGCCGAACCCGGCGGCGCCCGCCAGGAACAGCAGCGAGACCGCGTTCATGGCGAAGTAGCCGGCCGCGCCGAACGCACCGCCGAGGATGCCCGCGCTCTTGGCCTTCGGCTTGGCCTGCGCGATCGCCTTGTCCTTCCACGCGATCGCCAGCGTCTTGGCGGCGTCCCTGAGCGTGTCGAACTGGCTCCTGAGATCCTGCGTGTCGCTCACGGCGTCTCCTTCGGTGTGTCCCATGACGAGACTAGTGGGGCATGCGCGGCGGAGGTGATGAACGGGTACGGATTGGGCGCACGCACATCCCGTACCCCTCAGGCGGTCGGCGCACTCAACGAGATGTGCAGCGCGTCGTCGGTCTCGGGCAGCGGCCGCGAGAGCTCGGAGTGGTCGACGGTCGCGCGCCAGCAGAGCAGTCGGTAGGGCAGCTGGAGCGGCTCAGGCGGACGCGCGGACGCGTCGTAGACCGCCCCGACCTCCTCCGCGAGCGCCTCGCGGGCGTCATCGTCGAGGGCGTCGGCGCCGTTCGCGGCGAGGGCCATGTCGACGAGGTTGTCGCGTGAGCACGGGATCCACACGCGGTTGGTGTGGGTCTCGACGGTCGGGAAGTACGGCGACTGCTCGACGACGGCGACCGACTCCTCCCCGTACGCGCCGGCCATGGCCTTCGGGAGATGCGCCCTCACCGCGGTGACAAGGCGTTTCACCCAGGGTACGGAGTCGTCGCGGGTCAGGTACGTCACGCACAGCCGGCCGCCCGGCGCCAGCACGCGGGCGACCTCGCCGAGCAGCAGCCCGGGGGCGAACGAGTGGAGGTTCTGGGGGCAGATCACCCGGTCGAACTGCTGGTTGTCGAACGGCATCGACTCGGCCTGCGCCACGACGCCGCCGAGGTCGGGACGCCGGTCGATGACGCGGCCGAGGCTGGCGGCGTCGCGGTCGAGGACCAGGACGGCATGGCCCTGCTCGCGGACGGCGGTGGCGTACGGGCCGGTCGCGCCGAGCACCAGCACGCGCCGCGGGTCGGCGCCCACGAGCCACGTCACCGCGGACTCGGGCAGGAACGGACGGGCCATGGACGAATGCTAACCACGCCTGGCGGCCTGGCCCGGGAGCCTGGCCGGTGGGCCTGTGGACAGTCCTCAGGGAGTGGTTGTCCACAGGGTCGAGATTCGTTGACGCATTCGCGACCTGCGGACACATGGTCTCGGTATGGAGCAAGGGCTGGGAACGGAGGCGGTGCTGTGTACGGCGGACGAGGGGTTGGCGGGCGCAGTGGCCGCGGCGGCAGCTGCCGTGCAGCACCCGGTGGCGCGGACCCGTGAGATCGAGTCCCTGATCGGCCGGTGGCGCGACGCCGCGGTCGTCATCGTCGGCGCGGACCTGGCGGTCGCGGCGGCGCGCATGGGGCTGCCCGCGAGGGACGGGGTGTACGTGCTGGCGGACGCGCGGGCGGCGCCCCACGCGCTGTCGGCGTCCGTGCCGCTGGCCGCGGGCACGATCGTGCTGCCCGAGGGCGGGGGCTGGCTCGCTGACGTGCTGGCGGGACGTACGGGGAGGTTGCGGGCCACCTCGCGGATCGCGGTGCTCGGCGGGTCCGGCGGTGTGGGCGCGTCGACACTCGCCGTGGGCCTCGCGAGTGCGGGCTCGGTGCAAGGGTCGGCCGTCGTGGTCGACCTCGACCCGTTGGGAGGCGGCGTCGACCTCCTGCTGGGGGCAGAACGCGCACCCGGCTGGCGCTGGGATCGGCTGCGAGCCGCCCGCGGACAGATCGGCGACCTCAGCGGACAGGTGCCGGAGGTGGGCGGCGTGGACGTCGTGTCGATGGCGCGCGACGACGCCGCGGCGGTGCCGCGTGACGCCGTGGCCTCGGTCGTGGGCGCCCGGGGGCGGGGGCCCCCCCCGGGGGGGGTTGGCCGCGGCCCGGCCCCCGCGGCCCGCCGGCGCCCGGGCCGGCCGGC